>CANQBV010000001.1 GCA_947589595.1 uncultured Clostridia bacterium
CTCGATAAAGCCTGCTTTATCCTCGCCGGTATCGATGAGAAGAACCTGCTCCAAGCGGTGGATACAGCCGTAACCATGCAGCAAAACGGAGACCATGGCACGCCGGTTCCCGACTATACCGATGAAAACGTTTCAACCAAGGTGGTGAAGCTGATCCAGTCCTACACCGGCGTGGTGGATAAAATGGTATGGAGAAAAGGCTAAGCTTTCTTTTCGTACAAAACAAATGACGCCGCTGACAAGCGGCGTCATTTGTTTTTTCTAATCTCTCCCGAAAAGGCCTCTCGTATATACCTTTTTTTTGACGTCGTCAAGGGTCGCATCATAACGGTTCGCAACGATACAGCCACACAGCTTTTTGAACTTTTCAATGCCGTTTACGACCCGGCTTCCAAAGAAGGTGGAGCCGTTTTCGAGCGCCGGTTCATAGATCGGCGGCGCCTTTGGCCTTGATCGCGCCTTGCTGAAGCAGACCGGCGAAGGTGCGAGCGGTCGCTTCTGCCTTTTCGTCGCAGCAGACAATAGTGCGGCTTGGATAGAGGTTGTTGAATAGGAAAAATATACTTGTTGAAGTAACGGCAGGGAGAATTTTTTCATGACCGATTCTCTCTTTCAAAATCATCATGATATTTCGGATAACGTCAACGCGCAGCGAGGGACTTTTTGTTTCATAGACGCACAGAATCCTTTTGGAAAGGCTGCGAGATTTTTCCGGCCGGCTTTGTTGACGGCCGGCTGACAAATGTGATAAAATAAAGCCGCAGGAATCCGGCACTTTTTTAGGAAGGAAAAAAATTTGAGAAAAGAAAGAGGCGAGCCCTTTTCAAATGTAAAATTGTGTGGTAGAATAAAAAAGGAAACGGAGGAACACAATGGTATTTGAGAGAATTGATGGAAAAGGCGCCTTTGGCGGTGATTATAAAGAAATCTATTATTTCAACGACCAAATGTTTCCTACGGAAAAGGAAGAAGCCACGCGCGCCATTGTGCGGGAATGCAAAGCAAATGGAGCGCTAATCAATGAAGAAATTCTGGTATTACAAAAATAAAGAGGGGAGGAGGAGCTTTCATGCGTGCGTTGAATCAGAAAAAACTGACGACCGTTTTTTCGGTGGCGGCGTTTGTCCTTCTTTTGCTGCTAGGGATCGTTTTTTCTTCCTATTATATTTTGCAAAACGATTCAAATTTGGTGCGCAGCACCTCGCAGATTTTGGTGCGCCACCGGGAAGTGACCTATTTTCAGGACGGGGAAACCTATAGCGAGCTGCCTGCCGGTGAATACACGTTCACGGTGGAAAATCAGGGAAAGCTCGATTCCGACCTGCAGCTGATTTTTTCCCAAAATTGCACATTTGAACAAACGTTTTACGAAGCGTATACGCCCATTTCGGTGCAAATCCCGCATGAATCCAGAACGCATTTTGCCTATTCCTGCGAGGAAATTGCTGATTTCGGCTTTGTGGAAGTGGGGCAGAATGAATTTTCTTTTGTTTTCGATGGGGAAAGCTTTGCGGTGGCGCAGGAACTTTGCGATTCGCTTTCCGATATCGTTTTCATCAAAGCCACGGAAATGGATACCATGCGACTGGAAAAACCGCTGCGCATCTTTGGAGACTACACCTTTCGGGAATTTTTTGTTTCCTCGCATGAGGAAGGACGGATCGTTGTAGCGCCGGATCGGGAATTCCAGGCGAAGTTTTTTGCCTATTGTCCGGCCGTGCAGCTTTACACTTACCGCGTTACCCCCTCTACGGATGCAGCTGTTCAGGATTATTATTTCAAGGTGAAATCCTTCAACGGCAAGGCGGTCGATCTTGCGTCCTATCCCGTTGCCGATTTCGAAATGCTTGTCGCTCTGTCGGAAAACAGCTATTTTCTTTCGGATCCGCAGGATGTGAAGGTTTCGTTTGTGGCGCCCATTGTGTTTGAGGATAACGTGCATTGGAACCGTGTTTGCAATTTGGAAGTGCTGGCGCAGCCGGAAATGGGTGAATTTGTGCTTTCCATGCGCTCACTTTCAGAGGTTGCCCTGCAGCTCACCCTGGCAGACGGTGTGGAGCTGGCGGCGGAGAATTTGTATTATCATGCGCCGTTTTGCGATCTGACCTGGGAAAGCGCCTCGCCGATCCCGATTTTAGAACGGGTGGAGGGGACACAGAATTTACGTTCCTTCAACGGCCAGGCCTGCCGCCTCGGCGGATTGGGCGAGGGGGAAGTGACTCTGAAGCTTGCTGCCGGTTCGGTTCCCGGACTGGAAGAGGATATTCTGCTTGAAAGAAAGGGCAATCTTCTCACCGCTGCTTTTCCCTATGATATTACCATGTCCGCGCTCAGCGCCGTTCAGCCGGAAATTCTTTCCGAAAACCGCTGCTATTTTGAAGAGACAAATGAAGACGGAAGCGTCGATTTTTCCGCGTCTCCGATCTTGGTTTTGCAGGACGACAACGGCAATCTGCTGCGTCTGAAGGTAAAGATTCTGCGCGAGACGAAAAATCTTCCCGTGATTTATCTTGAAACGGAAGACGGCGCCGAGGTGAAGTCGAAAGAGCAATATATCTCTGCCACCTTTGTGCTGGACGCCGGAACGAGCGGGTTTGAATCGATCCCGCTTTCGCATATTCGTCTTCGCGGCCGGGGCAATTCCACCTGGAATTGGGATAAAAAGCCCTATAAAATTCATTTCGACACTCCCGTTTCCGTGTTCGGACTGACGGCGGGCGAAGAATGGGCGCTGCTTGCCAACTATGCCGATAAATCGCTGATGCGAAATCATGTGGCACAGCTTATGGCGGCTCAGCTTTCCTTTGACTACGCCCCCACGCAGAACGCAGTGGATGTGTTCCTGAATGGGGATTACATCGGCGTTTATTCTTTCGGGGAGCACTTGGAGGAAGGCGAAGGGCGCGTGGAGATCACGCACGATATGAAGAAAGTAGACTGCGGTTACTTTCTGGAGGTCGGCGGCGTGGTGAGCGGTGTGGACGTCCAGGGAATGAACTATTTCCACGCCGGGCTTTTGAAATTTGTATTGGTGAAGGGACCGGAATTCAATTCTCTGACCTCGGCTCAGTTCGATTATATTAAAACCTATCTGAAAGAAGCCAATGACGCGGTCGTCGCGGGCAAGGGATACGAAGAATATATCGACATGGAATCGCTCATTGATTGGCTGATCATGATCGAATTGACCAATAACACCGACTGTGCGTTCCGCCGGAGCTGCTATTTTACCAAAGACAGCGGCGGAAAGCTGAAATTGGGCCCTGTGTGGGATTTTGACCTGGCGTTTGGCAATTTCAGCAGGGACGTGCAGGACTATTCGACCTGGGCAAGCTATAATATGGACGACGATTATGTGGGCGAAACCTGGTCGTACTACCTGTTCCGCGATCCTAAATTCCAAAAGCAGTTTAAAGCTCGTTGGGACGAAGTGCGCGATCTTTTGCTGGATACGGCTTTCGAAGCGATCGATGCGGAGTATGAAAGGATCGCGCCGTCTGCTGCGGATAACTTCCGTGTTTGGGATATTTTGGGGAAAAAGGTGGCGTTTGAACGGCGCGATACCAACCTCTACCCGACCTACGATTCTCAGATCCGGTATTTAAAAACCTTCCTCAAAAATCGCGCCGCCTGGATCGATAAAACCACCGCTTCCTGGAAAATCGAAACCACGGATATGGAGTCGTAGGATTTGGGGTTCCACCCAAACTTAAGAACCTTTTAAAAAGGTCCTTAACGATTCTCAAAACTTTTAGGATGAAAAAACAAAGGAATCTGCATTTACATGCAGATTCCTTTTGCCGTTATTACCGGTGGGTCACAGAGCAATATTCCGGCAATACCGGAGTGGAATTGCGCCCATGTGGCTGCGGGCAACCCGCTTTCAGGCGAATCAAGCTGCGTTTTGCGCTTCTTACGGGGCGGAGACTTGCAGCGTACTCAGTCCGCGCTTTCGGAAATGGATTTGAGCACAAGCTCCGGAGAGCCGGTGGCAACGGTGTCTTTGGTGATGACTACCTTTTCCACGTCGGTACGGTCGGGGATCTCATACATGATTTTCTGCAGAAAGCCCTCTAAAATCGCGCGCAGACCGCGGGCGCCGGTATTGCGCTCGCGTGCGAGCCGGGCAATTTCCAAAAGCGCATCCTGGCGAAATTCCAGTGTGACGCCGTCCAGCTCAAACAGCTTGACGTATTGCTTGGAAAGCGCGTTTTTCGGCTCGGTTAAAATACGCACCAGGTTTTTTTCATCCAGCGGATCCAGCGGCACAATCACCGGGATTCTGCCCACCAGTTCGGGAATGATGCCGTATTTGACCAGATCATGCGGAATCACCTTGCGGATTACGCCGCTGTCTTCTTTCTCTTTTTTCGTTTCGACTTTCTGGTCAAAGCCGATCGCGGCTTTGCCGTCCCGCTTGTTGATCAGATCGGCAATGCCGTCGAAAGCGCCGCCGCAAATAAAGAGAATGTTTTTGGTATCGATCTTAATAAATTCCTGGTTCGGGTGCTTTCGACCGCCCTGCGGCGGTACGTTGGCAACCGTGCCCTCAAAAATTTTGAGCAGCGCCTGCTGGACGCCCTCGCCCGAAACGTCCCGCGTGATGGAGCGGTTTTCACTTTTGCGGGCAATTTTATCGATCTCATCGATATAAATAATCCCGCGTTCGGCCTTCTCCACGTCGAAATCCGCCGCCTGAATAAGCCGGAGCAGAATGTTTTCCACATCCTCGCCCACGTAGCCCGCCTCGGTCAGCGTGGTCGCATCGGCAATGGCAAAGGGCACCTGCAGGGTTTTGGCCAGGGTCTGTGCCAAATAGGTTTTGCCAACGCCCGTAGGGCCGATCAGGAGCACGTTGCTCTTCTGGATCTCCACGTCGTTTTTATCTTTCTGCATCAGACGTTTATAGTGGTTGTATACCGCTACGGAAAGGGCAATTTTGGCATTGTCCTGCCCTACCACATACTCGTCCAAGGACTTTTTGATCTCGGTAGGCTTGGGAAGATAGGCCAGCTCGAACGTCTGTTTTTTCTTTTGACGCTTCTGTTCCCCCAAATAATCCTGCAGAAGTTCATTGCATAGGGAAACGCAGTGATCGCAGATATACACGCCGTTCGGACCGGGAATGAGAAGAGCGGCCTGCCTGTCGCTGCGCGAGCAGAACGAACAGGTGGGATTGTTTTTTTGGTTTGCCATGTCAACTCCTATGAGAAATCGAAGGCGTAAGACAAAATCTTACGCCTCGTGAAGTTTACGCCCTTTTGTCGATGACCTTGTCAATCAATCCGTACTCAAGCGCTTGCTGCGCGGTAAGGAAATTATCGCGGTCGGTATCTTTTTCAATCACCTCAAGCGGTTTTCCGGTTCGCTCCGCTAAAATGCGGTTCAAAGTATCGCGCGTGCGCAGGATATGGTCGGAATGAATCTTAATATCACTTGCCTGACCCTGCATACCGCCCAGGGGCTGATGGATCATGATCTCGCTGTGGGGCAGAGCGATTCGTTTGCCCTTGGCGCCGGCGGCGAGCAGGAAAGCGCCCATGCTGGCGGCCATACCGACACAAATGGTGGATACGTCGCACTTGATGTAATTCATTGTATCGAAAATGGCCATACCGGCGGAAACGCTGCCTCCGGGGCTGTTGATGTACAGCGCAATGTCTTTGTCGGGATCCTGCGCTTCCAGATAGAGCAGCTGCGCCACCACGAGCGAAGCGGTGGTGTCGTTGACTTCGTCACTAAGGAAAACAACACGATCGTTCAAAAGACGGGAATAAATATCGTAGCTTCTTTCGGAATGTCCGGTCTGTTCAATGACCATGGGAACTAATGCCATGTTCTACCTCCAAATTCGGGAAATTACTCTTTATCCGCCGTTTTTTTAGTGGTTTTTTTTGCGGCGGGCTTTTTCGCAGCGGTTTCTTTCTTGGTTGCGGTTTCTTTCTTTTCGGCAGGAGCCTTTTTCGCGGGGGCTTTTTTGGCTGCGGGCTTTTTCTCTTCCGCCTTTTCGGTGATTTCGGCGCTGGACTTCAAAAGCTCAACCGCTTTGCGGGCGGCGACGTCTTTTTGAATCAGTTCACGCGCAATGAATTCTTTGGCCTTTTCCGGCTCGATCTGATAGGCTTCGGAAACTCGCTTGTACTCGGCTTCGATTTCCTCGTCGCTGATTTCGAATTTTTCTTCTTTTGCGATTACTTCCAGCGCCAACTGCGCCTTGACCTGCTTTTCAGCCTGCGGCTTGAATTCTTCTTTCATTTTCGGAAGCGTCATGCCGGTGTACTGCAGGTACGTTTCCATCGAAAGCCCCTGCTGAGCCAGACGGTTTTCGTAGTCGCGCAGCATATTGTCGCACTCAGTGTCGAACATACATTCGGGAATATCGCCTTCAATGTTTTCGATCAGCGCGTTCAGAAGCTGTTCTTCCACCTGGTGCTCGGCGTCTTCTTCGTTTCTCTTTTCGATTTTTGCCCGGATATCTTTTTTGTATTCATCCAGCGTGTCAAATTCGGAAACGTCCTTGGCAAATTCATCGTCCAGCGCGGGAAGCTCGATATGTTCAATGCCGTTCAGTGCTACTTTGAAAACCGCTTCCTTCCCCTTGAGCTCTTCCGCGTGGTAGTTTTCGGGGAAGGTCACGGTTACGTCGAACGCATCGCCGATTTTGTGACCGACGATTTGTTCTTCAAAACCGGGAATAAACTGGCCGGAACCAAGGCGCAGGTGATGTCCCTCGTCTTTTCCGCCCTGGAAAGGTTCGCTGCCGATGAAGCCTTCGTAATCGATCACGGCAACGTCGTCCATCGCGGCGGCGCGATCGGTTACTTCAATGGTGCGGGAATTTCTTTCCTGCACACGGGCAAGCTCGGCTTTTACTTCTTCCGCAGTAACCTTCTTCACGGTCTTTTCGGCTTTCAGTCCTTTGTAGGCTTTCAGCTTCAAATTGGGCTTGGTGTAGTAGGTCGCGGTGAGCGCCACGCCGTTTTCATCGATATCGCCCAGATCCAGCTCCGGCTGGCTGACCGCTTCAATACCGGCCTCCTGCACCGCTTCCTCCAATACGCCGGGAAGCAGCGCGTTCAGCGCATCTTCGTAGAACACGCCCTTGCCGTACATTTTTTCAATGATCGGCTTCGGCGCTTTGCCCTTACGGAAGCCGGGAATGGTGATTTTCCCGACCTGCTTTTTGTATACCTTCATCACTTCGGCGTCAAAGACGTCCTTGGGGATGGTGATCTCCAGAACCGCCTTGTTCTTTTCTTCGGTTTTTACTTGTTTCAAGCTCATTTTTTTAATCTCCTGAAAGACTTAATAGATATTGATAGTTCTTATCCTAACAATTATATCTGTCCCGTTTTATTTTGTCAAGACTTCCCGCCCGAAAAAGAAAAGGGGCGCCGATTCAACGCCCAATAATATCATTATATACCAAAACGCAGATTTGTGCAAGTAGAAAAATTTCCTGAAATTTTGTGCAAAATGTGAATTTACAAAAAAGATAACATGTGCTAAGATAAAGACACAAAGAAGAGGGCAAACAAAAAAGGAAGAGCAAGGAAGCGCTTCCGCCAATCCAAATAGGAGGTACGGTCCCAAAAAAAGTGTACAGTGACCCGAAAGCTCGGAGGAACTAAGATTCCCAAAAATCAAAGAAAGGGTAAGGTACAGTCCTAAGGAAAGGTTACAGTGACCCGAAAGTTCGGAGAAATGAAGGCCTGAGGACTCCGCAGAAAGAAGAGGTACGGTCCCATGAACAGTGAACAGCAGAAATAACCCCGATCCGGAAAAAGGATCGGGGTTATTTTTTTCGGGGAAATTCCCCTTTACACGCGGCTCTTTTTCGGTTACAATAGGGGTAGAAAAATGAGAAAGGAAGAAAGGAAATGACCTACGAAGCCTTTTTGCAGCTTGCCGAAACGCGCCATTCCTGCCGGGAATTTACCGGGGAAGCGATCGAAGAAGCTGAGATTGAAAAAATATTGGCCGCTGCCCGGCTGACGCCTTCGGCGTGCAACAGCCAGCCCTGGCGGATCGCCGTGGTGACAGAGCCGGAGAAAAAAGAAAAGGTCGCGCTTGCCCTGCAGGACGACGGGATGAACCCGTATGTGGCAAAGGCGGGGGCGTTTTTGTGCCTGTATCCGAACGGCGCCGCGATGAAAAAGCGCGACAATCCCAAACACCCGGACGATCATTTTGTAAAATACGACGTCGGCGAGCTCTGCGCCTACATCACGCTGGCGGCCGAAACGCTCGGCGTTGCCAGTCTTATTGTGGGCTGGGTGAATCCGCAGAAAGTCAATGAGGCTGTTGGCTATGAGGGCGAATACACCTGCGACCTGGTGATCGCGCTGGGCAAAAGCGCCGAGGCTAAGCTCCCCCGCAAGATCCGCAAGCCCATGGACGAGATCGCCTTTTCATAATTTTATGTGGGACGCTGTTCCACACCTTGTTCAGGGGACTTTTTCCAAAAAGTCCCCTGAAAACCCTCAAAAACTTTTGAAAAGACTTGCTTGAAGATGCTTTCCAAGCAAGCCTTTTTATTTTTGAAAAGTTTTCTTGCGGGGTTTGGGGCGGAGCCTCATGGATCTACGCTCGCAAAAGCCGGAGCTTTTGACTAAGAGAAAGGAGTTTTTCGCCCTTGGGCAGCATGAGAATCTCTTCCTTTTCAATTCCTTTGATCGCAAAGATCAAAAGCACATACACCACCGCCGCCAACAGAATTGCCAGGATCGTGGCGGGTTTTTCCCCCACACGGGAGGAAAGGAGCCAAAACGAAAGAGCGGCGGTAACACCGCAGCCGGCGGCAGCCAAAAGCGGCTTTAAAAGCACCTTGCGAATCGAAAAGACGTAGTGCGTATGCTTGGCAAGAAACGTCATATTGAAGAAAAACATGACCGCATAACAAAGCAGCGTGGAAATGGGAATCCCGAAAGCGCCGATCGCCGGGATCCCGATCAGCACCCACGAGGAGACGAGCTTTGTGAAAACGCCGCAGCAGGTGGAAAAAATACTTTTACGCTCAAAGCCATAACCCTGCAGCATGGCGCCCGAAACCGAGATCAGCCCCGAAAACAAAATCGCCGTCGCCAGTATGGACAGCATGGGCGCGGCAATTTCGTTGGAGGTCACAGCGATCCCGCGGGCGTCGGTATAAAGCGTTTCGTTGGTGGAAAAAAGCAGCCGGATGATCGGCCCGGAAAGAACGCTCAGCCCCACCGCTGCCGGCAGGCAAATGAGCGAAACGATCCGGAAGGTGAAATCCATGGTGCGGTGCAGATCCGCGCGATCCGCACGGCTTTTGGCGGCGCTGATCGCCGGAATGATACTGATCGCAAAGGGATAGATCAACGTCGGCGGCATATTGAAAAGCGTGACCGCTTTCGCGGTATAAGCGCCGTAAATCGAAACCGCGGCGGTGTTTTCCTCCACGGGCGCCGCTACGGCGCGCAGCGAGAAGAGCATGCTTTGAATACTGGAAAAATCAATGTGCCGCCCCAGTTCGATTTCCTTCATCCGGCGGACAGCTACCATGGAATCGATCACGCTGGTCAGCGAAAGTACGCTCGAAGCGATCGTGATCGGCACGGCAATGGCAATCAGCTCCCGTACCACGTCGCGGGTACGGCGCTCGCTTTTCTCCTTTGCTTCCGGAATCTCCTCCCGGGCGGACAGCATTTTGGCAAAAGAAAGGTAAACGGCCGAAGCGATCACCCCAACGGTGATGCCGACCAGCACGAACGAAGCCACTTCCGCGGGCGCGCGCCCTTTCTTTGCCGCCCAGACCCCGAGCGTTAAGCCGACGCCGAGGTTTCCCAGGGCTTCGATTACCTGCGAGACGGCGGTGGGAACCATGTTCTGACTGCCTTGAAAATAACCGCGAATGCAGGAGGACAGGCAAATAAAAAATAAAATCGGCGCGATTGTCTTGAAACAAAGCGCCAGCTCCGGTTCCTGCGGGATTGCGGCAATTTGTTGTGCCAAAAAATACAGCAAAAGGGAAGAAGCCAGCCCAATGACAAGAAAAAGACCAAGGCTCGCCCGGAAGATCCGGCGCATTTCGCCCGCTTTTCCCTGCGCGCGGGCAGAGGCGATCATGCGGGAAATCGCGACCGGCAGCCCGGCGGTGGAGATCAGAAAAAGCATAGAGTACACACTGTAAGCGGAGGAATAGTAGCCCATGGCAGTATCGCCGATCACATTTGCCAGCGGAATTTTAAACAGCGCTCCCACCACTTTCACAACAAGATTGGAAAGCATCAAAATGAAAGCGCCGTATACAAAACCCTGATTCTTTTTTGCCATACAAGAAAACTCCTAATTCCTACACCCCGCGAAACGGAATTTTCCGGAACGGTTTTCCTCCCTCCAAAAAAGCGCGCATTTCCTGCAGATTCCGGCGGATTTTTTCGGGATCGGCAAGATATTCGTACGGATATTTGTAGGAGGAAAAGCGGCGGATCCTGCCGCCGTCCGGCGGGATCAGCTTGGTGACCGCCCCGGCGCCTACGGCGAAAACGTCGCATAAATCTTCCATCATGGCCAGGTTATACAGGCAAAGATGCCCCTTTTGGGCAAAGCCCGCGTTTTCCAGATTGGCGGTGGTGTTTTTTTGTCTGTATAAATAATATGGTTCGAATCCGTTTTTTATACAAAGTTTATGGGCTTTTTCCATCGCTTCCGCCTGCCGCGGCATGGGTTCCGCCGTTTTGTTTTCGGCGGCGTTTTTGCGACAAAGCGAGTGAAGGGTAATATTTTCGGGAGAAAAGGAGAGAACCTCCTCCACCGACCGAAGAAAGCCCTCAAGACTATCGCCGGAAAGTCCGCAGATCAGGTCGCAGTTGATGGTATCAAAGCCGATTTTCTGAGCCAAGCGCATGGCGGCAAAAAAGTCCTCGGCGCTGTGCCGGCGACCAATGGCGGAAAGAACCTTGTCGGAAGTGGTTTGCGGATTGATACTGATCCGAT
Organism: uncultured Clostridia bacterium; assembly: GCA_947589595.1. Classification (GTDB taxonomy): domain Bacteria; phylum Bacillota; class Clostridia; order Oscillospirales; family SIG627; genus RGIG5579. The sequence goes on from CANQBV010000001.1 coordinate 10,963, forward strand.
CCACGCCGTGCTTTTTCAAAATAAGAAGCTTTTCTTCGGTGATCGTATCCGGCCTGCCGATCTCCACCGAAAGCTCCGTGCAGTATTGCAGATCAAAATGCGCTTTCACCGCCGTCAGCAGCAAGTCCAGCTGCTGTGCGCTCAGAATCCCCGGCGTGCCGCCGCCCATGTAGACTGCGCGCAGCTTTTTCGTTTTCTCGCGGAAAAGAGCGCCGGTGAGACGAAGCTCCTCTGTCATCTGTTCCAAATAGGACGGCAGAAGCTGCAGGTGCTTCGGCGCTGAGGAGGAAATGAACGAGCAGTACGAGCACCGGCTCGGGCAAAAGGGGATCGAAAGATAGAGCATGGCGTCTTCCTTTTCAAAAGAAAGGCTCTGCTCCAGCGCGGCAAGCTCCGTCAATAGAGCGGCCTTTTCGGGAAAAACAAAATATTCCCGCTGCAAAAGGGAAGCGACGTCTTCCTTTTTGACTCCGTTTTGCAGGTAAAAAAGCGCGACCTTCACCGGTTTAACGCCGGTCAGAGTGCCGTAGGGCGGAAGCGCGGCGCCCTGGACTTCGGCGGCTTTGTGAAAGGCCTTCCCCAGCGCGCAGGAAGCCGCCCGCGCGGGCGAAAAGTGCGCGGCAAGAGACGCCGTTTCCCGGGTGCGAGCGGCATTTTCCCCGCAGGAAAGAAAAATTTCAGCCTCGGCGGCGTCTCCGTTTTGTTGGTGGATGGCTTCGATGCTGAAATTATTTTCTTCGGAAAGCAGGGGAAAATAGAGCTTGGCTAAATGAAAAAGATCCAGTTTTGTTTTTTCGCTTGCAGCTGTAATATTCATGAAAAATCCTTTGTGTCGATGATGATCGTAACGGGGCCGTCCCCCGTCAGCTCCACTTTCATATCGCCGCCGAACACACCCGGAAAAATTTGGGGCGCGGCATGTTCTCCGCAAAGCCGGTTTGCCGTTTCCTGCATGGTTCGCAGAAAGTCATGGTACATTATTTCGGCTTCCCGGTATGGCATGGCGTCCGTAAAATCCGGCCGGCGGGAGCGGAGGTTGGCGGAAAGCGTGAAATTGGACACCACCAAAATATCCGCCCCGACGTCGAGCGAGGAAAGGTTCAATTTGCCGTTTTCGTCCTGAAAAATACGCAGCTTTAAAATTTTATCGATCAGAAGCGCCGCTTCCTTTTTTGTATCCTCGCGGCAAAAACCCAGCAGCACGCACATGCCTTTTTTGCAATCCGAAATCAGGCGCCCTTCGCAAAGCAGGCGCGCTTTTTCGGTGATCTGAAGAACGGCCTTCATTTACTTCAACCCGCTGGTGATCCGAATGATATCCTTGCACTTTTTCAGCCGCTCCACAATGGCGTTTAAGTGGGTGCGGTTGCGCGTGCCGACAGAAATCACAATGCTGCTGTAGGTTTCTCCGAACGGCTGCGCGCTCAGGCTGATCACCGGTACGCGCATTTCCGCCAGCGCGGTGGAGATATCCGCCATCACGCCGATCTTGTCGTTGGTGAGGATCGAAAGGCTGGCTTCATAGGTATTGGCGGTGTTTTCCGCGGCGCTCTGATCCCAGCTTGCCCGTACCCAGCGGTCCTTTTCGGGACTGTTGAGGCCCTTCATGGCGTTGGGGCAGTCGTATTTGTGCACGGAAACGCCGTACCCGCGCGTAATGAAGCCAATAATCTCGTCGCCCGGCAGGGGAGAGCAGCACTTGGCAAATTTGACCTGGCAGTTTTCCAGCCCTTCCACAATAACCTGGCTTTTCGCTTTCTTGCGGTTTTTCTTTTCCGCTTCGGTTTGAGTGACTGTCAGCTCCACCGGCTCCTGCGACAGGGCGCGGCGATCAATTTCATCGCGGATCTTCACCTGCAGCTTGGAAAGGGCAATGCCGCCGTAGCCGATGGAGTTATAAAGATCGTCCAAGCTTCCCAGCCCGTAGCGTTTGGCAATGGTTTCCATAATCCGGTCGCGCTCCTCTTCGGAAAGTCCCTTGCGGATCTTATCGAATTCCTTATCCAAAAGCTCTTTGGCAAGCTGAATGTTTTCTTCGCGCTTTTCCTTTTTGTACCAGGAGCGGATCTTGTTTTTCGCTTCGCCCGTTTTTGCCAGCTTCAGCCAATCACGGCTCGGGCCTTTGGCGGCGGAGGAAGTCAGGACCTCCACGATCTGTCCGGTTTGCAGCACGGTGGTGATCGGCGCAATGGCGCCGTTAATCTTCAGTCCCACCATTTTATTGCCCACACCGGAGTGAATGGCGTAAGCAAAGTCAATACCGTTGGCGCCGCTGGGCAGGTTGATGACGTCGCCGCGCGGCGTAAATACAAAGGTTTCTTCCCCGAAAATATCGATTTTTAAGGGGCTGATATATTCCTCGCTGTCCAGTGAATTCTGTTCGCTTTCCAGCAGCATGTGAATCCATTCCAGCTTTTTGGAGAGGGATTCGCTGGCGCTTTTCACGCCGCTTTTGTACTTCCAGTGCGCGGCGATCCCGTATTCGGCGACTTCGTTCATTTCCGCCGTGCGGATCTGTACCTCAAAAGGAATTCCGTCTCGGCCGATCACCGTGGTGTGCAGCGAACGGTAGTTATTGGGCTTCGGGGTAGAGATATAATCCTTGAAGCGCCCGGGGATGGAATTGTACGCTTCGTGGATCAGCCCCAAAACCGTATAGCATTCGATCTCGTTCTGCACGATCACGCGCACGGCGTAAAAGTCGTAAATTTCATCGAAGCTTTTGTTTTGCCGGTACATTTTCCGGTAGATGGAATAAATCGTTTTGACACGGCCTTTGATGGTAAACTGCAGGCCCTGCTCGGAAAGCTTTTGGGCGATCTCGCTCTGGATTTTATCGATAAAGTCTTTGTTCTGGCCGTATTTCTGTTCAATATAGCCACGGATTTCTTCATATCCGATCGGATCCAGATATTGTAAAGCAAGGCTTTCCAGCTCCTGCTTGATGCGCTGAATCCCGAGCCTGTGCGCTAAGGGAGCATAGACGTGCATGGTTTCCAGCGCGATCAGGCGCTGCTTTTCCTCCTGGTGCGAGGAGAGGGTGCGCATATTGTGCAGGCGGTCGCAGAGCTTAATGAGAATCACGCGGATGTCCTTGGACATGGCCAAAAACATTTTGCGCAGGTTTTCAATGTGTTCTTCTTCCTTGTCTTCAAACGGGATCGCCACAAGCTTTGTCAGTCCGTCCACCAGCATTTCCACTTCGGGCCCGAATTCGGCCTTGATCTTATCCAGATTTTCGTCGGGGCAGTCCTCTACAATATCGTGCAGAAGCGCCGCGCAGATCGCATCGGTATCCAGCCCCATTTCCGCCGCGATCTCCGCCACTGCCAGCGGATGGGTAATATATTCCTCGCCGGATTTGCGGTACTGTCCGCGGTGCGCTTCTTCGGCGTACAAATAGGCTCTTTGTATTTTTTCGCGGTCGTATTTTTTGCCGCTTTCGTCTAGAATCTGCATCAAACGTGTAAGGTCCAAAGCCATATTTTTGCCTTTCTCCTGATCGGAACCGAGTCCTTTTTGAATAAAAGAAGATCCAAATTATAGTATACAACATTTTTTTACAAAAAACAAGTCGAAATCGTGCTTTCCCGCACGGCGATAACGATTTTCACCGGACGGCATATACTAAAATCGTGAACGCCCGTAAAATTCAGAACATAGGAGAAATGGTTATGCTGTTACCGATCGCTTTGGGAACCGCTCTTTTTTCGCGCGGGAAGGACAGAAAAAAACCGACGTGCCCCTGTACGGAAAAGAAACTGGGGTGCTACGACGTTGAAAAAATCTGCTGGAAGACAGACCTTGTAAAAGAAACGAAAAAACAGCTCTGCTGCGTGTCGGAGTTTGCCGACCGTGGCCTGATGAACTGGCGGACGGACCCGGTTTTGACCGCTGCCGCGTATCTCAATCAGCCGTTTATCAAGCGCAATTTCCGCGGCAGGGAATGCTACCTTGCCGAATGCAGTACAAAAGGAGAGCTGACGTACGTTCTTTTTACGTTTGACAACGGCGGCGATATGGCGTTTTGCCTGACCCGGCCAAAGGGCTGCGGGAAGATCTGGCGCGTCGTCGCCTACGCTTATCTTTCAGCCTGCTGAAAAAACGGAGCTGCGGCTCCGTTTTTTCGTTTGAAAACCAAGGGTTTCCATTTTGAGCTCCACGGGAAATTGTTTACAAAATATTCATGAAATGCGGGCTCCTTTTTGTTTATAATGAGAGAACTATCTTTTATGATAAGGAGTACTATGATGAAACGCATTTTTGTCTTTTTCTTGGCAGTGTGCATGGTGTTCAGTCTGGTTGCCTGCTCCGGGGATCCTCTGGTTCAGTCGACGACCAATGCGGGTACCGCGACCGAAGAACCACAGGGCACTTCCGGTTCTCTTCAGGATTCCAAAGGAAATTATATCCTGGATTCGGTCGAAGATTTGGAGCTTCTTCGCCAGTTTCCCACGGCGACCTTTACCGTAGCTGCGGAGATCGATCTCGGCGGCGCGACCTGGGAACCGATCGAATCTTTTTCCGGGAAAATTTCCGGTCAGTGGAACGGCACCTTTAACCATACCATTTCCAATTTTGTCATTGAAGCCAAAGCGGGCGACACCGAAGTCGGCTTTATCCGCAATATGACGGGTTCGATCACCGATCTGATCTTTGCCGACGTCACGGTCAAGGGCAGCGGCCTTTCCTCCGCAGCGGTAGGCGTGGTCGCGGGCACCGCGACCCATTCGTTTACCGACGTGGACTTAAAGGACGCCGTCATTGAAGTCGCGGGGAGCGATCTTTCCGTCGGCGGCATGGTCGGCAGCATGAAGGGCTCGGCGGTCGAGTGCTTTGTCTCCGGCACCCTGAAAGCCGACCTTTCCGGCAAAGAAAACTATGTCGGCGGGCTTTTCGGCAGCACGAAAAGCGCGATCAACACGACCGATTCCCGCATGAATCTGAACGTTCAGATCGCCGGCGATACCGGCTATATCGGCGGTCTTGTGGGCTCTTCGGAAGGCTCCGCTGCTTTCAGCGAAGTGGATTACGGCGGCAACCTTTCCGTCAACAGCAGCGCTTCTTCCGTTCTGGCCGCGCCGTTGGCCGGCAAATCCCATTGCACGATCAAGAACAGCTATTCCTCCGCCCGCTCGGTGAGCTACACCGGTTCGGGGATCGTGAAGGCCGACTACGTAGCGCAGTTTGATGGCAGCGCCAAGGTGGACGGTTGCTATATCCGCGACGTTTCCAATATTGATGAAACGCTTCCCGCTGCGGAATACGAGATGCGCAAGACCGTGGTGGATTATATGTACGCGGAGGTTACCGTGCCGTGGACGCCGACCAAGGATATGTCCTACGAGGACACCTGCTCCTCCCACCACGCTCAGAACTATAAGGCCGGTGTGACCTATTTCGGTCTGCCGTACGTGCACACCTGCGGTTCCCTGGAACGCTTCAACAACTATCTGGACGAAAACCACCAGGTTCTGGATACGGTTCCCGCCGTGGGCTGGAACGCCATGCTCGGCAACGACTGCGTAGACGCCATGTACTGGGCGTGGTCGCGCGTGTCGGCTTCGGTTTCCTATACCCTGACCAACAATATGATCTGGGAAAACGGTATGATCCCCGTGGGTACCTACACCAAAACCAGCAGCAACTCCACCACCAAGATCTGTACGGATAACGGCGAAAAAGTAATGTACGAAGCCTACGCGCAGATAAAGATGGGCGACGGGGTCGTTTTTGCCGAGCCCAACGGTCACGGCCGCATGGCTTCGGAAGCCGCCTATGTATACCGCAACGCGGACGGTTCGATCAACCCCGATAAGAGTTATGTTCTGATGCACGAGCAGGGCGCGCGCATGGTGACCAAGCCGTCAGACGCCTCTACCTGCAACGCCAACGAAAAATACACCTTTAAGCAGCTCTTCAGCAGTCACTATATCCCTGTCACCATTGCGGAATTTGCCGAGGGCAAAGCCTCCGAGATCCAGGTTTCCTGTGACAATACCAACTTTACCGCGACCGGCTTCAGCGAAGGGACCATCACCTCCAACTACCGCATCAACTGGGTGCGCGCCGCGATTCTGGATGCGAACGGCGCCGTCATAGACCAAAAGATTTCCTACCCCTCCCCCGGCCAGCATAACGTCACCTTTTCGATGATCTTCTTCCGCAGCGCGTTCCGCAGAACGCCCTTGACAAGCGGCACGAAGTATACCTACAAGGTTTACGTCGGGGTGGGCAACGGCATTGAAGCCGAAGCGGAATCGTTTGAATTTACCGCGTAAAGAGAAAAAGCAAAAGCGCTTTCACCTTTCCAAGGCGAAAGCGCTTTTGTTTTGATTCTGGAGCTAGTGATGTGACTTGAACACACGACCTGCTGATTACGAATCAGCTGCTCTACCGACTGAGCTACACTAGCGTGAGTCTTATTCTATCATAAAGTTTCGCAATTATCAAGTGTTTTTCAAAAAAATTTACTTGTCGTATTTGTTTTCCCGGTGCGGACGGGATGAATTTATGGAAAGTTTACAAAAAGATTTACAAAAAGTTTATGTTTCCCCCCGAAATGACCTTGCATTTCGCCCTGTTTTTCACTATAATAACAATACGAGTATCCAATTTCTTTTGAGGTGAAAAGAAAATATGAAAAAATTCTACAGATTCTTATGCCTGCTGCTTGCGACAATCCTTTTGTTCTCTTTGGAGGGCTGCGTCTCCGGCGAAAATCCCGACAATACGACCGGCGAATATTCCGACAATACGAAAAATACAACGGCGACCGAAGCCGATCCCACGGAAGAAAAAACGCCCTCCGGTGTGAAAATTCCCAAAGTTCCGAACCCGCTGAAAAAATCGGAAGTGGCGGCTCTGCCGGTGGCGTCGAATTCGATGTCGAACGAAGAACTGCGCGACCTTTGCGTGCGCTTCATGGAAATGCAGGGCTCTTTCCAGTGGACCGCTTCTGCTGATTTCCACTACCAGCACGCCAGCGCCGCCGCCGCCGACGCCAACGGAAACTTAAACTTCAGCAAAGGCGTCATTTACGGCGGTCTGCCCTATACGCCCGCTTCCTCCAACCTCTATTCGATGCTGGATTATTACGACGATGAAACCGGGATCTTAGACGTATCGACCCTGAAAACCAATTTCGGTTCGATCCTCGGTAACGACTGTGCCGACGCGGTCTTCTGGGCGTGGGGGCGCGTTTCCAATTCTATCAGCTACACGCTGACGCACAATATGTTTCCCTACAACGGCTGCTTAAAGCTCGGCAATTACACGTATCCCGACAACATTACCAGCTGGAAGGATTATTACACCAGACAGGTCTGCGAAGATAACGGCAAAGACACCATGTACGAAGCCTATGCGCTGCTGCGCAAGGCGGACGGCGTAGTTTGCTACAATTCCGGCGGCGGTCACGCCATGATGTTGGCTGAAAATGCGCACGTCGTACGCAAGGCCGACGGCTCGATCGACGAAAAAGAAAGCTATATCGTGGTGATGGAGCAGGATTCCACCCTGCGTCCCACTACGGTCGACGGCGTTACCGTGCAGGTCGAGGGCGGCATCCGCAACAAGTATTCTTTCCAGAAACTGTTCAGCCAGAGAGGCTTTCTGCCGATCCAGATCGCCGAGCTTGCCGGCACCAAAGCGATCGATAAGGCCGCCGTTTCGCTCGACGCCGCTGACGGCAGCGATCTGGATGCGGTCATCGCTTCTAAGCTGAAATCCAATTACCGCATTTCCAAAGTGATCGTGACGTTCACCGACGCCGATGGCAAAGTCGCTTACGAAGGCTTTAGTTACGGGAAGGAAGCAACGATGTATGAAATGCCTATGAGCAGCGCGCTGCGCAGAGCAACTCTCTCCCGCAGCCTGAAAGAGGGGCAGGAATATACGCTCACGGTTTCCGTCCTGGTCAGCACCGGCGAGACTCTGACGGCTTACACCGGAGCGGTCACGTTCTAAATTTTACGGTTTTCTATTGCATTCAGAAAGAAATCCTTTTATAATGCTTTCGGAAAAGGCACTCGTTTTATTACCTGTTTTTTAAAGGAGAAATTTCAATGACGATGAAAAGAATGTTGGCGCTCTTATTTGCGCTTGTTATGCTGGTAAGTGCGGTTTCCTGCGGGGGACCCAGCCTTTCTTCCACCGGCGCCGGCGAAAACCCGGCTACCGCGGCAGAGACCAAAGAAGATGCCCCGCCGGAAAAAAAGTACCCGACCATCAGCCACCCGCTGACAAAGGCGGAAATCGATGCACTTCCCATTGCCAATTCTTCCATGACAAACGAAGAATTGCGCGACCTTTGCGTGCAGTACACAACGCTCATGACCTCGGTGGTCTGGACGCCCTCGCAGAGCTTTCGCTATGAATGCAGCTACGCCGGCGACGCAGACGCCGCCGGCTACATCTCCATCTCCGACGGCGTCCGCTACGGCGGCCTGCCCTATACCAGCGCCGCGAGTGATCTGACTCCGTTTATGGATCTTTACGACGAAAAAACCGGCGTTCTGGACGTCAGCAAGCTCGGCAGCAACGTCGGCAACGTCATTGGCAACAACTGCGCCACCTGTGTGTTCTGGGGTTGGTCGCGCGTTTCCGGCTCGATCAACTATTACGGCACGGTCACCATGACGCAGGCCAACGGCTGCTTAAAGCTCGGCCCGTACACGTATGATCTGACCCAGACGGACTTCAGGACCGTGGGGACCGGTAAAATCTGCGAGCAGAACGGCGAACAGACCATGTACGAATCCTACGCGCTGCTGCGCAAAGCGGACGGCGTGGTGATGTATAACGGCGGCACCACCGGCCACACCCGCATGGTGCGGGAAAACGCCCAGGTTGTGCGAAATGCCGACGGTACCATCGACGGCGACAAGAGCACCGTGAAATTCGTGGAGCAGTATTCCACCCAAACCTCCGTGCAGACGGAGGACGGCAACGTGCAGTTCATCGGCGGTATGGAAAGAGAATATACCTTTAAAAAGCTTTTCAGCAACCACTATATCCCGTTTGAAATTGCAGAACTGGCCGACAGCTCCAAGATTCAAAAAGGCGCCGTTTCGCTGGGGCTCGACAAAGATACCGTTACGGTCGAAGAGGTCTCAAACGCCAAGGTCCAGGCAAACTACGCCATTTCCAAAACTACCGTCCGCGTTTTCGAAGAAAACGGGGAACTCGCTTATGAAAATTCCGCCTATGGCAGCGCCAAAGGGATCGGTATGCAGAGAACCATGGAAATGAGCCGCATCCTCAGCGCCGTCAACATCCGCCGCAACCTTAAAGCCGGCACAAAGTACAAGATCGAAGTACAGGTTCGCCTCGGCAACGGCGAAACGATCACCGCCTACAGCGGTTCCGTACAAGCATAGTTTCAAAGGCAACCGGTGCAAAAAAACTGCATTGGTTGCCTTTGTTTTTGTATAGAAGGAGAAAAAAACAATGCAGCAAGAAGAAAAGGAGCTCACGATCGAAAACGGATATCCGGTGATCCGGCGTCCGTTCAAAAGAGCAGAACTTGAATCTCTGCCGATCGCGAACGACCAAATGACCGAAGACGAACTGCGCGAAATCTGCGTGCGCTATGCGCTGATGGAAACTTCCATTCCTTGGACGCCGTCCCGGGATCTCGTGTACCCTTGCCCAACGGCGAAGGGCGCCGATAAGTATGGCAATATCACCTGCCTGAAAGGCAATCTCTACGTGGGCATTCCCTATACCCACGCCGGGCGCGACTATTCGAATTTTCTGGATTTTATCGATGAAGAAACCGGCGTCCTGCAGGTCGATAAGCTTGGCGAGCATCCCGAAAAAGTGATCGGCAACAACTGTGCGACCTCCGTTTTCTGGGGGTGGGCGAGGGTGACCGGCAGTCTTTCTTATTCGCTCACACGATTTATGATGCCCAGCCACGGATGCACAAAGCTCGGAACCTATGAATACGACATGAGCATCAAGGATTTTGCCGATTTCGGCACCAAAAAAATTTGCACGAATAACGGCGAGCAAGTGATGTTCGAATCCTACGCGCTGGCGAAAAAGGCGGACGGCGTGGTGAAAAACAACGGCGCCGGTCACGCTATGATGGTCATGGAGGACGCCGTGGCGGTTCGCAATGAAGACGGCACCATCAACGGGGAAGAGAGCTATCTCTACGTTGTCGAGCAGTTTTCCGTGCGTTCCGTGACCGAAACCGAAGACGGCGCGGCCGAACGAGTCGGCGCGGTGCGCAACAAAAAGACCTTCCTGGATCTCTATAAAGACGGGAACATCGTCTTCCGGATCCCTGAGCTCGCCGGGCTTTTGCCGGTGCAAAAAGCGTGGGTTAAGCATACTTTCCCGGAGGGAGAATTGACGCTTCCGGATCTGGCGATGGCGCGCGTATATGCCAACTACGCCATTTCCCGCGTGGATCTTTCTCTTTCGGCCAACGGGAAAGAACTGCACCACGCAGTGGGCTACGGCAGAGTCTGGGAAGAGAATCGCAGTTTTTCCCTCATGGAGCTGGATCTGCCGGAAACGCTGTCCGAGCCGGCTGCCGACGTGAAAATCGCCGTGCGCCTCGGCAACGGCGAAAGCTTCACCGCCTACGAGGGCAAGGTCATAGCGAGCTGCGAGATCCCTAAAATTTCCCACCCGATCACCAAGTACGACGTGGACGCGCTGCTGCCGGTAGCGAATGACGAAATGACCGAAGACGAGCTGCGCGATTTGTGCGTGCGCTACGCCGTGCTGCAGGCCTCCATGCCCTGGACGCTCTCCCAGACTGCCTATTACCTCTGCGCTTCGGCTCCCACGGCCGACAAAAACGGCAATATCCGCTTGCCGGCCGGCAGGCTCTACGGCGGCTTGCCCTACACCCACGCGGGGCACGATCTCTATAATTTCCTCGATTATTGCGATGCTTCGACCGGCGTTCTGGATACGGAGCGCCTGGGACTTGGCATGGGCAGGATCCTCGGCAACAACTGCGCGAGCGCCATGTACTGGGCGTGGGGGCGCATTTCCAGCCACGTGCGCTATTCCTATACCGGTACTATGCTGCCCGCCCGCGGCTGCTTGAAGCTCGGCCCCTATGAATACGATACCACCATTTCCAATTTCAACCAGTTCGGTACCAGAAAGATCTGCAAGGCCAATGGGGAACAGGTGATGTTCGAGTCTTATGCGCTCATGAAAAAGGGCGACGGCTTTGTTCTTTCCAATGACAACCATGGCCACGCCAGCATGGCCATGGAGGACGCCGTGACCGTGCGCAACGGAGACGGCACCATCAACGGCGACGAAAGCTACGTCGTAATCGTGGAACAGCATGCGCCCCTGACCTTGCGCGAATCCGAGGACGGCCCCGTTTACAACGTGGGCGGCGTGGGAAATCAATTAAGCTTCAACAAGCTTTTCCAGCTGAGCGATATCCCGTTCCGCGTGCCTGAGCTCGCCGGGCTCATGAAGGTTTCCAAGGCCAGCTTTGCTTTCACGCTGGAAGTGGTCGGAGCGCCTACCTACGCCCAGCTCGGGGACGCCAAGCTCACCTGCAATTACCCGATCTCGCAGGTGTGGCTGACCGTGAAGGACCGCACCGGCAAGACCCACACCTTCACCGGCTACGGTACGGTGGCAGACGCGAACGTTTTCCCGTTGAACCGGCTGAATCTTCCGCAGTCGCTCCCCGCCGGGAAACTCACGATCACGGCGCGCGCCGGCAACGGCGACGTTCAGACCGTCTACGAAAAATACCTGCTGAAATAACCGAAAAAGGCTTTCCGAAATGATCGGAAAGCCTTTTTTGTGCAAGCGGGCACGGGGCACGGCTGCAATTTTATGGTTGTGTTTTTACGGGCGCTATGGTATAATATTTTCAGGCCAAAGTCGAAATCAAGGAGGCAGCAGAAGTGCCGGAAGAAGCATACTTATACGTCATTTTTTCCTCAACGCCCTGTAAGGTCGGCGCGTCTATCCGTTTTTTTACTCATCACTTTTACAACCACGTTTCGATCGCTTTCTGCAAGGATCTGCGGGAAATGTATTCCTATGCGCGTCACTTCCACGATACGCCGTTTTACGCCGGCATCGTTTGCGAAAGAGCCAATCGATTTCTGCGCCGCGGCACAAGAAAAACCAAGATCAAAGTCATGCGCCTGCCGGTGGAAAAGGAAAAACTAGCCGCTCTGCAAAAGCACTGCGAAAGTCTCTATGCCGCGCGCGAACGAACCGTTTATAACTTTTATTCTGCCTTTCTGGTGCCGCTCGGAAAGCGGGTGCTTTTGAAAAACAGCTATACCTGCGCGGAATTTTCGCTCGATTCCATTTGCCGCGCGGGGGATTTCGGGCTTAACCCCGAAGCGTTTTACAGCATAGCCGAAATGGAAAAGCGCTTGGCTGCGTTTTGTATCTATGAAGGGGATTACCCCGAAACCACGCCGCTTCTGACCGATGATTTCGACACGCCCCACAGCTTTTTTGCCATGCTCGGCCTGTCGCTTGCTTTGCAGGGGCGGCTGTGGAAAAAATTTTTGTCGGAAAAAATCTTAAAAAGTTCTTAAAACATTTGGCGCTTGTTTCTTAAAAAAATATCTGCTATGCTTTTTTCGGAGGGCAAAACGATGACCAATATTTTAATTTGCGATGATGAAAAAGATATCGTTGCCGCTTTGAAGATTTATCTTTCCGCCGAAGGGTACCGGATTTTTGAAGCCTACAACGGAAAAGAAGCGCTGGCGGTGTTGGAGCGCGAGGAGATCCATTTGATTTTAATGGATATCATGATGCCGGAAATGGACGGGATTACCGCAATTTCCAAACTGCGCGAAACCTACCGGATCCCGGTGATTTTCCTGAGCGCCAAGAGTGAAGACAGCGATAAAATTTTGGGTCTGAACATTGGCGCCGATGACTATATTACCAAGCCGTTCAATCCCGTAGAGGTAACGGCAAGAGTCAAATCTCAGCTCCGCCGTTATTTGAATTTCGGTACGGCCGAAAAAAAGCCGGAGCAGGAAAGCCGCTATTCCGTAGGCGGCCTGGAGCTGGACGACAAAAGCAAGGAGTGCTTTCTGTATGGCGAAAAAATCAACTTAACGCCGACGGAGTTTGATATTTTAAAGCTTTTCATGCAGCACCCCGGAGAGGTGCTTTCCCCGAAAAATATTTACCAAAAGGTGTGGAAGGAAGCGCCCTACGGCGCCGAAAGCACCGTCGCCGTGCACATTCGCCATATCCGTGAAAAAATTGAAATCAACCCCGCCGAGCCGCGTTTTCTGAAGGTCGTGTGGGCGCAGGGGTATAAGCTGGAGAAAGATGTGAAATGAAAAAAATCACCACCAGTTTAATTCTGAAAATTACCGCGTTCTTTTTGGTGACGGTCACTTTCGCTTTGACACTGATCTCCGCCGTGGGGATCGTGGCGCTGCTCGAGATCGGCGCGTATGAATATTCCGAGGATTTCGTTTTGCGGGACTATACGGAAAGCTATCTGTACAGCGAGGGGTATTCTCTGGCAAACCGCTATCACGACAGCGGCGTCGCGCTCACTCCCGGCCTGCAGACCAACTACTACTACCAGATTTCGGACGCCGACGGGCAGATTCTGGAAACGAACTTTAACGGCGAGGATTATTTTGTAAAGGTGCAGACGCGCCTGAGCTTTCGTACCTACGTTTCTCCTGAAGAAAGCTATACGGATTTCTTTTTATATGGAGAGGAGGAAGAGGCGAAGCTGGAGGTACCGGAAGTCGATTACGGGAAATATATCGTCGAGGAATACCACATTACGCTCTGGAGCAAAACAGAGCTTGTGGTGCAGGATCGTCTGTATCTGTTTAACACGGTCTACGATCTGGCCTATTCGCTGCGCTATTGGGCGTTTGTTTTCCTTTTGGTCTTCGGCGTTTCTACCCTCATTTTGATGATCTTTCTCTATTGCAGCGCCGGCCACCGGAAAGAGGCGGAAAAGCCGCAGCTCAACTATTTGGACCGAATCCCGTTTGATTTGTATTCTCTGTTCTTTTTCGCGCTGGCTTTTTTGGAAATCGCGCTCTTTTCTGAAAACGGGCTCTGGTTTCTCCCCACGCTCTATGCCGTGGCGTTCCTGTTCGTGGTCGCGGTGGTGGATTTTCTCCTCTTTATGGCCTATACGCTCAGCTTTGCCACGCGTGTGAAAACCGGCACGCTTTTCAAAAATACCGTGCTCCGGCACGTTTTTCACTGGCTGGGAAAGGGCGTAAAAGCCGTTTGGTCCGGAATTACCTGGGTGGCGTCGAATCTGCCGCTGATCTGGAAAGCCTGCATTTGGCTGTTTGTGCTGGTTCTTTTTCAGTTGCTACTGGGGATCTTTACGGAAAATATTGTGGCCTTTTCTGCTTTGGCAATGGAAATGTTCATTTTCGTGCCGTTTGTCATTTACTACGCCATCCAATTGCAAAAGCTGCAAAAAGCCGGAGAAGAAATTTCCAAGGGCGATCTGAATTACCGTGTGCAGACCGATAATATGACGCCGAATCTAAAAAAGCACGCCGAGAATCTCAACAGCATCAGCCTCGGCATGTCGCGTGCGGTGGAAGAACGGCTGAAAAGCGAACGTTTTAAAACCGAACTGATCACCAACGTCTCGCACGATATCAAAACGCCGCTTACTTCGATTATCAATTATGTGAATCTTTTGCAAAAGGAAGATTTGCAAAACGAAAGAGCCCGACAGTATCTGGAGGTGCTGGATCGCCAGTCGAACCGTCTGAAAAAATTGGTGGTCGATCTGGTGGAGGCGTCCAAGGCCTCCAGCGGGGCGATCAAAGTCGAATTTGCCCCGTGCGAAGTCAATATCCTGCTGCAGCAGGCAGTGGGCGAATATCAGGAAAAATTCCAGAACGCCGCCCTGGAAGTGGTGCTGACTCTGCCGGAGGAACCGATCGTGATCCTGGCGGACGGGCGGCATCTGTGGCGGGTGTTCGATAACCTGATGAACAACATCGCCAAATATGCGCAAAGCGGAACGCGCGTTTATCTTTCTTTGGAACATCGGGAAAACCGGGTATTTATTTCTTTCCGCAATATTTCCCGCGCGCCTTTGAATATCCCCGGTGAGGAACTGATGGAGCGCTTTGTGCGCGGCGACAGCTCGCGCAATACGGAGGGGAGCGGACTGGGGCTTTCCATTGCCAGAAGCCTGGTCGAGCTGCAAAACGGCATACTGACCCTTGTGGTGGATGGAGATTTATTTAAAGTCGTTCTTTCTTTTGAAGCGTTTCAAAGTCCAAGTCTTCCGCAATAAAGGAGAAAAGGCATGAAAAAAGAGTATCTTCCCCAAGAAAAGACCAAAATGCAGCCGCCGAAGCGCCATTTTCGCCCCGGTTTTGTTCTGCTGATCGCAGTCGTTTTTTCGTGCCTTCTCATCGCGGCAGCGGTTTTTCTTTCCCGGCAGGGCCTTTTGCCGGCGCTGCCGACCCCTTTTTCGCCTTCCGAGTCGAAAAATGACGAGGAAACCTTGTCCTTGCCGGAATATGTGCAGGTCGATCTAATCGAGATCGACGGCGAATCGCGGCGCGGCGTGGAGCTGGAGGCCGTGCGGAATATTGTGGTGCACTATGTAGGCAATCCCGGAACCACGGCCCAGCAGAACCGCAATTGGTTCAATAACCCCGAATCGGACACCAGCTCACATTTTGTGATCGGGCTGGAGGGCGAGGTCATTTTGTGCGTGCCGCTTTCGGAAAAATCCTCTGCTTCCAATTACCGCAACGGCGACACGATTTCCATAGAAGTCTGCCACCCGGATGAAAGCGGCGTTTTTACGGAGGCAAGCTACAACCGCCTGGTGGAGCTCTGTGCCTGGCTTTGCCAGCAGTACCGCCTCACGCCGGACTGTTTGATCCGGCATTACGACGTCACCGGCAAACTTTGCCCCTTGTATTTTGTGGAGCATGAGGACGCCTGGAATACCTTTGTGTCCGACGTGCGCACGCTTTGGAAAAAGAATACGCGAGGATAACATGAAAGAATTTTCAGAACGGCAGAAAAAAGGATTCGTCATCTTTGTTTTTTTGATCTTTTTAGCCTTTTGCGGTGTGGTATCCTGGTATATCGGCAGACCCATGCTTCGCTTTGTACGGGAACCGGAGGCGTTTCGCCTTTGGGTGGATTCGCACGGGCTTTTGGGAAAAATCGCCTTTGTGGGAATGATGGTTCTGCAGGTAATGATCGCGTTCATCCCCGGTGAGCCGCTGGAGCTTGGCGCCGGGTATGCATTCGGCGCGGTGTGGGGAACGCTGCTTTGCCTGATTGGAATTTTCATTGGTTCTTTGCTGGTATTTTCCTTTGTGCGGAAATTCGGCGTGAAATTGGTAGAGGTGTTTTTCCCGGTCGAAAGGATTCAGCAGCTGCGTTTTTTGAAAAACACCAAGCGCTTTCATCGTATTACCTTTTTAATTTTTCTGATTCCCGGCACCCCGAAGGATCTGCTTTGCTATGTCATGGGGCTGACCGATATCAGGCTTTCCGCTTTTTTGCTTATCAGTACGCTGGCAAGGCTCCCCTCGGTGGTCACCTCTACCGTAGCGGGCAATGCGCTGGGCGTGCAGCGCTATTTAGTGGCGGGGATCACGCTGGTGGTCACGCTCATTCTTTCCCTTGCCGGCATGAAGCTTTACGACTGGATTTTGAAACGGCAGGCGCAAAAACGACAAGAATCAGCATCTAAAGGAGAAGACAATCATGCTTGAAACCCGAAATCTAACGAAAATCTACACCCCCAAAAAAGGCGTTCCCGTAACGGCGCTGGGGAATGTTTCCCTCCTGTTTCCCAACAGCGGCATGGTATTTCTTTTGGGAAAATCCGGTTCGGGCAAATCCACCCTTTTAAATCTTCTGGGCGGGCTGGACGCGGCGACGGGCGGCGAGATCATCATCAACGGCGTTTCCAGCAAGGCTTTTAAGCAAAGCGATTTCGATTCCTACCGCAATACCTATGTGGGCTTTATTTTTCAGGAATACAATGTTCTGGAGGAATTCACGGTCGGCGCGAATATTGCACTGGCGCTGGAGCTGCAGGGCAAAAAGGCGACCGATGAAGAGATCGGCAGGATTTTACACGAGGTCGATCTCGACGGCTACGGCGTCCGTCGACCCAATGAACTCTCCGGCGGGCAGAAGCAGCGCGTGGCCATTGCCCGCGCTTTGGTGAAGAACCCCGAGATTATTATGGCGGATGAACCCACCGGCGCGCTGGATTCCGCCACGGGCCGGCAGGTGCTGGAAACCCTGAAAAAGCTTTCGCGCGAAAAGCTGGTGATCGTGGTCTCGCACGACCGCGAATTTGCCGAAAAATACGCCGACCGCATTGTCGAGCTGGCAGACGGCGCCGTGATTTCCGATCAGGAATTTTGTGCCGAAGAAACCCCGGAAACAGAGGGGATTTCCTTTGAGGGAGATTCCTGTCTCGTCAGCGCCGGGTACCACCTTACCGATTCCGACCGTTTGGCGATCAATGCTTATATCGATTCTTTAAAGGAGGGAACGCTTTCCTTAAAGCTCGATTCCAAGCACGGCTCCGGCCGGAAATTCGCGCCGACCGATCTTGTGCGGCTCGCCGCTGAAAAGCTGCCTGATTTCCGGCTCATCCGTTCGCGCCTGCCCATGAAAAACGCCTTTCCGATTGGGGTGAGCGGGTTAAAGTATAAAAAATTCCGTCTGGTGATCACAATTTTGCTTTCCTGCATTGCCTTTGGTCTTTTTGGCCTGGCAGATACCTTTGCCGCGTACGACCACGTCAATACCTGCACCAATTCCTTGCTCGACAGCAACATTCCCTATGCCTCCCTGCAAAAAGCGGTACTGGTGGAAAACGGCGACCACAGTTACTACAACTCCTGGGAGCAGTATCTGAACGACGCGGACCTGGAGGAAATCAAAGCCGCGACCGGCGTTTTGGTGAGCGGCGTTTATGCGCCGAACAGCCTGGATCTATCCTTCTCCCGGCATTATGATACGGAAGCGGAATTCACCGAAACGGAGTACCACATTTATCCTTACGCTTTCAACGGCTTTGCCGAAATTTCTTCCGAGGTTTTGCAGCAAATGAACGCCACCTTGGTGGCGGGCAGCTTGCCGGACGGCAGGAAAAACGAAATTCTCATTTCCTCGTACGTCTGCGAAACCTTCTGTATTGGCGGTTATCGGGCGCCGGGCAGGGAAACGGAATCCTTCGAAAAAATTAAATCCCCGGCCGATATGGTGGGCAAGCGCCTTGAGCTTGCCGGCGAGGAATACGTCGTTTCCGGCGTGGTCGATACCGGGTTCGATCTGGAGCGGTACCGCTCTCTGACCGAAGAAAAACCGGATCCCTCCACGGCAGATCTTTTGGTGGACTACGCGCTGTATTCGGAGCTCATGGATCTGCGCCGCTACAGCCTGAACCAGGTGGCGCTGGTAGGAAACGGCTTTTTGGAGCGGTATCTGGAAAATCAGCCGACCACCAAAATGATCTCCCGCGGGCGCTTGTTCTTGGAAACCTCCGACGGCGAGTATTATTTCTATCCCGATTATTTCGGTACAATGGCGGATCTCAAAAATACCGAGATCCTTTGGTTGGGAGACGAAAAGCGGGAGCTTGCCGAAAACGAAGCCGTTGTTTCGCTGGAATATCTCATGAACAGCGGCATTCTGGATTCGTTAAAGCTGGAGGGCTTCGGGAGCGATCTGACCCGGGAAGAACTGATCCGCACGGCTTTATCCGGGCATGAGACGGTCAATCTTTCCTATACGATCTACGAAGGAGAGTACTACGAGAGTCCCAGTAAGGAGTACCGCATTGTCGGCGTCATTGATATTGAAAAATATCCGCAAATGCAGTGGACGATCGTTTTAAACGAAATACCGGATTCCCGGCTGATCTCCGATACGGACGGCATTTATTCCTATGCGGTCGGTTCCATGCCCAAGGAGCGGGAAGAAGTGCGCAATCTGGTTTCTTACAGCTACCGCGAAGGAGCGCCGGTACGCTATGAATTGATGAACTCCGTCACCTTTGAACTGGACGCTGTGAACGAGGTGTTCCAGGTGTTGGCTCGCGTGTTTGTTTGGATCGGCGTCGGCTTTGCCGTCTTTGCCTCCATTATGCTGGCGAATTTCATTTCCACCAGTATTTCCTACAAAAAACAGGAGATCGGTATTCTGCGCGCCATCGGTTCCCGCGGGAACGACGTTTTTCGCATTTTCTTCTCGGAAAGCTTTGTGATTGCGATGATCAATTTTGCGCTGTCATCGCTCGGCGTTTTCACGGCCACCGTGCTGATCAATGTGCTGGTGCGGAAGGAATTGGGCATTCTCATTACCGTGGTAAGCTTCGGCCTGCGGCAGCTTTTGCTGCTCTTTGTTGTCAGTGTCGGCGTGGCGTTGTTGGCCAGCTTTTTCCCGGTCAAACGTATTGCCGCCAAACGGCCGATCGATGCGATCCGCAACCGATAGAATCTGATCAGAAAAGGAGCAGGAACCCTGCTCCTTTTTTGCGTGGGGAGCTTTTTGAAAAAAAGGATGGAAAAATCGGCTCTCTTTCGGAAAAAGTTCGCATAAAAGGCTTGACAATTGCGGGAGATCGGACTATAATTTACCAAGATAGCGCATTATTACGATAAAGTACTAAAGTGAGGAACGCGATATGAACCGTTGGCATACGCCGGATATTGATATTTTGTACGAAGCCATTCTCGGGCTTCAGACCAAAGAGGAGTGCGCTCGCTTTTTTGAAGACGCCTGCACCATCAAGGAAATTTTAGACATCGCGCAGCGGCTGAAGGTGGCGCGCCTTTTAAAAAGCGGCGCCAGCTATACGGCCATCAGTAAGGAAACCGGCGTCAGCGCGGCTACCATCAGCCGGGTCAGCAAGTGCCTGGAATATGGCAGCGGCGGCTATCAGGTGGTACTTGAGCGCTTGGAAAAGGAAGAAAAGGCATGATCGACGAAAAAATTTTAAAAAGCGAAGAAAAAGCCATTTACGCCCTGCGCGCTTTGTATAAAAAATACGGCTATCTGCCGTTTAAAATGAATAAGTTCGAGGAATACGAACTGTATTTGGAAAACAAGGATTTTTTGGTCAGCAACCGGATCATTACCTTCAACGACACCACCGGCAAGCTTTTGGCGCTGAAACCCGACGTGACGCTTTCGATCATTAAAAACAGTGAAGACCGCCCGGGATACAAGCAAAAAACGGTCTATAACGAAAACGTTTACCGTGTTTCCGGCAGGACCGGGCAGTATCAAGAGATCATGCAGACCGGGCTGGAGTGCATCGGGGACCTGGATCTTTACGATATTTTCGAAGTGCTTTCGCTGGCGGCAAAAAGTCTGGGCTTGATCATGCCGGAATTTGAACTGGACATTTCCCACCTCGGCATTCTTTCCGCCTTGCTGGAGGAAGCCGGCGGGGACGAAGCCTTCCGCAAAAAGGCGTCCTCCTACATTGCCGAAAAAAACACCCACGATTTAGAGCGCCTGTGTAAAGCGGCGGGCATTGAACCGGAAAAGGCCGCACGCCTTACCGCTGTTACCGGGATTTACGGCGAACGGAAAACCGTACTGAAAAAGCTTCTGCCCCTTTGCGATAGCCGGGCTGCGAAAGCGGCGTGGGAGGAACTCAAGGCGCTGGATGCGCTTTTGAGTTTGAGCGAGTTCAGCGAAAGAATCTGCTATGATTTTTCGATCGTCAACGATATGGCCTACTACAACGGCATTGTTTTCAAGGGCTTTTTAAAAGGGATCTGCGAGGGCGTGCTGGCCGGCGGCCGGTACGACAAGCTCATGCAGAAAATGGGCAAAAAATCCGGTGCGATCGGCTTTGCCCTGTACTTGGACCTATTGGAAGAAAACAAAGCGCCGTCCGCCGCCTTCGATGTGGATACGCTGCTGCTGTATGACGCCGCGACTCCTCCGGAGGAGGTTTGGCAAACCGTCCGGCAATTGACGAGCGAAAATTTAAGCGTGAGCGCGCAGCGCGCCGTCCCCGAAAAACTGCGCTTCCGCCGGATTTTGGATTTGAGAAAGGAGAGGGCATGATCAATATCGCACTTCCCAAGGGCAGACTCGGAGAAAAGGTCTACGCCATGTTCGAAGCCGCCGGCTACGAATGTCCCTCCATTAAAGAGGAAAGCCGCAAGCTGATTTTTGAAAATCCTGAAAAAGGCGTCCGGTATTTTTGGGTCAAGCCCTCCGACGTTTCGATTTATGTGGAGCGCGGCGCGGCCGATATCGGGGTTGCCGGGAAGGATATTCTCTTGGAATACGAACCGCAGCTCTATGAACTGCTGGATTTAAATATCGGCAAATGCAAAATGGCGGTGGCCGCCAAAAAGGATTTTTACGATTCGGGCGATTCCACCCTGAAGGTCGCCACGAAATTCTGCAATATTGCCCGGCAATACTATGCCTCGCTGGGTCGGGAGATCGATATCATCAAGCTCAACGGCTCCATTGAACTGGCGCCGGTACTGGGGCTTTCCGACGTGATCGTGGATATTGTGGAAACCGGCAAAACCTTAAAGGAAAACGATCTGGAGGTGCGGGCGGATATTGTCCCGATCAGCGCAAGGCTCGTGGCCAATCAGTCCGCGTTTCGTTTCCAGTCCCAAAAAATCGAAGAAATTGTTCAGGAATTAAAGGCACAGGTACAAAAAGTATGATCCGTATTCTCTCTTTCGGCGAAGTGCCGAACTGTGAAATTTTTGCGCGGCAGGATCCCGTTTCCCACGTGGAGGGGGTCGTGGCGGAAATTCTTCATGAGGTCAAAGAAAAAAAAGACGCCGCGCTTTTTGCCTATACCGAAAAGTTCGACCGTGCAAAGCTTACTTCTTTAGAAGTGACGCCGGCAGAAATCAAGGAAGCCGTCTTGCTGGTGGAGCCGTCGTTTTTGGAAATTCTAAAGGAAGCGGCGGCCAATATCCGCACTTTCCATGAAAAGCAAAAACGAACCGGCTTTCTCCTCAGTGAAAACGAGGGCGTGATCACCGGCCAGAAAATCACCCCGATTGAAAAGGTGGGGCTTTACGTCCCCGGCGGCAAGGCGGCCTATCCTTCCACCGTTTTAATGGATAGCATTCCCGCCAAAATTGCCGGCTGCAGCAAGCTTTTTATGGTTACCCCGCCGGACGCCGAGGGCAAGATCAATCCCGCGATTTTAGCGGCGGCGAAAATTGCCGGCGTGGATCGCATTTTTAAGGTCGGCGGCGCACAGGCGATCGCCGCTCTGGCCTTTGGTACGGAAACGATTCCGAAGGTGGATAAAATTGTCGGCCCCGGCAACGCCTTTGTGGCGGAAGCCAAAAAGCAGGTATTCGGCAAGGTCGCGATCGATATGATCGCCGGCCCCAGCGAAATTCTGGTGGTGGCGGACGCGGCTCAGAACCCCGCTTTTGTGGCGGCGGATCTTTTGTCGCAGGCCGAGCACGACCAAAACGCCAGCGCGGTGCTTGTGACCGACAGTCGCCTGTTTGCCGAAAAGGTAAGTGCGGAGATCGAAAAGCAGCTTCTGCTTTTGCCGCGGCAGGAAATTGCCCGCGAATCGATCGATCAAAACGGCAAGATCATTGTGGCGGAAAACGATTTGGAAAAAGCCATTGAAATTGCCAATGAACTTGCCCCGGAGCATTTGGAGCTTTGCGTGGAGCATCCGTTTGACCTTTTGGATCGCATTCACCATGCCGGGTCGATCTTCTTGGGAAAATACTGTCCGGAGGCTTTGGGCGATTATTTTGCCGGACCGAACCACACCCTGCCCACCGGCGGCACCGCGCGCTTTTCTTCGCCGCTTTCCGTGGATGATTTTGTCAAGAAATCGCAGTTTACCTATTATACCGCCGACGCGCTCTCCCGGGTTTCCGAAAAGGTTGCCGCCTTTGCCGAAAAGGAGGGGCTGGACGCCCACGCCCGGAGCGCACGCATCCGTTTTGAGGAGAAAAAATGAGCCGCTTTTTTACGTCCAAGCTCTCCGGCCTTTCCCCCTATACGCCCGGGGAACAGCCGAAGGATCAGCAATATATCAAACTCAATACCAATGAATCCCCCTTTCCGCCCTCGCCCTCGGTGGCAGCGGCGGTGCAAGGGGAAGTGGAAAAGCTGCAATTGTATTCCGATCCGGAATGCACGAGGCTCACGCAAAAGCTGGCCGAGCGCTATGGGGTCGATCCCGATATGGTTCTCGTCACCAACGGCTCCGATGAAGTATTAAACTTTGCGTTTTTAGCGTTTTCCGATGCAGCGCGGCCGCTGATTTTCCCGGATATTACCTATGGCTTTTACCCTGTTTTCGCGGAACTGAACCGGATTCCTTATACGGAAATTCCCTTAAAGAAAGATTTTTCGATTGACGTGCAGGACTACCTGGTAAAGGGAAAAACCGCAGTGATCGCCAATCCCAATGCCCCTACCGGGCTGGCGCTTTCTTTGGCGGAGATCGAAAAAATCGTGGCCTTCGACCCTGACCGCGTGGTCATTGTGGACGAAGCGTATGTGGATTTCGGGGCGGAAAGCGCGGTAGGCCTTGTTTCCCGCTACGACAATCTTTTGGTGACGCAGACCTTTTCCAAATCCCGCTCCATGGCGGGCGCCAGGCTCGGCTTCGGGATCGGCAGCAACGGGCTGATCGCCGATTTGAATACCATTAAGTTTTCTACCAACCCCTATAACGTCAACCGCCTCAGCGCGGCGGCGGGGGTGGCGGCGCTGGCGGAAGACGCATATTACAGCGCCAACTGCCGCACCATCGAAAAGAACCGTCAAATGACAACGTCGGCGCTGACAGACCTCGGCTTTACCGTTTTGGATTCCAAGGCGAATTTTGTTTTTGCGTGCTCGAGCCGTATCGACGGGGAAGAGCTCTATCGCAAATGTAAGGAAAAAGGCGTTCTGATCCGCCATTTTTCTAAAGAAAGAATTTCGGGTTTTAACCGCATCACCATCGGGACCGAAGCCGAAATGCAGGCTTTTATTCAGGTTGTGAAAACCATATTGGAGGAAAAAGAAAAATGAGAGAAGCGAGTATCAAGAGAGAAACCGCTGAAACGAAAATCAATTTGACCTTGAATTTGGACGGCAGCGGTGTTTTTCAAGGAAATTCGGGCTGCGGGTTTCTGAATCATATGCTCACGCTTTTTGCCAAGCATGCGAGCTTTGATCTTTCTCTTTCCTGCAAGGGCGATGCCGAGGTGGATTTTCATCACACTACCGAAGATATCGGCATTTGCCTGGGCAAAGCGTTTTCTCAGGCGTTGGGAGACAAAAAAGGCATCTGCCGCTACGGCGACAGACTCCTGCCCATGGACGAAGCGCTCATTCTTTCCGCCGTAGATCTTTCCGGCCGGGGCGGGCTATCTATGGATCTTGAGATCCCCGCCGAAAAGGTGGGCGATTTCGATACCGAACTGTGTGAAGAATTTTTTGCCGCCTTCGCGCGCGAAGCGGGCGTGACCCTGCATATCCGCAAGCTCGCGGGTAAGAATTCTCACCATATCATCGAAGGCGCGTTCAAATCCGTGGCGAGAAGCCTTTGCGCCGCCATCGCCATTGATGCGCGCCGCGCCGGGGAAATTCCTTCTACAAAGGGTGTTCTCGGATGATTGCGATTTTAAACTACGGCGTGGGAAATTTATTTTCCCTTTCGTCCTCGCTGGCCTTTCTCGGTGCAGAGGCGAAAATTACGGCTGATCCTGCCGAAATCCGGGGCGCAGATAAGCTGATCCTGCCGGGTGTCGGCGCCTTTGGCGACGCGGCGACAAAGCTCCGCCAAAGCGGACTGGATGAAATTTTGAAAGAAGAGGCCGCCCGCGGCAAACCCATTTTGGGCATATGCCTTGGCATGCAGCTTTTGTTTGAAAAAAGTCTGGAATTGGGTGAATATGAAGGGCTGGGACTTTTAAAGGGAAGCGTTGTGCCCATGGAGGGCGTGATTCCCACTCACTTTAAAATTCCACACATTGGGTGGAATGCGCTGCATTTTCCCAAAGCGCACCCACTTTTTCGCACCGTCAGCGAAGGGGACTGCGTGTATTTTGTGCATTCTTATTACGCGGCGGATTCGGAGGATGTGATCGCCACGGCGGAATACGGAATAGACGTCACCGCCGCCGTCGCGAAAGGGAATGTTATGGGCTGCCAGTTCCATCCCGAAAAAAGCGGTACGGTGGGGCTTTCCATTTTGCGCGCCTTTTGTGAATGGGAGGAAAATGCATGATTTTGCTGCCGGCAATTGATCTTTACGAACAAAAAGCAGTGCGCCTTTTCAAGGGCGATTATCAGAAAATGACCGTCTACAGCGAAAATCCGCTGGCGGTGGCCAAGGATTTGGAAAAGGCCGGAGCAGAATACCTGCATATGGTGGATTTAGAGGGCGCCAAAGCGGGCGCCACGCCGAATTTAGAGGTCGTACAGGACGTTGCGCAAAAAACGAACTTGAAAATTGAGATCGGCGGGGGCGTGCGTAGCATGGATGTGATCGAGCGCTATTTGGCATGCGGTGTGGAACGAGTCATTCTCGGTACCGCCGCCGTCACCGACCGCGCGTTTTTGGAAACCGCCGCCGCGGAATTCCGGGGAAAAATTGCCGTCGGCGCCGACGTCAAGAACGGCAAAATTGCCATTAAAGGCTGGCTGGAGGATTCGGGCGAAACGACGGATGATTTTCTCGCCCGTATTCAAAAGCTCGGGATCCGCACGGTTATCTGTACCGATATTTCCAGAGACGGCGCCATGCAGGGCGCAAATTTAGCGCTCTATCAAAGGCTTTCCCGGACGTATGATTTAAAGCTGATTGCCTCCGGCGGGGTATCGAACCTGGAAGATATCCGCGCGCTGAAAGCAATGGGGCTCTACGGCGCCATTATCGGCAAGGCCTATTATACCGGCGCAATCGATCTGAAGGCGGCACTTGAGGTAGCAAAATGATAACCAAACGAATCATCCCTTGCCTGGATGTAAAAAACGGGCGCGTGGTGAAGGGCGTCAATTTTGAAGGACTTTCCGACGTTTCTTCGCCTGTGGAGCTGGCGCGCTATTACTCTGAAAACGGCGCTGATGAACTGGTGTTTTACGACATTACCGCTTCCTTTGAGGGGCGCGCCCTGTTTACCGATATTTTGCGCGAGGTCGCTTCGACGATTTTCATTCCGCTCACCGTCGGCGGCGGGATCAATACCGTGGCGGATTTTGACCGGGTGCTCCAATGCGGTGCCGATAAGGTCAGCGTCAATTCCGGGGCGATCCTAAACCCGCTTTTGATCCGCGAGGCCGCTCAAAAATACGGCAGTCAGTGCGTCGTGCTTTCGGCGGATATCAAGCGTGTAGACGGCGCTTTCCGCGTATTTGCCAAAGGCGGCCGGGAAAATACCGGCATGGAAGCCATCGAATGGATTCGCCGCGGGGTGGAACTCGGCGCCGGGGAGATCGTCGTGAATTCCATCGATACCGACGGCGTAAAACGCGGCTTTGATCTGGAAATGCTCCAAAGGGTGTGCGAGGCTGTAAAGGTGCCGGTGATCGCTTCGGGCGGCGCCGGATCGAGCGGCGATTTTATCCGGCTGTTTCAGCAAATTCCCGATATCAGCGCGGGGCTGGCGGCCTCCATTTTTCATTTCGGAGAGGTTTGTATCCCGGACTTAAAAAAAGAATTGCAAGAAAACCATATTTGTGTGAGGTAAAAGATGATCCGTATCGAAGAGCTGAAATTTGATTCCAATGGGCTGATTCCCGCCGTGGTGGTGGATGCGATCAGTAAAAAGGTGCTGACCGTGGCCTATATGAACCGGGAAAGCCTCAAGATTTCGATGGAAAAAGGGCTGACCTGCTTTTACAGCCGTTCGCGCGAATGCCTTTGGCTGAAAGGGGAAACGAGCGGCAATTACCAGCATATTGTTTCCATTACGGCCGATTGCGACGGCGACGCACTGGTCGTTCTGGTAGAAAAGGACGGCCCCGCCTGTCACACCGGCACGGATTCCTGTTTTATAAAGCCCGTCTGGCAGAGTGAAGAACGGCAGGAATTCAGCCTGGAGGGGCTGTACGAGCTTTTACAGCAGCGCAACGAGGAGCGTCCCGAGGGCTCCTATACCACCTATCTTTTCGAAAAGGGCATTGATAAAATCCTCAAAAAAGTCGGGGAAGAATGCACGGAGGTCATTATTGCCGGCAAAGCCGACGATAAAAAAGAAACGATCTATGAACTGGCGGATCTCGCCTACCACGCCATGGTGCTGATGGTGCAAATGGGCATCCGCGTAGAGGACGTGCACAAAGAGCTTGCCTCGCGTCACATCATTGATCACAAAATCAAGCAGGAGAAAATGACAAAATAAGTTCCGCTTTCAAAGCAAAACGTCCACCCGTACGGGTGGACGTTGCTGCAAAAAAAAGGCATCCGTACGGATGCCTTTTTTGCTGGCCCACCCTAAGAGGCTCGAACTCCCAACCTTCAGAATCGGAATCTGATGCTCTATCCAATTGCGCTAAGGGTGGATAGGAGGGCATCGAAAGATGCCCATGAAAACTTATTCGGTCAGCGAGGGAATAATCACCGGGATCATCCACAAAAGCTGATAGACGAGGGTAAAGATCGGTGTGACCTTACTCAATCCGTTGGTGGCAAACAGAAAGGCAACAACGAACGCGCCGATCAAAAGGGATAAAACCTTAATCCAGGTATTGGTACGGATCAGATGCACCAGCGAATCGCTCAGGACGAAAGTGTGCAGCATATTGGAGATCGTAGAGCAGCAGGCAATGCCGCTGTCCGATTTTTCCGCCACGGGCGCATCTTTCATGGCGTCGGTGGTTTTGATGATGCCGGCGGGGATTTTGCGGTTCTTTAAAAGCGCTTTGAACAGATCGCTGTCAATATTCGGGTCGCAGGTCTTCACCGCGGCGCAGATACCGGATTTGTAAAGCGCGTGCAGGGTCTTTTCAAAGCGGGGACTGAGAGAATAACGAATATAGAATTTCGCGGCCAGGTTTTTACCGATCACCATATACATGATTTTGCCGGCTTTTTCTTCAAAGGCTTCGTCCATTTCGTCCTTGGTATAGCCGAAATCGTAAGAGAGCAGGTAATCCTTGTTGCCGACGAAAACCTCCGCACCGTCGATTTTGGCACACATTCCGTCCGCCGTGATTTCCAGGAAATCGAAATCTTCGGAAATTTCATTCACCACACCGGAAATGGTCTTTTTAAAGACCTGCGAAAGCGGCCCGCCGAGCTTCTGGAAAATCATGGCGGCATAGAGAATGGCGCTGTCGATCCGGGTATCGCCATAGGTGCGGATCGTGGTGACTTTCACGCTTCTCGGCGGGAAGATCTCTTTATCCGTAAAGGATACCAGATCGGCCTGGGCGTAGGCGGAAGCGGCTGCGGGGCTGATAATGGCGCAGTCCTTCTTTTCCGCTTTTTTGGAAAGATGGGCAAACGGCAACGTAACAGAAAAAATCCCGGAAAGCGGCAGCGTCATCATGGCCATGACCACAAAACGCTCGATCGCCCCGTTAAGGCCGGTTCCTCTCCAGTAGCTGAATCCGGCAAAGGCCAGGGAAAGCAGCACGGAAAGCAGGATCAAAACGCCGTAAGAAGTGTTGGGAACAGGCTCTTTGATCTTGGTGAAAAAGTTTTCAATAAAGTCTGCTTTTTTCACTGTATAAATCGCGGGATCTTCCGGCAGATATTCCCGGAAAGAATCCATTTCCGCACTGTCTGTCGGTACTGTTTCGGCAACCAGCTTTGTTTTGCGGGCGGCGCAAATGCGGAAGGTGCGGTAAACGCGCTTGATATCCATGAAGTTTGCCAGGCAGGTGAGAAACGCAAAGAAAACGGCCACCGTGCCGAACAGCACAAAGCCTTCAAACGGCAGGAAGATCCGCACCAGCGCATGCAAACCGGCAATCAGCATCACCACAAAGGTGAGCGAATTGCGGTCGGCCTTCCCGCGGAACAAATTGCGGATTCCGCTTCCGAGCGATGGTAAAATGCAGAGCGCGGAAAGAAAAATGAGCTGCAGATCCACCAAAAGATACACCACGCCGAAACTGCCGTTCGGCTGCAGCAGCAGGGGATGGTAGATCGAGGTGTAGGAGGCGCTTTCCAAATAAAACAGCGCCGCCGCTAAAAGAAACGTCCAGACCGAGGAGCAAAGCGCCCGGAACGAACGGAAACGCAGGTGCTCGGCAAATTCATCGTACTGCTCGGGGGAGGTGTATTCCTCCGGCAGCCCGGTGGCTTTCGGGTCGACCTCGTTGGTGTTTTCGTACGTATCGGTATAGGGATTGTCGATGTCGCCCATTTTCATTTCACTGTTCAAAATGGGCTCTTCCGAAGGGTCGCTTTCCGGATGAATGGCGGAAAGCGCGTCTTCAATCTTTTTCGGGTCGTATTCGCGCGTGGATTCCTGCGAATCCGGAGGGGCGGGAATTTCCGTCACGTCGGAGTCTGTTTCCGCTTCGGCCGCCGGCGCTTCTTCGACCGCTTCCTCGGGAGAACGGAAAATTTCCTGAATTTCTTCCTGAGAAGTCGGGTCCGGAGCGGTCTCTTTCTTTTTCTTCTTTTTTCTTTTATCGCTTTCGCTGCCGAATACCTCCATTAAAAGAGAAGTAACTTCGTCGTACCCCTTTTGGGAGGTGTTCTGTGAAAGCGAGCCCTTTGAGTGGTTATATACGGCGTCGATTTTGGAAAAGTCAATTTCCTGTATCGAGCCCAGTCCCGGCAAATCCTCTGCTTCGGAATTTTCTTCTTTGCCGGTGGCCGCCACCGTGGCGAAAGCCGGCTCTTTTTCTTCTTCCTGCACCGGGGCTTCCTTCGACTCTTCCGGCTGAGGGGCAGGGGTTTCTTCCTTTTGATCCCAATCAGGTTTCGGCACCCAATCGGCGGCTTTTTCGTTAGGAATTTCAACGGTGTCCAGAAAAAGCGGATAATCCGATGCTTTTTTCTCCTTGTTTTCGGAAGTTTCAGCGGCGTTATTTGCCGGAAGATCCAAAGCTCGCTCTTTGGCTTTGTCGCTTTCCTTTTTGCCTTTTCGAGTGATTCTGTAAACTGAAGGCATACGCTTGAAATCCTTTCAAAAATTTATCTCGATTTGATCGCTTCGTACAAAACGACCGCCGCCGCGCAGGAGACGTTTAAAGAATTGATCTTCCCGCGCATGGGTAAAGAGAGGATAAAATCGCTTTTTTCTTTTAATAGCCGGGAAACGCCAAAGCCCTCGCTGCCGAGGATCATGGCGATCGGCCCGTGATAATCCAGTTCGCGGTAGGGAGTACCGCCCGCTTCGCAGGCATAAATCCAAACGCCGCGCTTTTTCAGTTTTTCCACCGTATCGGCTAGGTTTGAAACCCGGCAGATGGCCATGTGGTTGGCCGCGCCGGCAGACGATTTCATCACCGCGGCGTTCACGCCGCAGGCGCCTGTTTTCGGCAAAATCACGCCGTGCACGCCGGCGCCTTCGCAGCAGCGGATCAAAGCGCCTAAATTGTGCGGATCCTCCACGCCGTCTGCGATCACGAAAAAGGGATCTTCTCCGCGGCTTTCGGCGATAGCAAACAAATCCTCCAGCGAAACGTATTCTTTGATCGCGCCGAGCGCCACAACCCCCTGATGCGCCATGCCGCCGGAGAGGGCGCGCAGCTTTTCTTTATCGGCATAGGCAACGGGAATCTTTTTTTCCTTGGCAAGCGCATAGATTTTTTTGGCGCTGCCCTCTGCGCCCTGCTGAAAATAAATTTTTTCAATACCTTTTCCGGAAGCGATCCGCTCCAAAACGGCGTTGCGCCCGGCAATGATCGTTTCCGACTCGGCGGAAAAAGGTTTTTCAGTCGCTTTCGGATCAAAACGGTTGGCTTTCATATTCCTACTTTACCCACAAAAAACAGGGATTGTAAAAAGATTATATAATACTTTCCCGTAAAAATCAAGTACCGAATCGAAAGTTGTAAAAATTACGAAAGAGAACCTTGTAAAACATTGTAAGAAAATGAAAATTCTTCCATCTTAATAATCTTTTTGAAAATTTTGAAGAAAAATCTTGCATTTTTTCCGCATTCTGGTATATGATAGAAAAACAATAAGGAAAAGGGGGAAGAGCTTTTTCGTGGAATGGATTCCGATCACAAGTCGCCAGAACCCGCTTATCAAAAAGGTAAGCGGCCTGAAAGAAAAGAAAAACCGTACCGCGGAAAATAGTTTCCCTGTAGAAGGCGCCACAATCCTGAAGGAAGCGCTCCAGGCCGGAAAAGTGCCGGAAGCGGTTTTTGTTTCCGCAGGCAGCGCCGAAAAGCTGGAGCCGCTTTTGCGGGCGTGTTTGCCGGAAGGCTTTTCCGCCCTGTATAAAACGGAAGATTTTGTTTTCGAAAAAATCACTTCCGAAAAGGGAAGCGAGGGAATTCTTTCCGTTTTTTCTTATTCCGAGACCGATCTGCCGCTGCCGTTTGATAAGGGCGGGTTTTATCTGGCTTTGGAAAACGTGCAGGATCCCGGCAATATCGGCGCCGTTTTACGGAGTGCGGCAGCCTTTGGCTGCGGTGGGGTTTTTCTGTGCGGCGGCGCCGATCCTTACGGCCCCAAAGCGGTGCGCGCTTCCATGGGAGCGGTTTTCCGGATGCCGGTCCGGTTTTTTGAAACAAGCACGGCCCTTTTGGCTTTTTTAAAGGAAAACGGCATTTTTTCCGTGGCGGCCACGCTTTCGTCGCAAGCGGTAAGCATAAAGGAAATTCAATTTCCGGATCCGGTTTGTGTCTGGATCGGCAACGAAGGGCAGGGCCTTTCGGAAAGCGCCGTGGCGGGCGCGGATTCGCTTTGCATTATCCCCATTGAAAACATGGAAAGTCTCAACGCGGCGGCCGCGGCGGCAATCTTTCTGTGGGAATTAAAGAAGAAAACAGGAGAGCGAAATGGATAACGATCGTTTGCTGTACTGGATCTGGCTTTCTCTGGCCTGCAAGGTCGGTTCGGTTTTGCCGTCCACGCTTTTAAAGTATTTCTCCTCGCCCGAAAAAATATATCAGGCCACCGAAGACGATTTCAAAGAAGTGGCAACGCCCTTTTACGACCATGAAAAAGCGCTTTGCAACAAGGATCTCGGTAAAGCGGAAAGCATTCTGCGCTATTGCCGCAAAAACAAGATCCAGATCATGACGCCGGACGATTTCTTTTATCCCGAAAAATTTCGCGTGCTGCCCAATAAACCGATCGTTTTGTATTATCTCGGGAATTTCTGTGATTTTGATAATTCCTTTGTCGCCGGTGTGGTCGGTGCGCGGGAACCGTCCGAATACGGGATTCACGTTACCAAACGCATTGCCTATGACCTGGCGCGCGGCGGCGCGGTGATCTGCTCGGGCATGGCCAAAGGGGTCGACGCGGCCGCTCACAAAGCCGCGCTGTATGCCGAAACCTTTACAGTCGGGCTGCTGGGCTGCGGGATCGACAGGGTTTATCCCAAAGAAAACGCCGCTCTTTATGAAGAGGTGATCCGCAAGGGGCTTCTGATCACGGAATACCCGCCCGGCTCCCCGCCGAACGGCTATCATTTTCCAATCCGGAACCGACTGATCTCTGCGCTGTCCGACGTGGTGGCGGTAACGGAGGCCTCGGCGGGAAGCGGCGCGCTCATTACCGCCGAGTATGCGATCAAGCAAAAGAAGGCGCTCTACAGCGTGCCGGGCTCTATTTTCTCACCGCAGGCGGAAGGATCGAATTTCCTTTTGAATATCGGTGCAAAGCCCTTGCTTTCGGCGGTTGCAGTGCTCGACGTATTCCAGAAAAAGTTCCCGCAGCTAAAGGGCGGCGTGGAATTTTTCGGAAAAGAAAAGGCAGAGAACAAGCCGAAGAAAAAAGCGCCGGAAATCAAAAAGAAAATCGGCAAATTTGTTTTTGCCGGTTCCCAGCGCGGCGAAGAGAAGGAACCCATTCCGCCGCAGTTTGAATTTGTGGATCTTTCCAAAGCGGCGGAAACCGAGGCAAGCCCGAAAAAGGAGAAGGAGATCCCGCTGATTTCACTCTCCGAGGCGGAACGGAAACTGTATATCCGCCTTTCTTTCGAAGCGGTTTCACCGGAAACGCTGGTAGAGGAAGACGAAAGCGTTTCCGAAATTCTGCAGCTGCTTACCAAATTGGAAATGAAAGGCCTTGTCCGTAAAATGCCGGGAGGAAAATTCATCCTCACCGACCGGGCAGAGCAATGAAAGGAATCAAACCAATGTCGAATCTTGTGATTGTGGAATCACCGTCCAAAGCCACTACCATCAAAAGCTTTCTCGGCTCCGGGTATAAAGTCATTGCTTGTCAGGGGCATATCCGGGATCTGCCCAAATCCTCCCTCGGGGTGGATTTGGAGCACAATTTTGAACCGAAATATATCAATATCCGCGGCAAGGGAAGCCTCATTGCCGAACTGAAAAAAGAAGCGAAAAACGCCGACAAGGTGTTTCTCGCCAGCGACCCGGACCGCGAGGGGGAAGCGATCAGTTGGCACCTTTCGCGTGTTTTGGGACTGGAGGAAAAAAAAGGCGGACGCATTTCGTTTAATGAAATTACCAAAAACGCCGTGAAAACCGCCATTGCCAATCCGCGCCCGATCGATATGGCGCTGGTGGATTCCCAGCAGACCCGCCGTATCCTCGACCGCATTGTGGGGTATAAGCTCAGCCCGCTGTTGTGGAAAAATGTGCAGAACGGCCTTTCCGCCGGGCGCGTGCAGTCCGTGGCGACACGGCTTGTGGTGGATCGCGAAAAAGAGATCCGCGCTTTTCAGCCTACGGAATTTTGGACGCTGGCGGCGCTTCTTTCCACGCCTGCCGGCAAAGAATTTACCGCCCGGTTTTACGGCTCTGCCCGCAAAAAAGCGGCGCTGAAAAACAGCGCGGATTGCGACGCCGTTTTAAAGCTTTTGGAAAATGCGGTTTTCACGATTAAAAAAATTGAAACCACCACCAAAAAGAAGCATCCGCAGCCGCCCTTTACGACCTCGCAACTGCAGCAGGAAACCTTTAAGCGCCTTGGCTTTTCCACCAAAACCACCATGCGGATCGCCCAGTCGCTGTATGAGGGCGTGCACCTCGGCAAGCGCGAGGAGCACGGTCTGATCACCTATATGCGTACCGACTCGCTCCGCGTTTCCGCCGAAGCGCAGGAAAGCGCCAGGCAGGTGATTTTGGATCGCTACGGCGCAAACTTTTACCCGGCAAAGGCGCGTGTGTATCAATCCAATTCCTCCAGCCAGGACGCGCACGAAGCCATTCGTCCCACCGACCCGGCCCGCACGCCCGAAAGCGTGAAGGATTCGCTTACCAGCGAACAGTACCGATTGTATAAGCTTATTTGGGAACGCTTTATCGCCAGCCAGATGCAGAGCGCCGAAATCGAGCAGCGCACGGTGGAGATCGAAGCCGCCTGTGCCGACGGCGCCAAGCTCCTTTTCCGCGCCAGCGGCGAAACCGTGCGCTTTGCCGGCTTTCAAAAGGTATACGGCGAATTGCGCGAGGAAAAAGACGACGAGGATTCCGGCAAGGTCAAGCTGCCGCCGATGGCGGAAAACGACGTGCTGGGCTTAAAGGCGCTTTTGCCGAAGCAGAACTTCACCCAGCCGCCGCGCCGTTATAACGAAGCGTCCCTGGTGAATGCGCTGGAGGAAAAGGGTATTGGCCGCCCCAGCACGTATTCGCCCACTATTGAAACCATTCTTGCCCGCGGCTATATTGCCCGCGAAAAGAAAATGTTTGTGCCCACCAAGCTCGGCGAAGTGACCAACGAAATCATGGAAAAGCATTTTCCCACCGTGGTGGATTATGAATTCACCGCCAATTTGGAAAAGAAGCTCGATGATATTGCCGAGGGCAAAGAAAATTATGTGGAAATCCTCGGCGATTTCTACGGAGAATTCAAGCGGCTTTTGGATCAGGCGGAGGCGGAATTTGCCGAAACCGGCAAGGTAGCGCTGCCTGCGGAAACGCTGGACGCCGTGTGCCCGAAATGCGGCAGAACCATGATCGTGAAAAACGGGCGCTTCGGCAAATTTGCCGCCTGCCCCGGCTACCCGGAATGCAAAACCACCATGCCCCTGGACGCCGCCGGCAAGGTCAGTGCGCCCGCGGAAGAAAAAGAAGAAATCGTGGACGGGGAAACCTGCCCGCAATGCGGCAGCCCGATCGTGAAGAAAAAAGGCCGGTACGGCGTTTTTCTGGCGTGCAAAAACTATCCGGAATGCCGCTATACCAGGCAGATCGTTAAGGAAGTGGGCGTGAAATGCCCCAAGTGCGGCGGAGAGATTGTGGAAAAACACAGCCGCAAAAGCACGTTTTACGGCTGCTCGCATTACCCCGAATGCCGCTTTTCGCTGTGGGATCTGCCCATTGGCAGAACCTGCCCGCAGTGCGGTTCGCTTTTGGTGAAAAAGAAAAACGGTAGCATTGCCTGCTCCTCGAA
Source organism: uncultured Clostridia bacterium (assembly GCA_947589595.1). Classification (GTDB taxonomy): domain Bacteria; phylum Bacillota; class Clostridia; order Oscillospirales; family SIG627; genus RGIG5579. Next base: position 46,400 of record CANQBV010000001.1, read on the forward strand.
GGAGTGTAAATACAAAGAAACCGCGGAGGAGAAGAAATGAAGCTGATCGTAGACGCCATGGGCGGGGATCACGCGCCGGAGGAAATCGTGATCGGCGCCGCACTCGGCAAAGAAAACTGCCCCGGGCTGCAGATCCTTTTTACCGGCAAGGAGAGCGAGATCCGCGAAATTCTGGACGCCAACCGTATCTCTTCGCAGGGCATTGAGATCGAGCCGAGCGAAACGCAGGTGGAAATGGAGGACGACCCGCTTTGCATTTTAAAAAGCAAAAAGGATTCCTCCATGGCCAGGGGATTTCAGCTTTTGCGCGACGGCGCGGGAGACGCGTTTTTGAGCGCCGGCTCCACCGGCGCGCTGCTTGTGGGCGCCTCCAGCCGGATTTATAAAAACAAGATCCCCGGCGTCAAACGCTGTGCCATCGGCAGTGTACTGCCGTTCCAAAAGCCCTGTCTTTTGCTGGATTCCGGCGCCAATATCGAAGTGACGTCCGAAGAGCTCTGCCAGTTTGCCCTCATGGGAAAGGCCTATGCCGAGGACATTTTAGGGGTGAAAAACGCAAGAATCGGCTTGGTGAACAACGGCGCGGAGGAAACCAAAGGCACGCCGCTCTACGTTGAAACGCATCAGGCGCTCAAAGCCATGGCGGGGATCCGCTTTGTGGGAAACGTGGAAGCACGGGAAATCCCCTTTGGCGCTTGCGACGTTCTGGTGTGCGACGGCTTTTCCGGAAATCTGATCTTAAAGCTTGCAGAGGGCATGGGAAAATTCTTTTCCGCAACGCTCAAGGAAATGCTCCTTTCGGATCTGAAAAGCAAGCTCGGCGCCCTGTTTCTGAAAAAAAAGGTGCTGGCGTTCCGTGAGAATTTTTCCTATGAAAAATACGGCGGCGCGCCGCTTCTGGGGACCAGAAAGCCCGTGATCAAGGCGCATGGCTCCTCCAAACGATCTGCCATTGCCTCGGCTGTTGTGCAGGCAGAACGTTTCAGCCGTGCCGATTTGGGCGAAAAAATTGAAAGTTGGATCGGAAAGGAACAGGAATAAATGGAAAGTTCCCCTGCTCGGGAAAAGGACTATCCGGCGCCTTTTCTTTCCGGGCTTTCTGAATTGGAAGGAAAAATCGGATATCATTTTCAACAGAGAAAGTATCTGATTATTGCGCTCACTCATTCTTCCTTTTCCAAAGAAAAGAAAAACAAAACCCTGTTTGAATATAACGAACGGCAGGAATTTTTAGGCGATTCGGTGCTCTCCCTCATCGTTTCCCGCCATATTTTTGCCGATCCCGCGGCGTTCCCGGAGGGGATTCTGACCAAGCTCCGCGCTTCCACCGTGTGTGCGGACGCGCTGTTTGAATTTGCCAAGACCCTGGATCTGGGGAAATATATGCTCATCAATCACGGCCTGGAGGAAAGCGGCGGACGCCACCAGAAAAATATCCTTGCCGATTGCTTTGAAGCGCTGATCGCGGCGATTTTTCTGGACGCAGGGCTTGCGGAGGCGGAGCGCTTTGTTTTGCGCTTTGCCAAAGAAAAGCTTGTGCAGCTCACCGAGGGCGGCAGGCTCCGCGATGAAGATTATAAGAGTCTTTTGCAGGAAAAGGTGCAGACCAGTCCCGGCGAGCGTGTGGAATATGTGCTGCTGGAAGCCAAAGGGCCGGATCACAACAAAGAGTTTGTCATGGAAGTGCGCTTAAATTCCAATCCCATCGGAAAGGGAAGCGGCCGCAGTAAGCGCGAAGCTGAGCAGGCGGCTGCTAAAATGGCGCTGGAAACCTGGTTCGGCGTGAAATGAGAGCGGAGAAAACGGCACGCTGAAAAAATACAAAATAAAGGTGAAAGAATGTACTTAAAAACGCTGGAATTACAAGGCTTTAAATCGTTTCCCGATAAAACGGTCATCGAGTTTGACAAAGGCATGACCGCCATTGTGGGCGCCAACGGCAGCGGAAAGAGCAATATTTCCGATGCTGTCCGTTGGGTATTGGGGGAAATGAGCGCCAAATCCCTGCGCGGCAGCAAAATGGAGGACGTCATTTTCAACGGCTCCTCCGGCAGAAAAGGCAGCAATTTTGCGGAAGTCATCATGACGATTGATAATTCCGATTACTTAATGAAAATCGACTACGACGAAGTCAGTGTCGGCAGAAAGCTCTACCGCAGCGGCGAAAGCGAATATTCGCTCAATCATAAGCCCTGCCGCTTAAAGGACGTTGTCGATCTGTTCCTCAATACCGGGATCGGCAGAGAGGGATATTCGGTGATCAGCCAGGGAAAAATTGCCGAGATCGTTTCCATGAAGGGCAACGAAAGAAGGGAACTGTTTGAAGAAGCCGCCGGGATTTCGCGTTTTCGCTACCGCAAGCACGAAGCCCAACAAAAGCTTGTTTCGGTGAATGACAACGCCGTCCGGATCAACGACATCCTTTCCGAAGTGCAGGGGCGGATCCCGCGCCTGGAGGCGCAGAGCGCCAAGGCGAAAATTTATCTGGAGATCGCCGAGGAAAAGAAAAGTCTGGAGCTGGGGATCTGGGCAAACCGCTTTGCCGAGATCATGGCGCAGAGCGCCCGGGACGCCGCGGCGGAAAAAGCGCAACAGGCGGAGCTTGATGCGGTGAGTGACGAGATCACCGCGCAGGACGCGCGCCTGGAAAAGCTCTATGTAGAGAGCCAGGAAAAACAAATCGAATCGGAAAAGTTGCGGCAGGAAATTGCCGATTTGGCCACGCGGGAAAGCGAAATCGTTTCCTCACTTTCCGTTTTGGAAAATGAAATTCGCCACATGGATCTCCGCAGCGCCGAAACACAGCAGCTCGGCACGGAGCGGAAGGAAAAGCTCCTTGCCCTTGCCGCGGAGCAAGAAAAGGCGCAGGAAAGATTCGGCCTTTTGCAGACGGCGCTTGCCGAAGCGGAGGAAAGGGAACAGAAATCCAAAGAAGACCAGCTTGCCGCCGCCAAAAAGCTGGCGGATCTGGCCCTGCGCGAGGGGGAAACGGCGAAAAAGGAAAGGGAGCTTTTCCAGGAGGAAAGCCGCGTTTCGCTGGCTTTGAAAGAAGAGGAAGGCTTCGGCCGCGCCCGCGAGGAGCGGATCGGCGTTTTGCAGGAGGAAATGCAAAAGTGGGCGGGAAAAAAGGAAGAGCGCGAAACCCGCATGGAAAGTCTTTCCCGGAAAACGCAAACCGCCGCGCAAAAAGAAGCCGTTTTGCGTGAGGAAAACGGCAGGCTCAATTTGGCGCTCTATGAGATCGGCCAAAAACTGGAAGAAAAAACCGCGCTCTCCCAGCAGGCGCAGCTTTCGATTTTAACCGCTCAGCAGCGGCGGGAAACGCTTTTGCGCATGGAAAAGCTTTTAGAGGGTTTTTCCGATTCCGTCAAGGAAATTATGAACGCCGCGGAGAAAACCCTTTCCGGCATTTGCGGCCCGGTTTCTAAGCTGATCAGCACCGAGGAACGCTACGTTCTCGCCATGGAGACCGCTCTCGGCGGCGCCGTGCAGAATCTTGTGGTGGAAACCGAAAAGGACGCCAAGGAAGCCATTTCCTATTTAAAGAACAACCGCCTCGGGAGAGCTACCTTCCTGCCGCTGACGACCTTGCGTCCGCAGGTTTACCGCACCTTTCATATCCGCGCAAAGGGCTATGTAGGCTTGGCTTCCGAGCTTTGCCGCTGTGAAGAAAAATACCGCCCCGCCGTGGAGTTTTTGCTGGGCAAAACCCTGGTGTGCGAGGATATTGACGCCGCTGCCGCGCTGGCGCGGGAGGAAAAATACGCCGTGAAGATCGTTACGCTGGACGGGCAGATTGTGCACGCCGGCGGCGCTTTCTCCGGCGGTCAGGCACAAAAGAAAAGCGGTGTGCTTTCCCGCACGGCGGATTTGGCGCGCCTGAAAGACGAAATTGAAAAAGCCGCCGCCGAAAAGGAAGCGCTCGACCGCCAGATCCGGCAGGCGGAGGAGGAAAGAAGCACCCTGCGCGGCCGGCTTTCCGAAAACGAAGCTGCGCTGATTCTGGCGGAAAAAAACACCCGCGAAGCAAAGAATACTCAGTATTTGGAGGAGGAAAGCTTCCGCCGCAATCTGCAGGGCTTAGAGCAGTTGGAGGAAGAATTCTCCGCGCTTTGCCTTGCCCGTGAAGAGAAAAAGCAGCAAGCGGAAAAAAGCCGCGAGGCCATTCGCCGGATCGCACTGGAAAAAGAAAGAATCGCCGTCGCCGCGGAAAAAATCCGTTTGGAAAAAGAAGAAGAAGAAGCCCTGCGCGAGGAGATCCTGGTGCAGGCGACCGAATTTGCCAAAGAAAGAACCGAAGCCCAGCTCCGGCTGGAGAGCGCCGCGGAGGAACTGAACGCCCTCGGCGCCCGCCGCGAGGAGCTTTTGGACGCCGACCGTAAAAAAGAGGAAATCTTAAAAGAACTTGCGCAGCAGAAAGAGACCGCGCTCGCCCGGATCGAAGCGGAAAAGAAAGAGCGCCTGGAACTGACCTCCCGTACGGAAGAAAAGCGCGAAGCACAGATCCGCCTTTCCGGCGAGCTTTCCGCCGCCGGTGAGGAAAGCGCCCGCATCCGCACCGAACAAAAAGGAAAGCAGGCGCGCAAGGAAACGCTTTTGGCCTCTCTTTCGCGCGTCAGAGGCACGCTTGCCGGCATGGAACGGGAAAAAGAATCCATTGAAAAAGGGCTGCTTGAGGAATATGAGCTGAATGTGGATTCCGAGGAATTCCGCGCCGCCAAGGAGATCGACACCGAAGCATTGGGCGGCAGCGAGCGCCTGGGAGAATTGCGCGCACAGATCCGTAAGGTCGGCCCCGTAAACCTGGAATCGATCGCAGAGCTGAAGGAAGCCAAAGAACGCTTTGACTTTTTGAACCGGCAGTACAGCGATATTATGGAATCCAAAGAAGAACTGGAAAAAATGATCCGCGATCTGGAAAGCACCATGCGGGAAATGTTTTCCGAAACCTTCGAGGAGATCCGTTTTACTTTCCGCCGCATTTTCCGCGAGCTCTTTGGCGGGGGCGATGCTGATATTGAATTGACCGACGCTGAGGATCTGCTCAACTGCGGCGTGGAGATTCGCGTGCAGCCTCCGGGAAAGGTGATCAAAAATCTGTCCATTCTCTCCGGCGGCGAGCAGGCGTTTGTGGCGATCGCGCTGTATATGTCGCTTCTGGAGATCAATCCCAGTCCGTTCTGTATTTTCGATGAGATCGAATCGGCACTGGACGAAGCCAACGTGCGCCGTTTTGCCGAATACATAAAGAAGCACAATGAAAAAACCCAGTTCATTGTGATCACACACCGCCGCGGTACCATGGAGGAGGCCGATACCCTGTACGGCATTACCATGCAGGAAAAGGGAATCAGCGACTTTATCCGTCTGGACGCCGGCAGTATCAACCGTTTTGCACAGGAGAATTAAAAATGGGATTTTTTGAGAAACTAAAGCGCGGCCTTGCCAAAACCAAAAACGCCATTCTGCACCGGGCCGATTCGCTGTTCCGTTCGCTTTCCGGCGAGATCGACGAGGATTTTTACGAGGAATTGGAAGAAATCCTCATTTTAGCGGATTTCGGCGTGGAAACGGCGGAGGAGATCATCGAAGCTCTGCGCGAAAAAGTCGTGGAGGATCGCATCTTTTCCGGCGAGGAAGCCAAAAGCGCACTGAAATCCATTCTGCGCGATCTTTTGCAGAGCGAAAGCGCGGCTTTAACGCTCAATACCAAACCCGCTTCGATTTTAATGATCGGCGTCAACGGCGTCGGTAAAACCACCTCAATCGCCAAAATTGCCAATTTTCTCAAAAAAGACGGGAAAAAGGTGCTGCTCTGCGCCGGAGATACGTTCCGCGCCGCCGCGATCGAACAGATCGCCGTCTGGGCGGAGCGTATTGGCGTGGATCTGATTCGTCAGTCCGACGGCGCGGATCCTGCCGCCGTGGTGTTTGACGCCGCCGCCGCCGCCAAGAAAAGAGGCAGCGATGTGCTGATCGTCGATACCGCCGGGCGGCTCCACACGAAAAAGAATCTGATGGACGAGCTGGCGAAAATCCGCCGCGTGCTCGATCGGGAGCTGCCGGGGAGCGATACGGAGGTTTTGCTTGTGCTGGACGCTACTACCGGTCAGAACGCCATTCACCAGGCCAAGGAATTCAAAGCCAGCGCGGATATCACGGGCCTTGTGCTTACCAAGCTCGACGGCACCGCCAAGGGCGGCATTGTCTTTTCTTTAAAGAAAGAACTCGGCGTCCCCGTAAAATTCATTGGGGTGGGCGAGGGCATGGACGATCTCCAGCCCTTTGACCCCGAAGAATTTGTGGAAGCCCTGTTTGCGGAATAGGCCCATGAAGATCGGGTTATACGGCGGCACCTTCAATCCCCCGCACCGCGGGCATGAAAAAGCGGCCTGTGCGTTTTTGAAAGAGATCGGTCTGGATCGCCTTTTTGTAATCCCCGCCGGCATCCCGCCGCACAAGGTCGTGGAAAACGCGCCTTCTAAAGAAGACCGGCTTGCGCTTTGCCGCCGTGCGTTTCTGCCTCTTTCCGAAAAAATCGAAATTTGGGACGGGGAAATTTCGTCCCCGGAAATTTCCTATACCTACCGGACGGTTCAAAAATTCCGCGAGCGTTTCCCGGAAGACGGCCTTTTTCTTCTGGTTGGAACGGATATGTTTCTCACGTTTGAGCAGTGGCGCGAATTTTCCTATCTTCTTTCCGCCTGTACACTGTGCTGTGCGCCGCGTACGGACGAAAGAGAAGCCATTTTCGAAAAAAAAGCACAGCTCGAAGCAGATTTTGCCGCGCAAATCTTGCTTTTGGAGGAAAAACCATATATAATATCCTCATCGGAAATCCGGGAGGAGATTGTGAAAACGCATTTTTCCTTTTCTCTTTCCCCGGGCGTGAACGATTGGATTGAGCTTACCGGCCTCTACGGCTCCGGGAAAAGCGATCCGCTCCGCCGGAAGATCCTTGCGCGGCTGAAGAAAGAAGTGCCGGAAGAAAGACTGCGGCATATCCTTTCCGTCGAACGGGAATGCTACCGTCTGACCCGCCTTTTGGGAAAAGAAGAGCTTCTTCCGGGAATTTGCCACGCGGCGCTGCTGCACGATCTGGCGCGCCACAGCCCCGTTGAGCGCCAGCTTGAAATCCTGAAAAAATACGGCGTACCCGTGCAAAGGGAGGATCTGAACCCGCCCGTTTTGCTTCACGGCGTCACCGCCGCCGCGATCGCCGCCGAAGAATACGGCCTTGCGCCGATATTTACCGATGCGATCCGGTACCACACCACCCTGCGCGCCGCCTCGACGGTGGCTGATCGTATTTTGTACCTGGCAGACGGGATTGAAGAAACGCGAACCCACGCCGCCTGTCGGAAAGCACGGGCGGATTTTGAAGCCGACCTTCAGCGCGGTATGGCGCCGCAGCGGGCGTTTCTGCGGGCGAATATCCGCTTTTTAGAGGGCAGCATTGCTCATGAAAAAGCCAAAGGCAGCACCGTTCACCCCGCTTCCTGCGGTGCGCTGCAAGATTTACAAAAAGAATGGGAGAAAGCATGAATTCACTGGAAAAAGCCAAAAAAATCGCCTCTGTGCTGGATGAAAAAAAAGCGAAGGAGATTGCGATTTTAAATATTGCAAAGCAAAGCGTGCTGGGCGATTATTTTGTGATCGCCACCGGCACCAGCTCCACACAGGTAAAATCCCTGTGCGACGAAGTGGAGTATCGGCTGCGGGAGGACTGCGGCGTGGCTTCGCCCCGCCGGGAAGGGTACAGCAGCGCCAACTGGATCCTGCTGGACTACGGCGATGTGATCGTGCACGTATTCGACAAAGAATCGCGCGAGTTCTTTAAATTGGAAAAGCTGTGGGCAGACGCCGAAGCCGTTGAATTTGACGCAAAAGAAGATTAGTTTTGCAGGGAAGGTTTGAGGAAGAACATGAGTTACGACTTTAAATCAACAGAGAAAAAATGGCAGGATATTTGGGACGAAAAACAGACCTTCGCCGCCAAAGACGACTACACCCTGCCGAAATTTTACGGTCTGGTAGAGTTTCCTTACCCGTCCGGGCAGGGACTGCACGTGGGGCATCCGCGTTCCTATACCGCGCTGGATATCGTGGCGCGCAAAAAGAGACTGCAGGGGTATAACGTTCTGTATCCCATGGGCTGGGATGCGTTTGGTCTGCCCACTGAAAATTACGCGATCAAAACGCATATCCATCCCGCGGTGGTGACCGAGCAGAACGTTAAGCGTTTCAAATCGCAGTTAAAATCCCTCGGCTTTTCCTTTGACTGGTCGAGAGAGATCAATACCACCGATCCGGAATACTATAAATGGACGCAGTGGATCTTCCTGCAGCTTTTCAAGGAAGGGCTTGCCTATAAAAAGGAAATGGCGGTCAACTGGTGCACCTCCTGCAAGTGCGTTCTGGCCAACGAAGAAGTGGTCGGCGGCGTGTGCGAGCGCTGCGGCAGCGAAGTGGTGCGCAAAGTCAAAAGCCAGTGGATGCTGAAAATCACCGATTACGCGGAAAAGCTGCTCAAGGGCTTGGAGGATGTAGATTTCATCGAGCGCGTCAAGACGCAGCAGCGCAACTGGATCGGCCGTTCGACCGGCGCGCAGGTGAAGTTCCAAACCACCGCCGGCGATGAATTGCAGATCTATACCACCCGTCCCGATACGCTCTTCGGCGCGACCTACATGGTCATGGCGCCGGAGCACGCACTGATTGAAAAATGGGCGGATCGCCTGGAAAACCTTGCCGAAGTCCGTGCCTACCAGGAAACCGCGGCGCACAAATCCGATTTCGAGCGCACCGAAGTCGCCAAGGACAAAACCGGCGTCCGGCTGCAGGGGGTAGAGGCGATCAATCCCGTCAACGGTGAAAAGATCCCGATCTTTATTTCCGACTACGTCCTTGCTTCCTACGGCACCGGCGCGATCATGGCGGTGCCGGCGCATGACGAAAGAGACTACGATTTCGCCAAGTTGTTCCATCTGCCGATCATCGAGGTGGTCAAGGGCGGCGATATCGAAAAAGAAGCCTTTACCGACTGTGCCACCGGCGTACTGGTCAATTCCGGGTTCCTTGACGGCATGAGCGTGGAAGAGGCCAAAAAGGCCATTCTCGCCTGGTTGGAAGAAAAAGGAATCGGCGAAAAGAAAGTCAACTATAAGCTTCGCGACTGGGTGTTTTCCCGTCAGCGCTATTGGGGAGAACCGATCCCGATCGTACATTGCCCGCATTGCGGCGCCGTCCCGCTGCCGGAGGATCAGCTTCCTTTGGTGCTGCCGGACGTGGATTCCTACGAGCCGACCGAAAACGGGGAATCGCCTTTGGCGAATATGACGGATTGGGTCAATACCACCTGCCCGCACTGCGGCGCGCCTGCCAAGCGGGAGACCGATACCATGCCCCAGTGGGCGGGTTCCTCCTGGTATTTTATCCGCTATATCGATCCTCACAATCAGAACGCCATGGCCTCCGAAGAAGCCATGCGCTACTGGCTGCCGGTCGACTGGTACAACGGCGGCATGGAACATACCACGCTGCACCTTTTGTACAGCCGGTTCTGGCATAAATTCCTTTATGATATCGGCGCGGTCACCTCTCCCGAACCCTACGCCAAGCGTACCAGCCACGGCATGATCCTGGGGGAAAACGGCGAAAAAATGTCCAAATCCCGTGGAAACGTGGTCAACCCGGACGATATCGTGCGCGAATACGGCGCGGATACCATGCGCCTTTACGAAATGTTCATCGGCGATTTCGAAAAGGCCGCGCCCTGGAATTCTTCTTCCATCAAGGGCTGCAAGCGTTTTCTCGACCGCGTATGGGCGCTGCAGGGGGACTGCCGGAAAGGCGGGATCCGAGCGGAGCTGGAAAATTCGTTCCACAAAACCATTCGCAAAGTCACCGAGGATATTGAAAACCTCAAAATGAACACCGCGATTGCGGCGCTGATGGCGCTTCTCAATGAAATGACGGCTGCCGGCCCGATCACCGAGGAAGAGCTGCGTATTTTCCTCTTGCTGCTCAATCCGTTTGCGCCCCATATCACGGAGGAAATGTGGGTGCAAATGCAGTTCGGCGGGATGCTGAACGAGGCTGCCTGGCCGCAGTACGAGGAAGCAAAATGCAAGGACGCGCAGGTGGAGATCGCCGTGCAGGTATGCGGCAAGGTTAAGGCCAAGCTGAACATCGCGCCCGACGAAGCCAAAGACTCGGTTCTGCAAAAAGCCAAGGAATTGCCGGCGATTGCCGCACTTCTGGAAGGCAAAACTCTTGTCAAGGAAATCTACGTTCCGGCAAAGCTTGTCAATCTCGTCGCCCGCTGAAATAAAAAGGAGCCGCAGCTTGCCCAAGTGTGTCGAAAGCACACTTGGGCAGGTTGCTTTCGGATTCTGCGGCTCCTTTCGTATCCTTCAAAATAGGGCAGAATTTGTCGTAAAACAAAGAAATTCCAACTTTTTGCGAAAACAACTTGACATTTCCATCTTGTTTCGATATAATAATAGGCAGTCGTGAAGACTTGTTGGTTTTTATCTCTTCGCTAAGTGCAAAGGGAGGGAAAAAGATGGCAGAAGTTAGAGTTAAAGAAAACGAATCACTCGACAGTGCTATTCGCAGATTTAAACGCCAGTGCGCCAGAAGCGGCGTATTAAGCGAACTTCGTAAGCGTGAATGCTATGAAAAGCCCAGCGTAAAACGCAAAAAGAAGTCTGAAGCTGCAAGAAAACGCAAGTACAAATAAGTTTGCGGAGTAGCAAAAATAGCGGCCCAGCCGCAGGCTTGCCAAAAGGCAGGATAGTATGCCAATTCCGACCGCGGTTTGCGGTGGGAATTGGCTTTTGTATATGTTCAATTTTTTATGAGGAGAAGAAGTATGGAAAAAGTCAGAGCCGGTATTGTCGGCGCCACAGGCATGGTGGGACAGCGCCTGATCACGCTGCTTGCCGATCACCCGTATTTTGAAATCGTCGGGCTTTACGCCAGCGCCCGCAGCGCCGGAAAAAGCTATGCGGAAGCGGTAGAAGGCCGTTGGAAAATGCAGAGCGCCTGCCCGGAAGCTATTTTGAAAATGCCGCTGGAGGACGCCGCGAAAATCGACGCGATCGCAGATGCGTGCGAGATGGTTTTCTGTGCGGTCAATATGCCCAAAGAAGAAACCCGCCTCTATGAAGAGGCGCTTGCCAAGGCGGAGATCCCCGTGGTATCGTGCAATTCCGCAAACCGCATGGCGGCGGACGTTCCCATGATGATTCCGGAAATCAATCCCGACCACGTCAAGCTCATCGATTTGCAGAAAAAGCGCCTCGGCACCCGGCGCGGCTTTATCGCGTCCAAGCCGAACTGCTCCATTCAGAGCTATGTGCCGCTTCTGCACCCGCTGATGGAGTTTGACCCGCAGGAAGTGATCGTCACGACCTACCAGGCCATTTCCGGCGCCGGAAAAACCTTTAAGGAGTGGCCGGAAATGCTCGATAATATTATTCCCAATATTTCCGGCGAGGAAGAAAAGAGCGAGCAGGAACCCTTGAAAATCTGGGGTACGATCGGAGAAAACGGTGTGGAAAAGAATCAGAAGATCCACATTTCCGCCCAGTGCCTGCGCGTGCCCTGCAGCGATGGCCACATGGCGGCGATTTTCGTGCGTTTCGGCAAAAAGCCCATGAAAGAGCAAATTCTGCAAAAGTGGAAAGAGTACCGCGCTCTGCCGCAGGAATTGGAACTGCCCAGTGCGCCGAAGCAGTTTATCACCTATTTTGAAGATGAAAATCGCCCTCAGACCGGGGTGGACCGCATGACCGAAAACGGCATGGGCATTTGTGCCGGCAGACTGCGCGAGGACTCGGTTTACGACTATAAATTTGTGGGTCTTTCACATAATACGCTGCGCGGCGCCGCCGGCGGTGCTGTGGAAATGGCGGAGCTTCTTTGCCGTTTGGGGTATTTTGCAAAATGACGGCTCCCCTGGCGGAGCGGATGCGCCCGAAAGATCTTTCGGAAGTCTGCGGACAGCAGCACATTTTGGGAGAAAACGCACCGCTTTCCAAATTGCTGGCAGCCGGGAAGATCACCAATATGATCTTCTATGGCGTCAGCGGCGTCGGGAAAACCACGGTCGCCAATATCATTGCCGAAAAAGCGGGGATGACCTTTCGCCGCTTAAACGCGACCAATGCCGCAGGAAAGGACCTGAAGGAGGTTCTGGAGGAAACCGGCGGGATCGAGGGCATTGGCGGGATTCTTTTATACTTGGACGAAATTCAATATTTAAACAAAAAGCAGCAACAAACGCTTTTGGAATATATTGAAGACGGCCGCATCACGCTGATCGCCTCCACCACCGAAAACCCCTATTTCTATGTCTATAAAGCCATCCTTTCCCGCTGCGCGGTGTTTGAATTCAAGCCGATCCCCAAAGAAGAGATCCGCAAAAACCTTTTGCGGGGACTGGAATTTTTGAACCGTGAAACGGGGCAGGAAAAAAGCATTTCCGAAGAAGCGCTGGACGTCATTTCCTCCTACTGCGGCGGCGATGCGCGCAGCAGCCTGAATTCACTGGAAATCTGTTACTACATTTCCGACAGTGAAATTACCGAGGAAACGGCGCTGCAAAGCGCGCAGAAGACCTATCTTTCCTACGATCGCTCCGGCGACGACAAATACGAGCTTTTGTCCGCTCTGCAAAAATCCATTCGCGGCAGCGATGAAAACGCCGCAGTGTTTTATTTAGCAAGGCTGCTCGACGCCGGGGACTTGGCGGGTGCGTGCCGCCGGATGTTGGTGATCGCCGCCGAGGATATCGGTCTGGCGCATCCGCAGGCGATCGCCGTGGTTAAGGCCTGCGTGGACAGCGCGCTGATGCTGGGAATGCCCGAAGCGCGCATTCCGCTGGCGGAGGCCGCCGTTTTTCTGGCAACCTTACCCAAATCCAATACCGCGTATCTTGCGATCGGCGCGGCCATGGAGGATATTGCGCAGGGGAAAGGCAAGGATATGCCCTCGTACCTGAAAAACAACCACTATTTCGGTGTGGGTGAAACGAAAGGCAACTACCTCTATCCGCACGATTTCCCCTACGATTGGGTGAAGCAGCAGTACCTGCCGGACGACTTAAAGGACCGCACCTATTACCGCTTCGGCGAAAACAAAACCGAGCAGGCCGCCAAAGCCTACTGGGAAAAAATCAAAAAATAAAGATTTCCTGAATCCTTTTATAAAAGGGTTCAAGCTCCTGAAATTTTCAAACAAGAAGAGGCTGTTTCAGCCTCTTCTTTCTGAATCCATCCCGCGCGATTCCGGCGCCAACTTTTTCGGAAGAAAATCGCGAATTTTTTCGCGTAAAAGTGCAGTTTTGCTCTTGACAAATTTTTCTTTCTATGATATGATTCTTTGATGTATCACGGTAAATAATAAGATGCCGTGCTTCTTGTCTCTTTCTTTGAAAAGAGGCCGTATGTCCAAAAGGAGGTAAAGAAATGGAAAAGTTGAAAGGCAATTATGAAACCGTCTTCATCGTCAACGCAGAGCTCGGTGAAGAAAAGGTTCAGGAGCTTGTCGCCAAATTCAAAGGGATGATCGAAGCCAACGCCACGGTCACCAATTTGGATGAATGGGGCAAGAGAAGACTTGCTTATCCGATCGAAGACGTGAACGACGGCTACTATGTCGTGATGCAGTACACGTCCGACCGCGATTTCCCCGTGGAACTGGAAAGAGTCTTCAACATCACCGAAGGCATTCTTCGTTCCCTCACCGTAAAAGTAGAAGAGTAAGAGGGAGGACAAGCCATGCCGTCTTTTAATAAGGTCATTCTGATCGGAAACCTCACCGCCGACCCCGAACTGAGACAAACGCAGAATGGAATTTCCGTGACTTCGTTTTCCATCGGTGTTTCCCGCAACTATACTTCCCGCAACGCGGAAAACGGCCAGCCGCAGTCTGATTTCTTCAATATCGTGGCATGGCGAAGCACGGCGGAATTTGTTTCCAAGTATTTTCACAAGGGCAGCGCGATTCTGGTTTGCGGTTCTCTGCAGAACCGGAGCTGGACGGATCAGAACGGTCAGAAGCGCTACGCGACCGATATTGTGGCCGATGAAGTGCGCTTCGTAGACAAAAAGAGCGACGGTGCGCCCACGACCGCCGCTGCCGCGCCCGCACCGTACGGCGCCAATCCGAAGGACGTTGCTTTCGAAGAAATGAGCACGGACGACGACCTTCCCTTTTAAAATTTGAATTTGGAGGATAAAGTTCATGGATAAAGAACAAAAGGCTTTCAGACCGAAAAGAAAGAAAAAAGTATGCGCTTTCTGCGCTGAAAAAGTAAACGTGATCGATTATAAGGACGCCGCGAAGCTGCGCAAGTTCGTTTCCGAGCGCTCCAAAATCCTGCCCAGAAGAATCACCGGGACCTGCGCCAAGCACCAGAGAGAACTCACCACCGCGATCAAGCGCGCCCGTCAGATTGCCGTATTGCCTTACATCAGCGACTAAACTGCATGAAGGAGTAAAAGAAAGATGTTAACAACCATTCTTTGTGTCATCATGGTTATTATGGCCGTATTTCTGGTAGTCGCCGTTTTGATGCAGAGCGGAAAAGAAGAGGGCCTTTCCGGCGCCATTTCCGGCAGTGCCGATACCTTTTTCGGCAAAACCAAAGGCAAAACCCTCGACCGGGTTTTATCCAGAGTCACCACGGTCGTTTCCATTATTTTTGCGGTGCTGGTTTTGGTTGTCTACGTTTTGCAGGCAAGCGAAAGCAACAACACGGTTTCCGGCAACAGCTCGAACCCTTCCGGTTCTTCCGGCAGCAATGCGCAGACCGAAGAAGTCGTAACCACGGAAGAAGAAAAAGCCCCCACTGAAACCGAAGAAGAGGTAAACGAGACGGAAGATTCTGCCGAAACCACGGAACAAACGGATAATGAAACCGAAGAAAACTGATTCAAAATCTTGGCGCTTTGGCGCAATTTGGAGGTAAAGAAAATGGCAAAGTGTGAAATTTGCGGGAAGGGCGTAACTTTCGGTCAGAGAGTTTCCCATTCTCATAGAAGAACCAACCATGCTTGGAAACCCAACGTAAAGAAGGTCAGAGCCGTTGTCAACGGCACCCACACCAGAGTTTACGTTTGCGCACATTGTCTGCGCTCCGGCAAAGTGGAACGCGTCTAAAGGAAAAGAGCCTGTTTTCAGGCTCTTTTTTTGTGCTGTATAGCCGGGGCCGTCTCGAAAGAGCGGCTCCGGCTTGGTTTTTTATGCGGAAGTACAAAATCAAAATTCCCATATTTTTTCAATGTCGAATCCATAGAAAAAAAAGGAAAAAAAGCAAGAATAATTTGTGAACAACAATTGACAAAAAATAAAGCAAAGGGTATACTGGTCATGGAGATTTTGTTTTGGAAAATCTCAAAAAACAAGAGCCCTTTCCCACTTTTGCGGAGCGGTTTTTTCGGTAATCTAACACTTCGGTGTTTATATTTAAGGAGGACTTTTTTATGTTTTGCAAGAATTGCGGAAAACAACTGGCAGAGGGCACAAAGTTTTGTGACGGGTGCGGTGCGCCGATAGAAAGTGCGCCCGCGCAGCAGCCCGCACAGCAAGGGTTTGCGCCCGCGCAGCAGCCCGCACAGCAAGGGTTTGCACCCGCGCAGCAGCCTGTACCGGCGGCTCCGAATCCCATGTTCACAAATTTTGCCGCGGCGATCAAAGGATTTTTCTCTCCACAGGTCGTCAAAGCAATGGGCGTTGCTGCCAAGAGCAAAACGCTTGAGTGGATCTTTTTTGTTATTGCTTCGGTACTCAGCTTTGCCCTGTCTGCGACGATCGATATCCGACATATGCTGTCTTCGCTTTTGCCGGACTTTGCCGGCGCGTCCACGGTGGTCAACTATCTTCTGCCGTTTTTCTCCCTTTTCGGGATCAATCTGCTGATCGGCCTTTTGACCTACGTTGCCGTTGCGTGCGGTATCTGGGTCGTTACCGCTTGTGTGTATAAAAAGCAAGTGGCTTTCTTTGCTGTGCTCAACATGGTGGGCTTTGCGTCCATCCCGCTGACGCTGGTATCGATTGTGAATATGGTGGCCGGACTTTGGCTCCCGCTCGGGATCGTTCTGTTTATCGCCGGCGTTATTATGAGCTGCGTGTTGCTTTACATTGGAATCCAGAAGCTGGAAAAGCTGGACAAAACGCCTTTCTTTTCCTATAGTATTGTGATGCTGATCGTTGTGGTCGTGGCATTGCTGGCAACTTTCCTGCTTTATAAAGCGATGATCAGCAGTGTGATCTCCGGTTTGCTTTCTGACGTCGGCGGCCTGCTCGGCGGTTCCAACGGCCTTGACAGTCTGCTTGGCGGTTCCAATGGCCTTGGCAGTCTGTTTGGCGGTTCCGGCGGTTTGGGGAACCTCAGCAGCCTGTTCTGATCGTAACATTTCGGATTCGAAAGGAGCTTTTCAGCTTTGAATAAAACAATACGAGCATTTTTGTGCGTGCTTTTGGGGCTGAGCCTGTTTGTGCTCTCCGGATGCGGCGCAGTGCTTTCGACCAAAATGACGATCGACAAAAATTTTAACGGCACCCGTGAGATTTTTGTCAAAATCGATAACGGCGACCTGAGCTATGTCGAGGGCGGCCTTGCGGCCCTGGAAACCGTGATCCAAAATCATATTCCCAAAGAAATGACCTACAGCATGACGGCCGATGATTCTTCCTCTACGTTTTGCTTTGTTATTTCCTATTCCGGTCTGGAGGATTATCGCGCCAAGGTCGAAAAGATCATTGCTGCCGGTGAACTGGATCTGGAACCGACGGTCGTTTATGAAAAAGAGGATTCCTACTTCAAAACCGGGATCGCCTATCAGGAAAACTTTACTTCGGCGGATCTTTTGCAGTGGTATTTTAACGCGCTTCAAGAAGCCAATATCATTTCGCAGTCTTCTTCGGACTGGTATGAATTGGGAACCGATACTCTGATCTTGGAGGATCAGGAATATTCCGGTATGCCGCATCGGTTTGAAATCGATGAACAGGTCTTTCGTTGTCTGGATAAGATCGAGGTGGAAACCGTACTGAAAACAGACGGCACGATCGAGCGCACCATCGCCATGACCGCTTCCAAATCGGTCAAAGAGGAATTGGCAAAGGTGGGCTGCCAGCTCGACAGCTACCTGCAGGCGCTGTGCCCCGAGGGCGATTCCTTTATCGCGGAAGAAGACGGCGAGTATTCCGGAAAAACCCGCTATCAGTTCACCTTGACGGCGGATTCCGCCGAGGCCATCACAGAAAAAACCAACCGCATCCTGCAAACCGAAAATGCGCTCAGGATTGAGCTTGCCGTGCGGGAGGAAGAACCGGGCGTAGCGGATGTAAAGGTCACCGAGTCTCTGGACGGTTCGTTCTATTTAAACAGTACCGACGGCTATTATTACCAGAATAAGCTTACCAGCGCCATAAAAGTATATGACAACATAACGCTTGCCGAGGATGCGAATTTTTCCTATTCTTTCACGGATGACGGCACGATCCGGTATTATCCGAAAGACGGAGAGGAATATTCTTTCAACTGTGTTTGGAAAATCGGTTTTCAGTCGGTGGATCTGAAAGCTTCTGCCTCCAATGCCGAGAAGCTTGCGTTGACTTTCGTCTTTACCGATGCCGAAGGGCTGCGCGATGAGGTGAAGGCCTCCGCGCGTACTGCACTGGAGCAGGCGGCCATTGCTGCCGGCGGTAATTTCAGCGCCGGCGATACCAGCTGCACCGTTACGTTTTCCGGCCCGATCGCTGAAGTGGAGCAGCAGGTCAATGCCATGATCTCTTCCTATGTGCCGAAAGAGGAGAAAGAGGAAGGAACCGGCACCCGGTATTTCAGCGTCACGCTGAAAGAATTCGATACTTCTTCCAAATTTACCGGCGGCATGACGGGCGAAATCTATTATGACCTCGCGCCCATGCTTGGGCAGGCGTCGCTGCGCTTGATCCATGAAAACGGCCTGTTCCATGACGTCTATTACGTTTGCCCGCAGTCCAGTGAGGAAGACGGCGTACTGATTGCGCCTGTCAGGGCATCGGTTACGTTCTACGACGTGCGCGTTTCTGCAGTCAGCGTCGTATTGCTGATCGTATTTGCGCTTCTGCTGCTGGCCGGCATTGTTTGCACCGTAGTCTTCCGCAAAGAGTTTGCAAAATTCGGCGCCCGATTCGCGTCTGCGAAAAAGCCCGCCGCTCCGGCCGCCGCACAGCCTTCCACTCCGCAGACTCAGCCGCCGTTGGCCTCTGCACCCGAAGCGCCGCCCGCTGCTTTGCAGCCGACGCAAGAAAACGCCGAAACCGATTCGGAGAAGGAGGAGGACGAGCTGTTATGACAAAATTTCCTGTTAAAGTTTGTATCGCCCTGCTGGCGGTTTTGGTGGGTCTGATCGGCGTGATCGTGCTGCTGGTGCCGTCATTGTCGCAGGAGGGCAACGTGGTCAGAAAATACGTTGCCGCGATCAACAGTCTGGATACGCAGAAAATGCAGGCGTGCATGGCAGATCCCTCTGATCTGACAGAGGCGCTGGCTTCCTATGGCGTCGATAACGCGCAGCTTGAAAAAGCGGCGCAGGAAGCGAACGTTTCTTCGGAAGCGATCAAACGTTGGATGCTGTTGGAATGCAGCGAACTGGATCTTTCCCTGCCCGAGGATGCGAGAGGGATCGAAAAGATTGAAATGGTCGGCTGTACAAGCTTTTCTGATGAAGCAATTTTCCTCCAGTCGGACGGAGTTTCGATGGCTCTTTTGAAAGTCGACTACTTGACGGGCGATGAAGAAGTACCTCAGAAAACGATTTATCTGCATAGCTCGGTTTCCTTTACCATGGGAATGTCCGGCTACAGTATTCGATAAGAGGCCTGCCAATCTACACGGCAAAAAACCGCGGGGATTTCCCCGCGGTTTTTTATGCTTCTTTTTTAAGAGAGGAGAAAAGGCAGGCAAAAAACATGGGAAACAGAATCATGCCCCACAGCCCGAAAAAGTACAGTCCCGCCAAAACCAGAATCAGACTGACGACCGGGTGCAGCCCCAGCGAGGAGCCGATGATCTTCGGTTCGGCAAATTGCCGCACCAGGAAAATGACGGCATACAGGATCAAAAGCCCCACGCCGATTTTCAGATCGCCGGAAAGAAACGCAAACAGCGACCAGGGCAGCAGTACCGTGCCGCTGCCGAGTACCGGCAGCATATCGACCAGCGCAATGAAGAAAGAGGTGGAAAATGCTCCCGAAACACGCAGAATGACAAGTCCCAGAAAGACTTCCGCAAAGGTCAAAAGAAATAAAAGGAAATAAGCCCGAACATATTGCTTGAATGCCAGGAAAAAATTCTTTTTCAGGCGAATCAGCTTTTCCGTCCGTTCTTCCTTTAAAAGACGGACGCAGCTTTGGGAAATGGTTTCCCAATCACAGGAAAAATAGTAGGTTGCAATCAAAAATAAAACCAGTGAAACCAAAAGCCGCGGGATCGAGGAAAACAGCGAGGAAATGATTTGAGGCAAAAGCGCGGCCAGATTTTGCAGCGCGTTTTTGAGCATATTCAGAAAAAAATCGGCAAAAGTATTTTCAAAACTGCGGCCGAAAAGGCGCGAAAGGCGGGTTTCCAAAGTAAGGATCGCATGGGAAACCGCCTTTGAAATATCGTCCATTTTATCACTCAAAGCCGTGGAAAGCCCCATTACCGCGCGGATCCCCCGTTCCGCGAGCAAAATGATCACAAGCGAGAGCAGTGCGAAAATAATCAGCAGGATCAGAATGATTAAAATTTTGCGGACGCCGTTGGAAATCGGTCCCATACGGCGGAAGCTTTTGCGGATCCCCTCGGACAAAAGATAGGCCAGAGCAATGGGAAACAACAGAAAAAAGAGCTTTTTGAAAGCAAAGCCGAAGAGGAAAACCACGCCTGCCAACAAAACCAGATCCAGCATGCTTTTGCGGATTTTTTCGGAGAACATTTTCTTTCCTTTCCAAAAATTGCGGATAAAATATTTTCAAAATATATTGCTTGATTTTTTAAAAAATGGTGCTATAATGTATGAGTTGTCTAAAAAGGAAATGACAGCATTTTTAGTATTTCCCGGTTCGGGCAGTTTAGGCAAAGACGGATCAGAAACGAGAGGAAAAAGATGATATTCGCCGCGATAGTCGGAGCAATTTCCGGCGCTGTTCAATTTTGGATTCTGTTTTTGCTGACTCAAAGGATCGGAAAGGGACGAACCGATTTTGTGACAGTGCTGTTCGGTATACTGCAGGTCTTTTTACCGCTTGTACCGCTTTTGGGGGTGGCGCTTTTTTATTCCGCGGGGCTGCTTAGCTGCGGGATTGCGTATGCCGCGTCCCTGATTGTGATTTCTGTTATTTTCGTTATTATTAAGAGCATTTTTTGCAAGAAAGGAGGAGAATGAATGCTGGGAATTGTACTGACTGCTTTGGGCGCGGTCCTTTTTGCGGTGGGGATATCTTTTTATCTTCGTACAAAAAAGGAGCTGGCAGCGCTTGCAGTGGTGGAAAAAAAGCAGAAACGAAAGAAAACCCTGTTTCTGGTTTTGGTCGTGATCTCTGTGTATATGGTGCTGACCGGTATTGTTCATCTTCTGTACCCTGCTTCCGAATCGGAAGGGATCCAAGTGAAAATTTGGGCGGAGCGGGTCGAGCTTTTTGGTTTCAGTATCAGTAAATCCGTTATTTGGTCGTGGGTGATCATGGCGGTTTTGGTGGTTTTGGCGCTGATCCTTCGCTTTACCGTACTGCGGCGTATGCAGGAAACGCCCAAGGGACTGCAAAATGTGTTGGAAGCGCTGGTCGGCGCTGTTTCCGATTACACGGAATCTCAGGCAAAGGGGCTGGGAAACGGGCTTCCCGCGTATTTGTTTTCTCTTGTTTTATATATGGTTGGCTGTGCTTTGCTGGAAGCGTGCGGCGTGCGCGCCCCCACCAGCGATATCACGGTTACCTTCGGAATGGCGCTGATCACCTTCTTTCTGATCAATTACTACGGCATTCGCCGCAAGGGCGTCGGCGGTCGTCTGAAAGGGCTCGCCAGCCCCACGCCGATCGTATTCCCGCTGAGGATCGTTTCGGATATTGCGGTGCCGGTTTCGCTGGCGTGCCGGCTTTTCGGCAATATGCTGGGCGGTATGATCGTTATGGATCTTTTATATACCGCCATGGGCTCGTTTGCCGTGGGATTGCCGAGTGTGGTGGGGCTGTATTTTAATGTGTTCCACCCGCTGATCCAGGCGTATATTTTTGTTACCTTATCGCTGACGTTCATCAACGAAGCGATTGAATAAAAGAATGGGAAAGGAAAATAAAAAATGAAATATCTTGGTATTGCTATGTGTTTGTTTGCGTGCGTCGCCGCCGCCATTGTAATGGGACTTGCCACCAGTAAGGCTACAGAGGCCGTTGCCCGCCAGCCCGAAGCTTCGGGAAAAGTTACCTCGATTCTGATCCTCGGCCTTGCCCTGACGGAATCCTGCGCGATCTACGGCTTTGTAACCGCGCTGATCATGCTTTTTGTAGGATAAAAGAGGAATTTTTATGGAAGGCTTGGTACCGCAGGATATCCTGATCCATATCCTGAACGTTGTGATCCTGTATGTTCTTCTTCGGGTGATCCTGTTTAACCCGGTAAAGAAGTTTATGGATCAGCGGACGGAAAAACTGCGCGCACAAAAGGAGGACGCCGAAAACGCATTGGCGTCTGCCGAGGAAAAGAAAAAAGAATATGAGTCGCTCCTTTCTCATGCCGAAGAAGACGGCGGAAAGGTTCTTTCCGACGCCAAAAAACAGGCACTGGCGGAGAAAGAAAAAATTCTGGAAAGCGCCCGTCAGGAATCCGAAACCATTTTAAAAGAAGCAAAAGAAGCCGCGCAAAAAGAAAAGGAAGAAGCCCTTCACTCCATGCAGCATGAAGTGGGAGAGCTGGCAGCTGAACTTGCGGGGAAAATCATGGCGCGCGAGGTAAAGCTGGCCGATAACGACAAAGTCGTGGATGATTTTTTTCGGGAAATGAACGAACATGAATAAAAAAGCAAAGCTTCAAATCGCACCCCCGTATTCCCGGGAGCTGATCGAAAAGCTGCAGGCGGGCTTTTCCGCTCTGTGCGGTAGGGAAGTGGAATTTGAAATCGTAGAAGATCCGGCTTTGGTAGGCGGCTTTATTGCCTTCGTAGACGGGAAAAAATACGATTCCAGCTATCAGACGAAGCTCGCTTCCTTCAAAGCCGGGCTCAGGGAATAAGGGGGAGAATATGGAAAACGTCACCTTTCTTCCCGTGGGGGAATTTTTAAAAAAGAAATTGCAAACGCTGGATCTGAAAAGCCGCGTTTCCAGTTACGGCGTTGTGGAAAGCTGCAATGCCGACGTGATCCGCGTTTCCGGACTGCGCGATATCCGTTACGGCGAAATTCTGGAAATCGAAGGCGGCGCTTATGCGCTGGCGCTCGATCTGGAGCTCGACGGCTGCGGCGCGGTGCTCTTAAATCAGGCGGAAAAGGTGGAAGCCGGCAGCGTGGTGCAGGGCACCGGCGAGGTGGCTTCGATTTGCACGGGGGAAGCGCTGCTCGGCCGCGTGATCGACCCGCTCGGCCGCCCGTTGGACGCCATGCCCCTGACGGTTTCCGGTTACCGCCCCTGTGAAATGCCCGCGCCTGCGATCATGGATCGTGCTCCGGTCAATCAATCCCTGGAAACCGGGATCCTGGCGATCGACAGTATGATCCCGATCGGCAGAGGTCAGCGCGAGCTGATCATCGGCGACCGCCAGACCGGCAAAACCTCGATCGCACTTTCGACGATTCTGCATCAGAAAAAAAACGGCAGCGGTGTAATCTGTATTTATTGTGCGATCGGACAAAAAAACGCCGCGCTCGCTTCCGTGCGGGAAACGCTGGCAAGTGAGGGGGCGCTTGACAACTGCGTTCTCGTTGCCGCCGGCGCCGCGGAAACCGCGGCGCTGCAGTACCTGGCGCCCTATGCCGCCGCCAGTATTGCCGAAAGCTTTATGCTGCAGGGCAAGGACGTTTTGGTGGTGTATGACGACCTTTCCAAGCACGCCGTGGCGTACCGCTCGATCTCGCTGCTTCTGCGCCGTCCTGCCGGCAGAGAAGCCTATCCGGGCGATATTTTTTATCTGCACGCGCGCCTTTTGGAGCGTGCCGCCCACCTTTCGCCTGAAAAGGGCGGGGGATCGGTGACGGCGCTGCCGATCATTGAAACTCTGGCGGGCGATATTTCTTCGTATATTCCCACCAATGTCATTTCGATTACCGACGGGCAGATCTATTTGGAGAGCGGACTGTTCAACGCCGGCATCCGCCCGGCGATCAACGTGGGGCTTTCCGTTTCGCGTGTGGGCAGAAACGCCCAAACAAAGGCAATGAAAAAATTCTCCGGGCTTTTGCGCCTGGAAATTGCGCAGTACCGCGATCTGGCGGCGTTCACCCAGTTCGGAGCGGAGATCGACGCTGCAACCGCCAAGGTTTTGAACCGCGGCGCCGCTCTGACAGAGCTTTTTAAGCAGCCGCTGCGGGAAGACCTTTTGCTTTCGCAAATGTGCGCGCTGCTCCTTGCCGCCAATGAAGGGTATTTTGACGATGCGGGAGAAATTTTTTCGGAAAAACGCCGTCTCTTTTTAGAGGCGCTGAAAACGGACGCCGCCTCGGCGATGAAAGAGCTGGATCAAAGCGGCGAATGGAGCGCGGAAACGGAAAAGCTTCTCCGCGAAATTCTGGCGCGCCTTGGCGCGGAAAACCATGCAGAACGCGCTTGAGATCCGCCGCCGTATCACCGCGGTGGAAAATACGCAAAAAATTACCGGCGCGATGCAGATGGTAGCTTCCGTGCGCACCCGGAGCGTGCTGAATCATATTGAGTACAGCCGCCGTTACTACACGAAGCTGCATTCCGCCATGAAGGAAATTCTGGAAGCTTCGCAGGGAATCAATCATTTATATTTGAAGCATGCCTCCGGACCGCGCCGCACCTATGTACTGCTGGGCGCCGATAAGGGGATGTGCGGCGCCTTCCATAAAAACCTGCTGGAGTTTTTTCGTAAAGAACGGCAGGATCACCCGGAGTGCGAGGTGATCTGCATAGGGAAAATTGAGCAAAAGTTTTTGCAGGGAAGCGGTATGGAGCCTGTTTTGTATTTTCCCGGCATGAACAAAGGCCCTTCGCTGCACCGGGCGCGCCATATTATGGAATACGTAGTCGAGCGCTTTCTTTCCGGTGAAACGGATCAGGTGCACGTGATTTTTAACGGCTTTTACGGAAAAGATCGCGGCCGTCCCTGCGTTTGTCGGCTTTTGCCGCTGAGAATGAGCGATTATCAGCACGTAGAGGTGGAAACGCACCTGCAGCAAACAATCTATCACCCGTCTGCGCAGGAGCTTTTCGACCAAATGGTACCGCAGTATTTGGAAAGTGAATTGTACTGTCTGCTGCTGCAGGCATATGCCAGTGAAAATTTTATGCGCATGACCGCTATGCAAAACGCCTCGCGTAATGCAACGGAGCTTTTGCAGGGACTAAAGGTTCAATATCATTTGGCGCGCCAGACCGCCATCACGCGGGAGATCACCGAGGTGAGCAGCGCGGCGGAGGTTTTGTTGGAAGGAGGGAAATAACGTGAGCGAAGAAAAAGGGATCGTTGTCAAAATATCCGGCCCGGTGGTGGATATTCGTTTTGAGAAAGCGCTTCCCGAAATCACAGAGCTTGTCGTGACCGATTCCGGTCTGCATTTGGAAGTGACCACCTTTTTGGACGCCCACATTTGCCGCTGCATTGCGCTGGAGCCGACTGAGGGGCTGCAATGCGGCGTCGGAGCCTCGCGCACCGGCGGCGGAATTCAGGTTCCCGTCGGCGAAAACACCCTCGGCAGAGTCGTGAACGTTCTTGGTAAACCGATCGACAATGGGCCCGAGATCGAGGGCGAAAAATGGAGCATCCACCGCCCGGCGCCTGCGTTTGATACGCTCTCACCCAAAACCGAGCTGCTGGAAACCGGTATTAAAGTGATCGATCTTTTAACGCCGTACACCAAGGGCGGCAAGATCGGTCTTTTCGGCGGCGCCGGCGTGGGGAAAACCACGCTGATCATGGAGCTGATTTATAACGTGGCGCAGAACCACGGCGGCTATTCCGTGTTCTGCGGCGTGGGCGAGCGCAGCCGCGAGGGAAATGAGCTCATCCGGGATATGGTTTCCTCCGGCGCAATTCAAAAAACGGCGCTGGCGTTCGGGCAGATGAACGAGCCGCCCGGATCCCGTATGCGAGTCGGCCTGACCGGGCTGACAATGGCGGAATATTTCCGCGACGTCTGCCATCAGGACGTGCTTTTGTTTGTGGATAATATTTACCGTTTTGTGCAGGCAGGCAACGAAGTTTCCGCTCTGCTTGGCAGAATGCCCTCCGCGGTAGGCTACCAGCCTACCTTGGCGGAGGAGATCGGCAGCTTTGAGGAACGCATTGCCTCGACAAAAGACGGATCGATCACCTCTGTGCAGGCAATCTACGTGCCGGCAGACGATCTGACCGATCCGGCGCCTGCGGCGATTTTTTCGCATCTGGACGCGACGACCGTGCTTTCCCGCCGGGTATCGGAGATGGGAATTTATCCTGCCATCAGTCCGCTGGAATCCGGCAGCCGCATGCTCGCGCCGGAAATTGTGGGGCGGCGGCACTATGAAGTGGCGCGTGCTGTGCAGAAAAGCTTGCAGCGCTATCAGGAATTGCAGGATATCATTGCCATTCTCGGTATGGATGAATTGTCCGAGGAGGATCTGCACACCGTATCCCGTGCCCGCAGGATCCAACAGATGTTCTCACAGCCCTTTTTTGTGGCGGAAAACTTTACCGGCATGCAGGGGCGCTATGTTTCTTTGGAAAACAGCGTTCGTTCGTTCGAGGCCATTCTCGGCGGCGAGGCGGATGATTTGCCGGAAGCCGCTTTCTTCATGGTGGGCGATATCGATGAAGTCTACAAAAAGGCAAAGGAAATGGCAAAATGAAACGGTTCCATTTAGAGGTCTATACGCCGGAACGCCTGTTTTACGAGGGGGAAGTGGAATCGGTTGCCGTGACGGCGCCGGACGGCGGAATCACCGTACTGGCGGGGCATGCTCCTATGGTGACTTCCATGGTGAGCAGCACGCTGAAGATCCGCGAAAACGGCGTGGAAAAAAAGGCTTTCCATTCCGAAGGGTTTATGGAGGTGCTGGGCAATAATACGGTACAGATTTTTGCGCAGGCCTGCGAATGGCCAGGCGAAATTGACGAAGAACGCGCCGCCGCCGCGGAAAAATATGCGTTGGAGGAAATGCGGCGCGGCGAATACCGCCTGGAAAAATATTCCAGGCTTTCTCTGGATCGCGCCCGTCAGCGTCTGCGCGTGAAGAAAGAAAACGAAGAATCATGACGAGGGACGCTGTCCCACGTGCCGCGCACGGCGCAGTTTTATTCGCCTATGGCGAGTGATACTGCTTCGCGGTTTTATTCAGCCTGGTTCAAAAAGTTTCGCAAAGGCAAGAAAACCTTTTTCAAAAGGTTTCCTTGTGGGGTTTGGGGCAACGGCCGGTGAATAAAAAAAGAGACTTGCACTGCAAGTCTCTTTTTGTTGATATTTGCTTAGAATCTGGGGTTTCTGCCCTGGTAAAGCGCGATGAGGTTGTCCATCTTCTGATCCCATTCTTCGTCGGCGGTTTCGCGGACGGCGGGATCGGCGTCGAACCATTTCACAATGCGCTTCGCGCCTTCTTCGAAGGGAACTTCCCACTTGAAGTCAGGGTTGAAAGTTTTGATCTTGGTGTTGTCGAACACGGCGGAAACAGCGTGGTCGCCTTCCAGGCTTTCGCGCAGGCCGGGGTCAAAATCGCCGATGAAGTCGGACGCAATGTGCACCAGGTTGGCTTCTACACCGGCGGCGTGAGCCAGGAGGGTGTAAATGGTGTTCCAATCCAGCACTTCGTCGCTGGTGATGTGGAACGCTTCACCAATGGCTTTTTGATTAGCGCAAATGCCCAGAATGCCGCGGCCGAAGTCGGTGTTGTGGGTGATGGTCCACAGAGAAGTACCGTCGCCGTGCACCACGATCGGTTTGCCCTTGCGCATACGGCGGATAATGGTGTAGGGGCGCTTACGGCTGTTCATCGCCATGAGCGGGTTGAAGTCGGAATAGGTCAGCGAGGGACGGACGATCGTGCCAGGGAAGCCTTTCGCAATCGCCTTTTCCAGCGTTTCTTCCATGGCGACTTTATTGCGCGCATACATGGAGTGGAGGTTTCCTCTGGGAAAATCTTCGGTGATCAGGTAATGGGGCAGGGGTTTTTTGTAGATCGTGCCGGAGGAGATCATAATGTACTGATCGGTGTATTTGTTCATCATGCGAACAGACTGTTCCACCTGCGCGACGGTCATCATCAGAAAGTCGATTACGCAGTCAAAATGTTTGCCTGCCAGCGCACTGTTGACCGAATCTTCATCAAAATAATCCGCTACAATGGATTTGGCGCCTTCGGGGAGTCTGCTGTTGCGATTACCGCGGTTGAGAACGTACAGATCAATGCCTTTTTGCAGCGCGACTTCCGCCACACCGCTGGAAATAGTGCCGGTACCGCCGATTAAAAGCAGTTTCATGTTTTTATTCTTCCTTTCCGTCAGCGCCGATATTGAGAACGATTTCCAGGCCTTCGCCGCTGATCATGTATTCAACACCCTTGCCGACTTCTTCCAGAGGCAGGTAGTGGGTGATAATGGGATCGAGATCCAGGTAGTTGTTTTCCAAAATGGTGATTGCCTTGGGCATGGAATCGTGGATCACAAAGGAACCGATGATCTTGAGTTCTTTGTTCTGGATCGGGCCGAGATTGGCTTCCTTGACGACGCGGGGAGAAGCGAAGCACAGAATGGTCGCGCAAAATTCCGCGAGATCCACGGCAACAGGCAGCTGACCGCCGGCGGCGTCGATCACGTAGTTGGCTCTGCGGCCCCACATGGCAATGAGTTCTTCCTTAATGGTAGCAGTATCCGTTACAAAAGGATTGAAAACGGTGAAGCCCAATTTTTCGGCAACTTCAATACGCTTGGGCATCGGCTCGATGCAAACCACTCTGGCGCCGTTGCGGCGGGCGAGCTGGGCGAACATCAGACCGATCGGACCCATTCCGAATACCACACAGGTATCGCCGGGGGTGATATCCAAACGGGAGAAGCCGTTCATCGCACAGGAAAGCGGTTCGGCAAACACGGCGTGACGCAGCGGCACCTTTTCGGAAATCGGGAAAGCCAGGCGTTCATAAGTCTTTACGTATTCGGCAAATCCGCCGGGATGGGTAATGCCCATCAGTTCCATATTTTGGCAGTGGTTGGGGTGACCGGCGCGGCAAGCCGGGCAAACGTTGCAGAAAGAGTTGGGGTTTAAAACAATGCGTTCGCCGATTTTGAAGTTCTTCACTTCCGGCCCGATATCAACGATCTGGCCGACGATTTCGTGACCGAGAATGCGGCCGCGCATGTCGCCGTAGCCCTTGCTGTCGGGGTTGGTAGCGAAACCTTTGTCGGTTCCGCAGATGCTGGCAACCAGAACCTTCACGATAATTTCGTCGGGCTGGGTGATCTGCGGCATCGGGACTTCTTCGATGGCAAATTTCCGGACGTCCTTAAGGATTGCTGCTTTCATTTTTTCCATCATTCGTTCCTTTCAGTTTATGAATTTGATTTCAGAGAGTGGTCTCTTGATTTAATTGTATTGTTTTTGTTAAAAAAATCAAGAGATTTCACGAAAAAAATCGCTGATTTTTTACAAGAAAAGTTGCATTTTTTTCGCAAAAAAAACACTTTCTAACAGATTTTGTGAAGCCCTCAGTTTTGCTATTTTGAAAGAAAAAAAGTTCACAGAAGCTGTGAACTTTTTTCGTGCTTAACGAATGAAGTTGGTGCGGAGCGGCGCTTCCCTTTCGGGAAAGGCGATCCCGGCTTTTTTGCCGGCTTCGATACAGGAAAGCAGCCACGCAAAGTTCCGGGCAAGAGTCCGCATGGTCTGCAGGCCTTCCTCATCCTTTTCCACTTCGGCGGCCGTGGCGCCGTGCACCTGGTTCCAATATTGGCTGGAAACAATGGGCATATTGCAAATGGTAAAGTATTTATTTAACTGGTCAAACGCGGCGCTCGCGCCCCCTCTGCGGCAGGAAACGACCACGGCGCCGGGCTTGCCCGCCATTTTCTTCCCGTAGGTGTAAAAGAACCGGTCCAAAAAGGCGGTGATATTGCCGCTGGCGGCAGCATAGTGTACCGGACTGCCGAAAATCACGCCGTCCGCCTCCACAAGCTTCGGCGCCAGTTGATTGACCAAATCGTTTACGGAGCAGCGCCCGGTTTTGGCGCAGACGCCGCAGGCGCGGCATCCGGCGAGAGCGTCCTTTCCCAGCCACAAAATTTCAGCTTCCACGCCGTTCTTTTTCAGTTCGGTTTGAATTTCCGAAAGCGCGCGGTTGGTGCAGCCTTTTTCGTGCGGGCCGCCGTTGATGAGAACCACGTTCATACTAATCACCTCGAAATTTTTTCTTTATCTTATCATAGAACTTTTCTTTTTTCAATAGAACCGCCTTGAAAAAAAGACTCTTTTTCCGTTTTTTAAAAGATTTAAAAGAATGGGAAAACCGTTGATTTTTTTCGGCTCCTGTGATAGAATATGGTATCATCGTATAAAAATGGGATTTTTATAGGCAAAAAGAGGAAAGACGCATGGGAACTTTAATCGTGATCGACGGGCTGGACGGCAGCGGCAAAAACACGCAGACAAAGCTTTTGTATGAAACGCTGCTCTCGGCAGGGAAGAAAGTTAAGCTCGTATCGTTTCCGGATTACGAAAGTCCCGCCTGCGAGCCGGTAAAGCTTTATTTAAACGGCGCGTTCGGGACAGACCCCGAAAGTGTCAACTGCTATGCGGCGTCTACGTTTTATGCGGTGGATCGTTTTGCTTCCTTCCGGCTGCACTGGCAAAAGGAGTATGAGGAAGGCGCGATCATCATTGCCAACCGCTACACCACCGCCAACGCCATTCACCAATTGGCAAAGCTTCCCGAAAAGGAGCATGACGCTTTTTTGGCCTGGCTTTATGATTTTGAATTTCAAAAGCTCGGTCTGCCGGCGCCGGATCGCACCATTTTTCTGGAGGTGCCGGTGGAGGAGAGTCTTCGCCTCATCGACGTGCGCGGCGAACAAAAGGACATTCACGAAAACCGCGCTCATTTGCAGAAGGCCTATGCCGCCGCCATGGAAACGGCGGAAAAATGGCACTGGCAAAAAATTCTCTGCACCGGGGAGGACGGCGCGCTTTTGCCGATCGAAGCGATCCGCACGCTCGTGTTCCGTGCCGTGCAGGATCTGATTGGATAAGGAGAAAAAATGGTAACGCTGTTTTTAGCCGAAGGATTTGAAGAAATTGAAGCCATGACCCCGGTGGATATTTTGCGCCGCGGGGGCGTGGAGGTACAGACCTGCAGTGTGGATCCAAGCAAAAAAGAAGTGCGCGGCGCGCACGGAATTTTGGTTTTGTGCGATATCACGTTGGAGGAAGTCGATCCCGAAAGCGAAATGCTTATCCTGCCCGGCGGCATGCCCGGCACGCTGCATTTAAAGGAAAGCCGCCGTTTGGCTTCTCTTTTGCGGAAACAGCACGAAAGCGGACGCTATTTGGCGGCGATCTGCGCTGCGCCCACGGTATTGGGAGGACTCGGGATTTTAAAAGAAGAAAAGGCCACCTGTTACCCCGGTATGGAAACGGAGCTTTTCTGCAAAGAATTTTCCGAAGAGGACGTGGTGGTAAGCCGCCATATCATTACCTCCCGCGGGGCGGGTACGGCGTTTGCCTTCGGGTTAAGGCTGCTCGCTCTTTTAAAGGACGAAAAGACCGCTCAAAAAATCGGCGGCGGCATGGTCTATGCTCCTGCCGTAAGGAGAACGGAGTGAAACTGAAATCTTCCGTCTACGCGCCGATCCTGTTCGGAGTCGTCATGGTTCTGGTAGGCTTTTCGCAGCAGCTGGTGGCGCTTGTCAACCGTGTTTCGGAGGACGCGTTTCTTTCGGTGGCGATCATCCAGTTTTTGGTCTATCTGTTGCCGGTGGCGTTTTATTGCCGGGTCTTTAATATCAATTTTGTATCTTCTTTGAAGTTTCGCGGCTTTTCTTGGAAAAAACTGCCGCTGGCGTGCACGCTTCTACTGTTGTTTCTGGTGGGCAGTGCGGTGCTGCGGTATTTCGGTATTTTCTTTTTCGACGGCGCCATGCTGAACACGCCGGACGCGGTTTTTATCCCCATATACAGCGACAACCGCTTTCTGACCGTGCTTTGCTTTATGATCATCCCCGCGCTTTTAGAGGAAATTCTGTTCCGCGGGATTATTTTAGAGGAATACGCCCGCTACGGCGCGTTTTTTGCCGTTTCGGTGTCGGCGATCGCCTTTGCCATGCTGCACGCATCGTTTGAAAATTTCTTTTATTATCTGTTTATGGGGCTGGTTTTCGGCAGCCTGACCTGGATCTGCGATTCGCTCTTCCCGGCGATCGTGTTTCATTTATTGAAAAATTTTCTCTATTTCTATTCCGCGGACGCGATTACGGACTATATCCGCCAGGCGGGCAAAAGCGCGCTTTTGCCGTATCTTTTGATCGCCGTTCTGATCCTGCTTTTGTTTTCGCTGTTTTCCCAAATGGAAGGGCTGTACCGCGACCGTGCGCGCGATGATATGCGCCAGACCCGCAAAGAGCTTTTGAAACGCGAAGCGGCAGCAGAAAAGAAAAACGCCGTTGCGGCAAAGCAAAATTATTTTATCACCCTGCGGGAAATTTTTCTCTCGCCCACTTTTTTGATCGTTGTATTTATTTTTGTTTTGCAGGCGCTGCAAATTTTGTAAGAGGTAGCTATGAACAAAGAAAATCCCAATTCCGGCAAATCCAGCCGCTCCGTTTCGAACGGGAACCAGGATCGCACCCGTTTGGGTTCTTCCATCACCGCGCAGAACGCGGCCGTTTCCCGCGTGCAGGACAAGTCCGATGCCACGCGCGTCGGCTCTGCCGTGCGCCCGCAAAAGCCCAAAACGGCTCCGGCAAAGCCCGGCCCTCAGCAGGGAAAAAAGAAAAACCCCAAGGAGGCTTCCGCTGAAAACTGGAAGGCGCTGCGTTCCACGGCTGTGCGCGCTCTGCTGTATATTGCGTTTGTGGCAGTTATTTCCACGGTGCTCTCCGTTTTTGGCATTCGCTGGGCAAACGACGTGTTTGCGTTGGTGAAGGATGAAATCACCTGCGAGGTCGAGATCCCCGAAAACGCCACCATTTCCGAGGTCGCTTCCATTTTAAAGCAAAAAGGGATCATTGAATATCCGTTTATTTTCCGGATGTATGTGGGTTACAAGCACCGCAACGACGATCCGGCGCTTTCGTTTCGCGCAGGAAGCTACGAAATCAAAAGCACCATGAATTTCGACCAGATCGTGAATGCCATTAAATACCGGCGCTCCCGTACCATTGTAAAGCTTATGATTCCCGAAGGATATTCGATCAATGAGATGATTGATCTCTTTCTCGAACAGGGGATCGGCACGCGAGAGGGCTTTGTGGAAGCGATCAATCATTACGACTACGAATATCGCTTTATGGATGCGCTGAACCAGCTGGAGCTTTCCGAGGACAGGGTCTACCGCCTGGAGGGCTACCTGTTTCCCGATACTTACGAATTTTATACCGATTCCAGCGAGGTCGATATTGTCGATAAAATGCTGGCAAACTTCGATTCAAAATTCGAAGAAGGGTACTATGCCCGCTGCGAGGAGCTGCACTACAACATCGACCAGGTAATCACCCTGGCCTCGATCGTGCAGGGCGAGGGAAAAATCAACAGCGAATTCTATACGATCGCCGGGGTGTTTTACAACCGTCTGGCCTCGCGCGACTACCCCAAGCTGGAGTCGGAGGCGACGATCCAGTATTGCCTGAATACGCATAAGGAAGATTTGACGCAGAGCGATCTGAATATCGACAATCCCTACAACACCTATCTCTACAACGGTCTGCCGCCCGGAGCGATCTGCAATCCCGGCTGGGAGGCCATTCAGGCGGCGCTGTATCCCGAAAGCCATTCGTATTACTATATTTTGGCGGATACCGACGGCTCCACTCTCTTTGCCAAAACGCTGCCGGAGCATTTGAACAATATCGCCGCCGTTGCCCGTGCTAAGGAAAACGGCACCAGCGTGGATTGATTCAGAAAGGAATTTGTTTTTGGAAATCACACTTTTCATTCTCGCTTGCCTGACCCTGTCGGCTTCTGTTTTTACGCTGATCGTTTCGCTGAAAAATCGCACGATCGGTACAGATCACGGAAAAGAATGGGACAAGCAAAACGAAAAAATTGAGAAAGCCCTCTCGGCGACCCGGCAGGAAATGGCGGCTCAGCTGCAGAGCGCGCTGGCTTCCTTTTCCGCCAGCTTTGCCGAGAACCAGAAACTGATCTTTCAGCAGCAGGACAAGCGGCTGGAGGAGGTTTCACGCGCGCTTTCCGAAACGCTGGAGGCTTTTCGCAAAACGCTGGATTCTTCGGTAAAAAGCATTGATCTGCGCATGGCGGAAATGAGCGCCCAGCAGGAAAAGAACGCGCAGGCGCTCCGCACTACCGTGGACGCCAAGCTCACCGAGCTCCGCCAGGGCAACGAAAAAAGCCTGGGTGAAATCAAAGCCAGTGTGGACGAAAAGCTGCAGACCACGCTTGAGGAGCGCATCAGCCGCTCGTTTCGCGAGGTCAGCACCCGCCTTGCCGAGGTCTATAAGGGACTCGGCGAAATGCAGACGCTGGCGAACGGCGTGGGCGATTTAAAGAGAGTGCTTTCCAACGTCAAAACGCGCGGCATTTTAGGCGAGATCCAGCTTGGCGCGATTTTGGAGGAGATCCTTTCTCCCGAGCAGTATGAAACGAACGTCGCCACTGTGCCGAATTCCGCGAACCGTGTGGAATTTGCCGTCAAGCTGCCGGGGCAGAACGCCGGCGAATTCGTCTATCTTCCCATCGATTCCAAATTTCCATCCGATGCGTACCTGGCGTTGCAGGATGCTTATGAGTCCGGCGATCCCGAAGCGGTCAAAGCCCAGTCGGCGGAATTGGCGGGCCGGATCAAAGCCTTTGCCAAGGACATTCAAACCAAATATATCAGTGCGCCGCACACGACCGACTTTGCCATTATGTTTCTGCCCACCGAGGGACTGTATGCCGAGGTGGTAAAAATGGGCATGGTGGAGGTGCTGCAGCGCAGCTATAAAATCAATATCGCCGGGCCGACCACCATGGCGGCGCTGTTGAACTCCCTGCAAACAGGCTTCCGTACTTTAGCGATCCAAAAGCGTTCCGGCGAGGTCTGGGAAATTCTGGGCGCTGTGAAAACGGAATTTGATAAATTTGAATCCGCGCTGAAAGATGCGCAGGCGCGCCTTGAGCAGGCAAGCCGCGGACTGGACAATCTGGTCGGCGTGCGTACTCGGCAGATCCAGCGGAAGCTGAAAAGCGTTTCCGCTCTGCCGGAAACGGAATCGGCTCAATGGTTGGAGGAGGTGCCCGGTGGCGGAGAAAAATAGTGCGCTGAAAACCATCGCCTCCAACCGCAAGGCGTACCACGATTATTTTGTGGAGGAAAGCTTCGAAGCCGGGATCGAGCTGTTCGGCACCGAGGTCAAATCCCTGCGTCAGGGCACCTGCAATTTAAAAGATTCCTATCTTATCATCGAAAACGGCGAGCTTTTTGCCAAAGGGATCCATATCAGTCCCTATGAAAAGGGCAACATTTTCAACCGCGATCCGCTGCGGATCCGTCGGCTTTTAATGCATAAAAAAGAAATTCTCAAGCTGAAAAGCGCCGCCGAGCGCGACGGGTACACCCTGATCCCGCTTTCCCTGTATCTGAAAAACGGCAGAGTCAAGGTGCAGGTGGGAATCTGCAAGGGAAAAAAACTATACGACAAACGCGAATCCGCCCTCAAAAAGGAACGGGAGCGCGAAAACAGGAGAGCGGTCAAACTGCAGGATCGGGACAGATAAAATCATATGGAAAAGAACATTCGCAATTTTTGTATCATCGCCCATATCGACCACGGGAAATCCACTCTTGCCGACCGGATCCTCGAAGCCACCGGTACGGTGGAAAAACGGGAAATGGAAGAGCAGGTGCTGGACGATATGGAACTGGAGCGCGAGCGCGGCATCACCATTAAAGCGCGCGCCGTTTCGCTTTCGTACCGTGCCGATAATGGGGAAGACTATGAATTCAACCTCATCGATACCCCCGGCCACGTAGACTTTAACTATGAGGTCTCGCGTTCGCTGCGCGCCTGCGAGGGGGCGCTTCTGGTCGTAGACGCCACGCAGGGCATTCAGGCGCAAACGCTGGCGAATGCATACCTGGCGGTCGATAACGACTTGGAAATTCTGCCGGTCATCAATAAAATCGATCTGCCCGCTGCCAACCCCGAAAAAGTGAAAAACGAAATTGAGGACGTGATCGGTATCCCGGCAAAGGACGCGCCCGAGGTTTCCGCCAAAACGGGGCTGAATATCCACGCGGTGCTGGAGGCGATCGTGCACGGCATCCCGGCGCCGAAAAGCGAGGAAGAGAAACCCTTAAAGGCTCTGATTTTTGATTCGTTTTACGATTCCTATAAGGGTGTGATCGTGTATTTCCGCGTGTTTGAAGGAAAAATTTCCCGCGGGGATCGTATCCGCCTGATGAGCACCGGCGCGGAGTTTGACGTGACCGAGGTCGGCCGGATGCAGACCTTCGGCCTTTCCCCCTGCGAAAGTCTTGCCGCCGGCGAGGTGGGATATTTTACCGCTTCCATCAAAACCCTGCGGGAAACCCGTGTGGGCGATACCATTACCCTGGCGGAAAATCCCACTCCGGTCGCCTTTGAAGGCTTTCAAAAGGCGCTGCCCGTGGTGTTTTCCGGTATTTATCCGGCAGACGGCGCGCGCTATAACGATTTGCGCGAAGCGCTGGAAAAATTGCAGCTCAACGACGCGTCCCTTTCCTTTGAGCCGGAAACCAGCGCCGCGCTCGGCTTTGGTTTCCGCTGCGGCTTTTTGGGGCTTCTGCACATGGAAGTGATTCAGGAAAGGCTGGAGAGGGAATTCAACCTTGACCTGATCACTACCGCCCCGAGCGTAATTTACCGCCTGCAATTGACAAGCGGCGATACGATTGAAATCGACAATCCCTCCAACTACCCGGCGGCGGAGAACATTGCCCAGGCGTTCGAGCCGGTGGTGCGCGCCAGTATTATTACCCCGGTGGAATTTGTGGGCGGGATCATGGATCTTTGCCAGGACAGGCGCGGGGAATTTGCGGATATGAAATACATCACGCCCACCCGCGCGGAGCTGCACTACAAGCTGCCGCTTAATGAAATCGTGTACGATTTCTTCGACGCTTTAAAATCCCGCAGCAAGGGCTACGCCTCGTTTGATTACAGCCATACCGAATACGCGCCCGCAAGCCTTGTCAAGCTGGATATTCTTTTAAACGGCGACGTCGTGGATGCGCTTTCTTTTATCGTCCATTCGGAAAAAGCCTACCCGAGAGCGCGGCGCATTGTGGAAAAATTGAAAGAAAACATCCCGCGCCAGCTCTTTGAAATTCCCGTGCAGGCCGCTATCGGCGGCAGGGTCATTGCGCGCGAAACGGTAAAGGCCATGCGCAAGGACGTGCTTGCCAAGTGTTACGGCGGCGATATCACGCGGAAGAAAAAGCTTTTGGAGAAGCAAAAAGAGGGCAAAAAGAAAATGCGTTCCCTCGGCTCCGTGGAGGTGCCGCAGGAGGCGTTTATGGCGGTGCTCAAGCTGGATGAATAAAATCGGCCTGTATTTTCACGTTCCGTTTTGCCGCCAAAAATGCGCCTATTGCGATTTTTATTCCGTTACAGATCCATCGCTCCTTGCCCCGTATATAGAAAAAAGCGCGGAAATGCTTTTGCTTTGGCGGGAACCGCTGAAGGACTATGAAATCGACACCGTGTATTTCGGCGGCGGTACGCCGAGCCTTTTGGAAAAAGAGGACTGGGAACGCCTTTTGGGCGCAATGCGCGAAAATTTTTCTTTTGCGCCCGATTGCGAGATCACGGCCGAGATGAACCCCGAAACCGTCACCGCGGAAAAGCTGGCGGCTTTTACTGCCTTTGGCGGAAATCGCCTCAGCCTGGGGATGCAGTCCGCAAATCAAACGGAGCTTGCCCGGATCGGCCGAAAGCACAGCCCGGCCGATTGCGAACGCGCCGTCGCCCTGGCGCGGCGGGCGGGCATTCGGAACGTTAGCCTGGATCTGATTTTTGCCCTGCCGGAGCAAACGGAAAAAGGGTGGCTCCAAAATCTTGAAACCGCCATGTCGTTTTCTCCGGAGCATCTTTCCTTTTATTGCCTGACCTTGGCAGAGCACGTGCCGCTTTATGCGCAAAGAAGCGCGCTCCCTTCCGAGGAGGAACAGCAGAAAATGTATTGTTCCGGGATCGGGCTTTTAGAAAAGCACGGCTATTTGCAGTACGAAATTTCCAACGCCGCCAGGCCCGGCTTTGAATCCCGGCATAACTTAAAATACTGGCGCCGGGAGGAGTACCTCGGCATCGGTCCCGGCGCGCATTCCTTTTTCGGGGGAAAGCGTTTTTCGTTCGCCGCCGACGTGCACCGTTTTTTGACTGCCAAAAAATGGGAAGACGCACTGGAAACGTGCGAAGCGGTTTTGCCGGCGGACGCCGCTGAAGAAAGGATCATGCTCTCGCTACGCCTTGCCGAGGGACTGAACCTTGCCGGATTGGAACGGGAAGCTGGCGCCGAAAAGCGATTTTTGGTGGAAAAAAAGCTTTCCGCGCTTCTTCCGCACGGCCTTTGCCGAAAAACCGAAACCGGCTATGCTTTGACCCCCAAGGGTTTTTTTGTCTCGAACGAAATCATTTCGCAACTGATCTGAAAGGAAAATCTATGAAACTGAACACGAAAATTTTTATGATACTCCTGGCGCTCGCGCTCTGCGCGACGGGTTTTTTCGCCTGCGCCAAGGAGGAGGAAACGGATTTGCCCGAAGGGTATCTTCTGGCGGAAAACCCCGGCGGGGATTATGACTTTTATTACCCCGAAACCTGGCTCCTGGATCGCAGCGACGCGGGGCTCGTTTCCGCACACGCCAGCGACGGCGACTTTTCCAATGTCAATATCACCGCCATCACGGCGCCGTCGCTGTATCCTACCTTGGCCTCTTACGCGGAGCATTTTTACTTTGAACAGTTCCGGGATTATTTTCAGAATCTGACCTTGCCGGAAAACGAGGACGGCACGCCCAAAATCACGGCGCTCACCGTAGACGGGTACGAGGCGATTTTTATCGATTACAGCGCCTTTTTCGGCGAGGAGGAATATGCTTTCCGCACCTATCTTGTTTCGTGCGGCGGCAATATTTATAACCTGACTTATACCGCAAAAGCCGAGCTTTTCCAGACGCATCTTGACGAGGTGGAGGGAATTGTGGCGAACATTCGTTTTCACTAAACCCGGGAGGAAACTATGAAAGAAAAAAACATCAAGGAG
Organism: uncultured Clostridia bacterium; assembly: GCA_947589595.1. Lineage (GTDB taxonomy): Bacteria > Bacillota > Clostridia > Oscillospirales > SIG627 > RGIG5579. The sequence continues at coordinate 85,037 of CANQBV010000001.1, forward strand.
CGCGTCGGAAAAGTCGGCGGGCAGGCGGTTCTGGAGGGCGTGATGATGCGCGGCAAAACCGGCTATACCACGGCCGTGCGCAAGCCGGACGGCAGCATTGTGCGCGACACGCACCCCAATGAGATCCGCAAAAGAAACTTCTTTCTGCGGCTGCCGGTGGTGCGCGGTGTGGCGTCCTTTGTCGAGAGTATGATTCTCTCCTTTTCCACGCTGAATTTTGCAGCGGAATCGCTCGAAATCGAAGAAGAGACGGCTTTTGAAAAATGGCTCGCCAAAATCTTCGGCAAAAGCCTGACCGCGATCATCATGGCGATCGGTACCGTGCTGGGGGTTCTTCTCGGCGTGGGGCTGTTCCTTCTGCTGCCGGCGTGGATTTCCGGCTTTATCCCCTCGCCCGTATGGCGTCGTATTTTCGAGGGGGTTCTGCGCATTGCGATCTTTTTGAGCTATATTGCACTGATTTCCCTGATGAACGATATCAAACGCACTTTCATGTACCACGGCGCCGAGCACAAAAGTATTTTTTGCTATGAAAAAGGGCTGGAGCTGACGGTGGAAAACGTACGGAAACAAAAGCGTTTTCACCCGCGCTGCGGCACCAGCTTTATGTTCCTTATGATGTTCGTGGGCGTTTTGATCGGCCTTATTATCGGCGTGGTGTTTCCCGCCGCGAAGGAAAACACCTGGCTCTATGTCGGCATTAAGATCCTGCTGCTGCCGGTCACCATGGGACTGGGCTATGAAATCATCCGCTATGCCGGCAAGCACGACAACGCCGTGATCCGCGTTTTCACCGCTCCCGGACTCTGGATCCAGCGCCTGACGACAAAAGAGCCGACGGACGATATGATCGAAGTCGCCATTGTGGCGCTCAAATCCGCCTTGCCCGAGGAATTCCCGGAGGAAGAGGTTTTTGCCGGGATCTCTCTGCCCGAAAAAGAAGAAGCGCCCGAAAGTGCACCCGCAGAGGAAAACGCGCCTGCCGAAGTGAATATGCCCGCAGAGGAAACGGCGCCCGCAAAAGAAAATACGCCCCCGGAGGGAAAAGCATGACCGTGTTGGAACTGACCCGCACGGTCATCTCTTTACATCGAGAAATGGGTGGGGAAGCCTATTTCAGTGCCGGGGAGCTTGTCGCCGCGCTGCTCGAAAAAAACGGACTCCCGCGCGAGGCGCGGCTGCTGGAGCCGGAAAAGGCGCTTCCCGAAGCGCTTTCCCACAAAATGCTGGCTGAAGCCAAAGCGCTTTTGGACGGCGCGCCTTTACAATACTATCTCGGCACGCAGTTTTTTGACGGAGAAGAATACCTCTGCCGCGAAAAGGTGCTCATTCCCCGGCGTGATTCCGAAGTGCTGGTGCGGGTGGGGGAGAGCTTTGTTCCCCGAAACGCGAAGGTTTTTGATTTTTGCTGCGGTTCCGGCTGTATCGGGATTGCGCTTTTGCGCCGCCGCGCGGATTTGGCTTGCCATTCTTTTGATCTTTCCCCCGAAGCGCTGGCACTGACGGCGGATAATGCGGCAAAGCTTGCCGTAAGGGACAGGCTTTCGGTGACCGGGCTGGACGTTCTTTCCCCGGCGGCCGAAGAAGCGCTTTTGCGGGAGCGCCCGGCGCTGGTGCTTTCGAACCCGCCCTATATCCCGACCGGGGAAATCGCCGCTTTGCCGGCCAATGTGCGCCGCGAGCCGAAGCTTGCGTTGGACGGCGGCGCGGACGGGCTGGCGTTTTACCGGCGGTTCCTTTTGCTGTGCAAAAAAACGGGCGTTCCGTTTGCCGTTGAAATTGGCAAGGATCAGGAAAAAGAGATCTTTCTTTTTGCCGAAAAGGCGGAGCTTTCCTGCAAAGCGTTCCCGGATGAAAGCGGAATTCTGCGCTGCCTTCTGATTGGAGAAAATGTGGTTTAAAAATACGGAAAATCAGGGTGATTTTGGCGAAAAATCACTTGCAATAGAGCGTGTATTATGTTATCATATTTCCATGGATAATCTTTGTGTTGAGGAGGAAAATGCCCCAATGGCAAAAGCAAAAGAAACAAAGGCCGCACCCGGCGGCAATGTGGAAGAAAACAGAGCAAAGGCACTTATGACCACGCTCGGGCAGATCGAAAAGAAATTCGGCAAAGGTTCGATCATGAAGCTGGGCGAAAATTCCAAAATGAACGTCAGTGCAATTTCCACCGGTTCGCTTTCGCTGGACCTGGCGCTGGGCGTCGGCGGAATCCCGAAAGGGAGAATCACCGAAATATACGGGCCGGAATCCTCCGGTAAAACCACCGTCGCCCTGCAGGTCATCGCCACCGCGCAAAAGCAGGGCGGCACGGCCGCGTTCATCGACGCGGAGCACGCGTTGGATCCGGTTTATGCCAAAGCGCTCGGCGTCAATGTGGACGAGCTTTTGGTCTCCCAGCCGGACAGCGGCGAACAGGCGCTGGAGATTGCCGAAGCGCTGGTGCGCAGCGACGCGGTAGACGTCATTGTTGTGGACTCCGTGGCGGCGCTCGTTCCCCGCGCCGAGATCGAGGGCGAAATGGGACAGGCCATGGTGGGCGTACAGGCGAGACTCATGTCACAGGCGCTGCGCAAAATTTCCGGCGCGATCGCCAAAAGCCAGTGCGCGTTTATCTTTATCAATCAGCTGCGTGAAAAAGTGGGCGTGATGTACGGCAATCCCGAGGTCACCACCGGCGGCCGGGCGCTGCGGTTCTATTCCTCCGTGCGCATCGACGTGCGCCGCGGCGAGCAGATTAAAAACAAAACGGAAGCCGTCGGCAATCATATCAAGTGCAAGATCGCCAAAAACAAAGTCGCGCCGCCCTTCCGCGTAGCGGAATTCGATATTCTCTACGGCAAGGGCATCTCTCGCGAAAGCGAGATCATCGAAATGGGCCTCCGGTTCGATATCATTCAAAAGAGCGGCAGCTGGTTCTCTTATCAGGGCGAACGGATCGGTCAGGGCAAGGATAACGTGCGCATCTTTTTGCAGGAAAACCCCGCCCTTTCCGAAGAGATCAGCCAAAAGATTCTAAAGGCGTTTGAAACCAAGGGCGACGCCGAGCCCGTCAATTCCGAATCCCTTTTCGGGGAAGAGGAGGATGAAGAGGACGATCTCGACCTGGACGATCTGAACTGAATCGGATCGAGCCCTTTTCGATTCCCAAACGACACAGCAAACGAAAAAGACTGAAAACAGAACGGAGAAAGAACATGTTACAGACTGCACCGAATCATACCATCACCTGTGAGGAAATTTTCAAAGAACAGGATCGTGTGGCTCCCTTAAAAATCATTACCCTTGAAGGCGCCAGCGAACTGGCGAAAAAAGTCGACTGGCACCTAGTTAATTGGGCGAGAAAGGCCGGCTGGGATATCGATACCTTCCTGCTTCCCGCCGAGTGTCCGCGCTTTACCTCCGGCGAAGCCAAGGGGATTATTTACGACTCCGTTCGCGGGGATGATCTTTTCGTTTGCGTCGATATCGGAAATTACAATGTAAAATATAATATGTTCGGCCATGAAAATCGCATGTCCTCGGACGATCATTACCAGGACTTAAAACGCATCATCCAGGCGGCCAGCGGCAAGGCGCACACCATCTCCGTAGTGATGCCCATGCTCTACGGCGGCCGTCAGCACCGCCGGAATTACCGCGAATCGCTTGACTGTGCGTTTTCTCTGCAGGAGCTGCAGGGCATGGGCGTGCGCAATCTCATTACCTTTGACGCGCACGACCCCCGCGTGCAGAACGCCGTGCCGCTTATGGGGATGGACAATTTCATGCCGTATTACCAGGTACTGAAAAGCATGTTCCGCGCCTATCCGGACCTGGTTCCCTGCAAGGACAATTTCATAGTCATCAGTCCCGACGAGGGCGCCATCAGCCGCAGTATGTACTATGCCTCCGTTCTGGGCGTGAACATGGGGATGTTCTACAAGAGAAGAGACTATTCCAAAGTCGTCAACGGCCGCAACCCTATCGTGGCGCACGAATACCTGGGCGAGGATGTGGAAGGAAAGGACGTCTTTATCGTGGATGATATCATTGCCTCCGGCGATTCGATCCTCGACATCGCCTATGAATTGAAATCCCGCAAGGCGAATCGGATCTTTGCTTATGCCACCTATTCCATTTTCACCGCCGGGTACGAAAAAATCGACAAAGCCTATCAGGACGGCATTCTGGCCGGGCTGTTCGGCACGAACTTAACGTACGTGAGCGAGGAGACCCGCTCGAAGCCGTGGTTTGTGGAGGTGGACGTTTCCAAATATCTGGCCTATATTATCGCTGCGCTGAACCACAATCTTTCCGTGACCGCGATCATTGACCCGCACGAAAAGATCGATGCTCTTTTGAAGAAGCGCGGCTTGCGCTGATGGAAGAAGCCGAAAAAAAGGCCTGTTTGAACAAAGCGCTTGCCCGGTTGGGGCGCGGGGATCTGACCGCGCGCCAAATGATGGCGCATCTGACCGAAAAAAGGCCGGGGCGCGAGCCCTTTTCGCAGGAGGCGGCCAAAGAAACGGTCCGTTTTCTTTTGCAGCAGGGACTGCTGGACGATAAGCGCTATCTGCGCCTTCTGCTTGCCAAAATGGACGCTTCTCTCTATGGCCCCCGTAAGATCCGCGAGGAACTGAAGAAACGGAAATTTTCTCCGGCTCTCGTGGAACGCGCTTTTTCGCGCGAATTGGATCAGGCGGCGCGGGCGAAGACGCTTTTGGAAAAAGAGCGAAAAACCGGGCTTGCCCAAACGCCCGAGGGCAGAAAAAAGCTTTGCGCTTTTCTGGTGCGCAAGGGTTATGACTACGCCGCTGCAAATGCGGCGATCGCTGCGCTTCTGCGCGAAAATCCCGATTGGGAGGAAAAGGAATTTTGAGTATCAAGGTTGGATTTGTTTCGCTGGGCTGCCCCAAAAACGAGGTGGACTGCGAAATGATGCTTGCCCGGGTCGCCCAGGCGGGGTATGAAATCGTCCCTGAGGATATTGACGCCGATGTAATGATCGTCAATACCTGCGCGTTTATCCGCAGCGCCAAGGAAGAAGGAATCGAAAATATTCTCGATCTTGCCTGGCTGAAGGAAAACCGCTCCCTGCGCGGCATTATTTTAACAGGCTGCATGGTGCAGCGCTATTTTGAGGAAATTCAGAAGTCGCTTCCCGAAGTGGACGCGGCTCTTTCCATGGGGCAGGAGCACCGCATTACGGAAGCGATCGAAAAGGTGCTGCAGGGTGAAAAATGCTTTTGGATCAATGAACCGGAAAAGCAGGTCACCGAGGGCGACCGCGCGCTCATGCACGAGCATTTTGCCTATCTTCGCATTGCCGACGGCTGCGACAACGGCTGTACCTACTGCGCTATCCCGCAGATTCGCGGCGTGTATCGCTCCCGACGGATGGAGGATATTCTCAAGGAGGCGAAAACGCTTTCCGAAATGGGGATCAAAGAGCTCTGCATCGTCGCGCAGGACACCACGCTTTACGGGATCGATCTGTACGGCAAATACGCGCTCGCCGAGCTTTGCGAAAAGCTGGCTGCAGAAGAATACGGTTTCACCTGGATCCGCCTTTTGTATTGCTACCCCGATAAAATTACCGATGAATTGATCGAGGTCATGGCAAAGCATGATACTATTTGTAAATATCTCGATATTCCCATCCAGCATATTTCCGATTCTGTTTTAGCGGATATGAACCGCCGCGGCGGCAGAGCGGAAATCGAGGACTGCGTGCGTCGTCTGCGCGCCGCTATGCCGGAAATCGTGCTGCGCACTACCGTAATGGTAGGCTTCCCCGGCGAAAAGGCCAAGGATTTTTCCGAACTTTGCCGCTACGTCAAGGAAGGACACTTCCAGCGGCTGGCCGCTTTTGCCTATTCCCGCGAGGAGGGGACCCCCGCTTATTTCATGCCGGGGCAGGTCAACGAAAAGACCAAGCAGGTGCGGCTGGATTCGGTCATGCAGGCGCAGTACGGCGTCGCCGAAGCGTATAACCGAAGCCTTATCGGCAGGAAAATGAAGATCCTCTGCGAAGGCTACGACCCGGTTTCCGAGCGCTTTTTCGGCAGGAGCGAATTCCACGCCCCCGAAATTGACGGCGAGGTTTATTTTACCTCCGGCCGCAAGGTGCCGTGCGGGAAATTTGTCACCGTGCTGATCCAGGAAAGCATGGATTACGATTTATTTGGAAAAGAGGTTCGCGATGAATGAATCTGCCCAATCGATTGACAGTGCTGAGGATCCTTTTGGTCCCGGTCTTTATGGTCTTTCTTTTGCTTTGTTTGCCCGGAACTTACGGAGAAATCGTTTCGCGCCTGTTAGCGGCGGCCTTGTTCGGGGCGGCGGCGATCACCGATTTTGCCGACGGCAAAATCGCGCGCAGCCGGAATCTGATCACTGATTTCGGAAAATTTTTAGATCCCCTTGCCGATAAATTTATGATTTTCGGCGCGATTTTGGGCTTTTGTTCTTCGGCTATGTACCGCGCATCGGCGGCGCTTCATTTGGGCTTTGTTATCTGCGGCGCGGTGGTGATTTTCCGCGAGCTGGCCGTCACAAGCCTGCGGCTTGTGGTCTCTACCTCAAAAAAACCGGTGGTAATCGCCGCCAGCTGGTACGGCAAAGCCAAAACCGTTTCCCAGTGCGTTTGGGTGGTGGCCACCATTTTAGAGCCGGTTCTGATGGCGTTTGTACCCTTTTGGAGCATTCCGTTCCTTTCTTGGGCGACCCTGTTTGTTATGACAGGGCTGACGGTGTTTTCCGGCGTGGATTATATGAAACAGTATTGGGGCTATCTCGACCCCACGAAATGAAAACAAGGAGAGGTCTATGAAACTCTATAACACCCTTTCCGCGCGGAAAGAAGATTTTGTCGTGCAGGATCACCACGTCCGTATGTATGCCTGCGGGCCGACGGTTTATAACTATTTTCACGTGGGCAACGCCCGCGCTTTTGTGACTTTCGACCTTTTGCGCCGTTATCTGGAATATCGCGGCAACCGTGTGGATTTCGTGCAGAATTTCACCGACGTCGACGATAAAATGATCAAGCGTGCCCAGGAAGAGGGCACCTCTGTCAAGGACGTAGCGGAGCGCTATATCAAGGAATACGAAATCGATGCCGCCGGGCTTGGCATCCATCCGGCGACCGTGCATCCCCGCGCGACCGAGAATATCGATTCGATTATTCATATCATTTCCCTTTTGATTGAAAAAGGCCACGCCTATGAATCCGGCGGGGACGTTTACTACGCCGCCCGCAGCTTTCGCGGCTACGGCAAGCTTTCCGGCAAAAATGTGGACGATCTGGAAAGCGGCGCCCGCATCAGCGTTTCCGAAATCAAGCGCGATCCGCTGGATTTTGCGCTCTGGAAAGCCGCAAAGCCCGGGGAACCCTCCTGGGATTCCCCCTGGGGCAAGGGCAGACCCGGCTGGCATATTGAATGCTCCGCCATGGTCGACCGCTATTTGGGCAAAAGCATCGATATCCATTGCGGCGGTGTGGATTTGACTTTTCCGCACCACGAAAACGAGATCGCCCAGTCCGAGGGCGCTTTCGGCGTACCGTTTGCCCGCTTTTGGCTGCACAATGGCTTTATCAACGTCGACAATAAAAAAATGTCCAAATCGCTCGGAAATTTCTTCACCGTGCGCGACGCGGCGAAGGTTTACGGCTATCCCGCGATTCGCTATTTCATTCTTTCCGCGCATTACAGAAGCCCGGTGAATTTTTCCGCCGAAATTTTAAAGCAGGCGCAGAACTCCGTGCAGCGCCTCTACCACTGCGAAGAAAACCTGCGCTACCTGGAAAAGAATTCCGAGGGCGACGCCCTTTCCGCTGAGGAAGCGGCGCACCTTGCACTTTTGGAGGAAAAGCGCGAAAAGTTTATTGCCGCCATGGAGGACGATCTCAACACCGCAGACGGCCTGGCCGCCCTGTTCGAAGCGGTCAAGGAGATCAATATTTTTGTCACCGAAAAGCGCAGCCGCGCCGCCCTCCGCGCGATCCTGGCCTTTTATGAGGAAATCTGCGGCCTGATGGGCTTTTTGAAGCCAGAAGAAAAAAAAGAAGAAAACGCGCTCTCCGAGGAAAAGATCGTTGCGCTGGTCGAGGAAAGAAGCCTCTGCAAAAAGGAAAAGAATTTCCGGCGTGCCGATGAGATCCGCGCCTACCTTGCGGAAAACGGCATTGTCATTGAAGACACACCCCTGGGCGCAAAATGGCGCCGAGCCTGAGCGCCTTTTTTGATTTTTTACAAACGAAGCCGAAAGGAGAAAGTCATGTTCCGGAAGATCGATAAAAAATATCTCGCCATTTTTCTCACGGTTGCCGCTTGTATTTGCTTTGCTTTTCTTTTGCAGAATCTTTCTGCGATCGGAAAGGCGATTGGGGCGCTGGCGAAAATATCCACCCCCATTGTTTACGGCTTTGTGATCGCTTATTTGCTGTTTCCGGTTTTAAAATTCTGCGAAAATGGTTTTTCCCGGCTTGCCCGTAAAAAACCGCTGAAAAAGAAAACGCTCCGCGCGCTTTCCATGCTTGCCACCTATTTGATCGCGCTGATCGTGATCGGCATTTTCGTTCTGATTGTCGCGCCGCAGGTCATTTCCAGCGTTTCGGCACTGGTTTCCAACTTTTCGGAGTATTCCTCCAGCTTTGCCGCGTGGGCGGATGGGATCATTGGCAGAGTACAGTCGCTATCAAACGGGGAATCGTTCTGGTCAGCGCCGCTCAGCAGCCTTTTGGAAAGCGGAGAGTCGATCATTCGCGACGCGGCTTCAATGCTGGTTTCTTCTTTCCCGAACGTAATTTCCTTTGTGACGAGTTTCACTACCACGATCGGCTATTTTGTGATCGGCGTGGTGATCTCCATTTATATGCTCTTTGACAAGGAAATGCTCGTCGCCCGTCTGAAAAAATTCACCTATGCCGTTCTGCCGAAAAAAGGCGCGGATACCACGGTGCTCTTTTTCCGCGATATCGATGAAAGCGTGGGCGGTTTTATCAATTCCAAGCTTTTGGATAGCCTGATCGTCGGCGTCGGATCTTATTTTATCTTTCTGATCGCCGGCATCAAATTTCCGGCGCTGATCGCCGTGATCATCGGTGTGACCAATATTATTCCCGTGTTCGGGCCGATCATCGGCGCAATCCCCAGCGGACTTTTGCTTTTGATCGTCGAACCGCGCAAGGTGATTTTGTTTATCATCCTCATCATTATCATTCAGCAGATCGACGGCAACGTCCTCGGGCCGAAGCTCATTGGCCGCGCCACCGGCGTTTCCGGCTTTTGGGTTATGGTTTCGCTCACGGTTGCCGGCGGGCTGTTCGGGATCTGGGGCATGGTTCTGGCCGTGCCGGTATTCTCGCTGCTGTACCGTCTGGTAAAGAGCGCCGTCAACGCACGCCTTACTCAAAAAGAAATGGCCGCCGATACCGCTTATTATATGGATTATCCGCCGATGCTGCCGAAAGAAGCACAAAAACCAAATCAAAAGAAGTTCCGCTTCCTGCAGGGACTGCGCCGGAAAAAGAAAAAGCAAGCGGCGCCGGAGGAAAAAACGGAAGTCTCTGAAACGGAAGAATCCCATGATCCAAGCTGAAATTCTCTCGGTCGGAACCGAGCTTTTGCTCGGCAATATTGTCGATACCAACCAGGCGTTTCTTTCCGCAGAGCTTGCCAAAATCGGGATCGCGGTCTATCACCGCCAAACCTGCGGCGACAACCGCGAACGTCTGGAGGACGCGGTTCGCCTGGCGCTGAGCCGTTCGGAGCTTGTGCTCATTACCGGCGGGCTCGGCCCGACGTATGATGATATTACCAAAGAAACGGTGGCGTCTGTTTTGCAGCTCCCCTTGGAGGAAAACGCCGCCGTCGCTGAAAAGCTGCGCGCCTTTTTTGCCGCGTTGGGAAGAGAAATGACGCCGAACAATCTTTCTCAGGCGCTGATCCCCAAGGGAGCTGCGATCCTTGAAAACGATTGGGGAACGGCACCGGGAATCTGGATCGAAAAGGACGGGCGTACCGTTGTTATGATGCCCGGCGTCCCGCGCGAAATGAAACCCATGTACCGCGAACGGGTGGCGCCGCTTTTGCAGAAAAGGAGCGGCGTGGTGCTGCATTCCGTGACACTGCATCTTTACGGCATCGGCGAAAGTGACGTGGACGCCGTTTTGCGTCATGAAATGGAAACCGGCTGCAATCCCACGATTGCGCCCTATGCCAAAGAAGGGGAAGTGGAGCTACGCATTACCGCAAAGGCCGAAAAAATCGAAGAAGCGGAGCGTCTTTGCCGGGAGACTGAGCGGAATTTATTTGCGAAATTGGGGCAGTTTATTTACAGCGACCGGGATCGAAAGCTGCATGAAGTGCTGATCGAGCGCTTTTGCCGGGGAAAAAACACCCTGGCGCTTGCCGAAGGCTTTACCGGCGGAAAAATGGCCGCAGCGCTCTGTCAAACGGAAAATGCTTTTTCTGTTTTCAAAGGCGGCGTGGTTTTCGACCCCGAAAACGCGCCGGAAGCGGTATTTGGGAGCGGCCGTGCTTCGGACAGCCCCGAAGAATACGTTCTGCATCTGGCACAACAGGTGCGGGAAAAGTTTCAAACGACGGCGGCTCTGGCTGTGATCGGCACGCTCGACCCGGAAAAAGCGACCGCAGAAATGCCGTTTGGCACGGGCGTGATCGCCGCGGTGTACCGCGACCGGAAAATCTGCCGGCGTTTTCAATTTTCACGCGGCATAAAAGAAAAAGAATATCTTCGCACCCTCGCAAGTCTGCGCTCCATGGCGACTCTTCTGCAGATCACCGGCCTTTTTTGTGAAAAACCGCCCGAAAAGGAATGATTTTTTCAAAAAATACTTGCATTTTGAATTTTATTTGGTATAATGGATACTAGTATTTCTGTTTTGTCATTGGTTTCGAACGTTCTGTTAGGAGTTTGTTATGATTTCAAAGGAAATTACCGTTCTGAATAGCGTCGGCCTCCACGCCAGACCGGCAACCTATTTTATTCAAAAGGCCAATAGCTATAAAAGCTCTCTCTGGGTAGAATGCGGCGATCGCAGAGCCAACGCCAAATCCCTTTTGGGCATTCTCTCACTTGGGATCACAAAAGGAACCCGCATACGGGTAATTGCAGACGGCCAGGATGAAGCCGATGCCATTGAAGGCTTGACAAACCTGATTCTCGCCGGTTTTAACGATTAAATTTGAAGCCGTCATTCTTTGGAGAATGACGGCATTTTTTTATTCAAATCCATTAGGAGCGGTCATGCAGGAATATATTCCCCAGATCCTTACCAAGGAAAAAATGCTGGAAAAAGCAAAGCTCTTGCCGCGGCTTCCCGGCGTGTACCTTTTTTTTGATAAAAGCGGCACCATTCTCTATGTCGGGAAATCCAAAGCGCTGCACAACCGGGTACTGAGCTATTTGCAGAACATCGGTAAGCACCCGCCGAAAACCGAAAAGCTGGTTTCACAGGCGGTGGATTTTCAGACCATTGTTACCGAAACGGAAGCGGAAGCGCTGATTCTGGAAAACGAAAAGATCAAGCTGCACCAGCCCAAATTCAATATCCGGCTGAAGGACGATAAAAATTACCCCTATATCCGGCTTTCGCTGGGAGAAAGCTATCCGCGACTTTCCTTTGCGCGCCGCCGCGAATCGAAAAAGAAAGAAAAATCCAAGTATTTCGGTCCCTATTCCTCGGCGGGAGCGGTGCATACGATCATTGATCTTGCCAATAAAATTTTTGCCCTGCCTACCTGCAAGCGGTCTTTCCCGCGGGAGATCGGCCGGGAAAAGCCGTGCCTCTATTTCCACCTGAACCGCTGCTGCGGGGTTTGTACGGGCGCAGTTTCCGAGGAAGAATACGCCAAAAAAATAGATGAAGTGATCGCCTTTTTAAAAAGCGATTATACCCGGGTTTCCAAAAACCTTACCGCGCAAATGGAAGAAGCCGCCGAAAACCTGGATTTTGAACGTGCGGCGAAACTGCGCGATCATATCCGCGCGCTGTCCCGTCTTTCCGAAAACCGCCAGATCGTGAAGGATCTTTCTTTCGACGCCGACGTGTTCGGCCTGTATGCTGATGATCTGGGCGGCGCTGTCAACCAGCTTTCCGTGCGGGAGGGCAGGGTCGTGGACAGCATTCACTTTCACTTCGGCGCCGACGAGATCGTCAGCGCGGAAAACTTTTCCTCATTTTTGCTGGAGCTCTATCGCGGGCGTGATTTTCTGCCCCGACAGATCATGCTGCCGCCCGAGCTGTTTGGGGAGGACGTGGAGCTTCTTTCCGAAATTCTGCAGGAAAAGCGCGGCGCTTCTGTAAAGATCGTCTGCCCGGAACGGGGAAACGGTAAAAAAATCGTCGCTCTAGCTGCGGAAAATGCACGGGAGGCTAGTCTGCACCGCCGTGCCATGCTCGAAAAAGATGAGGAGGTACTGGTGGAACTGGCTTCGCTTTTGCAATTGGAAGTGCTGCCGGAGCGTATTGAAAGCATCGATATTTCCGGTTCCGGCAATGACTTTTTGACCGCTTCCATCATTACCGTTCAGAATGCGCACTTTTCCAAGCGCGATTATAAAAGCTTTCATCTTTCGCTTACCCAGCAGGACGACTATGCTTCCATGTACGAAGCCATTTCCCGCCGGGTGCGCCGTTTCCGCGAAGGGGATGCGGCTTTTCAACCGCTGCCGGATCTTTTCCTTGTGGACGGCGGCGTCGGGCAGGTAAGCGCCGTGCGCCGCGCATTGGCGGATCAGGGCGTTTTTGTCCCGGTGATCGGCATGGTCAAGGATTCGTTCCATAAAACCCGCGCGCTGACTGACGGGGAAAACGAATTTTCCATTGCCAAAAACGCCCGTCTGTTTCAGTTTATCTACCGCATTCAGGAGGAGGTGCACCGCTTTACGCTTTCGCGCATGGATATCCGCCGCCGGAAAAGCGTAAAAACCACCTCGCTTTCCGGGATCCCCGGAATCGGGGAGAAGAAAGCGGCGCTGCTTTTGAAACAATTCCGCACCGTCAAGGCCATCCGCGAAGCCGACGTCGAGGCGCTTTCCGCCGTAAAAGGGATCTCCCGGAAAAACGCCGAGGAAATTGTGCGGTATTTCGGCGAAAAAGAAAAACAACAAAACAGTCAATAAAGGAAGAATAAAGCCATGATGAGAATCATTACCGGAAAAGCCAAGGGCGTGCGCCTCGCCACCCTGCCGGGAGACAGCGTTCGTCCCACCACCGAAATGGCAAAGGAGGGCGTTTTCAGCGCGATCCAGTTTGATTTGGAAAACACCAGCTTTCTCGATCTTTTTGCCGGCAGCGGACAAATGGGGCTGGAAGCCCTGAGTCGCGGCGCCAAGGAAGCCACCTTTGTGGATTGCAGCGAGGACTCGATCGCCGTGATCCGCAAAAACGCCGAAAAAACGAGGCTCTCTTCGCAATGCCGGATCGTGCGCTCGGAATACGGCGAATATATCAAAGCCGCCGGAAAGCGCGGCAAGCAGTTCGATTTTATTTTTGCCGATCCGCCCTATGAAAAGGATCTGGCGCCGGAGCTTTTAAAGCGCCTTGTAAAGGCCGGCCTGCCCAAGCCCGGCGGACTTTTGATTTTGGAAACCGCCAATCCCGTGCTGGAAACCGAAAAAATCCCCGAAAGCGTCATGGAGCAGGTAGAAAGCATCAAGCCGTATCAGTTTTCCAAGTGCCATTTTTATTTTGTACGGATGAAAAACGAGGAAGAAGAATGAATCGCTACGCCATTTGCCCCGGCAGCTTTGACCCTGTTACGCTCGGGCATGAAAACATCGTCCGCCGCGCCGCCGCTATTTTCGGCAAGTGCGAGGTGCTGGTGATGAATAATGAGAATAAGGAATATCTTCTTTCCCTGCAGGATCGCTTTGAGTTGTGCCGGGCGGCCTTTGACGGAGAAGAAAATATTACGGTTTCCTGCTACGCCGGGCAGCTTTTGGATTATGTCAAGGTGCGCCCGGAGGCCGTTTTGGTAAAGGGCATCCGCAATGCGGCGGATCTTGCATACGAAAAGCCCATGTCCCTTTTTCACCGCAAGGGCTGCGGTACCGAAACCTTTTATCTCGATGCCGAGGAAGCTTTTAAAGAAATTTCTTCTACCCGGATCCGCGCACTTCTGGCGAAAAACGGGGAAGTCGGGGCGTATTTGTCGGAAAAGGTCGTAAAACTTTTACAGAACAAATTGTAAATAATTTGTGAACAACCCCCGGAAAATTCCAAAAAGCTATTGAAATTATAGCACTCCTCCTTTATAATGGGCTCAGGTGGAGAAAAATGGATGAAAGTGGATGGAAATTCCATTTTTGCCCTTATTTTCCATTCCCGTTCCCATGGTAGAGGAGTATATTTTTTGGAAAGGAGAATGGCCTATGCGGATCGGTTTTTGCGGTGAATATCAATGTACGGCAGATGCGAAGGGCAGGCTGTTCGTTCCTGCCAAAATGCGCGACCATTTCAGTGAGAACCCCACGGTGGTGCTGGTCCGTTCGTTGGATCGCTGCATCAATCTCTATACGGAAGAAAAGTGGCTTGCTTTTCAGGAGCAGATCGAAGCGCTGCCCGGTACGGAAGCGCGCAACGTCAAACGTTTCTTCTATGCGTCCATGCAGGAAGGAGAGATCGATACGCAGGGCAGGATCCTTTTGCCGCTGCCGCTGCGCGAATTTGCCGGAATCGAAAAGCAAGTGGTCGTTCTTGGCTGCGGAGATCATGTCGAAATTTGGGATGAATTGTCATACCGCGAATACCTTGCCGGCAGTCGTACCGAAGATATCGAAGAAATTCTTCGCAGGAACGGGCTCTGATGGCGTCCTTTCAGCACTATTCGGTGATGCTGAAAGAAACCGTGGACGGTTTGCATCCGCGCCCCGATGGGATCTATGTGGACTGCACCCTTGGCGGAGGCGGCCATTCGGAATATTTGGCAAGTCAGCTTACTACCGGAAAACTTATTTGCATCGATCGCGACGAGGAAGCCATTTTCCATGCTTCCCGCCGGCTGGAGCGCTATCGGGATAAAATCATTTTTGTGCACGAAAATTTCTGCAACGTCGGCGCTGTTTTAGATCAATGGGCGCCGGATGGGATCGACGGCGCCATGATCGATCTCGGCGTTTCCTCTTATCAGCTGGATACGCCGGAGCGTGGTTTTTCTTACCACGCCGAAGCCCGGTTGGATATGCGGATGGATCAAAGCGCGCCGCTTTCCGCCTGGGAGGTGGTCAATACCTATTCCGAGGAAGCGCTTGCGCGCGTTCTTTTCCAATACGGAGAGGAAAAACGGGCGCGCAGTATCGCCGCGGCGATTGTGAAGGAAAGAACAAAAAAGCCTGTCAATACGACTTTAGAACTGGCGGAGATTATCCGCAGCGTGTTCCCCCCGAAGGAACGCATCACCGGCAAGCACCCCGCCCGGAGAAGCTTTCAGGCGATCCGGATCGAAGTCAACGGGGAATTGGCGATTATTCCGGAAACCTTAACGCAGCTTGTGGAGCGTTTAAATACGGGCGGCTACCTTTCCGTAATCACCTTTCATTCGCTGGAGGACCGTGTGGTGAAAGAAACCCTGCGCGGCTTTGTTGACGGATGTACCTGCCCGCGGGATTTTCCGGTGTGCGTGTGCGGCTTTACCCCGAGCTTACGGCTGTGCAACCGCAAGCCCATGGAACCGAGCGAAAAGGAATTGGAAGAGAACCCCCGCAGCCGTAGCGCCAAGCTGCGGATAGCGCAAAAAATATAGGAATTTTAAAGGAGAAAAAGGGATGGATACCCTCTCCCGCAAAAAAACAGAAGAAAAGAAAAAAGCGCACGCTTTGCAAAAGCAGCAGGCCGAAAACCATGCTGCGGACGATTATAACCCCCGCATCCGTCCTCGGGAAACTCACCCGGATCCGGTGGACAGCGAAACGCGCGTTTCCCGTAATTTAAATAAATTGAACCGCGAACTGGTGAAAACGCCCGCCGCGCAGAAAATACCCGCCGTGCGCGAAAAGGTAAAGGTCACCACCGTGCGCAAGCCCATGCCGGTCGCGCTGATCGTCAGCGTTGTCATGATCACCGCGGTATTTATATACATGCTCTCACTCAATGTGCAGATCGAAGAGTATTCGCGCTCCATTTCCGCCATGGAGGGGGAAATCGTCGAGCTGAAAGAGGAAGCGACCCGGCTGGAGGTGGAGCTGGAAAGTAAGTACGATCTGGACGAGATCGAACGCATCAGCACGCAGGAATACGGCATGGTTTCCGCAGATTCCCTGCCGAAAACCTACATTTCGGTCAACGAAGAGGGCGAGGTCTACGAAACCAGCGAGTCGGCAAACCAAAACGGGGTTTCCAAGCTGATTTCCGGGTTTCTTTCTGCCGTCCGATCGCTTTTCGAGTAGATCCGGAATATTCGAAAATAGTTTCGCATAAAGATACAAAAGAAAGGCATTTTCAAATCGAGTAAAGGCAGCAAAACGCCCTTACTCTTTTTGACTTTTCAACCCCCAACAGCAGAGAAGAAAGGAGTTCTTATGCAGGCAAGCTTTGGCGCAGGAAGATTGAAACTGAATAAGCGCGGCCATATAATTCTGGCAATCTTCATAGCAAGCGCGATCGCGCTCGGCGTAAGACTTTTCTATATTCAGATCGTTAATTTTGAGAAATATCAGAGCGATACGATCAATCAGTATATCCGCGAGGTTGAGGTAGAAGCCAAGCGCGGCACGATTTACGACCGCAATATGAAGGTGCTGGCGATCAGCACCAACGTGGAGCGCGTGTTTATTTCGCCCAATACCATCCCCGGCGGCACCGTGGCGGAATTTATCGAAGAACAGGTCGAAAAAATCAAAGACAGCGATAAAAAGAAAGCGGAGCGCACCCGGTTGCTTTCGGTGTTTGAAAATACCTCGATCACCGTTGCACAGGATATTGCAAACGAGCTTTCCGCCTACCTCGGCGTTTCGACCGACATGGTGTTGGAACGCGCCGCCAAAACAAAACGCGCCGATGAAACCATACAGCGGCAAGTGCCGCTGGAAACGACGGCGGAGATCAAAAAAATGGTAGCCGAAAAAGGCTACAGCAACATGATCCACTTCGCCGGAGAAACCAAACGCTACTACCCCTACAATTCGCTTGCAAGCCACGTCATTGGCTTTTGCGGAACGGACGGCGACGGCCTTTACGGCGCCGAGGCGTATTATAACGATCTTCTGACCGGCGAAAACGGCAAAATGATCTACGGGAAAGACGGCGTCGGCAATGAAATGAGCACCAAGTACGAAAGCTATATCGACGCGAAGAACGGTTCGGATATTATGCTTACGATCGACTGGACCTGTCAGAGCATTTTGGAAAAATATCTGCAGGAAGCGCTGAACGATACGAATGCCCAAAACCGTGTCTGCGGCATAATAATGGACGTCAATACCGCCGAAATTTTGGCGATGGCGACCAAGCCCGATTTTGATCTGAACGATCCGTTCGTGCTCGATTCGATTTCCCAGGCGCTTCTCGACGGCTTCGAGGGAACCGAGGAAGAAAAGGACACGGCTTACCGCAATCTTTTATATGAGCTTTGGAAAAACAAGGCGATCACGGAATTGTACGAACCGGGTTCCACCTTTAAAATCATTACCTCCGCCATGGTGCTGGAGGAAAACCTTGTTACCAAAACGGAAACCTTCCGCTGCACCGGCGCGGTTCGGGTTCCCGGACTTTCACAGCCGATCCACTGCCACAAGCTGGTCGGGCACGGTACGCAGACCTTTGCGGAAGCGCTGGGGAATTCCTGCAACCCGGTCTTTGTCGCCATGGGGCAGCGCTTGGGGAAGGATCTTTTCTATAAATACTACAAAGCTTTCGGCTATTCCGAAACCACCGGGGTGGATATTCTCGGTGAGGCCAGCAACTTGTTTTTTGATCTTTCCACCTATTCCAGCGTCGACGTGGTTTGCGCGGCGTTCGGTGAAAACTTCATGGTAACGCCGATCTCGCACCTGCGTGCGGTTTGCGCCGTTGCCAACGGCGGGTATCTGGTCACGCCGCATGTATTGAAGGCCACGTTGGACGACCAGGGGAACGTGGTGGAAAGCTACGCTGTTGATAATTCCCGCCAGGTCGTTTCCCACGAGAATTGCGAAGAGATTTGGCAATACCTATATGACAGCGTGGAAGACGGCGGCAATCGCAACGCTGCGGTACAGGGCTATAAAATCGCCGCCAAAACCGGTACCTCCACCAAATCCGAGGACAACGAAAACGGAACCCACCGCTATGTCGGTTCCTGCGTTGCGTTTGCGCCGGCGGATGCGCCGGAAATTGCCGTGATCTTTATTGTAGACGAACCGGTCGGAAATTACTACGGCTCTCTTGTTGCGGCGCCGTACGTCGCCAAAATCATGTCGGAGGTTCTGCCGTATCTGGGCGTAGATCCTGTGTATACCGAAGAAGAAATCGGCGGTCTCGGGATCATGGTTTCCGATTACACCGGAAAAACGCTCACCGCCGCCACCAACGATCTGACCGAAAAGGGCTTTACGGTTCGGGTGGAAGGAAACGGCGGCCAGGTTGTGGAGCAGTCGCCCGCATACGGTACCAGCATGCCGAAGGGCTCCACCGTGGTGCTTTATACGGAGAAGGGGCTGAAAAACCCCAATGTCGCCGTGCCGAATCTGCTTGGACTCTCGGCAAGCGCAGCCAATGCCGCGCTTGTGAACGCCGGGCTGAATGTTTCGATCTCCAACGCCACCCTGAACGGCCTGGAGGGCGCGACTGTCTCGAAACAGAGCATTGCCGCCGGAGAAATGGTTGCACCCGGCACAGTTGTCGTAATAGAATTTAAGTACGTGGCGGGCGCCACGGATTAACGAAGGGAAATTTGTATGCAGATCACAAAGCTATTTGAACAGGTTCCGATCCTGAAAACCAACGTTTCCGAAACGTTGGAGATCGATTCCGTTTGGTCGGACAGTCGTAAAATAAAAAAAGGAAGTGCTTTTGTCTGTCTGAAGGGAACCAAATACGACGGCTATATGTGGATCGATTCCGCTTTGGAAAACGGAGCTGCCGTTGTGGTTTGTGAGGAAATTCCCGAAAAAGAGATCCCGTTTGTGCAGGTGGCGGATACCCGCTCGGCTCTGCCGCTTTTGCTGGCGGCGCTGTACGGCCATCCGGAAAGATCCTTCCGTAAAATCATTGCCATTACCGGCACCAACGGCAAAACCACCACTTCCTTTATGCTGAAAGCCATTTTTGAAGAAGCCGGCGTGAAAACCGGGTTGATCGGCACCACCAAATACCTGATCGGCAATGAAGAATATCAGGTGGAAAAAAGCGAAGCCTTTTTAACGACGCCCGATCCCGAACTGTTCTTTGCGCTGCTTTCCGCCATGCGGGACGCCGAGGTCGACACCGTGATCATGGAAGCGTCCAGTCACGCGCTGTATTTAAAAAAGCTTTCCGGGATCCATTTTGATATCGGTATTTTTTCCAATCTGACGCAGGATCATATTGATTTCCATAAAACCATGGAGGACTATCTTGCCGCCAAAAAAATCCTGTTCCAGCATTGCGATATTGGTGTTTTCAATGCCGATGATCCGCATTTTGAAGCCATGACAAGCGGCGTTTCCTGCAAGGTCAAGAGTTATTCTGCTGTGAAAAACGCCGATTTTACAGCGCTAAACGCGGCGTTTAAAGACCCGAAAGGGATTTCTTATACGCTTTCCCACGATGGAAAAGAGCAGGAGATTTTTGTAGGCATCCCCGGAAAGTTTACGGTCTATAATTCTCTGGCGGCCTCCGCCGCCGCGCTCTGCGCCGGAATCGGTGCGGACGTGGTGGCCAAAGCGCTTTTGAAAATGGAGGGCGTGAAGGGAAGAATTGAAAAAATTCCCGTCGCGGCGCCGTTTTCCGTTTTCATTGACTTCGCCCACACGCCCGATGCGCTGGAAAATATTCTCAAAACGCTGCGGGAATTTACCAAGGGACGCCTTGTTACTTTGTTTGGCTGCGGCGGCGACCGCGACAAGGCCAAACGTCCCATCATGGGAAAGATCGCCTGTGAAATGAGCGATTTTGTGATCATCACTTCAGATAATTCGCGCAGCGAGGAAAAAGAAGATATTATTCGAGACATTCTGGTTGGCGTGGAGGGAACCGGTACGCCGCACGTCACGATCTGCGACCGTACGGAGGCCATTCACTATGCCCTTTCCCATGCAAAAGAAGGCGACGTCATTCTTCTGGCGGGCAAAGGCCATGAGGAATATGAGATCGATAAAACCGGCAAGCACGAATATTCCGAGCGTAAAATCGTGTTGGAATATATGGGGGCAAGGTTATGATGCGGCTGTCTTTACAGGAAATTGCCCGGGCTTGCGACGGCGAGCTTTTCGGACCGGCCGAAAAGGAAGTGAGCGGCGTCTGCACCGATTCCCGGAATTACCGCGCGGGAGAGCTTTTTGTAGCCCTGCGCGGGGAGCGCTTTGACGCGCATGATTTTATTCCCGAAATGGACCCGGCGCCGGACGCCGTGATCAGCGAAAAACGCTTTGAGGGGATCCCCACGGTTTTGGTGCCGGATACACTGAAAGCGTTCGGGAAGCTTGCTTCCTACTGGAGAAGCAAGGTTGCGCCGTCTGTCTGCGTGGGGGTTACCGGCTCGGTGGGCAAAACCACCACAAAAGAGCTCATTGCCGATGTGCTGAAGGAAAAATACAGAACGCACTATACCTCCGGCAATTTTAATAATCATATCGGCCTGCCGATTACACTTTTCGGCATGGAAGAAGGCACCGAAGCCCTGGTGTGCGAAATGGGCATGTCGGCGCGCGGCGAAATCGAATATCTTTCCGGCATTGCCAAACCCAGCCTTGCCGTAATCACCAATATCGGCACCTCGCACATGGAAATCCTCGGCAGCCGCGAGGCGATTTGCGAAGCCAAGCTCGAGATCCTTTCCGGCATGGAAAAGGGAAGCACCATTGTTCTCGACGGCGACGAACCGCTGTTCCGTACCGAAAGGGCAAAAGCGCTGCTTGAGGGCTACCGCCCCGTTTTTGTAGGCTTTGATCCAAAGTGCGATATTTACCCCATGGATATTTACAAAGGCCCCGCTTCGATTTCCTTTGACGTGGTCAGCCGCGACAATGAATTCCGCGTTACCGTGCCGGCGATCGGGGATCACTTTATCAAAAACGCGCTCTTTGCGGCGGCGGTGGGAATGCTTTGCGGGGTGGAGAATCAAAAGATCCGCGACGGCATTCTTGCCTACGCTCCCACCGGGCTTCGCCAAAAAATTTATGAAAAAAACGGTATCTGTGTAATTGCGGACTGCTATAACGCTTCTCCCGAGTCCATGACGGCGGCGCTGAAGGTTTTAAAAAGCGTGGACTGCAAAGGAAGAAAAATCGCCGTTCTCGGAGATATGCTGGAATTGGGCGATCTTTTGGAAAAAGCGCATCGGGAAGTCGGACTCTTTTGTGCAAAAAGCGGCGTCGACCGGCTTTATACTTACGGAAAAGCCGCCTACCATATTTTGCTCGGCGCTTTGGAGGGCGGTATGGGAAAGGATACCGCCACCAATTCGATCGATCGGGACCAGGTATCTGCGCAACTACAAGAAGTTCTGCAGCCCGGGGACACGGTTCTCTTTAAGGCCAGCAGAAGAATGAAATTAGAGGAGATTATCGCACTCTGCGGTTTATCGGAATAGGATTATGAATCAAGCACTCCTTCTCGCCGCTCTCGGCTCTTTTCTCTTGGCAATGATCGTCACCTTCCTTGCCGAAAAGAAATGGATCCCCTTTTTAATGCGAATCAAAATGGGACAAACGATTTTGGAGATCGGTCCCCGCTGGCACAAGTCCAAAGAAGGCACGCCCACTATGGGCGGAATCTTTTTTGCCGGCGGTATTTTGGTTTCGCTCTTGGCGTTTGTATTGCCGGCGGCGATTCGGGAGAACGACTATTCCTTTGTGAAAATTGCCGGGTTGATGGCTTTATCCGGCTGTATTGGCTTTATCGACGACTTTGTAAAGTTTGTCAAAAAGCGCAACCGCGGCTTATCGCCCTTGCAGAAACTGATTTTGCAGTTTGCGGTTGCCGCCGGGTTTCTCTATTCCATGAAGGGCTCTCTTTCCACGGCCATCTCGCTGCCGTTTACCTCCTACCGGCTGGAGCTTGGCGTTTTCTACTGGGTGTTTTCGATTTTATTTATTGTCTATATCACCAACGCCGCCAATTTAACAGACGGGATCGACGGCCTTGCCGCCAGCTGCAGCTTTGTGATCGCGGCGTATTTCCTGGTGGTGTCCTATTTTGCCGCGTCCTCTTCGAAAACCTTGTTTTTCGCCGCGCTCTGCGGCGGCATGATCGGCTTTTTGATGTATAACTTTTACCCGGCGCGCATTTTTATGGGCGATACCGGCTCTCTCTTTTTAGGAGGGGCGCTTGCCGGTGCGGCGTATTGGTTCGACACTCCCTTGATTATTCTGATCAGCGGCCTTTTCATCATATGGGAAGGGGTGAGCGTGGTGCTGCAGGTGCTGTTTTATAAGCTCACCAAAAAGCGCATTTTTAAAATGGCGCCTTTCCACCATCATCTGGAGCTTTGCGGCTGGAAAGAAACCAAAATTGTAGCGGTAGCCGCTCTTTGCACGGCGCTCTTTTGCGTTGTCGCCTATTTTGCTTTTTAAATCATCTTCGGAAAGGAGAAGAATATGGGAAAATCCTCCCTCACCCCCAAGGATCCGTCCGAAATTCTCCCGCCGCGTAAGCGGAAAACGCTTCTCCCTTCCCAAAAAGGAAGAGTGATCGAACGGCTGCGCACGGGTTACGACCAACCGTTTTTGATTCTGGTTATCATTCTGCTTTGTATCGGCACCACGTTTGTGTTTTCGGCAAGCTACGTCTATGCCAAAAACCGCTATGACGACAGCTATTTTTTTGCCAAACGGCAGATCTTTTGGGCGATCGGCTCCCTTTTTGTGCTCTATCTGGCGTCCCGCGTGGATTATAAACTGCTTTATCGCCTGGCGCTGCCGATTTTCGCCGTCTCCTATATTTTACTGTGGTTTGTGTTTTTCTTCGGAGCCGACGCCAACGGCGCCCGGCGCTGGATCTACGTCGGTCCCCTGAGCGTGCAGCCCTCGGAAATCGTCAAGTTTTCCGTAGTGCTTTTGGTGGCGAAATACCTGACCCAACTACAGCAAAAAGACCGCGATAAGATCCGCTCCTTTCGCTACGGCGTTTTGCCGTTCGGCTTTTTGGTGGTGCTGATCGGTGTGCCGTTGTATTTGCAGCCGCACCTTTCCGCAATGATCATCATTTTCGCCCTGATTTTCATTCTCATGTATCTTGGCGGCGTCAAGCTCTCCATTTTGAGCGGGCTTCTCGGCACCGGTTCGTTGGGAATGCTGGGGATTATCCTCTTTACTTCCCACGGCAGATCGCGCATTGTTGCCTGGCTGCACCCGGAGCTGGATCCCCGCGGAGACGGCTGGCAGCCGCTGCAATCGCTGTATGCCATTGGCTCCGGCGGCTTTTGGGGCTCGGGGCTGGGGCAATCCAAGCAAAAGCATTTGTATTTGCCCGAGCCGCAGAATGACTATATCTTTGCCATTATCTGCGAGGAAATGGGCTGGATTTTTGCCGTTGCACTGATTATGCTGTTTGTTCTTCTCATATGGCGCGGCTTTCACATTGCCCGCAATGCGCCGGATCAGTTTTCCGCACTTTTGGCCATGGGGATCATCATTCAGATCGGTTTGCAGGTGTTTTTGAACATCGGCGTTGTTACCAATTCTCTGCCCAGTACGGGCGTGTCTCTGCCGTTTTTCAGCTACGGAGGTTCTTCTCTGATGATCTTCATGGCAGAAATGGGTGTGATATTGAATATTTCCAAGCAATCCTATATTGAAAAAACGTAGAACCGGGAGGGGAAGACTTGAGAGCGATTTTAAGCGGCGGCGGCACCGCGGGTCATATTAACCCCGCGCTGTCCATTGCCAAAAAGATCATGCAGAAAGAGCCGGACAGCGAGATCCTTTTTGTGGGAACACCGACCGGTATGGAAAATCAATTGGTCGCCAAAGAGGGCTTCCCGATCCGTCACGTTGAGGTAAAAGGTTTCAAGCGGAAACTGACGCTGGAAAACGTCAAGGCGGCGTATCTTGCCGTGACCGGCGTTTCCCGCGCGAAAAAGATCCTCAAAGAATTTAAGCCCGATATCGTGATCGGCACGGGCGGATATGTCAGCTGGCCGGTGCTGCGCGCCGCCGCGAAAATGCGGATTCCCACCCTCATTCATGAACAAAACGCCATCCCCGGACTCACCACCTCGCGCCTTTCCAAGGTGGTGGATACGGTGTGTATTTCCTTTGAAGGATCCGAGGCCAATTTCCCCTGTGACAAAGAAAAACTGGTGCTCAGCGGCAACCCCGTCAATCCCGAAATCGGTAAAATCTCCCGCGAAAAAAGCCGTCGGGAATTAAAGATCACCGCGCCCTTTTTGCTTTCCTACGGCGGCAGCCTCGGCGCCAGCGTGATCAACGAAACAATTTTTGAAATCGCCAGAGATTTTTCCGCTAAAAAGCCAATCTTTCACACCCACGCTTTCGGTGCGCGCGAATGGGAAAAGTGGCATAAAAAAGCGGAGGAAGAACGCGTGTGTCGTTTCGGCAACGTGCATTTCTGCGAGTATATTTTCGATATGCCGCGTCAAATGGCGGCGGCAGACCTTGTCATTGCCCGCGCCGGTGCGATTACGCTGGCGGAGCTGGCGCTGCTGCACAAGCCCGCGATTCTCATCCCGTCTCCCAATGTGACAAACAATCACCAGTACAAAAACGCGCTGCTGTTCCAGGAAAAGGGCGCCGCGGTGCTGATTGAGGAGAAGGATCTGACCAAAGAAAAACTGATCGAAACCATTGAAGCTCTGCTCTTTTCTCCGGATACCCTGCGCACCATGCAGCAAAATATGGCAAGTCTTGCCAAGCCCGGCGCCGATGAGATCATTTTCCGCGAAATTCAAAAACTGACCGGAAAATAAGGAAAAAGAAATGAATGAAGAATTAGGAAGGATTCCAAAAAAACGGAAACAAAAAAAGCTTTTCCGGATAGTTTTCTTGGTACTGCTTCTTTTGGTTCTGGGGAGCGTCGTGGGAGTACTGCTTTCCGAAAACTACTTTATTGTACGCGAAGTGCAGTTCCAGGAAACCGAGCTCTATTCCTACGATACGCTTTTCGCCGCCGCCGGAGTCGAAATCGGTCGCCCCATGGCGAAAACCTCCAAAAAAGAGATCGAAAAAAACCTGCTTGCCGCATGCGATTTCCTGACCGATATTCAGGTGGATTTCAGCTTTACCGGTACGGTTACGATCCGCTTTACAGAATCGCTCGGCGATTTCTGTGTGCAGCTCGGCAGTGAAAACTTCGCCGTAAAAGGCGATTTGTACGTGCTTTCGCGCGGGGTAGACCCGGGCGACGGCAAACGTATTCTGCTTCTCAGCAGCGGCGTTAAAACCTGCATCGCGGGCGAGAAAATGACCTTTCTGGACGAAAGCCTGGAGGCCATGATCCCGGAAATCATTTCCGCTTTGGAAGAAAAAGAAATGCGCGCCGACGTGCAAACGCTGGATCTGAGGGATAAATTCAATATCAGAATCCGCTATTTAGATCGGTTCGACGTGCTTTTGGGGGAAAATGAAAATATTGCCTATAAATTAGCCATGCTGCGTCAGGTGGTGCGCAAGCTGGATCCGGACGTCACCGGCCAGATCGATCTTGCAGACGCCAATACCGCTTACGTCAATGCACACTAACGGCAAAAAAAGCGCTTTCTGTGGATTTTTTTCCACGAAAACACAATTTTTTTTGAAAAAGTATTGCATTTGAATAAAAAAAATATTACAATATGTATTAAGAGTAGGAAACTCTGCAAAATTTGCGGAATTGCATAGAATGATAAATTTCAGGAGGATTTTGAAATGCCTTACCAAGCAGAAGAAGGCTACGAAAGCGTAGTGAATATTAAAGTCGTAGGTGTCGGCGGCGGCGGCAACAACACCGTAAACCGCATGATCGCCTCGAATGTTAGAGGAGTGGAATTTATCGCTCTGAATACCGACCGCATGACTCTTGCTCACACCAAGGCTCCCACCGTGATCGCCATTGGCGAAAAAACCACCAAGGGCAAGGGCGCCGGCGCGAATCCTCTGGTAGGCAAGCAGGCGGCGGAAGAATCGACGGAAGAAATCACCGAAGCGCTCAAGGGAGCCGATATGGTGTTTATCACGGCCGGCATGGGCGGCGGTACGGGTACCGGCGCGACCCCCATTGTGGCGAAAATTGCCAAAGACATGGGCATTCTCACGATCGGTATCGTGACGAAACCCTTTGCCTTTGAGGGGAAAAAGAGAATGGATCAGGCGGAGGAAGGCATCAAAGCCCTTTCCGAATTTGTGGATTCCCTGGTCGTGATCCCCAACGAAAGACTCAAAATGGTCTCTGAAAAGAAGATCACCCTCATGAACGCTTTCGAAATTGCCGATTCCGTACTTTCCAATGGCGTACAGTCCATTTCCGAACTGATCAATATCCCCGGTATCATCAACCTCGACTTTGCAGACGTGACCACGATCATGAAAGACGCCGGCATTGCCCACATGGGCGTCGGCAGCGCCAAAGGTCAGGGAAAAGCTGAAATCGCGGCCAAAATGGCGATTTCCAGCCCGCTTCTGGAAACCAGCATCGCCGGTGCGCGCGGTATTATTCTGAACGTGACCGGTTCCTCGGATATCGGTTTTGAAGAAGTGGAGCAGGCCGCCAGTATGATCCAGCAGGAAGGTCATCCCGAAGCCAATATCATTTGGGGCGCCGCGTTTGACGACAGCCTGGAAGACGAAATCCGCGTGACCGTGGTTGCCACCGGTTTCGATTCCAAGCCCGAAACCGCCAAAGAAGACGCGAAAAAGACCGCTTCTATTGAAGACGATCTCAGCATCATCACCGATCATAAGCCCTCGGACGCTGCCAAGCGCAAGGAGCTTGAGGAGCTGGTGCAGGATGAGGACAGACTCGACGATCTGATCAGCATTCTTTCCAACAATCGCAAGAAAACCTATTTCGAAGACTAAAATAAAAAAGAAATGAAGGGGCAATGGTTTCATTGCCCCTTTTCTTTTAGGAGAGCTATGGCAAAGAAGCATGCATTTTTGATCACAGCGCACCATCAACCAGAGCTTTTGCAAAAGCTTCTTTCCGCGCTGGACCATGAAAGAGTGGATTTTTACCTGCATTGGGATAAAAAATCGCCGCTTTCCGCCGTCGATCACCGTGCGCTGCAAAGCGCCGTTCAGCACGGGAAACTGGTTTTCACGCCATCCATTTCCGTCAACTGGGGCGGCTACAGCCAAATCCGCTGCGAACTTTTGCTGTGGAAAACGGCGCTGCAGAGCGGGGAAGACTATGCGCACCTGCATCTGATCTCCGGGGCGGATTTCCCACTGAAAAATGTGGAAGAGATCCTCGCGTTTTTTGATGCGCACCCCGATCGGGAATTTGTGCATTTTTCCACGCGGGCGCTTCAGCCGGCGTTTACCGAACGTTTTACGGTCTTTCACCCGTTCCAGGAGAAAATGAAGAAAAACTCGCTGCTGGAAAAGCTGGAATGGCGCCTTGTGAAGTGGCAGAAAACAGGCGGCGTGCATCGCAACCGCAAAGAAAAACTCCCCTTTGCCAAAGGGGCAAATTGGTGCAGCATCACCCCGGCCTTTGCCGCCTATTTGGTGCAGAACGAAAAACGCATTCGGCGGATCTTTTCCTTCTCGCGCTGCTGCGACGAGATTTTTGTGCAAACCTTTCTTTTAGCCTCTCCCTTTGCCGAAAATCTCTATATGCCTACTTTTGCCGATGATTACCGCTCCATTTTGCGCTATATCGACTGGAAGCGCGGCGAGCCCTATGTTTTCCGCGAAGCGGATTTTGAAGAGCTGATCTCCTGCGGCTTCCTTTTTGCCCGTAAATTCGATATTCGCCTCGACTCTGCCATCATCGACCGCCTGTACCGTTTTGTTAAACGTGAGGAAGAAAAATAAATAGAAAGCAGGACTTGGGGCGGCGCCCCAAAAAGAAAAGAGCGGCTATGCCGCTCTTTTTTATCGGTGCGTACTTTTTTTCTCCCAGGAATTTTGGCTTTTTAGCTCGCTGTAGATCTGGCAGTAGCTTTCATGCCGCGAGGAGGGAATGACGCCGCTTTGTACGGCTGCCAGAATCTTGCAGCCTTCTTCTGTAGTGTGGCTGCACTTGGTGTATTTGCAGGCGCCCAGATACGGCTCAAATTCCGGGAACGCAAAAGGCAGGTCTTCCTTTTCCATAAAAAAGAAACGCTGAAAATCCAAAAGGGAAAAGCCGGGCGTATCCGCAATATAGGTTTTTTCCGGAACTCCCAGAGAAGCGGAAATATCAAATAAAAGGCTCTGACGGGTGGTGTGCTTCCCACGGGCGGTTTTTTGGCTGATCGAGCCGGTTTCCACCGCGAGCTCGGGGAACAGCGCATTCAAAAGGGTGGATTTTCCCACGCCGCTCGCGCCCGTGAAAGCGCAGAGCGAGCCTTTTTGAATGCAGGGCAGGAGCTTTTTCCGGGTCGCTTCCGGATCGCTGAAATCGGTGCTGAAAGCAGGAAAGCCCACTTTGCGGTAAATCGAAACAATTTCCCCGGCCTTTTCGGGGTCAAGCTTGCTTTTGTTGCAGACTACGACTACGCGGATCTTGTTGTGGCATGCAATGGCGCACAGCTTATCCAGCGTAAAAAGCGAGGGCAGCGGATCTTTGACCGCCAGTACCAAAAAGAGCAGATCCAGGTTGGCAAGCGGCGGGCGGATCAGATGGTTTTTGCGAGGCAGAACCTTGCAGATTTTCCCGTATTCCTCCCGCTTGACGTGAGCCTTGCGGCTTTCGACCGCGCACCCTTCGGCTTCTTCAAACTCCACGAAATCCCCGGCAACCGGGGTAGTCGTACCGATGCGGAAGTTTCCTTTGGCATAGCAGAGAAAGCGTCCGCGAGCGTTTTCCACGGTGTAAAGCCCGCCCACGCAGGAGAGGATCCTGCCGGTTTGCAGCATCTATCGCGCTCCTAAACTGACGACCAAATCCACTGCCGTGTATTTCTGTGCTGTGGATTGGCCGGGCTCAACGCTCTGCCGGATCACACAGCCCTCCGGCACGGTATCGGAAAATTCTTTGGTGATACTGCCCACGATAAAGTTGGCGTTTGCCAGGTTTCGTTTGGCTTCCGCCACGGGAATGCCGCGAACGTCGATCATTTTGGAATACGTGGTTTCCTTGCCCTTGGAAACGGTCAGGGTCACCGTATCGCCGTTTTTCACGGTTTCGCCGGCGGCGGGCGAGGTCTTGATCACATAGCCGGCAATAACGGTATCGTGAAAGACTTCTTCAAAGTTTACGGTTACGCCCTGTTTTTCCAGCTCAATTTTGACGTTGCGGTATTCCTGATTGGCAAAATCCGAAAGAACAAAGCTGGATTTGCCCAGAGAAACCTGAATTTCCACATCAATGTATTTATCTTTGGAAGCGACCTTTCGGGTCTGGCCGCTTTCAGGATTCTGGAAAGAAATCTGACCGTTGGCGTAGGTGTCGTTATTCACCATGGTGACATTTAGGCGAATATTCTGCGCCTTCAGCTGCGCTGCCAGTTCTTCGGAATATTCTTCTCCGATCAGCTGTGGAATTTCGACCACCAGGGTGTTATCCACACTTGCCATATTCAATAGAGACGACAGTAAAATCAGTCCCCCGACCGCCATTACCAATAGGAAAGCGGTGGTCACGCCGAGAATGATCGGAAACATGGTTTTGGGAGAGCGATCGCGCACGGGGGCCGTCTCTTCGTTTTTGGCTTCCGGTGATTTCCCGGTCGGGAGCGCTGCGCCCTGCGTTTTGGTTTCCTCAAAGACTACGGTTTTATCTTTTTTTATGATCTCCAGGGCGCGCAGCATGCTTCTTGCAGAACGGAACCGCGCTTCCGGAGATTTGCTCATGGCTTTGAGAATGATCTGTTCCAGTCCCTGCGGAATTTTCGGATTCAGCTTTCTCGGGCGGACGGGTTCGTTGTTGACCTGCATCATGGCGATCGCCAGCGGCGTATCTGCCTCAAAGGGCAGGTGGCCGGTGGTCATTTCATACAGCATGACCCCCACTGAATACAGATCGGAGGAAAAGGTGGTGGTATGGCCGCTTGCCTGCTCAGGGGAAATGTAGTACACCGTTCCCATGGCCACACCGTTGGCGGTAGTCGGATTGGTACTGATCTGAGCGATCCCGAAATCCGTTACCTTCAGCTTGCCGTTGGCCTGCACCATAATGTTCTGCGGTTTGATATCGCGGTGCACGACGCCTTTTTCATGTGCGTGCTGCAGGGCGGAAAGGATCTGCATGGCAAAATCGATCGCACGGTCGATCCCCAAAGGCGCATAGCGCTTCATATAGTCGCGCAGGGTAATGCCGTCGATATATTCCATGACAATATATTTGGTTTTTCCCGTAAACGCCACGTCGTAAATATCCACAATGTGCTCGTTGGAAAGGAGCGCAATGGCTTTGGATTCGTTTACAAAACGACGGATGGCACTGTTGTCGTTGCTGTATTTTTCATTCAGCATTTTGATCGCCACGGTGCGGTTTTTCACAAGGTCGCGCGCTTGAAGCACCACTGCCATGCCGCCGACGCCTTTTTCTTTAATTACTTCGTACCGATCGTCGATCACTTTGCCGATCAGTTTAGAATATTTTCCTTGAGAAGCGTCCATATTTTCACTCCTTTACAATTGGATGACGACCGCAGTGATATTGTCCACACCGCCGCAGTCATTGGCATAATCAATGAGAAGCCTTGTTTTTTCCTCGCAGCTTTGTTCGCTTTCCAGTGTAGAGAGGAAAAATTCTTCATCGTAATAATTGGAAAGTCCGTCGCTGCACAGCAGCAAAATCCCCTCGGTGAGGGGGTAGGTTGTAATATCGGCGCTGACTCTTTCGTCCACCCCCAGTGCCCGCAGAATGATATTGCGGTTCGGGTGGTTTTGCGCTTCCTGCGGGGTGATCTTGCCTTCGTCTACCAGGTTCTGCACCAGGGAATGATCCTTTGTAAGCTGACGGATTTTCCCGGCGTGAGCATAGTAAATACGGCTGTCGCCGATATTGGCGATCACCACCGAGCACGGGGTCACAATGCAGGAGGTCAGCGTCGTGCCCATACCGGAAAGCCGCGGATCACTTTCGGCGGCGGAAAACACCTCGGCGTTGGCAACGTCGACTGATTTATTGATGAAATCGTAAAGCCGGATCTCCGGAAACTCTTCACACGGAGTTCCGAATTCGGGAATATCGCCCAAAAAGACAAAGCTTAAGGCGGACTTGATATATTTGGTCAGCTTTTTGGTATAAACCTCCACGGAAAGGGAGCTGGCAACGTTGCCGCCGTTGGCGCCGCCCATACCGTCGCACACGGTTGCGATCAGCAAATTGCCTGCGATCTTGATCTGAAAGGCGTCCTGATTGGTTCCTCTGCGTTTGCCGCGATCGGTAGCACCGAAATACTGCATGGCTTTCTCCTTATTCTGCAAGTTTTTCGCGGCGCAGTTGGCCGCAGGCAGCGGAAATATCCGCGCCAAGTGTTCTCCGCAGGGTTGCCCGAACCCCTTCTT
Organism: uncultured Clostridia bacterium; assembly: GCA_947589595.1. GTDB lineage: Bacteria > Bacillota > Clostridia > Oscillospirales > SIG627 > RGIG5579. The sequence continues at coordinate 116,765 of CANQBV010000001.1, forward strand.
TTTCCAAAATGCGGATCCATTCCTGCAAATTCTTTTTGCTGCCGGGACGAAAATCGGTTTCGCGCGTGGGGTTCACCGGAATGAGATTGACGTGGTTGAGCCAGCCCTTCATTAACATTGCCAGCTCTTTGGCGTTCTGCGCGGAATCGTTGACGCCGGCGATCAGCGTATATTCAAACGAAATCCGCCTGCCGGTGATTTTTGTGTAGTCCTTTGCCGCCTGCATCAGCTGCGGCAGCGGATATTTTCGGTTCACGGGCATCAGCGCCGAGCGCGTAGCGTCGTTGGAAGCGTGGAGCGAGATCGAGAGCGTGATCGGCATATCTTCCTTTGCCAGGTCGTAGATCCTGTCTACCAGTCCGCAGGTAGAGAGGGAGACGTTGCGAAACCCGATCCCGAACCCTTCCTTGCGGTTTACAAGGCGCAAAAAGCGGATCACATTTTCATAATTATCCAGCGGTTCGCCAATCCCCATCAGCACCACATGGCTGATCCGGAAATCGGGGTCTTCTTTTTTTCTGTCCCGCGTGATCCAGTCCATCTGGTTCAAAATTTCCGAGGGCTTCAAATGCCGCGAAAAACCGGCTTTGGTGGAGGCGCAGAACGCACAGCCCATTTTGCAGCCCACCTGCGTGGAAAGACAAACGCTGTAGCCGTGTTTGTAGGAAAGCAGAACGCTTTCCACATATTCGCCGTCCGAAAGCGTGAAAAGATATTTTTTGGTTTCATCAAGCCGGGAAGAAAGCCTTTCGGCGCCGCGCATTTTTTCAATATAGAACAGGGCGCCAAGTCGGGCGCGCAGTTCTTTGGAGAGGTTTGTCATTTCCTCAAAGGAATCTGCGCCTTTGTACAGCCAGGAAAAGATCTGCCCGGCACGGTAGCCTTCAATGCCTTCCCGAACAAGAATTTCTTTGATCTCCTCGGGAAAGAGGGATTTAATATCGATCAAGTTTTCCATTTACCGTTTTCTTTCCAGTACGTCGGCAAAAAAGCCGTCGTTTTCTCCGCCGCGGGGAAAGATCGTTTCCGCTTCGCCGCAGCGCTCAAATTCCGGGTGCCCCGCCAAAAAGGCAGAGGAAATCTCCTCGTTTTCCTGCGGATTCAGGGTGCAGGTGGCATAGAGGAGCTTCCCACCGGGCTTTACATACTGCGCCGAAGCAGCCAGAATTTTATACTGGATCTCGGGGAGCCCTGCGGAATCCTCCGGCTGTTTTAAGCGGATATCGCACTTTTTAGCGATCACGCCGTAGCCGGAGCAGGGAACGTCGCAGATCACCCTGTCCGCCCGGTTTTCAAAGCGCGGAATGGCAAAGGTAGAATCGTTTTCCCCGGTTTCCAAAGAAAGCCCTAATTGCCGCGCGCCTTCGCGGATCAGTTCCAAGCGGTTCGCGTGCAGCTCCAGGGAAATGACCTTGCCGGCGGGGCCGGCGTCAATGGCGGCGGAAAAGCTTTTTCCGCCCGGCGCCGCGCAAACGTCAATGACAAAATCGCCTTTTTGAACGGCAAGCTTTGCCATCGCCCGCTGCGCCGCCGCGTCCTGTACGAAAAAGAGCCCTTCTGCAAAACCCGGGATCGCGGTCGGGTCGCTTTTGTTTTCAATGGTAAGGGCGCCTTCACAAACCGCATTGCGGTGAAAGGCGACGCCGTTTTGCAAGAATTTATCTTCCAGCTCTGTCTGCGAAATTCTTTGGGTATTCACGCGCAAAGTCAGCGCCGCTTTTTGGTTCTGCGCCTTTAAAATGGCTTCGCATTTTTCTTTTCCGTAGGCGTCGATCCAAAGAGAAACCAGCCATTTCGGGTAGGAATAGCGGAGCGAAAGTCCTTTTTTGCCGGGAAAATCCAGCAGGGCGGGGATGGTTTCTTTTTCCGCGGCGATTTTTCGCAGCACGGCGTTTACAAAGCCTTGTGCGCGCGGCGCTTTCTTTTTGGCAAGCTCGCCGCTTTCAAATATCGCCGCGCGATCCGGCACCCTGTCCCAGAACAGGATTTGAAAAACGCCCATTTCCAAAAGGATCTTTACGTTTTCATCCAGCTCCGGAAAGGGAAGGGAGCAAAACCGCGACAGCAGATAGTCAATGGTGATCTTCTTTTCGATGACGCCCAAATACAGCGCCGTGTAAAAGGCACGGTCTTTGGGGGAAAGTGCGGCGTTTTTCAGCACGGAATCACTTTCTAAATTGGAGAAAGCGCGGTTTTGAAAGGTTTTTTGCAGAGATCTGAAAACCAGAGCGCGCACGTTTTCGTTCATCAGGAAAGGTACTCTCCCAAAACAAGTTTTCTGCCGTTTACGGCGTCCGCTGCGGTCATTTTGCCTTTGCCTTCCGGCTGCACCAGCAAAAGCTCCAGCGCGCCCTCGCCGCACTGCACAACAACGCGCGGTTTTACGGAAACAATCTCGCCCGGGGCGCCCTGAGCGCCTTCATCGGAAAGACGAGCTTCGATAATTTTGAATCGCTTGCCGTCCTTTTGGGTGCGGCAGATTGCCGAGGGAAGGGGCGAAAGCCCGCGGATCTGATTGAAAATCTCCGCCGCCGGGCGGCTCCAATCGATTTTTTGATCCGTCGCTGTGATTTTTGCGGCGTAGGTGGCGCGCGCTTCCTCCTGCTTTTGCAAAGAAAACGCCCGTTTTTCCAAAAGCGGGATCGCTTCTACGATCATTTCCGCTCCCAAGGAGGCCAATTTTTCAAATAAAGTGCCGGCGGTTTCCTCCGGGGCAAGGGAAAGCTCTTTTTGCCATAAAACATCGCCCGTGTCCAGTCCGCGGTCCATTTGCATGATCGTGATGCCGGTCTTTTCTTTCCCGTCGATCAGGCAGCGATTGATCGGCGCCGCGCCGCGGTATTCCGGCAAAAGGGAGGCGTGAATATTGACACAGCCAAATTCCGGCTCGTCTAAAACATAGCCCGGCAAAAGCAGTCCGTAAGAAGCCACAATCACCAAATCGGCTCTCAAGGCGCGAAAGGTTTCCCCAAAGCTTTCCTCTTTCAGCGTTTGCGGCTGAAAAACCTCCAACTCCTTTTCGCGGGCAAAGGCTTCCACGCAGCCGGGCTTACACTTCATGCCGCGCCCGGCAGGCTTTTGCGCTTTGGTAAATACCGTCAGACGGCAGCGATCTGCAAAATGCTCGTAAATCGCCTGCAGCGGCGCCAGCGCAAAGGCGCCTGTTCCCATGAAGACAAGGTGCTTCATTGTGCTTTTTCCAATTCTTCCAGCTCTTCGGGCGTGAGCATGCGGACGGCGTTGTCGTAAAACAGCTTGCCGTCCAAATGGTCGCACTCGTGGCAGATGGCTTTGGCAAGCAGCTCCTCTCCGCGATAGCGGACGGTTTTCCCTTCGCGGGTCAGCGTTTCCACGACCACCTTCATCGGCCGCCGTGTGATCCCCCATTGACCGGGGCAGGAAAGGCAGCCCTCCAGTTCCTCCTGCTCACCGCTTGTTTTGATGATTTTCGGGTTGATCAGTTCAAGCCGGGTTTCGCCCGTGTCGATCACAATCACGCGCTTCAGCTTGCCTACCTGCACGGCAGCAAGACCCACGCCGCCGGCCTTTGCCAGGGTGTCCTTCATATCCTCCAGAAGCTGGTTGATCTTTTCATCCGGGACTTGCACTTCTTTGGAGCGTTTGCGTAAGATTTCGTCCCCGTCTTTTACAATATTCAATATGGCCATGGTGCCTCCTCAGATCATGCCCGGATTGATGTCCAAAGTAAGCTTTGCCTGCCTGTCTTTGGGATCGCTCTGGGTGATCAATATGTTTTCAAACAAAGCGCGGGTGCGCCTGGTATTTTTAAACTTCAAAATAAAGCGTTTGCGGTAAATGCCCCGAATCTTATAAACCGTGGCGTCAAACGGGCCGTAAACCACCAGGCTTACGTCCTGAAATTCGCCCGCCAGCTGGGTCGAAAGCTGATCGGCAAGGCGCTTGGCGCGCAGGAGAAGCCGGGCTTCATCTTCGTCCGCCAGGGTGAAAACGGCAAGCTCGCAGAACGGCGGAAACAAAAAAGATTTGCGCAGCGCGATTTCGCCCTCGTAAAATTCTTCATAATCCTGCCGTGCCGCCAGCGAAAACACGTTGTGCCGCGGATTGAGCGTTTGGATCAGCGCCCGCCCGGGTTTTTCTGCCCGTCCGGCTCTGCCGATCACCTGCGTCAGCAGGGAATAAGTGTGTTCATACGCCCGGTAATCGCTGGTATACAGCGAGGTATCGGCAAAAACAATGCCCACCAGCGTAACGTTTGGAAAATTGTGCCCTTTGGCCACCATTTGCGTACCGATCAAAACGTCGGCGTCGCCGCTTTGAAAACGGTTCAGGATCTCGTCCAGACTGCCCTTGCCGGTCACGGTGTCGGAATCCATGCGCAGAACGCGCGCCTGCGGGAATTTTTCCGCCAACTGCTCCTCTAAATGCTGAATCCCGTATCCGTGCAGCGCCAAATGCGCGCCGCCGCATTCCGGACAGTTTTCCGGCAGCGGGGCGGTGTAGCCGCAGTAGTGACACACAAGCCTGGGATTTTTGCCGTTGTGCACCGTTAAGGTTACGCTGCAGTGCGGACAGCGGAGAGCCGTGCCGCATTGCATACAGGAAACAAATTTGCGGTAGCCGCGCCGGTTCATCAGCAGAATTGTCTGTTCGCCGGCGTCGAGGTTGCGCTGAATTTCCGCGTGCAGCCGCTCTCCGATCAAGCAGGAGGGGTTATTTCGCAAATCACGGCGAATATCAATGATTCCCACCTCCGGCAGGCGCGAAGCGCCATAACGGTTTTTCAAGGTGACAAGGTGGTATTTATCATTTTTGGCTTTGTAATAGGATTCAATATCCGGCGTTGCCGAAGCGAGCAGCAGTAGCGCTCCGTGGCGGGCGGCACGGAAACGGGCGACGTCGCGCGCGTGGTATTTCAAAGCCGTGTCGGATTTGTAGCTGGAATCCTGCTCTTCGTCGATCACGATCAGCCCAATGTGCTCTAAAGGTGCAAAAATGGCGCTGCGGGTTCCCAGCACAATGCGTTTTTTTCCCTTGCCGATGGCAAGGATCGCATCGCGCCGTTCCCCTTCGGAAAGTGCAGAGTGCAAAATCGCTACCTCGTTTCCGTAGCGGGAAACAAGCAGCCGTGCACTCTGAGAAGTGAGCGCGATCTCCGGCACAAGAAAAATGACGTTTTTCCCCTGTGAGAGCACAAAATCGATCAGCGCCAACATGACGCTGGTTTTGCCGCTCCCGGTCACACCGTATAAAAGCGCGCCCTGTGCTTTGCCGGATTCTGCCAATTCTTTTAATTCCGAAAAGGCGTTTTCCTGCTCCTTGGAGAGCACAAGCTCGACGGGTGCGGCGTTTTGCAAAAGATCGGCAAAGGAATTGCGCATTTCTTCTTTTTCACAAAAAAACACAACTTCCTTTTGCTCCAAAAGGCGCAGGGAAGAAGAGGAAATACCGAATCGCTTTTCGCATTCGACGGCTTCCGCCTGCTTGACGGTTTGCAGAAAACGCAGAAGCGCCAGGTATTTTTCTTTGTTTTTGCCGGAAAAGGAAGAGAGCGCCGTCTCCGGGTCTGTCTTGGCGTTTATCGCCAGGCAGCGCACGCTTTTGGCCGCTTTTTTATAAACCGGAGAGGGAAGAATGGCGCGGGCGGCGTCCCCGAAGGTGCAGAAGATCTGGCTGCGCAAATGCTCGCACAAATCCAACATTTCCTCCCCCAATGCGTATTCGGGCGGGAAGACCGAAAGGATTTCCTTACATTCACGCTGCGGGGCTTCTTGTCGGACTTCCAGTACAATACCGTACTGTTCCCGGTTGCCCTTGCCGAAAGGAATTTTTACCAAATCGCCCCGTTTCGGAAACAGCGTTTCCGGGCAGAGGTAATCGTAGATCCGATCGGTCGCCTTTGCCGTGGACAAAAGCCGGATCGAGAGAATCTTTTTTTCTTCCAAGCCTTTGCCCTCCGGTTTTTCTTTTATTCTTCTTTGGGAAGTATGATTTTAAATTCGCGGGAATGGAGCTTTTCGATCGCTTCCTTCACAGGCTTTTCCAAAGGAGCCTGCTTTTTGTAGCTGGAAAATTTGTCCTCTTTCATTTCCTGGGCGATCTCCTGTGCCTTTTCCAGCTGGCGGGTGGTAATTTTCCGCGCGCATTTGGCAGTGGCGATCGAAAGCATGTAGCGATTCACGCCTTCGTCAGAAAGTTCCTGAATGGATGGATAGATCATAATTTCCTCCTGAAAAATGGTTTTGAAATCTGAAATTAAAGGGAAAATGAAGCCAAAAATTTTGCCCGGTCACAAACGACGGCGTCGCTTTCGCTTTTGCCGGTTTTCATAATTTCCAAAATAGCGTCGGCGGCCTTTTCGGCGGCGCCGTCCGCATTCAGAACGACGTACTGGTATCGCTCGGAACGGAAAATTTCCTCCCGTGCGGCGCGCAGGCGGCTGCGGATCTCCTCTTCCTTTTCGGTGGCGCGGCCGCGCAGACGCGCCTCCAGCGTTTTATAGTCGGGCGGGGAAAGAAAGACGGAGGTATAGGAAGAAAGCTTTTGCATCACTTGTTCCGCACCGTCGGTTTCAATTTCCAAAACCGGAATAAAGCCGTTTTCGATCATATCGAAAAACTGCTTTTTCGGCGTGCCGTACAAATTGCCGCAATATTCGGTGTGCTCCAAAAAGCCGTCCTGAGCCAAAGTTTCTAAAAATTCCTCGCGGGAAACGAAATAATATTCTCTGCCGTTTTGTTCTCCCGGACGGGGACTGCGCGTCGTCATGGAAACGCTCAGGCGAAAGCGCGGGTCTTTTTCACGGATGCATTTCAGAACCGTGCCCTTTCCGCTGCCCGCCGAGCCGGAAAAAACAAGAACCTCATTCATCTTCTTCCACCTCGTCGCGGGCTTCCTCACCGGCAAGCCGCCGCTTCATGGTTTCCGGCTGAATGGCGGAAAGAAGCACGTGACCGCTGTCGGTAATGATCACCGAGCGGGTTTTCCTGCCGCAGGTCACATCCACTGCCACGCCGCCGTCCTTGGCGTCCTGCACAAGCCGTTTGATCGGCGCGCTTTCCGGGCTGACCAGCGCCACCACGCGGTGGGTGGCAACCAGATTCCCGAAACCGATATTGGTCATCATAGGGCGTCTCCTTTTTATTCGATATTCTGGATCTGTTCGCGGATCCGTTCGATTTCGTTTTTCGCGTCGATCACCAGGTTTGTGATCTCCAAAAGGCTGCATTTAGAGCCGATGGTATTGACTTCCCGGTTCAATTCCTGGGTCAGAAAATCCAAGGTTCTGCCCGAGGGCGTATCCTGCAGGATCAGCTTACGAAACTGGGCAAGGTGGCTGCCGAGACGGGTGATCTCCTCGCCGGTGTCGATCTTATCGGCGATCAGCCCCACTTCGGTCAAAAGCCGCGCTTCGTCCGGCTTCCATTCTCCCAAAATTTCACGCAGGCGCGCCTCCAGCTTTTCGCGGTGGATCTGCAGCGCTTCGCCGGAATGGACCCGGATCTTTTCCAAAAGACTTTCCATGGCGTCAAGACGGGAGGAAAGATCTTCATAAAGATGCTTCCCTTCCGCTTTCCGCATATCGGAAAAACGCGCCAGCGCTTCCTGCACGACCGGCTCTACGACTTTCCAAACGGCGTCTTCGTCTTCCTCTTTGGTCTTTTTGGCGAAAATGTCGGAAAACCTTGCCAGAGAGGAAACGGAAACGTCGTCCCGCAAATTGTGGTTGCGGGCAATTTTGTGCAGCGCCGTTACATATTGCGCCGCCAAGGCTTCGTCCAGCACAATCTCCGTACTGTCGCCGGCAAATTTTTCAATGGTCAAAAAGGCGTCGATTTTGCCGCGGCTCGCTTTTTTACGGATCTCCGCTTTGATTCGTTCTTCCAAATAGCCGTATACGCGCGGCAGGCGAATATTGACGTCTAAATAGCGGTTGTTGACCGATTTGATTTCAAAGGAAATCTGATATCCTTCCGAGGATCCGACGCTTCTGCCGTATCCTGTCATGCTTTGAATCATACAAGGACTCCCGAGAAATTTTGAAAAGTTTGTATCATTAAACTATTATACTGAAAATCCCCGCTAAAGTCAAGACAACGGGCGGCTTCGGAGGGATTTTCGGGGGATTTTTTAAAAGCTTTTCCGGCAATCGGGCGCTTTTTATGAAAAATGTCAAAACACAAGGAAAAATCCGCCGTTTTTCGGTAAAACGCCCAGGAAAAAGTGCCGGAAAATTTCTTGACTTTTTTTCGGCGTTTTAGTATAATCAAAGAAATAGTAGGTGGAGTAGGTGTGAAATGTCTTTTTATATGAAATTGAGACGAATCGCCAAAAAGCCTGTGCTCTGGCTTTTTCGCGTTTGTCTGAAGCGTGAACTCCCCGCCATACCGGACGGGCCGCTTTTGATTTGCAGCAATCACATTTCCAATGCCGATCCGCTTATGCTGGCCGTTCTTTGTACGAGGCAGATCACTTTTTTGGCCAAAAAAGAACTGTTTACAACGCCTGTTGTGGGGTGGATCGTAAAAAAGTGCGGCGCCATTCCCTTGGCGCGCGACGGGGGCGATTCCGCGGCTCTCCGTCAGGCGATCCGTTTGCTTCAGGAGGGCAAGGTGGTCATGCTGTTCCCGCAGGGAAAGCGCTGCCGCGAACCATTTGAAAACACCGAAGTCAAAAAAGGTGTCGGCATGCTTGTCGCGCTGACAAAAACGCCGGTGCTCAACTTCGGGATCTATGCCAAAAAATACCGCGTTCGCCCGTTCCGTAAAACCATGGTCGTGCCCGGAGAAATCAAACGGTATGAAATTCCCGAGGGCGTTTCCCGGAAAGAGGAAACCGCCTATCTTTCCGAAGCCGTTTATGCCGATATTGTCCGGCTTTCGAAAGAAGCCGAAAAAGCCGAATGAGAATTCTGCTTTCGGAGCATGCCGGGTTCTGCTTTGGCGTGCGCCGCGCGGTGGGGCTGATCGAAGAAGAACTGGCTCGCGGTGAAAAAGCGATTTATACGTTAGGCCATATCATTCATAACGAAGATTTCAACGCGTCTCTTGTCGAAAGGGGCGTTGTCAATATCACAGAAGACGATCTGGATTCGCTTCCGTGCGAAAAGGCCGTCGTCTTCATTCGCACGCACGGCGTACCATGCAAAACGCTGCAGAAGTTAGAAGATCTCGGGCTGCCGTATTTAGACGCAACCTGCCCGTTTGTGAAGAAAATTCACCAGATCGTCCGCAAAGAAGCCGCCGCGCAAAAGGAAAGCGGCGAGCCGTGCTCGATCCTTTTGATGGGGGATTCCGATCACCCGGAGGTTTTGGGAATCGTAAGCTACGCGGAGGCCATTCCGGTCACGGTAATCGCGAATTCCGAAGATCTTTTGCGCTATGCCGAAAACTGCGACCGAAGCCGCCGGCATATCTTTCTTTCGCAAACCACGCACAGCTTAGCGGAATGGGAACGGTGCCTGGCCAAGGCCAAAGAAATTTTTCCGTCTCTCACCGTTTATGATACCATTTGCAACGTCACGGAAGAACGGCAGAAAGAAGTCGCCGAGATTGCCAAAAAAGCGGACTTATGTGTGATCGTAGGCGGCAAAAACAGCAGCAATACCCGGAAACTGAAATCAGTCAGCGAGGCCTATTGTAAAACCGTTCACGTCCGCAACGCCGGAGAGTTGGATCCGGCAATTTTCAAACAGGAAATGACTGTCGGTGTGACAGCGGGAGCTTCCACACCAGACAGTATTATCAAGGAGGTAATCACTACAATGTCGCAAGTCAACGACGAACTGAGCTTTGAGGAACTGCTCAACCAATCATTCAAGACTATAAGAACAGGAGAAGAAGCAACCGGGGTTGTCACCAGCATTTTTGCAAATGAGCTGCATGTTGATTTAGGCATTAAGCATACCGGCATTCTGCCTTCCTCGGAAGTGTCCGAGCAGGAAGCAGATCTGGCTGCCAACTTTAAGATCGGCGATCAGATTACCGTTTTGGTACAGAAATTCAACGATGCCGACGGCACCGTACAGGTTTCGAAAAAGAGAGTAGACAGCCGCGCCAATTGGTCGAAGGTGCTGGAAGCCAAAGAACAGGGAACCGTTCTTTCCGGCAACGTCGTTTCCGTTATCAAGGGCGGTGTGCTCGTATCTGCCGAGGGACAGAATCTGTTTGTCCCCGCTTCGCTCACCGGTCTTTCCCGAGGAGCGGATCTGAATGAGCTGATGGGAAAGGAAGTGCAATTTCGTATTATCGAAGTCGACCCTGCCAGAAAGAGAGCGGTCGCTTCGATCCGTGCCGTTCTGCAGGAACAGAAGAAAGCCGCCGAAGAAAAATTCTGGGCGGAAGTTGCAGTCGATAAGGTTTACACCGGAAAAGTGAAATCGCTCACTTCCTACGGCGCCTTTGTCGATCTCGGCGGTGTAGACGGCATGGTACATATCACCGAGCTTTCCTGGCAGAAGATTAAAAATCCCGCGGAAGTGGTTCATGTGGGCGATGAGATCACGGTTCGTGTGAAAGAGATCAATCCCGAGACTAAAAAGATCTCTCTGGCTTACAAAACCGAAGAAGAAAATCCTTGGAATCTTATTAAGGATCGCTATCAGGTAGGCGATACCGCCACCGTGAAGATCGTCAATCTCACTCCTTTCGGCGCCTTTGCCGAAGTGATCCCCGGGATCGACGGCCTGATCCACATTTCCCAAATCTCCGATCACAAGATCGCGACTCCTGCCGACGTACTCAAGGTTGGGGATGAAGTGGAAGCGGAGATCGTCGATATCAAATACGATACGAAGAAAGTCAGTCTTTCGATCCGCTCCCTTTTGGAAAAGAAGCGCGCCGCTGAGGAAGAGGCGATTCTGAAAGAAAACGCCGACGTGATCGTCAGCACCGAAGACGAAGCTCAGCCGGAAACTTTTCAAGAAACGGCCGAGGCTGCCGAGGAAGCTTCTCCCGTAGAAGAACCCAAAGCGGAATAAAAATTGCAATATGAAATTTGCCGGAAACGAAATCGCTTCCGGCAAATTTTTTCTAAAATTTTTCTTTTCCGTAGGTGCCTTTCAAAAAGATCTTGCGGATCCCGTTCCAATCAAACGGCAGGAAGGGGTATAAATAGGTTTTCCCGGCAAACGAGCGCGTGGTAAACAGAATGATCGCCCAGGCAAGCGTGCCGCCCAAAAGCCCCCACAAACCAAAGAATTCCACCAGAAGGATCAGCGACATGCGCATGAATTTAAAGCTATATCCCAATTCGTAATTGGTGGGAACAAAATTGGCGATCGCCGTGAAGGACGAATACAAGATCGTCTGCGGAATAAACCAGCCGCTGCTGACCGCAAAATCGCCCAGCAAAAGCCCGCCCACAATGGAAAACGAATTGGCAAGCGGATCCGGCGTGTTTAAGGAGGCCATTCGCAGCCCGTCCAGCGCCAGTTCAATGATCAGGCACTGCAAATAGAGCGGAACGGCAAAATCCTCGTGCGAGACTACAAAATTCAGCCCGGTCGGCAAATATTCGCTGTGCTTGGCGACCAACAGCCAGATCGGCACCACAAAAATCGACGCTATGAACACCAGCGCGCGCACGATCCGCAAATAGCTTGCCGTAATCGGGGGAAAATAATAGTCGTCCGCTTCTTCGAAAAAGTCAAAAATCGATTCCGGCAGCAGCATTGCCGAAGGGGAATTGTCGCACAGCAAAACAATTTTTCCCTCCAAAAGCGTGGCGCTCACCACATCCGGCCGCTCGGTATAGCGTACGCGGGGAAAGGGATTGGCCAGCGAAAGGCCTTTTTGCGGAAACAGCAAATTCGCCAGCGTTTCCTGCGCCATTGAGAGGGAAGAAATCTCAGTGGACGATAAGCGTTTTCGCAGGCGATCTAAAAGCGCTTCGTCCGTTTTTCCCTCCATATAAAGCAGGGCGACTTCGTTTTTCACTTTTTTCCCGACGCTGAAATTTTCCGCACGCAAAAGGGAAGTGCGCATGTGCCGGCGGATCAGCACCAAATTGGAAACCATGTTTTCGTTAAAACCTTCGTGCGGGCCGCGCAGCGTGCGGTTTTTCTGTGGTTCCTCCACCCCGCGGGAGGCGAAGCTGCGCAAATCGATGGCGATCCCTTCGGGAAAGGGATCCATCAAAAAAACAACGCTTCCGCGTAAAATCTCGTTGGCAAAATCCGAGATTTGTGTTACAATCTTGATATCCCCGAAAGGAAGCCGGGCGTCGGCAAATTCCTGCATCGACCCGATCGGGCCGTTTTGTTCCAGAAAAAAGCTGTGTACGCGCTGCATAATGTCGGAATCGACATAGCCGTTAATAAAATAATAAACCGCGCGGTGTCCGGCAAAACAAAGATCTCTTGTTTTGATATCAAAAGCCCGTTCTTTCGCTAAATACGTATCCAGCTCGGCTTTGGTTTCTTCTAGTGCTTTCATTTTGTTATCGATCCTTTCGGGTGTTCTTTCAGGTGTTTATTTTTACCAAAAAGGGCAAAGGATATTCTTTGGTCAGATCCGTTTGAAAGGAGCGCACATATGCTCAAAAAAGTTTTCCGGAAAGGCGCCGTTTTTTTGCTGGCTGTCCTCCTGCTGCTCACCGCGGTGCCCGTGGTCTCTGTTTTCGCGGCGCGAACCACGGTTCTCGATCCGGACTGCGATTCGTTTGAAAACCGGGAGGAGGGAATTTTCTGGGAGAAGGCCACTTCCACGCTCACGCTGGAAAACGCAGTGATTGAAGTTTCTTCCGGCGATGCCGTTCGCTTTCCCGCCGGCGGGACAATCGTTCTGAAAGGGGAAAACCATATCAAAGGCGCCATTGTTGCCGGAGGCGCTTTGCAGATCACGGGTACCGGCAGTCTCGTTGCCGAGGACAGCGGCGCCGTGTTCCATGCAAGCGCTGTCTCCGCCCCTGACTTTCGTATTTTCAATCGCTCCGGGCAGGAGATCCCAAGCGTCGGGGACGAATCGTATTTGCAGTTTCGCCCGAAAACCTTTACCGTCACGCTTACCGCTTTGACCGGCGGCAACTGCAATTTTACCGAAAAAACCTTCGTTGTCGGAGAACGCGTGGAAATTGCGGCAACGGCCGAACCCGGCTATCAATTTTCCGGCTGGGTTTGTACCACCAATAATCTGAACGTGGAAAGCGGCGCTTCGGAGCTGTCCTTTACCATGCCTGCGGAGGATGTGGCGCTTACGGCGCAGTTTACCCCGGCTTCCTCCGCTCACAGCGTTACGGTGGAGCTTTCGGAAATTTACGGCGGCAGGGTCACGCTTTCTCACAAAACCGCTAAAGCGGGCGAAATCGTCAGCGTGACGATCGTGGTCTCAGACGGTTATACCTTCAACGGTTGGGGCACTACCGATATTGAACTGGAAGATAAAACGCTCGAACACATTGAATTTGTCATGCCCGACCGCGACGTGACTCTGGCGGCGCAGCTGACAGCCAATATTTATCACTTTACCGTGAAAGCCGGAGACGGCGGCAACGTTCGCATCCAGGGACGGGAACCAAACGAGCGCAAGGAATATGAATTCCGGGTCGGAGAAGAGATCGAGATCGTAGCGCTCCCCGCCGAGGGCTTTGTTTTCGGCGGTTGGTCTGCCACCGGCGGCGCCGATTTTTTGGATTTCGGTTCCGAGGTCACCATGGTGATCTGCCCCGCATCTAATTTTACCCTTACGGCGCAGTTTGCTTCTTCTATTAAAGAATTGACCCTCGCCGCCACCGAAGGCGGCACAATAACCCCCGCTCCCGGCAAGACAAAATACGGGGTGGATTCTATTTTGGATCTGACTGCCGTGCCGGATGACGGTTGGTCTTTTTCCCGGTGGGAATGCTCTTCCCCAAAGGGAAGCTTCAGCGATTCCACCTCGCCTGAAACCACCTTTACCATGCCCGATGAAGACTGCACGGTGACCGCCGTGTTCGTTAAAAGCGGATATCGGCTTACGGTAAAGGCCGGCACCGGCGGCAGCGTCATGGCAGAAAACGGCAGCTATGAAATGGGAACGGTCATCCCCTTGCGCGCCGAGGCCGAAGCCGGCTATCGTTTCCTGCGTTGGGAAGCTGACGTGGAGGGAATTCTGGCGGATCCGAACGCGGCGGAAACCACCCTCACCATGCCCTCCTCCAGCTGCACCGTCAACGCGGTATTTGCTTTGGAATCGCTGATTTCCGATCTGAATCGCACCGACGGCGAGGAGGACGACGCCACCGAAGGCTTCCCCTGGCTGGCGCTGGTCGTGATCTTTCTGATCTCCGTTTTCATTCTTACACTCATTATCGTTCGTGAACGCTATAATCTTTCCTACTGGTACCTGACCAGGCGCTTCTTCCGAAAGCTTTTCCATAAAATGTAAACAAAAGAATCGGTAAGGATTTTTCCTTGCCGATTCTTTTATGTCTTTTTATAAAAAATCTTCTTGAAAAAGTTGCAAAACCCCTTGCATTTTCGTTTTCTTTATGATACAATACCTACATCGCCTTGGGGGTATAGCTCAGCTGGGAGAGCGCTTGAATGGCATTCAAGAGGTCAGCGGTTCGATCCCGCTTATCTCCACCAAAAAATCCGCCGATTTTTATCGGCGGATTTTTTTATTGATGGAGCCTGCTTCACAACGAAACAGGCTCGGTTTTTTATTTGACTTCGCTGTTATCAACGGCAAAATCCAAAAGGAGATTGATCAGTTCGTTGCGGCTGCGCCCGGTCTCCCCCGAAAGCTTGTCCAGTTTTTCCACTGTTTCCTCTTTGATCCGAATCGAGAAGGTCTTAAATCCGTCGTCCCCTTTTAGCCTCTTTTTGGAAATGATGAGTTTTTCTTTCATTATAGAGTCTAGCTATATATTTTCTCGTTGTATTTTTATTGCGGGAAATTTGATCCTTGCTCTCGCATTTTTTGCAAAGAAGCGCAACTGGTTTCTTGTTTTAGGGTTTGCGGCGTTGGCTTTTTGTGAGGGCTATGTTTTGCTCAAACCATATTTGCTGATTCCGTTTTACCCGCTCTATTGGATATACAAAAGTGCGCAGCGAATGGATAAACTGGCGCAGTTGAAGGGAATACGTTCCGGTATTTCCGGTGTCTGTTTGTTTTTTGCTATTTTTCTTAACTTCCTGCCGCCTATTATCATGCAGGCAAGAATGAACACCATCATCAAAACCAAAACACCTGCCGTTCCTGTCGCTTCCGCTAATCCAACGCTCTTTGCCGATAGTGCAGACCAAATTAAAAAATACAAAGAACTGTTGGATATGGGCGCTATTACTCAAGAGGAATTTGACCAGAAGAAAACTCAACTTTTAGGACTGTAATCGATATCAAACGGGAGCGGCGCGAGCCGCTCCTCATTTTATCTTTACAAAAGTTGCAGGGAAAGGGCATTGATTTTTTCCATGAAATAAGGTACAATATTTGGCAGAAAAACAGCGAAAAGAGAAGAAAACATGATCTACGAAGAACTGTATCGGGAATCGCTGAAGCACGCGAAGCAGCGAATCTGGATTTTTTCGGATTTGCAGCAGCGGGATCCCGAAAAGGCCAAAGAGTGTCTGGAAATTTGTATGGCGGATTTTGCCAAAATGGGTTCTCCTGCCGATATGATCTGGTATTTGGGAGACGGTGTGGAGGGCGCCAACCTGGAGCACCTTGCCCGAATGAGCGAAATGCAGGAAAAGGCCTTCGCCGCCGTAGGGGTCCCACTTTGCTATGTTTTGGGAAACCACGATCTGGAATGCTCCTTTTCGCGGCTGCACCGGGAAAAAGAACCGATTTTTCCGTTTTACGAAACCGTGAAAAAGCACCCGGGCTGGCACACCACCTCCTCCTATGAGGACTGGTATTTTAAGGTGCCGGTTTTTGGGCATACGGTGTATTTTCTTTCCGATCATATTGCCAAGGATAAATCCTGGGTTTATTATCAGGGGGTAGTGCGCGGCAATTACCCGCATTTTGACCGGGCAGATCGGCTGCGCGCCGAGATTGCGGCGGAAAAGAACCCGGTGATTACCGCTTCGCACTATTCCTATTTCGGCGGCAACCGCGGATCGGAAATGCAATCTCGGCTCTTTCCTTTGCCGAAAAATCTGCGGATTCATTTTTACGGCCATGCGCATATCGGCGATTATACCTGGGCGCGGCAGGACGCTTACCGCCGGATCTGCTGGGTCGATTGGCACGACGTGCCGCAGATCAATGTTTCCAGCTTCGAGCATATCCGTGGGAAAATCTGCCGCAGCGTTTTTCTCCATCTTTATGAAGACGGCACCTACGGCGTTTTCTTCCGCAATCACGACAGCGGCGTCTTTTCGGAGTGTTATTTTCCCTCCAACCACCGCGATCCCTCCAAATACGAAGAAGAAATGAAGAAAAGAGGACAAGGAAACCTTTTTTGAAAAAGGTTTCCTTGTCCTCCCAATAATTTTCATACCAAAAAAGAGGCAAAACTGCCTCTTTTTTTGACGGTTAAAAATTTTGAAGATTGTCAAGGGACTTTTTCAAAAGTCCCTTGACCGGGGGATTGGGGCAGAGCCACAAGATTTTCAGTTCAGGATCGCGCCGCTGGCGCCGCCGGAAACCAAAGCCGCATAGCGCTTGAGGTACCCGGTAAGCTCTTTTTGTTTCGGAACGAAATTCTTTCTTCTTTGCGCAATCACCGCGTTGTCTACTTTCAGTTCAATGGTGTTTTCAGGGATATTGATACTGATGATATCGCCCTCCTCCACCAGGCCGATCAGACCGCCGCTGGCGGCCTCGGGTGTGATGTGACCAATGCACGCCCCGCGTGTAGCGCCGCTGAAACGCCCGTCGGTGATCAGCGCCACACTGCTGCCTAAGCCCATCCCCATAATAGCGGAAGTGGGATTGAGCATTTCGCGCATACCCGGTCCGCCCTTGGGGCCTTCGTAGCGGATCACCACCACGTCGCCGGGCTGGATCTTACCGGCGTTGATCGCTTCCTGCGCGTCCTCCTCACAGTCAAAGACGCGTGCGGGGCCTTCGTGCACCAGCATTTCCGGCAAAACGGCGGAACGCTTGACCACACTGCCCTCCGGCGCCAGGTTTCCGCGCAGCACGGCAATGCCGCCGGTCTCGCTGTAGGGATTGTCGATCGGACGAATAACCTCGGGATCGAGATTTTCGCATCCGGCAATGTTTTCACCGACCGTTTTCCCGGTCACCGTCAGGCACTCCGTGTGGAGCAGACTTTTTTTCGCCAGTTCATGCATCACGGCGTAAACGCCGCCGGCTTCGTCCAGATCCTCCATGTAGGTTCTGCCCGCCGGCGCGAGGTGGCAAAGATTCGGCGTTTTGGCGCTGATCTGATTGGCAATATCCAGATTGATTTCTATGCCGCATTCGTGGGCGATCGCCGGCAGGTGCAGCATACTGTTGGTTGAGCAGCCCAGCGCCATATCCACGGTCAGGGCGTTGAGAATGGCGTCTTTGGTCATAATATCGCGCGGGCGGATGTTCTTTTTCCAAAGCTCCATGACCGCCATGCCCGCGTGCTTGGCAAGCTCCAGGCGAGCCGAGTAGACCGCGGGAATCGTGCCGTTGCCGCGCAGACCCATGCCCAGCGCTTCCGTCAGGCAGTTCATGGAGTTGGCGGTATACATCCCCGAGCAGGAGCCGCAGGTGGGGCAGGCCTTGCATTCATATTCCGTCAGCTTTTCATCGTCGAGCTTGCCGGCATTATAGGAACCGACGGCTTCGAACATCGAAGAAAGGCTGGTTTTCGAACCGCTGACGTGCCCGGCCAGCATGGGACCGCCGCTCACGAAGATCGTGGGAACATTGACACGCGCCGCCGCCATTAAAAGTCCGGGGACGTTTTTGTCGCAGTTCGGCACCATGACCAGCGCGTCAAACCCGTGTGCCAGTGCCATGGCTTCGGTGGAATCGGCAATTAAATCGCGCGTGACCAGGGAATACTTCATGCCCACGTGCCCCATGGCAATGCCATCGCACACGGCGATCGCCGGAAAAACGATCGGCGTACCGCCCGCCATGGCAACGCCCATGCGAACTGCCTCGACAATTTTATCCAGGTTCATGTGGCCCGGTACAATTTCATTATAGGAGCTGACAATCCCCACCAAGGGACGGTTCAGTTCTTCTTCTGTAAGTCCCAGCGCATGATACAGCGCCCGGTGCGGCGCGTTCTGCGCGCCGTGTGTGATCGCGTTACTGCTTTTCATAGCTCACCTTTCGTCAAAAGCAAGGGAGATTTTCTCCCTTGCTTTTTTCTTTTTAGTTGTTGATCAGTTTGTCTTCGCCGTTCCAGCTATAGAGCTTGCGGACTTCTTCGCCCACAACCTCGGAAGGATGCTCGGCGGCCCGCTTTCTCATGGCGTTGAAGTGCACCTGCGCACCGGCATCGGACATATCCAAAAGGAATTCTTTGGCAAAGGTGCCGTCCTGAATGTCCTTGAGGATCTTTCTCATCGCTTTCTTGGTGTCTTCGGTAATGATCTTCGGCCCGGTAATATAGTCGCCGTATTCCGCGGTGTTGGAAATGGAGTAGCGCATCCCGGCAAAGCCGCTCTGATAGATCAGATCCACGATCAGTTTCATTTCGTGAATGCATTCAAAATAAGCGTTTCTGGGGTCGTAACCGGCTTCTACCAGGGTTTCATAGCCCGCCTGCATCAGCGCGCAAACACCACCGCAAAGCACGGCCTGTTCTCCGAAGAGGTCGGTTTCGGTTTCGGTGCGGAAGGTGGTTTCCAATACGCCCGCTCTCGCGCCGCCGATACCCAACGCATAAGCAAGACCCAGCTCCAGCGCATCGCCCGTGGCGTCCTGCTCCACGGCAATCAGACAGGGAACGCCCTTGCCCGCCTGAAATTCGCTTCTTACGGTGTGACCGGGGCCTTTCGGCGCGATCATGATGACGTTTACGTCCTTCGGAGGCTTGATGCAGCCGAAGTGAATGTTAAAGCCGTGCGCAAACGCCAGCGTTTTGCCTGCGGTCAAATTCGGCTCAATGCTTTCTTTGTAGAGCTTGGCCTGCTTTTCGTCGTTGATGAGGATCATAATGATATCCGCTGCTTTGGCAGCCTCGGCGGCGGTTCTCACTTCCAGCCCCTGCTTTACGGCCTTGTCCCAGCTTTTGCTGCCCTCATACAGACCGACGATGACCTTGACGCCGCTGTCTTTCAGGTTCAGCGCGTGCGCATGCCCCTGAGAGCCGTAGCCGATGATCGCGACGGTTTTTCCGTCCAGTTTTTGTAAGTCGCAATCCTGCTGATAAAAGATTCTTGCCATGATAATTTTCCTTCTTTCTTTATATTTTGGTTTGGAACCTATGATAGACTTATAAATTGGTGACCTGACGGATCGTATCCGCGCCTTTTTCCAGCGATACAATACCGGTGCGGCAGATCTCCAGGATCTTGTAATCCAGCATCAGATGAATAAAATCATCGATCTTGCGGCTTTCCGCCGTTAATAGATAGACAATGCTGTCCCGGGAGTAATCCATGGTTTTCGCACCAAACGCATCGGCGGCGGTACGAATATCGTCCCGCGTGGCGGGATCGTTCTGCATTTTAATGAGGAGCAGCTCGCTGCTTACGGAGTTTTCGGTGGTGAGCTCACGGATCGAGCAAACGTCCGGCAATTTGTAGAGCTGATTGATCAGCTGCTGCTTTTTCAGTTCCTCGCCGTCAAAGGTCACGGTAATGCGCGAGGTATCGGCCGATTCCGTTTCGCTCACGGTCAAAGCGCTGATATTGAACTGGCGGCGACGGAACATGCTGGTCACGCGGTTGAGCACGCCGAATTTATTGCTTACCAAAACGGCAATCGTGTAGCGTTCCATATCAGTCACCTACCTTTACGATCATGTCGTCCATCGAGCCTCCGGGCGGAAGCATCGGCAGCACGAATTCATCTTTATCGATTATACAATCGATTACAAAAACATGACTCTGATCAAAGGCCTTTGTCAACGCTTCCTCCAGTTCTTCCGGCGTTTGCACCCGGACGCCGTCGGCGCCGAAAGCCTTGGCAAGCGCCACAAAATCGGTCTTGCGGTCGGCCAGAACGGTGTTGGAATAATGCTTGTCGAAAAAGAGAGTCTGCCACTGCCGCACCATACCGAGCACGCCGTTGTTAAGGATCAGAATCACCACGGGCGTGTCGGAGGAAACGGCGGTTGCCAGTTCATTCAGGCACATGCCAAAGCTGCCGTCCCCGGTAATCAGAACGCTCTTTTCGCCGGTAGCGATCGCGGAACCGATCGCCGCTCCCAGGCCAAAGCCCATGGTGCCGAGTCCGCCGCTGGAAATAAAGCGGCGCGGCTTGCGGAAAACAAGGTTCTGTGCCGCCCACATTTGGTGCTGACCGACGTCGGTGGCAACGGCGGTGTTTTCGCCCAAGTGGCGGTTCAGAATCGAGATCGCATTCTTCGGCGTCATTCCTTCGCGCTGGTCGGAAAAACGCTTTTCTTCTTCACGGAACGTACGGATTGTATGCTGCCAGGCCTCCTGCTTTTTCTCTTCGATGAGCGGCAGCAGCTTTTGCAGCGTCAGTTTGATATCGGCGCGCAGCCCAATGGCGGCCGGTACGGTTTTGGAAAGCTCTGAGCCGTCGATATCGATATGTACGATTTTGGCCTTCTTGGCAAATTTGGCGCGGTTGCCGGTCACGCGGTCATTAAAACGGCCGCCGAGGGCAATGATGCAGTCTGCGTGGTGCATGGCCATGGACGAGGCGTAATGCCCGTGCATGCCCTGCATGCCCAAAAAGCGGGGATGATCGGTGGGAATGCCGGAAAGCCCCATCATAGAACAGCCGATTGCCGCATCGATTTTATCGGCAAGACGGAGCATTTCCTCCTGCGCCTCTGCGGCAATGAGACCGCCGCCAAAATACACAAAGGGGCGCTCCGCCGCGTTGATGCAGGTCGCTGCCTCCTGAATGCGGATTTCCTTGGCGGCAAATTTTTCATCTGCAGGAACCGGAGCTGCGGGCGTGTATTCGCACTTGGCAATCTGAATATCCTTCGGCACGTCGATCAGCACCGGGCCGGGGCGGCCGGATTTGGCAAGACGGAAAGCCTCGCGCACGGTATCTGCCAGCTCCTCCACCGCACCGACAAAATAGTTGTGCTTAGTGATCGGGAGTGTTATGCCCGTGATATCGATCTCCTGGAAGCTGTCGGAACCGATCTGAGAGGTCATCACATTGCCGGTGATCGCCACCATCGGGATCGAATCGAGATAGGCGTTGGCAATGCCGGTCACCAGGTTTGTCGCGCCGGGGCCGGAGGTGGCTATCACAACGCCCACTTTTCCGGTCGCGCGGGCATAGCCGTCCGCGGCGTGTGCGGCGCCCTGTTCATGAGCCGTCAGAACGTGACGGATCTTATCCTGGTAAAGATACAGCGAATCGTAAACGTTCAGGATCTGCCCGCCCGGATAGCCGAATACGACCTCGCACCCCTGCTCGATCAGGGTGTTGACAAGGATATCTGCACCGGATAAAAGCATAGTATCATTCCTTTCCTATCTGTTCCGCAATAAGACGCCCCATTTCGGAGCAGCCCACCTTGCGGCAGGATTTTTGTTTTTCCGCATCGGCAGGGAAAATATCGGCGGTGCGGCAGCCCGCGTCCAGCACGTGGGAAACGGCTTTTTCAATCGCATCCGCCTCTTTTGCCAGGTCGAAGCTGTAGCGCAGCATCATCGCCGCCGAAAGAACGGTGCCAATCGGGTTGGCGGTGTCGGTGCCGGCAATATCGGGCGCGGAGCCGTGAATGGGCTCATAGAGCCCGCGCGTGGTTTCACCCAGGCTGGAGGAGGGGATCATCCCGATCGAGCCGGTGATCATCGAAGCCTCGTCCGAAAGAATATCGCCGAACATATTTTCCGTGACAATCACGTCGAACTGGGACGGGTCTTTGACAATCTGCATGGCGCAGTTGTCTACCAGCATATCCGAAAGTTCTACGTCCGGGTACTCCGCCGCCAGGCGATGCAGCCCTTCTTTCCAAAGCCGGCTGGAATCCAGCACATTGCTCTTTTCCACCGAGCATAGCTTTTTGTTTCTCTTGCGCGCCGTTTCAAAGCCGATCCGGCCAATACGCTCGATTTCTTTTTCGGTGTAGGTCAGAATATCGGTGGCTTTTTTCTGTCCGGCTTCTTCTTCGGTTTTGTGCTCACCGAAATATATACCGCCGGTCAGCTCACGTACAATGATAAAATCGATCCCTTTTTCCACGATCGCAGGTTTCAGGGGAGAAGCGTCCGAAAGCTGCGGCCAGATTTTGGCGGGGCGGTTGTTACTGTAAACTTTCATCCCCTGGCGCAGGCGCAGAAGGCCTTTTTCGGGACGCATTTCGCCGGGCAGGCGATTCCATTTGCTGCCGCCCACGGCGCCGAGCAAAACACTGTCGGAGGAAAGGCACTTGTCCAGCATGGCCTGGGGCAGCGGATCCTGCCATTTGTCGATGGCGCAGCCGCCCATATCTACGTCAACATAAGTAAAGGTATGTCCAAATAGGAAAGCGGTTTTATTCAAAACCAAAATCGCCTGCTCCACGATCTCCGGGCCGATCCCGTCTCCGCGGATGACGGCTATGTTCTTGTTCATTTTACTTTTTTACCCTCCTCTTTCAGGAAAGATAAAAGTCCGCCTTTTTGAATGATTTTCTGGATAAACGGCGGAAAGCTCTGCGCCTGATAGGTCTTTCCGGTGGTCAGATCGGTGATCACACCGGTATCAAAATTCACCGAAACCTCGTCTCCATTCCGAATTTCCTCAGCCGCCTGTTCGCATTCGAGGATCGGCATGCCGATATTGATCGCGTTGCGGTAAAAAATGCGGGCAAAGCTTTTGGCGATCACGCACCCCGTGCCGCAGGTTTTAATAACCAGCGGCGCGTGCTCGCGCGAGGAACCGCAGCCAAAGTTCCACCCGGCGACGATCAGGTCGCCCTTTTGCACCTTTTGGACAAAATCCTTGTCAATATCCTCCATGCAGTGCTGCGCCAATTCCTTGGCGTCAGCGGTGTTGAGGTAACGCGCCGGGATAATCACGTCGGTATCGACGTTGTCGCCGTATTTAAAAACCGTGCCTTTGGTATTCATTTCACTTCGCCTCCTTGTATTCGGTAATAAACCCGGTCAGCGCCGAGGCGGCGGCCGTTGCCGGAGAAGCCAAGTAAACCTCGCTGTCTACGTGCCCCATTCTGCCCACAAAATTGCGGTTGGTGGTGGCAAGGCAGCGTTCGCCGGCGGCCAAAATTCCCATGTAACCGCCCAGGCAAGGGCCGCAGGTGGGCGTCGAAACGGCGGCGCCGGCGTCAATAAACGCCGTGATATAGCCTTTTTCCGAGCACTCCCGCATGATCTGCATGGTGGCGGGGATGATGATGCAGCGCACATTCGGGGCAATTTTTTTGCCGTTCAGAATCTTATACGCCGCTTCCATGTCTTCCATTCTGCCGTTGGTGCAGCTGCCGATCACGACCTGGTCGATCCGGATATCGGAGAGCTCCTTGGCAGGCTTGGTGTTTTCCGGCAGGTGCGGGCAGGCCACAGTCGGCACGATTTGAGAAAGATCAATCGTGATGGTCTTTTCGTAAACCGCGTCCGCATCGGCTTCAAAAATTTTCGGCTCACGTTCGGTGCGCCCTTTCATGTAGGCGATCGTTTTTTCATCGACAGGGAAAATGCCGTTTTTGGCGCCGGCTTCAATGGCCATATTGCAAATGCAGAAGCGGTCGTCCATCGAAAGAGAAGCCACGCCCGGTCCCGTGAATTCCATGCTCTTGTACAAAGCACCGTCTACGCCGATCATGCCGATGATTGTCAGAATCACATCCTTGCCGCTGCAATTCGCGGGAAGGGAACCGGTGAGTTCAAAACGGATCGCGCCGGGTACCTTGAACCACGCCGTGCCGGAGGCCATACCGGCCGCCATGTCCGTACTGCCGACGCCGGTGGAGAAGGCGCCGAGCGCACCGTAGGTACAAGTGTGGCTGTCCGCGCCGATCACGCAGTCTCCCGCACAAACCACGCCCTGTTCGGGCAAAAGCGCGTGCTCAATGCCCATTTTCCCCACGTCATAAAAGTGGCTGACGCACTGGGAGCAGGCAAAATCACGGCAGGTTTTCGACTGCTCGGCGGCTTTGATATCTTTGTTCGGAACAAAGTGATCCAGCACAATGGCAATTTTGTCTTTGTCAAATACTTTGTCAAACCCGGCGTTTTTGAATTCCTTGATCGCCACCGGGGTGGTAATGTCGTTACCGAGGATCAGATCCAGCCTGGTGCTGATCAGCTGATCCGCCTTTACCTCCTCCAGTCCGCTGTGGGCGGCGAGGATTTTTTGTGTCATGGTCATTCCCATTGGTTTTTCTCCTTACGGGCAAAGCCGAATTTACTGCATATTACTGAAAGCGGCCAAAAGCGCATCGGCACCGGCGCGGATAATATCGGTGTTCGTACCGGCTCCCCAGCTCATGGCGCCGTCTCGATTCTGAATGCCGATGTACGCCGCCGCTACACTGCCGGAGCCTTGCTCCTGCATGCTGTGCTCGGTGTAGACCTGCAGGGTGTAGGCCTTACCGGTGAACTTTTTGAGCGCGTTGCTCACAGCGTCGAGAGAGCCGTTGCCGCTTGCCGTCACCTTGGTCTCCTTACCGTCCCGGGCAAAGGTAACTTCAATTTCCACCACATCTTTTTCGCGGCGGAAAAAGTGCATATCGGCAATGGTAATCGGGGCATTGTGCAGGAAATAATGTTCGCGGAAAATATCGTACACGTCCGAAACCTTCAACTCCTTGTGCTCATGGTCGGAAATGCTCTTGCAAAGATAGCTGAAATGCTCGCGCATCTGCGGAGGCAGGATATAGCCATAGGTCTGCTCCAGCAGATACCCGATCCCGCCCTTACCGCTCTGGGAATTGACGCGGATGACGTCGGCGTCGTAGGTGCGGCTGATATCGCGCGGGTCGATCGGAATATAGGGAACCGTCCAGCGGTCGAGCTGCTTTTCGTCGCGGTATTTCATGCCCTTGGCGATCGCATCCTGGTGGCTGCCGGAAAACGCGGCGAAAACCAATGCGCCTGCATAGGGGCTTCTTTCGTTGACGTGCATGCGCGTGCATTTTTCATATTCCTGTACCAGGTACGGCATATTCGAAAAATCAAGCTGCGGATCCACACCGTGGGAATACAGGTTCATTGCCAGCGTCACCACGTCCACGTTGCCGGTGCGCTCGCCGTTGCCGAAAAGCGTCCCCTCTACGCGGTCCGCCCCGGCCAAAAGCGCCAATTCCGCATCGGCAACGCCGGTGCCGCGGTCGTTGTGCGGGTGCAGCGAAAGGGTTACGAATTCGCGGTATTTTAAATTTTCGCTCATATATTCGATCTGGCTGGCGTAAACGTGCGGCATACTCATTTCCACCGTAACCGGCAGATTGATGATCACGTTGTTTTCCGCCGAGGGCTCCAGTACGTCCAGCACCGCGTTGCAGACCTCCAGTGCATATTCCGGCTCCGTGCCGGTAAAGCTTTCGGGAGAATATTCAAAGCGGAAATTACCCTCGTATTCGCTCGCCAGCTTTTTTACGAGCTTGGCGCCGTCCACGGCAATTTTTTTGATCTCGTCCTTGGATTTGCGGAAGACCTGCTCGCGCTGCGCCACACTGGTGGAATTGTAAAAATGAATGATCGCGCTCGGCGCGCCCTTGCAGGCTTCAAAGGTTTTGCGGATAATATGTTCGCGGCACTGGGTCAGTACCTGCACGGTTACGTCCTGCGGGATCAGGTTTTTCTCAATTAGCGTGCGCAGAAACGCATATTCCGTTTCGCTGGCGGCGGGGAACCCCACTTCAATTTCCTTGAAACCGACGTTCAAAAGCACCCGGAAAAATTCCAGCTTTTCTTCCATATTCATCGGCACCACAAGGCTCTGGTTGCCGTCGCGCATATCTACGCTGCACCAGATCGGCGCTTGCTCGATATGATCCTTTTCCACCCACTTGAGGTGGACACCCGGCGCCGGGTAATACCCGACGCCATATTTCTTGGCGTTCATCATCGTGTTCTCTCTCTTTCAGATCTCGGCAATGACTTCGACTTCGACCAAAACTTTTTTCGGCAGTTCCTTTACTGCCACGCAGGAACGGGCGGGTTTGGAAGTAAAATACTGAGCGTAAACTTCGTTAAAGGCGGCAAAATCTTCCATATTCTGCAAAAAGCAGGTGGTTTTGATGGCCTTATCGAGGCTGGAACCGGCTTTTTCCAGAACGGCGGCAAGGTTTTTGCAAATCTGGTGCGCCTGATCCTGAATCGTTTGTGCTTCTACCTTTCCGGTTGCGGGATTGATCGGGATTTGCCCGGAGGTGAAAACCAACCCTCCGATCCTGATCGCCTGGGAATACGGGCCGATCGCCGCCGGCGCCTTTTCTGTGAAAATCGTTTCTCTCATTGCTTTTTCCTCTTATTCTATAATCTTAAAGCCTTCGCTGCGAAGGGTCTGTGTGATCTCCTGTACGTGCTCGTAGTTACGGGTTTCCATACCGATGCGCAGGTAGCATCCGTTTACGCTTTCGGTGTTGCTGTTGTGCTCATGGAACACACTGGTCACGTTACCTCCGCAGTCGGCGATAATGCGGGATACGTCCTTTAGCTGGCCGGGTTTATCGATCAGCTCGATCAAAAGCGAGCTCGAACGGCCGGATTTCATCAGGCCGCGCTCAATCACGCGGGAAAGACTGGTCACATCGATATTACCGCCGGAAACAACGCTGACCACTTTTTTGTCGCGGATCGGAAATTTATCGAACATCGCGGCTGCCACGGAAACGGCGCCCGCGCCCTCGGCGATCATTTTTTGCTTTTCGATCAGAGCCAGGATCGCAGAGGAAATTTCATCGTCTGTCACCAGGGCGATATCATCCACGTACTGCTGGACATAGCGGAAAGTATTTTCGCCGGGCTGTTTGACGGCAATCCCGTCCGCTATGGTCTGAACCGAGGGCAGACACTCAATTTTATCGTCGTGGACGGATTGAAACATACTCGGCGCACCCGTTGCCTGCACCCCGTATACCTTGATCGAGGGACGGATCGATTTAATCGCATACGCCACGCCGGAAATCAGTCCGCCGCCGCCGATGGGGACGATCACGGCGTCAATATCATCCAGATCATTGGTGATTTCCAGTGCGATCGTGCCCTGACCGGCGATGACGTTTTCATCGTCAAAGGGATGTACAAAGGTGTAGCCCTCACTGTCGCGCAGCTCCAGCGCCTTGGCATAGGCGTCGTCGTAGCAGCCCTCCACCAGGCAAACCTCGGCGCCGTAGCCCTTGGTCGCTTCCACCTTGGAGATCGGCGCACTGTCGGGCAGGCAGATCAGCGAGCGGATGCCGCTTTTCGTAGCGGCCAGCGCCACGCCCTGCGCGTGGTTGCCCGCCGAGCAGGCGATCACGCCGCGCTGCTTTTCTTCTTCGGTAAGCTGCGAGATCTTATACGCAGATCCACGCACCTTAAAGGAGCCGGTAATCTGCAGGTTTTCCGGCTTTAAATATAAATTGCATCCGGGGGCAATGGCGTTTGCCTTTACCACCGAGGTTTCGCGGATAATATTGCGCAAAACCACTGAAGCGTCAAAAACTTTGTCTAAGGTCAGCATATCGTCTCTCCTGTTCTCTTTCTTTTTCCGCTAAATTGATTTGCAAAAAAAAGCATTGGTATGAAAAGAACCCGTCTCAAAACATTTGCTTTGAGACGGGCATAAAACTTGTTTGTTCCACACTCGCGGTACCACTCAAATTGCAGCCGAAGCCACCACTTTCGGAGCACAAAGCTCCCTTGCCTTTACGCAGCTTTCACGGGCAGCCCTACTTTTCCGCCGTACGGGGTTCAGGCAGCCGGCTCGGAAGGGAGAAGCCCGGGAAAAGTCCATACCGATTCGCACCTGCCATCGGCTCTCTGCATTTTTCTTGACCCGGCAATCTTCGTCATCGCCTTTATATTATTATATTTTATCCTAGCATATTCCATTCCGCTTGTCAAGCATTTTTTTATTGCAAATTCCCGTAAAATCGAAGAAAAATTGCCTTTTTCCCAAGGCCCCTTTGTCAATTTTCGCCAAACGCCTCCCCGGGGAGGAAAGGAACTTGTGCCAAAAGGCCCATAAAAATCCCCAAAATTTTTGGAGAAAAAGCAAAAGGTTGTGCTTTTGGCTTCTCCTTGAGCAGCAAGGTTCCGGCTAATTATTGCTTTCTCTTTGAGGAGAAGGCGCTAAGATTGCAAAGCCGCACGATTTGGAAAAGGCTCATTGCTGCTGCTTTTCACTATCTGTGAGAAGATAGCTCATAACCCTAAAATTTTCAGATAAAACGAGAAAGAGGCACTTCACACGGAAGTACCTCTTTTTTGTTCAAAGTTTTTGCGGGGTTTGGGGAGCTTTTTGAAAAAAGCTCCCCAAAAAGACTCCGGTTCATTCGTGGTGGCCGTGAGCCGGGTAGTGAACGTGCAGCAGATCGTGCGCTCTGTCGCCGATGAGGTCGTAAACCTTCTTCATTGCGGGGTTCTGATCGCAGTTCTTCCATTCACAGGCGTCGTCCGCCGCAAAGAGCGCCTTGCAGCGCTCGGCCTTGCGCTCGTTGGAGGCCTGGGGCTGTCCGCCGCCGCCGATGCAGCCGTTCGGGCAAGCCATGACCTCAATGAAGTGAAAGAATTCTTCGCCGCTTTCTACCTTTTCGATCAGCTTATCGGCATTGGCAAGACCATTGACGACTGCGATCTTCAAGGTCAAATCACCCGCCGTCACTTCAAAGGCTTTGGTGCCTTCCAGACCGCGCACGCCGCAATCGGCGATCTTGGCAACGTCAGCGCCGGTGGAAACGCCGAGAACACGGCGGATTACCGCTTCCGTCACGCCGCCGGTCACACCGAAGATCACGCCGCCGCCGGTGAATTCAGCAAAGGGCTGATCCGGCTCGGAATCGGGCAGGCGGGCAAAGTCAATGCCGGCCTCCACGATCATGCGGGCCAGCTCCTGGGTGGTGATCACCAGGTCAACAAGACGCTTGCCGTCTTTTACCAGCTCGGGACGGGCGCATTCGCCCTTTTTGGCGGTACAGGGCATCACGGCTACGGAGACGATATTTTCATTCTTGTACTGCTCCTGAATCACCGCGCCGAACATTTCCATCGGCGAGCCGCAGGTCGATACCTGTGGCATGAGCTGCGGGTGTTGATTTTCCACGTGCTTGATCCACGCGGGGCAGCAGGAGGTGAACATCGGCAGCTTCGCGCCGGATTTCAGTTTTTCCATGAATTCGTTGGATTCTTCCACAATCGTAAGGTCGGCGGAAAGGGAAGTATCGAATACCACGTCCACACCGAGGCGCTTGAGCGCCGTGGTGATTTTGCCCATGACCGGAACGGTGGCCGGCAGGCCGAATTCTTCGGCAATACCGGTGCGAACGGCGGGCGCGACCTGTACGATCACTTTCTTATCGGGATCGAACAGCGCCTTCTGCAGGGCGGGAATATCGTTTTTGATCGTAATGGCCGCGGTCGGGCAAACGGCAGCGCACTGGCCGCAGCCCACGCACTTCGTGGTGGAAAGCGTGTGGCCGAAGCCGCAGCTGATTTCCGCTTCGCAGCCGCGATTGGCAAAGTCCAGGACGTGCACGTTCTGAATTTCGGAGCAGGCTCTCACGCACTTGCCGCAGAGAATGCACTTCGAAGGGTCGCGCACAATCGAGGGGGAAGAAGTATCGATCGGGGTTTTGTTGTAGTGATGCTCAAAGGAAACGCTGTCCACCCCGTAGCGGGTGGCGTATTCCTGCAATTTGCACTTGCCGGATTTTTCGCAGGTCGTGCATTCGGCTCTGTGGCGAGCCAGCAGCATTTCCAGGATCACGCGGCGGTGCTCGGTAAGCTTTTTGGAAAAGGTTTTGACCTCCGTACCTTCGCGCGGGATCATGGTGCAGGCGGTGTCGATTTTGCCGCGGCCGTCCTCCACAATGCAAAGGCGGCAGCCGCCGTAAATAGAGAGGTTTTCGCAATAGCAGAGATTCGGGATATCGATGCCGTTCTTGCGGGCAACCTCTAAAACGTTGCGTTCTTTTTCAAAGGAGCAAAGAACGCCGTCAATTGTCATCTGCTTCATGTTCATACCTCCTGAATGGCTTTCTTGGGACATACGGGGATACAAGCGCCGCAATGCAGGCACTTGGCCTGGTCAATTTCGCGGATCTTGAGCCCTCTGGGAGTCAGGTTTTCGGTTGCGAAGATCGCTTCGCCCGGGCAGCCCTTTTCGCACTTGCCGCAGCCGATGCAGTTTTCGGGTTGAATTTCAATGTGCGTCAGGCTCTTGCAAACGCCGGCGGGGCAGCGTTTGTCTCTGACGTGCGCAATGTATTCGTCTTCAAAGTTCTGCAGGGTACTCATAACGGGGTTGGTCGCCGTTTTTCCCAAACCGCAGAGCGAACAGACCTGAACGGTCTTGGCGATCTTGCGGAGCTTGTCCAGATCTTCCATTTCGCCTTCGCCTTTGGTAATGCGTTCCAAAATGGACAGCATATCCGGAATGCCCTCGCGACAGGTGGTGCATTTCCCGCAGGATTCTTTCTTGGAAAAGTGCATGAAGAAACGAGCAATTTCGACCATACAGGTGTCGTCGCCCATTACCACAAGTCCGCCGGAGCCGATGATCGCGCCAACGGCTTTCAGCGAATCGAAGTCCAAAGGCAGATCCAGGTGTTCCTCGGTCAGACAGCCGCCGGAGGGGCCGCCGATCTGCACGGATTTGAAGTTCCCGTTTTTCATACCGCCGCCGATATCGAAAATGATATGGCGCAGGGTGGTGCCCATCGGCACTTCAATCAGGCCGGTGCGTTTGATATTACCGGTCAGAGCAAAGGTTTTGGTGCCGAAGTTGTTTTCGGTACCGATGGTGCGGTACCATTCGGAACCGTTTTCAATAATATTGGAAACGTTTGCATAGGTTTCGACGTTGTTGAGAACCGTCGGCGCGGCAAATAGACCCTGATCCACCGTTCTCGGGGGCTTCGTTCTCGGCATACCGCGCTTGGATTCGATCGAAGCGGTCAGCGCAGAGCCTTCGCCGCATACGAATGCGCCGGCGCCGCGGCTGATGTGCAGATGAAAGTTTTTGCCGGAACCGAAAATATTGTCGCCGAGGATGCCGTATTCTTCATCGGACTTGATCGCCATCTGCAGTCTTTCTACCGCCAGGGGATATTCGGCACGAACGTAAATGTAGCCTTCTTCGGCGCCGCAGGCGATCCCGGCAATGATCATTCCTTCAATCATGCGGTGCGGGTCGCCTTCCATCACGGAGCAGTCCATAAAGGCGCCGGGGTCGCCCTCGTCACCGTTGCAGACAATGTATTTAACAGGCGCTTCCTTATGCGCGGCTACCTGCGACCATTTTTTGCCGGCAGGGAAGCCGCCGCCCCCTCTGCCTCGCAGAACGGAATTGTCGATCTCGCTTATGATCTCTTCGGGCGTCATGTCGAACAGAGCCTTCTCCAAAGCCTTGTAGCCGCCTGCCGCCAGGTATTCTTCCACGCTTTCGGCATTGATGCGGCCGCAGTTTTTCAGCACGACCTTCGTTTGCTGCTGGTAGAAGGGAATATCGTCCTGCTGCGCATAGGTTTTGCCGTTTTCTTTGTAGAGCAGTCTCTCTACCGGCTCGTCGCCCAGAATGGTTTTTTCAATAATTTCTTCGCAGTCTTCCGGTTTTACGCGAATGTAAAGCCAGCCGAACGGCTCAATACGCACCAGCGGACCGATTTCGCAGTAGCCGTGGCAGCCGCTCTTTTTTAAGCCCACCGATTGATCGTGCGGTTCTTCCTCCAGCGCGACGGCGACCTTCAGGCCGCGGGCTTCGAGAGCTTCTTTAAATTGGTTGTATACGTTTAAGGATCCGCTCGCAACGCAGCCGGAGCCGGCGCATACGAGAATCTTTTTCTTCTGCAGCGCCAGCGCCTTCTGAAATTTTTCGCGGACGCGAGTCAGTTCTTCTCTGGAAGTGATTTTCATGCGTTTTCAGCCTCCTTGAGCGATACAATGAGTTCATGTACTTTTTCGGGCGTCATCGCGGCGTACACCTCGTCGTTGACGGTGCAGACCGGAGCCAGGCCGCACGCACCCAGGCAGTATACTCTTTCCACGGTGAAAAGTCCGTCCGCGGAATTTTTGCTGTCGGGAGTGGTGCCGGTTTCCGAATTCAGCGCTTTCTGCACGCCTTCGGATTTGCGCACGTGGCAGGCAGTGCCGTCGCAGCACTTGATTACGTATTTGCCCTTCGGTTCCAGCGAAAAGTTGCCGTAAAAAGTGGCAACGCCGAAAATTTCGGATTTGCTGACGCCGATTTTTTCCGCCACGTAAATGAGCGCGTCTTCCGGCAGGTAGCGCAGTTCCTTCTGGATGTCCTGCATGATTGCGATCATTTTCAGCTTGTCGCAAGCGTATTCATTCAGGATCCGATCCAGCATTTTCTTGTCTGTCTTCAAAATTATGCCTCCTTAGGATTGTTTTTCTTGATTGGCGTGATCGAAAAGGAGAGGGGAGACCCCGCCTTTTGTAACGGAACCGTTTAAAAAAAAACAAATTCCGGGGAAAAAACACACTGAAATCCGACCCTGAAAGCGTTGAAGGTTCAGAGCCGGATCCGGAGGAAATTTCCGATCGGGGTACGGCAAAAGGCCGGTCGCTTTTTGCTATCCCGCATTTTTTCCCACTTACACATCCTTATCCTACAGGAAAAAACGAAAAATGTCAATATAAATTATCCGAATTGTTTTGGAAATTTATATTTTTCCTTACGAAACGTTTCAATTTTTACCATTTTGATATTATGACCGATCAAAATGAAAATGAACGGTATTTTAATATAGGAAAAAATTGAGTATAATTGAGCATAATCAAGATAGTCGTCAATAGTCGTCAGAGAACTTCTTTCTATGCCTTTCTGAAATCGACACATAATAGAAAAGCTGTTGTTCAATTTTAACAGGAGAATGATTATGATGGTATTATCAGCTGTGGCTGAAATACAATTCAAGGGAGAACCAAAAATGAATACAGACAAAATTTATGCGGAAGCGATTGCGAATGAATATGCGCCGAAGGACACTTCTAAGGTGATTGCCTTAAAAAA
>CANQBV010000002.1 GCA_947589595.1 uncultured Clostridia bacterium
GACACAATGGCCAAGTGCCGGATAGGAACGGCAAAATTTTTTACACTTCTATTACTTCTTTATCGCACATAAGCAAAAAGAGAGGAATTCAAACGATATGCACAGTTTTTTTCATCCGGAGTAAGAGGAACCTTTGATTATGAATTGATGGAAGACGTAGAAATTCCGATTCCCGCCATTGATGTTCAAAAGGCAATCGCAGATATTTATAGCGTCTATATGACGAGAAAGAGAATTAACGAGCAGTTAAAAGCACAAATCAAAGACATTTGCCCGATCTTGATTCAGGGATCGTTGAAATAAGAAAAAGGACAGAGATCCTTCATAAAAAGAAGTACAGGCAATATCGTTGATCGTATACGCAAGGAAATCGTATAACGGATAACAACCGGAGGTAGAACTCGATGGCAAAACCACAAGAATATAACGGTCGCTATTGCGAATCGGAATTTGAATCTGCTTTTCTCTCGTTTTTAGAGGAGGAAGGGTGGGCTTATCTTCCCGGCAACAGTATTCCGCGGGACACGAAAACAGCGGTTTTATATACAGATGATATGGAACAGTTTCTGAGTAAGACCCAGGCGGATCTGACCGTTGAAGAAATCCATCAAATCATAAATAAAGTACGCCTGGCAGGTGCGGAAAGCGAGTTTTCCACCCTTCATATGGTGTATGGCTGGATGGTTGACGGCGTGCAGTTTATTCCCAAAAACGGTCTTGCCCGCATGGTACCCCTCATCGATTTTGAGCATCCAGAAAACAATATCTTTCGCGCGGTCAATCAGTTTACCGTTGAATATATGGACAATGGTCAGAAAGAAAGCCGCCGTCCCGATATTCTTCTTTATGTCAACGGCATGCCGCTTTGTCTTATCGAATTGAAGAATCCCGCCGACGCCCATGCTACCATATACGATGCCTATGAACAGATTACGATTCGTTATTGGCGCGATATCCCGCATCTGCTGCATTACTGCCCCCTGGCGTGTATTTCTGACGGTGTGAAAACGCGGCTGGGTACCGTTCGTACGCCCTATGAGCATTTCTATGCCTGGCGCCGCGTAAACGATGGAGATAAAATATCTACGCTTCCTTTTGAGGAAACGCAAACAATGATCAGAGGCGTCTATGCCCCCAAGCGATTTCTTGAGATTTTCCGTGACTATATTTATTTTCAGGACAGAGAATACGACTGCGAGGAGCGCGAAATCGTCTGCCGCTATCCGCAGTTTTTTGCCACTCGCCTTTTGAAACAGAGTATCGTAAAATCCGTTACAACGAAAAGCGGCAAAGGCGGTACCTATTTCGGCGCAACAGGATGCGGCAAAACCTATACGATGGCGTTTCTTGCCCGTCAGCTCGCCCTGCGCTGCACGGACGTGCCCGAAATCGGCTCTCCCACGATCATAATGATCGTTGACCGTGACGAACTGCAAAAACAAGGAGCGAAGCTGTTCACCAAGAGCAAAGAGTTCCTGAATCTCGGTGAAGTCAGAATTGTTCCCGACCGCAGAACCCTGCGGCAGGAACTGGGGGCTCGCATAAGCGGCGGATTTTACATTTGCACGATTCAAAAATTCTGCGACAGAAAAGACGATAAAATAGGCTTAATCAATAATCGCACCAACATCATTTGCTTTTCGGACGAGGCACACAGAACACAAATTGAAAACGCGAAAAAAATACAGTTCAGCAAGGACGTCGATAACAATATGAAAGCCATGGTGTCCAAGTCGTATGCAAAGGTTTTGAAAGAAGCGCTGCCGAAGGCTACTTTTGTCGGTTTTACCGGAACGCCTATTTCAGAAACCTATCAGACCTTCGGCGATGAAATTGACCGTTATACGATGGATCAGGCCGTTGCTGACGAGTTGACTGTATCGATCAAATATCATCCCCGCATCGCCAAAGTTTTGCTTGATCAGGCCAAAGTCAAAGAGATCGAAGATTATTACAAAAAGTGCGCGGATGACGGCGCCACCGCAGACGATATCGAAGCAAGCAAGAAGGCTATGAGCTCCATGGAGGTCATTCTCGGCGAGCCTTCGCGCTTGGAACGCCTTGCCGTCGATATTCACGATCATTACGTTTCCGCCTGTGCAAATGATCCCGAAAGAGTGCAAAAGGCTATGATCGTATGCTCCAGTCGACCGATTGCATATGAGCTTTTGAAGAAATTTCAAGAAAAATATCCCGAATGGTTTGAAGAAAAGAAGGCCCCCGACGATGTTGAAGTTTCCGGTGAGGAATTGCGCGATCTGAAGCCTGTGCCGTTTATGGCAATGGTAGCAAGCGTCGGCAGCAATGACAAAGAGGAAATGTATCATTATCTTGGCGGCGTAAATAACAGGAAGCGCTCCGAGAAGCTGGATGCAGCGTTCAAGCAGGACAAATCAAATTTTCACATTGTCATTGTTGTCGATATGTGGATCACCGGATTTGACGTGCCTTCGCTGACCTATATGTACAACGATAAGCCGTTGAAAAAGCATCTGCTGATCCAGACCATCAGCCGTGTGAACAGAAAATTTCCCGGCAAGGACTACGGATTCATCATTGACTACATAGGCATACGCGATAATATGCGTGAGGCGATGAAGCTCTACGGCGGCGATACCTCTGTCGCTCCTTCCGCCGATGATGTCGAACAGGCAACGGAAGTGTTCAGAGAATACTTGGAGATTCTCAAAGATCTTTTTGCCGGTTATGACCTGACGCCGTTCCTTGATCCCAACGGAGAACCTGTTCTGCGATACACACTGTTGGCAAAAGCGGCGGAATATGTATTCGCTTCCACGCAGGAATTAAGCACGGAAAGCAACGGGGGAAAAAGCGTTCAAAAGGTATCCTTCAAAACATTTTTTTTGAAAACGGTAAAGAGAATGCGGGCCGCTTATGACATTTGTCAGCCGTCGGGTGCGCTCAATGAGGACGAATCTGCTCTGGCGCAATGTTTTATGGCGATTGCGGGCTTTGTCCGCAAGATGAGCGGAACAGATACCGAAATCGATACCGATATCATGAACCGCCGCGTGGCAAAAATGGTTGAAGAAGCACTGAAATACAATGAGGTGGAAAGTGTTCTCGAGGACGGAGAGCAAGAGGATATATTCAGCCCCGAGTATTTTGAAAAGCTCTCGGATGTAAAAATGCCCGCATCCAAACTGGAAATGCTTGTAAAAATGCTGCGCAAACAGATCAGGGAATATAGCAGGACCAATCAGATGGCGGCAAAGAAATTTCAAGAAATGCTCGAAGAAACAATCAAGCAGTACCATGAGAGAAGAAAGAGTCTCCCTGCAGAAGAAACCGGAGAAACACAGGAACATACATCCGAAAAAATTATCAGAAGCGCCACCGAACAGGCATTGCAAATCTTGAAAGAGATGAATGCCGATCGTGAAAGTTTTCGGAAGATTGGCCTTACATTTGAAGAGAAGGCGTTTTATGATATTTTGATAGCGCTGCGTGATGAATATGGTTTTGAGTACGGTGAAGATAAAAAGGTGGATGGCGTCGTAGTCAATGATACATGTAAATCACTTGCCAAAAAGATCAAAGAGATCATTGATACCAAATCTTCTTTTGCCGATTGGCTCAACAACCAAAATGTGCGCGATCAGCTTAAATTTGATATCAAAGTATGCTTGGTCAAAAACGGTTATCCCCCGCAGTATAGCCCCGAGGTTTTCCGTAAAGTTATGGAACAGGTGGAGAATTTCGAGGAAAATAATGGATAAAGGAAAAATGATATAGAAAGACTATTCTCCATTTGCGATAGATTGAAATCATCAGAATGAGTAAAACTAACAAAAATATAGATTTAAAAGCCGGATAGGTCCCTGCACTGCGATAAAGCATCAGATTGTACGCCCCTAAAACTGTTGTTTCAAAAGCTGTTCTTGATTGCAAAGCATTTTACAGATTCTCGGCCATCATGGAAAAAATCGGACGGTAAGATCCGTCCGATTTTAGTTGCAGGAATAAGCGTCGGGGTCGCAGCGCTTCCCCGACGCACATCCCTCAGACAGCAAAGCCATCCTGATTTGAATTGATTTTGTTTATAAAATTGCAGTATAAATCTCCTTCCTTTACAAATACTAACAGTACAAGTTTGTAAAACAAGGAGATTGATTTATATATGAAAGCAACAGGAATTGTACGTCGCATCGATGATCTGGGGCGCGTGGTGATTCCCAAAGAGATCCGCCGCACCATGCGGATCCGAGAGGGCGACCCGCTGGAGATTTACACAGATCGGGACGGCGAGGTTATTTTTAAAAAGTATTCCCCGGCCGGGGAAATGCTGGAGGAGGCGCAGGGATATTGTGAGACGCTGCAAAAAAGCTGTTCCCTGACCGTGGTGGTGTGCGACCGGGATTCGATCATTGCGGCCGCCGGGGTTTCCAAGAAGGATTGCATTGATAAAAAAACGCCGCCGGAAATGGACAAGCTTTTGGAATCGAGAAAGCTATACGCCTATCAATCCGGCATGCCGCGCATTGCGCTCGGACCGGAGGGATATTATATTTCCGCCTTGATGCCCATTTTATCGGAGGGGGATATCATTGGGGCGGTCGCCAGTATCAAAACCGATCTGCGCGAGGTTGCCGAAAGCGAAAAACTTCTGATCCAAACCGCCGGCATTTATTTGGGACGGCAATTAGAGGAATAAAAAAAGAATCCCGAAAAGCGATTTGCTTTTCGGGATTCTTTTCAGATCAAAATCGACCGGCCCGGCGTAGAGCGGCGGCAGAAATTTTTGAAAGGAAACGGATTTTGTCGAAATGGGCGGATCCTCCGTTTGTTTGGGATTATCGTAGATCGTGACGTCCCCCTCGTACATATAGCCATTGGCGGGGTTGAGCCTGGTGAAATTCTTCATGATCTCAAAGTGACAATGCGGCCCTTCCGAGAGGCCGGTACTGCCGACCTCAGCAATCTTATCGCCCTGTTTGACTGCCTGACCCAGCTCCACACAGATTTTGCTGCAATGGGCGTAAACCGTCATATAATCCTCATCATGCCGAAGCAGAACGAAATACCCATAGCCGATAAATCCCCGATCCGGATAGTACGTTTCCTGTCCCTCCGGCCCGCTAACACCGACAACAACGCCGCTGGCGGCAGCGTAAATATTATCGCCCTCTTTGCCGGGCAGATCCCAGCCGTGGTGGAAACCGTCTTCTCTTTCGCCGTATCCGGAGAAAAGCGGCACTACGTTCGGCAGGATAAAGCTCCCCTTCCGTTCGGTGATCCCCAAGTCCTCCGGCAAAACCTTAATGCCAATGGCAATGACCTCGGTCACCGGTTCGGACAAGGTGGTTTGTTTTATGATATCGCGCCGGGCTTCTTTGCCGTCCACCCAATAGATCTCCGCTTCGATCCGCTCCCGGCCGGGAACGCCTCTGGTAACGGCGTTTGCCATGGAGGTATAGAGGATCTTGCTCTCCTGATACTCGATCTGATAGGGGATCTCCGCTTCATAAACGACCGTTTCTTTGGTGCAGAAAAGAAGCTGCAGATGATCGGTGTTTTGCGGCTGGTTGGAGCGCTTGCGGGAAACGTTTGCACTGGCAAGCTGCGTATCGGCAAAAAGAGTGCCGTTTGCCAAAACCGCCACGCTCTCTTCGGGCTGGTTTTCCTGCCAAATTTCGCTGAAATCCGTTGCGCTCTGACGCTCTTCTGCAGGAA
Source organism: uncultured Clostridia bacterium (assembly GCA_947589595.1). Taxonomy (GTDB): domain Bacteria; phylum Bacillota; class Clostridia; order Oscillospirales; family SIG627; genus RGIG5579. Next base: position 5,695 of record CANQBV010000002.1, read on the forward strand.
GCGTGAGCGTTTTTAAAAACTGATAGAGGGCCTCCTCGTCCAGAATACTGGCCGTAGGATAGGCCTGGGTAACGATCCGCACCTCATTGAAGATCACGGTAGAAGGATCCTGTGTTTCTTCGATTTTTTCCGCGATGAGTCTTTCCAGAACCGATTCGACCGTTTCCTGATTCTCCGCTACGGCAACCAGCGTTCCATCCAGATAAAGCCCGCCGGCGGTACAAATATATTCGCGCACATAGGTATATAAAACATTGGAAACAGCGTTCTTGTCGGAAAGCGGCGCCTTGCCTTTTCGCGGGGAAAGAGCGTAGTGAATGGGATAGGGGAATTTGAAATCGCTCCCGAGAATGGTTTCTACGTTATTTTCCAGCTCCCGTACGGCAAGCTGTACTTCCGCCTGGTTTTCCACCGTACCGATATATTTCCCCTCGATATCCACATCCAAAACGATCGGGCGGCTAAGCGTTACATAGGTGTAAATCGCCGCAAAAACCGCAACGGCGGCCACCGCAAAATGCGCCAGATGCGCACGCAGAAAATCTCGCTTACGCTGATAGTGAAGAACATTTTCTTTTTTCCGAAAAGGCAGTGCGAAAAGGCCGAAAAAGCCACGCACTTTCTGCGGAACGGCGGCAAGCAGACGCAAAAAGCGCGTTTCCAACGCCATCAAATCGGAGCTCTTCCCTTTTTGCCGCTCTCTTTCCACCGCTTTTTCACAAGCTACAATGTAAAGGGCGTTGAAAAACGAATCGATAATCCCCAATCCGTTTTCCCGGAAGGCCCGGTATTGCTGCCGGATCGTCAGTTCGGGCATGACCGTTTCGTCCGAGCGAAATTCCGGCTTCTTCGAAGGGGCTGCTTTTAATTCCCGTGAACGAAGCCTTCTTTTTTTTCTTCCGAAATCGCCGGAAAGCTTATCTTCCGCATGGTGTTTCAAGTTCTCCTCGGGCATTTCAAAGCTCCCTCCTTTCTTGTTTACTCTTCGGCATTTTAACACAATATGAAAAAAAAATCAAGTCCGGCCTGCTTTTCCTGAAATTACTCTGTTTTTCCCGAAATTGCTCTTGAGATTTCGGGTAAAAACTGCTATACTGAGAAAACAAAAACAGAAAAAAAGAAAGAGAATTGAGAATGGATCCTTGTTTTCGCTGCCCGGAATGCAGTGAAGAACTGATTCCGTATCAAAAATTTTATCAGTGCCGTCACTTTCATCGCGTCCCGCGCAATGCGTTCGGCAATCTCATGTTTCCCGGCAAGGGAATTTTCTGTTCCGTGGAGGAATGCCGCCGGAAAGAGACGCTTTTTCAACGAGATCTTTTGGCCGATCTGCGCAGTGAGATCTGCGAAGAAACGGCACGGCTCGGAAAAGACGAAGGTAGGCGTTTGTTCTGCGATTTTCCCGACAGCGCTTTCTGCCGGAAGCTGCAGGGAGAATCGGTTTTTCTGTTTCGGGAACGCAAACGCGCCCGCTTTTTACAATCTGACGAGACGGTTCAATTTTGTTTCGGAACGACCCGGAATTTGCGCGATAACAGTTTCCGTGCGCTTTTTTCTTTTTCCGCCGAGCCCTCGGAAGCGGCGCGGCTTTTGCGGCAGCAGGGGCTTCTTTTTCTTCTGACCTGCTCGGAAAACTTTGCGAGAGAGCTGTTTTACTGCGGCTTTCCCGCCTTTCCCGGCTTTGAGCCGAAAACACTGGCCGGCTTTCGTACCAAACGGATCCTGCGGTTTTCGAAGCGGATCTATTTGAACCCCGAAGAAGCGGATACCCTTTGCCGCGTTTTCGCACATGCTCCTTTAAAGGAAAAAGACGCTTTCGGCGGCGGCTTTGTAACGACGGAGCTGTTTCTTTCGGTCTACCAAAAGGAGCCCCGCTCTTTTGTCTTATTTCGCCCGTCTTCCCGATGAGGCTTTCGATTCTTTTTTCATTTCTTTCATAAAACAATCACATATCTCTTTTAGAATAGTCATGAGGTGTATACGATGAAACGATTTTTGTGCGGCGCTTTCTCCGTTCTTTTCTTGCTGGCAAGCTTTGCTTCCTGTGGAAACCGGACTACGGAAAAACTGGGCTATCTTTTGGTAGACGGAGCGCAGGTTTACCCCGAATCGGTTTTGCAGCTGGACGGGGAAACGATCGGGTTTGATGAATTTCGCTACTATTATTTAAACTACCGCGATCTCTATTTGGAAGAAGACCCGGCGGCTTTTGAAAGCGAAACAAAGGAAACGGAGTTGAAGAACGAAGTTTTGCAGTCTCTTCTTTACAGCTACGCAGTTCGCTTTCTGGCAAAGGAAAATGGAATTTCTCTGACCAAAGAGGAAAAGAACCAGGTGCAGAACGATATTGAAACCACGATCGATTTCTATGGCGGGAGAGACGCTTTTCTGACCATGCTGCACGAATCTTACATGTCGGAGCAATACTACCGCGAAATGATGGAATATTCCGCCCTGCATTTAAAGCTGTTCGACACCCTGTTTGCCGAAGGCGGCGCCTGGGCGTGGGACGAAGAAACTTTCTACCGTTATTACGAAGAGAATTACCTGGCGGTGCAGGTCGTCTACCTTGCCTACCGCGACAATGAAACGGCTGAAAATCACCCGAAAACACTGGCGCTCTCGCAGGAGATTTATGAAAAAGCCGCCGCCGGCGAGGATTTTTGGGGTCTGATTGAAGCCTATGGAGAAGACTCTGAAATGGAGGGCTACCCGGACGGGTATTACATTACCGAAGGCGAAGCGGAAAACGTTCTATACGAAGCCTCCAAAGCGCTTGCAATCGAAGCGATCTCCGAGCCGGTCGCAGGCGGAAGCGGGATCTATATTATCAAGCGCGTGCCCTTGAAAAAGGAACGTATGGACGAAAACAAAGAAACTGCGCTGATGGGCTATACCGATAGCGCCGGAACCTGGCACAGCGGCGCGTACGATTCGGTCTTTGCCGACCGGTACGAAGCGCGCGCTGCCGAGATCACCGCAACCTTCGGCGAATATTGGGACAAAATCTCCAGCCAAAGCATGTTTTAATGTAAAAGCGCGGTATTTTTCCCGAAGGGAAGCAATCGAAAAAATCCGCAGCACGGAATTTTCTGTTTTTTCAAGCCAAAAAAATCCAAAAAATTGCAAAAAAAATTTAGCTAAATGGCAAAAAAATTTAGCAAAATATTATTGACAAAAAAAACGTTCTGTGCTAGAGTATAGGTACGAACTAAATTTCAGCGTGGGAGGTATATACCTTTATGAAAAAAGTCTTAACACTTGTTTTAGCTGTATTGCTGGTTGCATGCATCCCGCTCACTGCTTTTGCTGTTGTCAGTCCGGCCCCCGGAACCGAGCCGAAAGTAAGTGTTGAATCGGACGATCCGAACCATGGCACAGTAAAGAAAGAAAAACGCTCCGACGGCAAATACGAAATCACCGCTGAGCCCGCTGATAACTATGAATTCGACGGTTGGGTCTTTACCCCGGACAGTGGTTACACCTTTGTTGCGGGTGACAAAAAAAGCCCGTCTATCATTGTCGATATAACCGGAGACATCGATATCGTTGCTAATTTCAAGCTCAAAGCGAACGTAGCTCCTCCTACCGGTGATTATTCTGTTTTGTTTGTTTTAGCTGCAGTAATCACGCTGGCCGGTGCAGCATATGCCTACAAGAAAATTTCCGCGTAACACAGATATCTAACAAACAAAACCTATCCTGCGCCGTTCGGCAAGGATAGGTTTTGTTTTTCGAAAGAGGAATCAATATGGATCAACAGAATAAAAAAAATACCGGAAAAAAATGTTTGCTTTTTTTTCTGATTCTGCTGATGGTGCTGATAGTCGCAGCGCTTATTTGGTACGGCATTCGCTATTTCAGCCGCTTTGATCCTTCGCCGTATAAGGCGGAAACCGCCGACACGCCCACTTCCACCGAAGCGGAGCCGGAAACGGAACCTGTGTCCGAGCCGGAAACAGAGCTGCCGCCAAACCCCATTGATTTTGACGCCCTGATGGAAAAGAATCCCGACGTCTGCGCCTGGATCACCGTGCCGAATACCAATATCGACTACCCGATTCTGCAGAGCTCGGATGCGAACGACGATTTCTACCTCAACCACGGCTTAGACGGCCAATGGGACGGAAATGGTTCTATCTATATCCAACGGCTGAACAACAATCAGTTTTTGGATCGAAACACCGTAATTTACGGGCATAATATGCTGAACGGCAGCATGTTCAGAACCCTGCATTATTTCCGCGATCCTGACTTTTTCAATGCAAATGAATTTTTCACGATCTATCTTCCCGGCCATATTTTGACCTATCGGATTTTTTCCGCTTACCGGTACGATAACCGTCACATTCTCAGATCCTTTGATTTTTCGGATACCGAAGTCTACCGGGACTATTTAAATTTTGCGACCAATCCAACCAGTTTGATCCGCAATGTACGGGAGGGAGTCGAGGTCACCACCGACGACCGGATCGTGACCTTGAGCACCTGCATTGGCAGCCAAGCTTATCGCTATCTGGTACAAGGAGTGCTGATCGATGACCAACCAACCACCTAAAAAAAAGATGGCGCGGTGGAAGCGCGTGCTTCTCATCATCGCCTGCGTGCTGCTCGCTTTGCTGCTGCTGGTATTTTCCGTGTTTGGGATTCTCTGGCTGAAGGGGCGGAATGCGCTTTTAGGGGGGAACAACGTAACGCTGGAACCTCCCACCGGGTATGATGTTACGATCGATGACGATCAGACCGTTATCTACAACGGGGAACGGTACCAATACAACCCCAATATGACGACTGTTCTCTGCATGGGTACTGATAAAAACGCGACAGAAAGCGAGCGGGACCAAGCGAATGGGCAGGCGGACGCTATTTTTCTCGTTGCGATCGACACGGCGAGTGGAAAAACGACCGTGATTGCTATTTCCCGCGATATTATGGCGGAGATCAGCATTTACGATCAGAAAGGCAACTTTGTCGGTACCGAGGTACACCAAATCTGCCTTGCCTATGCCTACGGAGACAGCCCGGAGGCCGGTTGCAACAACATGGTGACCGCGGTTTCGCGGCTGCTATGCGGCGTTCCGATCAACACCTATTTCAGCATCGACTGGTCGACCGTTCCGCTTCTGACCAAAAGTGTCGGCGGCGTGACCGTTCCGGCCTACGATAAGGAATGGAACCCCATCGGCGGTACCGTTACCCTGACCGGGGATGACTCTGTGGATTATTTAAGAGGACGGCGTCACGACGTTGTGACCGCCAACAACAACCGCATGGAACGGCAAGCCTCCTATCTCAAGAGCTTTGCGGCGAAAGCGATCGAGCAATCCCGCGCCAATCCTTCCTTCCCGCTCAAGCTATTCGATATGCTGGGCAGCCATTCTACCAGCAACATCGACGCCAGCCGAATCACCTATCTGAGCACCGTATTTCTGGATAACGGCGCTCAAATGAACTTCCGCTCCGTTGCGGGCGAAATTACAATGGGCGATGATTTTGCGGAAATGCGTGTGGATCAGCAAGCATTGTTTGAGTTGGTTTTGGAAGTATTTTTTCAAAAAGTACAATAATTCCGCCTTTGGGTGACCCAAAATTACTGTCTTCTGAAAAGGCGCCATAGATGCATGCATCTATGGCGCCTTTTCCGTAAGCAAAACGATCCGTGAAATTTTTCTTTCAGGATCAGGAATCGAGAAGCTGATATTCCGACTTGCCGGGCGTGATCTTTTTGCAGTACGTATCGCCCGTATAGACCTGATAAGAAAAGAGCGGCTGGGTCGAATCCCCCTTTTGGTAGAGACGAATCACCAGCTCCTCGGCAGAATCCAGCTCCACGCCCTCAAACGCGGCGCGCACATAACGGTAACCGAAGCGATCCTCAAATATCTCATAACTGACGGGAAAAACCTTGGTTTCCTCCCCGAAAAGCCCCCGCAGCTCCAGGTCATACCCGCAGCCCTCGGAGGAAGGCGGAAGGTGCTTTTTTCGGATCTTTAAAGTCAACTGGAAGTTTTCGCAATCGGCAAGATACACCGCCCCCTGCGGAATCACGCTTCCTTCCTCGTTCTCCTCGGTGGCAAAATCCACCCGCAAAACCGTGCCGCCATTGCCGTAATAATAAAGCTCGGCAGCTTTATCGTTCAACAAAATCATATTCTGATAGGCGGAATTGCAGGAAGTGGCAATACGGATGAGCAGGATTGCATAAACGACAGCGCTGATTCCGTACAGGATCGTTTTGATTACACGGCGCAGCGGCCATTTTGGCTGCCCTTCATAATAATCGTAGCCGTCCAGGCCTTCTTCTTCGATTCGCATGCAAACCTCCTAAAAAGCGGCAGAAAAATTCTGCCGCTTTTTTGAGAACTTATTTTGCAGATCCCGCCGCAATGATCACGGCAAAATCCTCGGGCTTTAAGGCAGCGCCGCCGATCAGGCCGCCGTCGATATCCGGCATAGCCAAAAGCTCCGCCGCGTTTTTGGCGTTCATGGAACCGCCGTACTGAATGGTGGTTTCCTCTGCCGTTCCGGCGCCGAAGAGCTCGGCGATCAGGCTGCGGATGAATTTGCAAACTTCTTCCGCCTGCTCGCTCGTAGCGGTCAGGCCGGTGCCGATTGCCCAAACCGGCTCGTAAGCAATGACAACATTGGCCATTTCCTCAGCCGTGAGATCCTTCAGACCCAGGCGCACCTGGCGCTCGATGACGCTTTCGGTGGTGCCGGCTTCTCTTTCTTCTTTCAGCTCGCCCACGCACAGAATGACCTTCAGGCCTTTGGCAAGCGCGGCTTTGGTGCGCCGGTTTACGGTTTCGTCCGTCTCACCAAAGTACTGTCTTCTTTCGGAGTGGCCGATGATCACATATTCGCAGCCGGCTTCGATCAGCATATCCGCACTGATTTCGCCGGTGAAAGCGCCGGATTCCGCCCAGTGGCAGTTCTGCGCGCCCAGCTTCACCGCTGTGCCCTCAATAGCCCTTTTGGCATAGAAAAGATCTACAAAAGGCGGGCAGATCACAACTTCGCACTGAAAATCCGTGATCTTGGCGATCGCGGCAGCCAAATCGGCCGCCTCGGACGGGGTTTTGTTCATTTTCCAGTTGCCGGCAATAATGGTTTTTCTCATGGTTTTCTCTCCTTATTTATCCTGCAGGCAGGCAATGCCGGGCAGTTCCTTGCCCTCCAAAAATTCCAGAGAAGCACCGCCGCCGGTGGAAATGTGGGTAATTTTATCGGCATAGCCGAGTTTTTCGATCGCCGCGGTAGAATCGCCGCCGCCGACAATTGAGATCGCGCCGGAATTGGCAACCGCTTCGGCTACGGCACGGGTGCCGAGCGCATATTTTTCAAATTCAGAAACGCCCATCGGACCGTTCCAGATCACGGTTTTGGCGTTCTTGACCGCCTCCTGATAGAGTGCAATGGTTTTCGGACCGATATCCAGACCCATGTAGTGATCCGGCACTTCGCCGATGCCGCAGAACAGATCGGGCGCTTCGTTGGAATATTCAGCCCCGCAACGGTTATCCAGCGGCAGCAGGAATTTTACGCCTTTCTCCTCGGCCTTTTTCACAAGATCCAGCGCCAGATCCATTTTGTCATCCTCGCAAAGCGAGTTGCCGATCTTACCGCCCTGGGCTTTGACAAAGGTATAGGCCATAGCGCCGCCGATGATAATGGTGTCGACCTTATCGATCAGGTTGGTGATGACGCCGATCTTATCGGAAACCTTGGCGCCGCCGAGAATGGCCACAAACGGATGCTCGGGATTTTCCAGAGCGCCTCCCATAAAGGTGATTTCTTTTTCAATCAAAAAGCCGCATACGGCGGGCATATAGTGGGTAATGCCCTCGGTGGAAGCATGCGCGCGGTGTGCGGTGCCGAATGCGTCGTTTACAAACACCTCGGCAAAAGAAGCCAATTCTTTGGCAAAGACGGGATCGTTCTTTTCTTCTCCGGCATTGAAGCGCACATTTTCCAGAAGAACCGCTTCGCCGTTTTGCAGCGCGGCAACCTTGGCTTTGGCGTCGGCGCCGACGGTGTCGGCAGCGAAAGTAACCTTGCCGCCGAGATATTCGTTCAGACGGTCGGCAACGGGTTTCAGCGTCAACTTCGTCTGATCATCAAGCGCTTTTTTCAGGTACGCCTCTTTGGCGGCTGCCTGTTCTTCAGCAGGAAGCGCTTCAACAGCTTTCTTTTCTTTTTTTGTCAGGCCAAAGCCCTCGGTGAAAATGTTGTGCGGTTTTCCCATGTGAGAGCAAAGAATCACCTTCGCGCCCTGCTCCAGCAGATACTGAATGGTGGGAACAGCGGCGACAATTCTTTTATCGCTGGTGATCTGGCCGTCTTTCATCGGCACGTTGAAATCGCAGCGGACAAAAACTCTTTTCCCGCAAACTTCAACGTCTCTTACGGATTTTTTGTTCATGGAGTCATTTCCTTTCTTTTTCCGATTTGATTCTAAAAGCTATTGTACCACGATTTTCCGGATTTAGCAATAGCTGCCGCAAGGTTTTTCCCGATTCAGGCGATTTTTCGTTTCTTATAGGAAACGAAATTGGTCAGCGCCAAAAAGAGTACGGCAAACGCCAGCTGGATCCCGCAATTGAGGAAAAACGACGTCAATGCTGCACGGTCAAAATGCTCCACGGCGGTCAGCGCTTCATTGGAATGGATATAGTAATAAGTCGGCAGGAGATGTGCGATTTTCAAAACCGGCTCCGGCAAAAATTCAGCGGGGACAAAGGCGCCGCACAGGAAGCTGGATCCCAGCGCCACTACGTTCACCACGCCGCCGATGGCGTTTTTATTCTGTACCAGCGTACCGATGAAAAAGGCAATGGTGGTGGCACAGAGCGTAAACACAAAAGCGTTGACAGCAAAGAAAGCGCCGTGCGCAGAGAACATGGCTCTGCCGACAAAGAGCAGGGACAGCAGCATATAAAACAGCCACAGGATCAAGGAATAGAGAAGGTTGGAAAGCAGCAAAATGCGGTTGTGCCGGCGCAGATTCATACTGGAAACCACCGTACGCTTTTGGATTTTCTGTTCGCGGAATGAAGAAAGAACAAAAGCGATGATATAGATCACGCAGGCGAGAATGCTGTAGCTGGCAAAATTAAAAAAATACGCGCCTTTTTGGAGCGAGGTGGTATCGAGTTCTGTCGTCAGAGAAACCGAGCTTTCCCACGTCAGCGTTTCGCTGATCGCTGCGATCAGCTCCGTTTCCGTGCGGTCGCTTTGGCGAAAAATACCGGCCGTCTCCCAATAGCGCGAAATGAGCATTTCGGCATAGGCGGCATTGTAATTCGTGGATTTCCGTACTTCGATGTGCGCGTCTTCCCCTGCCAAAAAGCGCGCTCCGAAGTTCTGCGGAATGGTCAGGATCAGATCGGCATCGTTATAGAAAAGCGCATCCGCACGGGCGTTTTCGGAATCCTCTACAACAGGCTGATCGGCAAATTTTTCCACATAGCGGGTAAAATCTTGCGCGAGGGCGGAACCGTCGCGGTCGATCACCAAAATATCCGGCCGCTTGGCGGTAAAGCTTGTGCTGGTTTCCTGCGTTCCCATATTCGAGGCGGAAAAAACCAGCAGGATCATGGTGAAAAGAATAACCGTCAGTTTATTTTGATTCCATACCCTCCAGAACGTTTTAAATACTGTCATATTTCTGCCTCCGAAGGACACACGCCGAAAGTATGATTAAAACAGCGGAAAACAAGCAAAGACTTGCCACATTCCACCAGAACCGGGAAAAGGAATGGTAGGCGTAAAGTGCGTAAAAGCCATCGGTGATCATCGCGGCGGGATTGAGTTTGTTGACCCAGGGAACATTTTTATCCACCACATATTTCATGGTGATCCCCATCATGCCGGAAAGAAAACAACCAAACATCGTGATCGCAATGAGAATCCCGGTTTTGCTGTTTTCGCTTGCTTTTACAAGACCGCCCACCGCGATCCCGAGCGCCAGTCCGGCCAGACTCCCGACAACAGCCAAAAGTACGACCAGGCCCGAATGACTTCCGAAATCCACTTTCAAAACAAAAATCGTAAAAAGGAACAAAATCGCAAGTCCCAAAAGCTGGGCAGCAAAGCTGGCCGCCACACTGGCCAGCACGGTTCTGCCTTTGGAGGCGGGCGAGACGGCAACGCGTTTGCCTTTGTCGGACAAATTCGCCAGATTCTGGTTCAGCGCCGTCATGGCCAGAATGCCGCCATACAGGCAAGTCATGGCGATCAGGCTATAGTACTCGATCATGACGTAGTCCAGCTCCGAAACCGCCGTTTGCAGAGTATCTTTCTCTTCGGCAAGGCGCGCTTCGATCTTTTCACGAATCCCGTCGGCGTCGATCGCAAAGTTCCCGGCGGCAAGCTGGGCTTTGATCTCCTCCTGAGACAAGGCTTCGACGATCTGCTTTTTCTGCGCGACTTCATCGGCGGCAAATTTCAGGATCGTCTGATCAATTCCTTCGGAATCGAAAGTCAGCAAAACGTTCTCTCCGTCCAGCTCCAATATGCCCTCGACTTCCCCGTTTTGCAGCCATGCTTTCGCTTCCGGACGGTCGGCGTAGCGAATCTTGAACAGTTGATCCGCGTTGTTTTCATCTCCCAAAGCAGAAAAGGCTTCACGGAAAAATTCGTTTTCCTGCCAGGAATCATTTTCAATAATTGCAATTGGAAACACCGTCAGTTTTTCACTTTCACTGATATTGGAAAACGCCATATGAAACAGGCTCCCCAAAATCAGCGGAAAAGCAAAGGTCCAGAACAAGAGCATCCGGTTACGAAACAGGGTTTTTAAGGAATAATGAAACGTATGCAGCATATCAGTCCCTCAATTCCTTTCCGGTCAGTTCCAGGAACACGTCGTTCAGCGTCGGACGTTCGGAAAAGATCTTGTGATAGCGGATTCCCTCTCTTTTGAGGATTTCGATCAGCTCTGCAAGATTGTTTTCCCCTTTCCGATAGGTGATCAGGAAAACGCCGTTCCGGTAGTTTGCTGCAATCACATTCTCCTGTGCACGAATGGCGGCAAGCCCCGCTTCCTCCGGCTCTTCGGATTCCACGGTGATTTTTTCCTCCATCCCCGCCAGCCCCTTTAATTCATCGGTGGTGCCGGAAGCCAGGATTTTGCCTTTATCGAGGATCATCACGCGGTCGCACAGGATTTCCACTTCCTCCATATAATGCGTGGTGTAAACAATGGTTGCACCCGCGTCGCGCAGTTTTTTAATGCCGTCCAGAATATGGTTGCGGCTTTGGGGATCCACTGCCACCGTCGGTTCATCCAGGAAAATCAGGTTGGGCTTGTGCGCGATCCCACAGGCGATATTCAGTCGTCTCAAAAGACCGCCGGATAATTTTTTGGGGCGAAACTTTTTGAATTCTCCCAGTTTTACCAGCTCGATCGCTTCTTCCACGTATTGGCGCCGCAACTTTTTATCGGCAATATACAGACCGCAAAAATAATCGATGTTTTCGTAAACGGTCAGTTCATCAAACACCGCCACTTCCTGAAAAACCACCCCGATGCGGGCTTTCAGGTCATAGGCGTCCGGCTTCATTTCCTCGCCGAAAATGCGGATACTGCCCGCGCTGAAATTCAGAAGCGACAAAATGCAGTTGATCGTGGTGGATTTTCCGCTTCCGTTCGGGCCAAGCAGTCCCAAAATTTCGCCTTCGCGAACCTCAAAAGAAAGGTCGTCTACTGCTTTCAGATCTTTATACGCTTTGGTCAAATGCTCTACTTCAATGACGTTCTTCATTTTCTCCTCCTATTTCTTTCTGATACCCGACCGCCATTTCCCACACGGTGTGTTTCAGCAGATCGTATATTTCCTCTTGCGTAAGCCGTATGGTTTTCGTTGCCGCCAGGCAGGCAATACCGTGCGTAAAAATCCATACCTTGATATGGAATTTCTTTTGCTCCTCAAAACTGAAATGAAATTGCTGCTGTGCCGATTCAATGACCTGCGTAAACTCGTCGTCCTGTTCAATAAACCGCTCCACACTCAGACCGCTTTCCGTCATAAACAGGATCCTGAAAAATTCCGGATGCTCCTGGGCAAATTGAATATAGGAAAGACCTTTGGATAAATACGGCAGTTCCTTTTCCGGACAGCGCTCCATGGTTTCCCGATAACAGGCAAAAATTCGTTCAGTCACTTCCTTTTCCAGCTCCGTCATTGACGAAAAACAGGAAAAAATCGGCTGCACGGAAGCCTTCAGCTCCCGGGCAATTTTCCGGGCGGCAAGCCCGGCCAGCCCCTCCTTTTCCACAATCGTCAGCGCTGCGCTGATGATATCTTCTTTCCCGTATTTTTTGGTCGGCGGCATTGGGTTCTCCTTTTTAAATAACAATTGTTATATATCGATTGTTATTTTACATCGTTTTCTTTCTTTTGTCAAGAGAAAAATTCATCCCGTGGTTTTAAAAAGCAATTTTATTCAGAAAAAATTCTGGTGTCGGAACCCCTTTCGAGAAAGGGGTTCCGACACCTCCCGAAAGCTTTCAGAAAACGGAGTAAGATCATTTTTCGCTTTCTCCTTACAGATCGTGCCGGGTAGACTTAAACCTTTTCCTTGAGGAGTGCTTTCCGGGTGCTTCCGGTTTCCGCTTATTATATGGTTTCGCTCCATTGAGCCTTTCCCTTGAGGGCCTGCCCTTGGACGGCCGGTCTTCAAGGGAAAGCCTAAAAATTTCAGAGCTCCGGTTTCTGAACACCTCATCAGTCAGCTACCGCTGACAGCTTCCCCCTCAAGGGGAAGCCTCAGAGGGCCTCAAAAGCTTTAGAAAGTCAAGGAAACCTTTCTCGAAAGGTTTCCTTGCGGGGCGCGGGGCGGAGCCCTGCATAAGCGGGGCGCGGGGCGGAGCCCTGCATAAGCGGGGCGCGGGGCGGAGCCCTGCATAAGCGGGGCGCGGGGCGGAGACCTGCATGGGCGCTGCACAAAAAAAGAAGGCAATTTGCATTGCCTTCTTTTTGAAACGGTTTTGCTTATTCAGCCTTGGGTTCTTCCGCAGGAGCTTCCTCTGCTTTGGTTTCTTCTGCAGCGGGAGCTTCCTCCACTTTGGTTTCTTCCGCAGCAGGAGCTTCCTCTGCTTTCGGTTCTTCCGCGGGAGCGGTCTCTTCCGCGGGCTCAGCCTTTTCTTCTTTTGCTGCGGCTTTCTTGGCGGGCGCCTTTTTAGCGGGAGCCTTTTTCGTAGTTTTCTTTGCGGACTTTTTCTCTTCGGTTTCCACCGGCACCAGTTCCACCAGAGCCATTTCCGCAGCGTCGCCGCGGCGGGGGCCGAGAAGCAGTACTCTGGTGTAGCCGCCGTTACGGCCAGCGTAAGCGGGAGCAATTTCATCGAAGAGTTTCTTTACCACATCTTCCTTGGTGATAAAGGCAAGAGCCTGACGCTTAGCAGCGAGCGTATTCTTCTTGCCGAGGGTGATCATTTTTTCTGCAAGACTTTTCACTTCTTTTGCTCTGGTTACCGTGGTTTCCAATCTGCCTTTTTCCAGCAGGAAAGTCACCTGGCCGCGGAGCATGGAAATTCTGTGATCGGTCTTTCTGCCGAGTTTTCTTCCGGGCATTTCAATTTACCTCCTGATAATGATGGAGAAAGAATTATTCATCGTCTTTCTTGAGATCGAAGCCCAAGGAGTTCAATTTTTGAATAACTTCTTCCAGTGATTTCTTTCCGAGGTTGCGGACTTTGATCATGTCCTCCTCGCTGCGATTGATCAAATCTTCTACCGTATTGATTCCGGCGCGCTTCAGACAGTTAAATGCACGAACCGACATGTCAAGTTCCTCAATGGTCATCTCAAGGACTTTTTCCTTGATCGTTTCTTCCCTGTCTATCATGATCTCCGTCTTTTTCGCTTCGTCGGAGAGATCGATGAAGAGATTGAGATGTTCGTTGAGAATCTTGGCTGCGAGCGAAATGGATTCTTTGGCGGTAATGGTGCCGTCGGTCTGAACCTCGAGGGTCAGTTTATCGAATTCCATTCTGTCGCCGACTCTGGCGTTGTCTACGATAAAATTCACTTTTTTGGCAGGAGAGAAGATTGAATCGGTATAGATGGTGCCGATCGCCGGTACACCGAGCGCTTTGTTTCTCTCGGAGGACACATAGCCTCTGCCGGTTTCGAAGGTGAGTTCCATGTAAAGCTTTGCGCCTTGGGCAACAGTGCAGAGATGCAGATCGGGATTCAGGATTTCGATATCCGAATCGCCTTTGATATCTGCCGCTGTAACCTCGCAATCGCCATGTACGTCAATCGCGCAAACTTTTGGTTGATTGGTGAAAAGCTTTGCGCGTATACTCTTGATATTGAGAATAATTTCGGGGACATCTTCTTTTACACCGGGAATCGTGGAAATTTCATGCAGGACGCCGTCGATTTTCACGCTGGTAACCGCAACGCCGGGAAGCGAAGACATCAGGATCCGGCGCAGGGAGTTGCCAAGAGTCGTGCCGAAGCCGCGCTCCAGGGGTTCCACCTCAAACTTGCCGAAGGATCCGTCTTCAGACTGTTCTACGGTCGTAATACCCGGTCTTTCGATTTCTATCATAATAACCTCCTTAAAATTTCAGGGATTATTTGGAGTAAAGTTCGACAATGAGCTGTTCGTCAATATCAAAGTCAATATCCTCGCGCTGAGGCATGGCAATGATTTTGCCTTTTGCATTCTCCTTATCAACTTCGATCCACTTCGGAATCAACTTTCCTTCGCTGCGCTCGATGAGAGATTTGATTTTCGGAAGGTCCTTTTTGGATTCCTTGATTGCAATTTCATCGCCCACTTTGAGCAGCATGGAGGGGATATTCGCATTATTGCCGTTCACGGTGAAATGACCGTGGCGAACAAGCTGGCGAGCATCTCTGCGGCTTTCGGCGAGACCCATTCTGTAAACTACATTGTCAAAGCGGCGTTCGATCATAACCAAAAGATTTACGCCGGACATCCCTTCCTGGGCGTCTGCCTTTTCGTAGTAGTTATGGAACTGGGTTTCAAGAATCCCGTAATATCTCTTGGTTTTCTGCTTTTCGCGGAGCTGAAGCCCGTATTCTTTCATCATTTTGGCGCGAGCGACACCGTGCTGTCCGGGGATTTTGCCACGACGGGTGATCGGGCACTTTTCGGAAAAGCATCTGTCGCCCTTCAAAAACATTTTAACGCCTTCTCTGCGGCATTGTCTGCACGCGGGGCCAGTATATTTAGCCATAATTGACTCCTTTCTCGATTATACGCGTCTTCTCTTGGGAGGACGGCAGCCATTGTGGGGGATCGGGGTAACGTCTTTGATCATGGTAATCTCAAGACCGGCGGTCTGGAGAGCGCGGATCGCAGATTCTCTGCCCTGTCCCGGGCCTTTTACAAAAACTTCGACCGATTTCAATCCCTGCTCTACTGCCAGCTTGGCAGCGGTTTCGGCAGCGGTCTGCGCTGCGAAGGGAGTGGATTTCTTGGAACCCTTGAAGCCCATCTCGCCGGCGGAAGCCCAGGAAATAGCGTTGCCGTTGACATCGGTAAGAGTGATTATGGTGTTGTTATAAGTGGAACGGATATGCGCGGCGCCTTTTTCGATATTCTTCTTTTCGCGGCGCTTTTTACCGACTCTCTTGGTTTTCGTAACTGCAGCCATTTCTTTCTCCTTTACTTCTTCTTATTGGCAATGGTCTTCTTGGGACCTTTTCTGGTTCTCGCGTTGGTTTTGGTACGCTGACCTCTTACGGGAAGACCTTTGCGATGGCGGACCCCGCGATAGCAGCCGATATCGGTCATTCTCTTGATATCGTACGCGATGTTTCTGCGCAGATCGCCTTCAACGGTGTATTCGTTTTCCAGAATCTCACGGAGCTTTGCCACTTCGTCGTCGGTAAGATCCTTTACTCGGGTGTCGGGATTGATCCCGGTTTTGGCAAGAATCTTCCGGGAAGAGGTAAGACCGATACCAAAGATATAGGTAAGGCCAAACTCAACGCGCTTTTCTCTGGGAAGATCCACACCTGCTAAACGTGCCATATCTTATTTCCTCCTATTGAATTAACCTTGCTTTTGTTTATGCTTCGGGTTTTCGCAGATCACCATGACTTTGCCTTTTCTTTTGATGATCTTGCATTTTTCGCAAATTTTTTTAACGGAAGGCTTAACTTTCATTCTATTCTCCTCCAACTTTCGTGTGTTTACAGACGCCTGATAATTCTTCCGCGGCTGGGATCGTAGATACTGACTTCCACCAATACCCTGTCGCCGGGAATAATCCTGATATAGTGCTGCTGCATTTTGCCCGAAATATAGGCGAGTATCACCATATCATTGGGAAGCTTTACTTTGCATGTGGCATTCGGAAGGGTTTCGACTACTTGCCCTTGGAATTCCATCACATCGTCTTTTGCCAGAATAATCACTCCTTTAATCTGGGCTTATCGATCCGGCAAAATACCGGAATGGTTTTACAGCTCGGTTAAAATGACAGCGCCGTCCTCTGTCACCGCGATGGTGTTTTCATAGTGAGCGGAAAGAGAACCGTCCATGGTTTTCACCGTCCAGCCGTCGTCCAGCTGGTAGACTTCTTTCCTGCCGGCGTTGATCATCGGCTCCACGGCGATCGTCATGCCGCTGTAAAGCCGGGGACCTTTGCCCGCGGTGCCGTAGTTGGGAACGCTCGGGTCTTCGTGGAGAGCCTCGCCTACCCCGTGGCCGACAAATTCACGAACCACGGAAAACCCCGCCGCCTCCGCCGTTTTCTGCACGGCGGCGGAAATATCTCCCACGCGGCTGCCGCTGCGAACCGTGGCGATACCGTCGAAAAAGCTTTGTCGGGTGACTTCGATCAGTCTTTCGGCCTCGGCGGAGATTTTGCCGCAGGGAATAGTTCTGGCGCAATCCCCGTGGAAGCCGTTTAAGTAGGCTCCCACGTCAATGGAGACAATGTCGCCATCTTTGAGGATCTGCTTGCCGGGAATGCCGTGTATCACCGTATCGTTGACGCTGATACAGGAGCTTTTCGGGAAGCCGCCGTAGTTCAGAAAAGAAGGGGTTGCCCCGTGCTTTTCCATGTAGCGGCGGATGCGGGTGTCGATTTCCACAAGTGCAATTCCGGGAGCAATGATGCTTGCTCCTTCGTAAAGCGCTTCGACCGTGAGTTTGCAGCTGTCTTTCATTTTAGCAAGCTGATTGGAATTTTTCAGTTTAATCATGGCTCAACACATTCAAAATTTCTTCTGTAATTGCTTCCACGGATTGCGTACCGTCTACAGTAGCTATTTTTTCCCTGTAGTAGCCGGCAACCGGCTCTGTCTGCGCGTGATAGATCTTCAGCCGTTCGAGAACGGTTTCGGGGCTATCGTCGGCGCGGAGCGCAAGCTCGGTTCCGCAAAGATCGCACTTCCCTTCCACTTGCGGTTTTTGATACACTGTGTGGTAAGTTGCCTGGCAATGCGGGCAGAATCTCCTGCCGGACATCCGCCGCACAATATCGGCATCGGGCACTACGATGTTGATGACCCGATCAATAATGACGTGCGCCGATTCCAAAAACTGAGCCTGGGGCAGCGTGCGGGGAAAGCCGTCCAGAATAAAACCGTTTTCACAGTCCTTTTGTGTCAGTCTTTCCTGCACAAGCGCGACCATCAATTCATCCGGTACAAGCTTTCCCTTTTCGACGTAGCTTTGAAACTCTTTTCCCAAGGGAGAGCCGTTTGCAACGGCAGTCCGGATCAGCTGGCCGGTGGAAATCGCCGGGATATTACAAATTTCAGAAATTTTGGCTGCCTGGGTACCTTTTCCGGCACCAGGGGCTCCGAGAAAAATCAGGTTCATATTAACCAAGGAATCCCTTATAGTGACGCATGGTGATTTGCGATTGCAGATCACGCACAGTTTCCAGAACAACGCCGACCACGATCAGCATGGACGTACCGCCGAAAGTTACGCTGCCGAGATCCACACCGCCTACCAGAGAGGAGATGATGTTGATGATCATCGGGACTACGGCGATAAAGCCAAGGAAGAAAGCGCCGATCAGAGTGATCTTTTTCAGCGAATTCGAAATAAAGTCGCTGGTGGGCTTGCCGGGACGTAAACCGGGAATAAAGCCGCCATTCTTTTTGAGATTATTTGCCACTTCCACGGGATTAAAGGAAATCGCCAGATAGAAGTAGGAAAATGCAATGATCAGAAGCAGCTCAATCAAAACATAAACAATGCTGGTTGTGCTGAACAGGGAGAGAAATCCGTACCAGAAGGTTCCTTCTTCCGGGGTCTTGAAGAACATGGCGATCGTTGCGGGCAGCATGAGAATGCTGGAGGCAAAGATGATCGGCATAACGCCCGACATGTTCAGCTTGATCGGAAGGAAGGTGCTTTGGCCGCCGTACATTTTACGGCCGACAACACGCTTCGCGTACTGCACGGGGAGTCTTCTTTCAGACTCGGTCATAAAGACCACGAACGCAACGATCGCAACGCCGATCGCAAGGAACAGCGCATAGATCAGAATGGTTTGCGTTACGTTTTTGAAATTCCAGCCGGAACCGGCAAGGTCCAGGGTATCAACAAAGCCTGTTACCATAGTAGGCAGCGAAGAAATGATATTGGCAAACAGGATAATGGAAATGCCGTTTCCGATGCCGCTTTCATTGTTCTTTTCCGCCAGCCACATAATGAGGGCGGCGCCTGCGCAGTGACAGGCAACAATGACGATCGCGGAGAACCAACCGGGGTTGACAATGGCGTTCACACTCGAGCTGTTTAAGGTTACATAGTAGCCGTACGAGGTGAGAAGCGCGATTCCCACGGTGGTATATCTTGTGATTTGAGTGAGTTTCTTCTTTCCTTCCTCGCCGTCCTTGGACATTCTTTCCAGCGCCGGGATGGCAACGGTAAGAAGCTGGATGACGATGGAAGCGGTGATGTAAGGTGAAACCGAAAGTGCGAACAGCGTGGCTTTGGAAAATGAGTTACCGGACAGTATATTGAAATACTGAAGCATCGTACCGCTGGCAGAAGTGGAGAACCAGTTCTGAATCGCAGAGGTGTCGATGAAAGGAACGGGTAATACGCAGCCGATCCGGTAGAGAACGATGATCACAAAGGTGAAAATCATTTTCTTGCGGAGATCGGGAAGTTTCCAAGCGTTTGCAAATGTTTTAAGCACTTCAGATCACCTCAACACTTCCGCCGGCCGATTCGATCTTGGCTTTTGCAGCTTCGGAAACCTTGCTCGCCTTGACAGTGAGCTTTTTGGTGAGATTTCCATTGCCGAGAACCTTCAGACCATCGAGCGGCTTTGAGATCAGACCGGCTTCCACGAGAGTGACAAGATCCACGGCGGCGCCGTTTTCGAACTGCTCCAGATCTGCGACGTTGACGATCGCGTAGTTGGTAGCGAATTTCGAATTGTCGAATCCTCTCTTCGGAAGTCTTCTGTATGCCGGCATCTGACCGCCTTCAAAGCCCGGTCTGACGCCGCCGCCGGAACGAGCCTTCTGGCCTTTGTGGCCGCGGCCGCCGGTTTTCCCATTGCCGGAAGCAATGCCTCTGCCTTTACGGTACGGCTTTTTGGAAACCGTGCCGGAGGCCAATTCGTGAAGCTTCATTTTGTATCCTCCTAAACGTTTTAGGCTTTCTCGACTTTAACCAAGTGCTTGATTACTTCGATTTTGCCGTTGGTTGCTTCGTTTTCCTGCTGAACAGACACATCCCCGATTTTTCTGAGACCGAGGGAAGCAGCAGTCTTTTTTTGTTTGTCGAATCTGCCGATGAGGCTTTTTTCGAGCGTGATTTTAAGAGCCATTGTTTCTCCTCCTTATCAGTTCAGAATTTCTTCCGGTGACTTGTCTCTCATCTTCGCAACTTCCTGGAGGGAGCGAAGGGCGCGCAATCCTTCAAAAGTTGCTTTCACAACGTTGCCGGGATTGTTGGAGCCAAGGCATTTGGTACGGATATCCGTAATGCCCGCGGCTTCGAGCACGCTTCTGACTTTACCGCCGGCGATAACGCCGGTTCCTTTGGGAGCGGGTTTCAGAAGCACGCGGCCTGCGCCGTATTCACCGATGATTTCATGCGGGATCGTGGTTCCTTTCAGGGAAACCTCGATCATGTTTTTCTTCGCGTCTTCCGTGCCCTTGCGAACCGCTTCGGGGCGTTCGGAAGCTTTTCCGAGACCGTAACCTACGTGTCCCTGTCCGTCGCCTACGACAACGAGTGCCGAAAATTTACGGACACGGCCGCCTTTTACCGTTTTGGAAACGCTTTTGGTGTAAACAACGTCTTCCTTCAGATCGAGGGTAGACGCATCGATTTTTTTAGACATTCTCATATCCCCCTTAGAATTTTAACCCGGCTTCGCGGGCACCTTCGGCAAGCGCCTGTACGCGCCCGTGATAGATATAACCGCCGCGGTCGAAAACCACATCGGTAATGCCCTTGGCGATAGCGGCTTTGGCGACGTTTTCACCAACCAGCTTGGCAGCGTCCTTATTTCCGCCGTATTGATTAAATTCCTTATCCAGGGAGGAAGCGGCTGCCAGGGTCACGCCGTTTTCATCGTCGATGAGCTGAGCGTAAATATTCTTGGCAGAGCGGAATACGCAGAGTCTCGGCTTCTGAGCAGTGCCGAAGATCTTCGCGCGTACTCTTTTATGTCTCTTGAGACGCTTTTTATTGGTATCGATTTTAGAAACCATGTCTTTCCTCTCCTTTCATTATTTACCGGCCTTACCGGATTTGCGGCGAATTCTTTCGCCCACATACTTAACACCCTTCCCAAGGTAGGGTTCCGGGGGTCTTTTGCCGCGAATTTCGGCAGCGATCTGACCGACCTTCTGCTTATCGATCCCATTCACGGTGATGTGGTTGGCGTCGGGCACGTCAAAGGTGATACCGTCTCCTTCGTTCACGATCACTTCGTGGGAATAGCCGAGGTTCATCACAATCTGATTGCCTTTTTTCGCTACGCGGTAGCCGCCTTCGCTGATTTCCAGTTCTTTTTTGAAGCCCTGGGTCACGCCTTCCACCATGTTGGCAACCAGGGTTCTGGTGAGGCCGTGGAGAGATTTGGCTTCTTTTTCATCGTTGGGACGAACGACCTTGATTTCGGCGCCCTCCACTTCGATTTTCATCAGCGGGTGAAGATCTTTCTTCAGTTCCCCTTTGGGGCCCTTTACGGTAATGGTGTTGCCGTTTACCGTAACATTTACGCCGGCAGGGATGGTAATGGGTTTGATTCCGATTCTTGACATTCTCTTCCCCTCCTTACCAAACGAAAGCGAGCACTTCGCCGCCGACATTTGCTTTTCTGGCTGCTTTATCGGTCATGATGCCCTTGGAGGTGGAGATGATCGCCACACCGAGGCCGCGCATAACCTGAGGAATTTCCTCGCAGCTGGCATAAATTCTTAAACCGGGCTTGGATACTCTGCGGATGCCCTGAATGATTCTCTGCTTGTTGGGGCCGTACTTCAGGGTCATGTGGATTACGCCCTGGTTCCCGTTGTCTACCACTTCGAAGCCCTTCACATAGCCTTCGTCGACCAGGATCTGAGCGATGGCTCTTTTAACGTTGGAATTCGGGATATCCACGGTATCGTGCTTGGCTGAGTTTGCATTTCTGATACGGGTGAGCATATCAGCAATTACGTCTGTCATTTGCATGGTTAGTATTTCCTCCTTATTGCGTTTAGTTTGCCGAAGGACAACTCAAAATCCTCTGGCACTTGAACGCACAATTTAACGCGTTTGAATTACCAGCTTGCTTTTCTGACTCCGGGGATCTGGCCTTTGTAAGCCAATTCGCGGAAGCAGATACGGCAAATGCCGAATTTACGAAGGTAAGCGTGGGGACGACCGCAGATTTTGCAGCGGGTATATTCTCTGGTGGAAAATTTCTGCTTTTTCTGCTGTTTTAAGATCATAGCCTTCTTTGCCATTGCTTCATTTCCTCCTTCACTTATCTTGCAAACGGTGCGCCCATCAGGGAGAGAAGCTTTCTGGCTTCCTCATCGGTGGTAGCGGTGGTGACGAACACAATGTCCATTCCGCGGATCTTATCGATTTTATCGTAGTCGATTTCCGGGAAGATCAACTGTTCCTTGATACCGAGGGAATAGTTCCCGCGACCGTCGAAAGCGTCGGGGTTGATTCCCTTGAAGTCGCGCACTCTCGGGAGAGCCAGATTAAAGAGACGATCGATGAATTCATACATGATCTCACCGCGCAGGGTGACTTTCGCACCGATCTTCTGGCCCTGACGGATCTTGAAGTTGGCAACGGATTTCTTGGCAAAGGTAGGAACGGCCTTCTGACCGGTGATTGCGGTAAGGTCGCCGATAACGTTATCGATGACTTTCGCGTTTTCCTTCGCTTCGCCGGCGCCGACGTTCACCACGATCTTGTCGATCTTGGGAATCTGCATGACACTCTTATATTTAAATTCCTCCATCAAAGCGGGAGCCACTTCTTTTTGATACAAATCTTTCAATCTTGCCATGGTTTCTCCCTCCTTAAATGTTCTTGCCGCATTTTGCGCAAACGCGTTTCTTTTCGCCGTCTTCAAAGACGGTTTTGGTTCTGACGCCCTTTTTGCACTCGGGGCAGTAAAGGCTGACCTTGCAGGCGCGGATCGGCGCTTCTGCCTGGACTCTGCCGCCGCTCTCCCCTTGTTTTCTGGGTTTTACGTGCTTGGTTACCATGTTGATCCCCTCTACGATAACCTTGCCTTCCTTGGGGCTGACTTCCAGCACCTTGCCGGTTTTTACAACACCGGGCTTGGTGAATTTATCGGAATAGCTGCCTACGTTGAGAACAACGGTGTCGCCTTTTTTGATATGAAGCTTATTCATTTTCAGTAGCTACGCTGCCTACAATCTTTCTTCGGATTGCTCAGCGTCATTCTCCTTCCGTATAACTTTGAAACGAGAACTCAGAGTACTTCGGGCGCCAGAGAGAGGATCTTCAGATAATCTTTATCGCGGAGCTCTCTTGCCACCGGTCCGAAAATACGGGTTCCCCTGGGGTTCTTGTCTTCTTTAATGATAACTGCTGCATTTTCGTCAAATCTGACATAGGATCCGTCGCTTCTGCGGGTAGGCTGTACGGTGCGGACGACAACGGCTTTCACCACTTCACCCTTTTTCACCATACCGCCGGGGGTAGCCTTTTTCACGGCGCAGACGACAACATCACCGATCGCAGCGTAGCGTCTGCCGGTGCCGCCGAGTACACGAATGCACATCAGCTCTTTCGCGCCGGTATTGTCCGCTACTTTCATTAAGCTTTGTTGCTGAATCACTTTTGTATCCTCCCTCGATTATTTCGCCTTTTCAATAACATTGACAAGGCGCCATCTTTTGTTCTTGGAAAGGGGTCGTACTTCCATGATCTCCACACGGTCGCCGATGCCGGCTTCCCCGTTTTCATCGTGAGCCATAAATTTCACGGTCTTTTTGACGATCTTGCCATAAAGCGGATGCTTTACGTTGTCCTCAATCGCCACCACGATGGTTTTGTTCATCTTATCGGAAACGACCTTTCCAACGCGGGTCTTTCTCAAGTTTCTTTCCATGATTTGTTCTCCTTATTCTTACTGAGCGGAGTCTTTCGCAGCCTGGATCTGCTTCTCGCGGATCACGGTCATCAGGCGGGCAATGTGCTTGCGCGCTTCCACGATCTTCTGAGGATTGTCAAGCTGGTTGATGGCATGCTGAAAACGGAGATTGAAAAGCTCTTCTTTTTTGGAGGTGAGTTCCGCGTTCAGTTCCTCAATATTTTTCTCTCTGATCTCATTCAATTTCATCACAGTGTATCCTCCTTAACTTCTCTGGTTACGAATTTACACTTGATCGGCAGCTTGTGAGACGCGAGACGCATCGCTTCTCTGGCCTGGTCCTCGGTGATCCCGTCCATTTCAAACATCACTCTGCCGGGTTTTACAACCGCGACCCAGTATTCAGGGGAACCTTTACCGGAACCCATTCGAGTTTCGGCAGGCTTTTCGGTGATCGGCTTATCCGGGAAAATTTTGATCCACACCTGACCGCCGCGCTTGATGTAACGGGTCATGGCGATACGGGCGGCCTCGATCTGGTTGCTGGTAATCCAGGCGGGTTCAAGCGCCATCAGGCCGTAGGCACCGTCGGTAACACGGTTGCCGCGGTAGGCCTTGCCGGTCAATCTTCCGCGGTGAACGCGGCGATATTTGACTCTTTTAGGCATTAACATTTCTGCGTCCTCCTTCTCTGGAAGAAGAATTGAATCTCTTTTCGCCGTTGTTTCTTCTGTCGTTGTTGCGGGAACGGCGATCGTGACGGAAATCGTTTCTTCTGGGGTTGGTACGGTTGACGGTCTGAAGAACTTCGCCTCTGTAGATCCAGATCTTCACACCGACTTTCCCGTAGGTGGTATTGGCTTCGGCGAAACCGTAATCAATGTCGGCACGCAGGGTCTGCAGCGGAATGGTGCCTTCGTGATAATGCTCGGTACGGGCAATTTCGGCGCCGCCGATACGGCCGGAGCCGCAAACCTTGATCCCGCGCGCGCCGAGGCGCATGGTTCTGCCAATGGCAAGCTTCACCGCTCTGCGGAAAGAAATTCTTCTTTCGAGCTGGCTGGCAATGTTTTCGGCAACAAGCTGGGCGTTGAGGTCGGGAGATTTGACTTCGGCAACGTTGATGGAAACGGTCTTGCCGAGCATCTTTTCGATTTCAGCGCGGAGCTTTTCGATTTCAGCGCCGCCGCGGCCGATGATGATACCGGGTTTGGCGCAGTGGATGGTCACTTTCACTTTCGAGACGGTTCTTTCGATTTCAATCTTCGGAACGCCGGCAGCGTAAAGTTTCTTTTTCAGATATTTTCTGAGGTTGTAGTCGGAAACAAGAGTGTCGCCGAAATCTTCATCCTTGGCATACCATTTGGAATCCCAATCCTGGATTACACCCACTCTCAGACCGTGGGGATTTACCTTCTGACCCATCTCTTAATTTCCTCCTTTCTCTTCTACCGCAATGGTGATGTGCGAAGCTCTCTTTAAAATGCGGAAGGCTCTGCCCTGCGCACGGGGCTGGATCCGTTTCAGAGTCGTACCGGCGCTGGCGTAGCATTCGGCTACAAAGAGGTTGTCCTTGTCCATCTGGAAATTATTTTCCGCGTTGGCAATGGCTTCGTTCAAAATTTTCAAAACAGGTTCTGCGGCACTCTTGGAAGTGTTCTTCAGAATTCCCTTGGCATATTCAGCGTCTTTGCCGCGAATCAAATCGAGCACGATCTGAACTTTTCTCGGAGAAATCCGGACTTCTCTTCTCTGTGCCACGGCTCTTTTCTTTGCCGTTTCGTTCATTTTTCTGGTTCCTCCTTCAATCAGCTGTTCGCGGTCTTGGAGCCGGAATGGCCCTTAAAGGTGCGCGTCAGAGCAAATTCGCCCAGCTTGTGGCCGACCATATCTTCGGTCACATATACCGGAACGTGCTTTCTGCCGTCGTGAACCGCAATGGTGTGTCCGATAAATTCGGGGAAGATGGTGGAAGAACGGGACCAGGTTTTGATGACTTTCTTTTCGTTCTTCTCGTTCATGGCAACGATCGCTGCATACAGTTTTTCCTGGACGAAAGGTCCTTTTTTCAGGCTTCTGCTCATAGTCGTTTCTCCTTCCCTTATCTATCGTTTCTGCGCTTTACCATAAATTTATTGGTACGCGCCTTCTTGTTTCTGGTCTTGTAGCCCATCGTGGGTTTGCCCCAAGGAGTCACCGGAGACGGACGACCGATCGGTGCGCGGCCTTCACCACCACCGTGCGGGTGATCGCAGGGGTTCATAACCGAACCGCGGACCGTCGGACGGATGCCCTTGTGACGG
Organism: uncultured Clostridia bacterium; assembly: GCA_947589595.1. Taxonomy (GTDB): domain Bacteria; phylum Bacillota; class Clostridia; order Oscillospirales; family SIG627; genus RGIG5579. Next base: position 31,540 of record CANQBV010000002.1, read on the forward strand.
GTCTTACCGGCTTTCCCGACCTTCACGTTTTCGTGGTCGAGGTTGCCGACCTGGCCGATGGTAGCGAGGCAGTTCAAACGAACCAGTCTCACTTCGGACGAAGGCAGACGAATCTGCGCCATGCCGTTTTCCTTGGCCATGAGCTGTGCCATGGCGCCGGCGCTGCGCACGAGCTGAGCACCCTTGCCGGGATACAGTTCGATATTGTGGATCATAGTACCAACCGGGATATTGGCGATCGGCAGCGCGTTGCCGGGTTTGATATCGGACTCAGCGCCGGAGGTGATCACGTCGCCCACTTTCAGGTCAACGGGCGCGATGACGTAGCTCTTTTTGCCGTCTTCATATTGTACCAGCGCAATGTTGGCGCTGCGGTTGGGATCGTATTCCAGCGCGATCACAGTAGCCGGATTGGTATTGGCGCGCTTGAAATCGATGATTCTGTATTTTCTTCTGTTACCGCCGCCGTGGTGACGCACGGTGATGCGGCCGGTGTTATTGCGGCCGGCGTGTTTTTTCAGAACCTGCAGCAGAGATTTTTCGGGGGCTTTCTTGGTCAAATCTTCGTAAGAAAGCACGCTCATGTTTCTTCTGCCGTTGCTGGTCGGCTTATAGACTTTAATCGCCATAAATCCGCACCTCCTTACATCATGCCATCGAAGAATTCGATGGTCTTGGAGTCTTCGGTAAGGGTCACGATGGCTTTTTTCCACGCGCTTGTTTTACCGACGTGAACGCCCATTCTCTTCTGCTTGGGTTTCATGGAAATGGTATTCACAGCTTTGACTTTCACTTTGAACAGTTCTTCCACAGCGCGGGCAATTTCGACCTTGGTGGCGTCGCTCGCTACGCGGAAGGTGTATTTTTTCTGAGAAGCGGTGCGCGCCATGGAGGCTTCGGTGATCACCGGCTTCAGAATAATATCATAGGATGTTTTCATGCGCCATATACCTCCTCGATTACTGCAACGGCAGGCTTGGAGATCACCAGTTGGGTATGATTCAGAATGTCATACACATTGAGATTGTTGGCCTGCACGGTTTTCACACCGGGAATATTGGCAAAGCTCTTGATCAGGACCTTGTCCACTTCGGGCAGGATGACCAGCGGCTTTTTGCCGGCGCCGACAGCGCTCAGCATTTCCACCATCGGGCGGGTTTTATATTCAGCGGCTTTCAGGCCGTCCACCACGATGATCTCACGATCGGCACACTTTGCGGAAAGAGCGCTTTTCAGAGCCACTCTCTTCACTTTCTTATTCACGGATACATGGAACGTTCTGGGCTTCGGACCGAGCGCAATGCCGCCGTGCGTCCACTGCGGAGAGCGGGTGGAACCCTGGCGGGCTCTGCCGGAGCCTTTTTGCTTCCAGGGCTTCTTGCCACCGCCGGAAACTTCGCTTCTGGTTTTGGTGGACTGGGTGCCCTGGCGCTGATTTACAAGATAGGCACGAACAACGGCGTGTAAAACGGGCTGATTGATTTCAGCAGCGAAAAGTTCCTCTGAAAGGGCAATTTCACCGACAACCTGTCCTGCCATGTCAAATACGTTAACGTTAGGCATAGTTTTTTTCTCCCTTCTTCCGGATTACGCTTTTACACTGTCGCGAATGAACACAATTCCGTTTTTCGCACCGGGAATGGCGCCGCGAACGGCGATGATGTTCTTTTCCACGTCAATTTTCGCAACTTTGAGATTGAGAACAGTGACCTGTTCATTTCCGTACTGGCCGGCCATCTTTTTATTTTTAAACACGCGGGAGGGGCTGGAGTTTGCACCCATAGAACCCACCTGGCGGTGAACAGGGCCGGTACCGTGGGTCATGCGGAGACGGTGAGAACCCCATCTCTTAATGACGCCGCTGTAGCCGCGGCCTTTGGTGACGCCGGTCACGTCGACGCTTTCGCCCTCGGCGAAAAGGTCGGCCTTCAGAATATCGCCGACATTGGCTTCTTCCGCGTTTTCCACACGGAATTCCTTCAAATGTTTCTTCAGCGTAACGCCGCTCTTTTTGAAATGACCCTTCACAGGGTTTGTTACTTTTCTTTCAGTGGTGTCGGAAAAACCGAGCTGAAGCGCAGAGTAACCGTCCTTGTCCATGGTTTTCTTCTGAACTACTGCACAGGGACCTGCTTCAATGAGGGTTACGGGAATGACGGCGCCGTTTTCGGTGAAGATCTGCGTCATTCCGAGTTTTTTACCGATTAATGCTTTTTTCATTTGTTTTCTCCTTAAAACATGTTATTGGTTGAGAGGTTTCCCAACATGACTCGTTTTGTCCGGAGCGTTTATTCGAATCTGTATTCCAATTCAACGCCGGCGGGAAGCTCGATCGACATGAGTGCGTCTACCGTCTGTTTGGAAGGCTGCAGCACGTCGATGAGTCTTTTGTGAGTGCGAAGCTCAAACTGCTCGCGGGAATCTTTGTACTTGTGGACTGCGCGGAGAATGGTGATGATCTCCTTTTCCGTGGGCAGCGGGATGGGACCCGATACCTTGGAACCGCAACGTTTGGCAGTCTCGACAATTTTTTCCGCGCTCTGGTCGATGATCGTGTGATCATACGCTTTGAGCCGAATGCGAATTTTTTCCTTTGCCATTTTTTTGCCTCCTATTATAATATTTGTTTTCCCATTGGGTTAGATGGGAAATGAGTTTGCTTAGCGGGAAGCGCGAGCCTCATACGCTGCCGGGTGTTTCTTTTTTCTCCCATTAAAATACTCCGCCTCAGGCGGATATCCCTGCGGCGGAGAAAGCAGCGATGTTGCTGACTTTCGCCCGATCTGACGGACATGCTCCACGGAAAAACCACATTTTCATGTGCAACCTCCCGCTTCAACGCGCACTAAGCAAAGCTTATTGTATCAGAGAATCCATTTTATTGCAAGGCTCCTTTTCCAAATTTACAAAAAATTCACAAATAATTCCGGCCTTTTTTTTGCAAAACGACCCATTTTTTCCTTTTTTTGGGAAAAGGACGGTATGATTTTTGGGCAGGCGGGAAAAAATAATCAGGCAATGATAAAAACGGAGACGAGTATGATCAAAAAAATTCTTTCTTATTTTACCGCTTTCTGGATCGGCGGTTTTCTCTACGCGCTGATCGAGATCCTTTTTCGCGGGCGGACGCATTTTGCCATGGTGATCGTAGGCGGCATTTGCTTTCTAGGGATCTTTGCAATTCAAAGATTTATGCCCACCGTGCCTTTTCTGTTCCGAAGTCTGATCTGCGCGGTATGGATTACCGAGATCGAATTTTTATCCGGCTGTTTTTTGAATCTGGCGCTGGATCTGAAAATTTGGGATTATTCTCATTTGCCGTTCCACGTGTTGGGACAGGTCTGCCTTTTATTCAGCTTCTTCTGGTTTCTTTTGAGTATTCCGGCGCTGTGGCTGGCGAAAAAGATGGGGCAATTCAAATTTTGGCGGGAAACGTGAGGAAAAAGGAAAAAGCCGATGGCGTTGGCCATCGGCGCTTTTTTCGGAGTGGTTCAGATAATATCGACCATTACCTTTTTGTTTTCCTTGGTCGCGCAAGCTTTTACAACGGAGCGGATCGCTTTTGCGATTCTTCCCTGCTTGCCGATCACCTTTCCCATATCTTCGGGCGCAACGCTCAATTCCAGATGGAGAATGTCGCCGTTCTGTCTTTCCACAACGACAACTTCATCGGGTTTTGAAACAAGCGCCTTTACGATATCGATCAAGACTTGCTTCATCCGTGTTCCTCCAATCAGTCAATCGCACCGCTCTTTTTCAGAATGCTTCTTACCGTTTCGGTGGGTTGTGCGCCGTTGGCGATCCACTTTTTTGCGGCTTCAACGTCTACTTCGATCGCGGGGGGATCCATCAAAGGATTGTAGGTACCGATCTTTTCAATGAATCTGCCGTCTCTCGGATACCGGGAATCTGCCACTACGATTCGATAGAACGGAGTCTTTTTCGCACCCATTCTTCTGAGTCTGATTTTTACTGCCATGCTTTCACCTCCTTATAAATTCTGAAAACCGTCTGAGAGACAGTGCCGCCTCCTCAGAACGGGAATTTCATTCTGCCGAATTTCTTCCCCATTTTCTTGCCGGAAAACTGCTTCATCATTTTGTTAACGGCTTCGAACTGGCGGAGAAGCTTATTGACCTCTTCCACGGTTTGTCCGCAGCCGGCGGCGATGCGTCTTTTCCGGGAAGCGTTGATTACGTCGGGCCTGGTGCGCTCAAGCTTCGTCATGGACTGGATAATGGCTTTCATGCGATCGACTTGTTTTTCGTCGATCTGCGCATCCTTGAGGGCGCCGGTGTTCATGCCGGGCAACATCCCCATGAGTTGTTCAAGCGAACCCATTTTTTTCAGTTGCTCAAACTGATCCAGATAATCCTCCAAAGTAAAGCTCTGTTCTCGGAGCTTTTTCTCCATTTCCAGGGCTTTTTTCTCGTCAAATGCGGCTTCGGCGCGGTCGATGAGCGTCAGCACGTCGCCCATGCCGATGATTCGGCTCGCCAAGCGATCGGGGTAGAACGGTTCAATCTGGTCAAGCTTTTCTCCGACGCCGATGAACTTGATCGGCTTACCGGTAACGTAGCGGACGGAAAGCGCGGCGCCGCCGCGGGTATCGCCGTCCATTTTCGTCAGGATCACACCGGTGATATCGAGCAGTTGATCAAAATTCTCCGCGACGTTCACCGCGTCCTGGCCGGTCATGGAATCAACCACCAGCAGAATTTCGGTGGGATTCGCCGCTTCCTTCATGCGGCGGAGCTCGTCCATGAGTTCTTCATCGACGTGCAAACGACCGGCGGTGTCGAGAATGACCAGGTCGTACGCATTTCTTTCCGCATAGCGAATTCCTTCGGAAGCGATCTTCACCGCATCCTTACAATCCTCCATGGCGAAAACAGGCACTTCCACCTGCTCGCCCACCACCTTCAACTGGGTGATGGCGGCGGGACGGTAGATATCGCACGCGACAAGCAGCGGACGTTTGCCCTGCTTTTTCATCATCAACGCCAGCTTGGCGGAGTGAGTGGTTTTCCCGCTTCCCTGCAAACCGCACATCATCACGACTGTGGGCGGTTTGGGAGAAATGGTGAGTTTTTCGTTTTTTTCGCCCATGATGGCAATCAGTTCTTCGCGTACGATTTTGACAATCTGCTGCGCCGGCATCAGGCTTTCCAGCACCTCCTGCCCGACGGCACGCTCGGAAACCCGCGCCACAAAGGCTTTGACCACCTTAAAGTTGACGTCCGCTTCCAGAAGCGCCAATTTGATCTGGCGCATTCCGACCTTGACGTCGGCTTCGGTAAGCTTGCCTTTGCTGCGGAAAGATTTGAACGCATCGCTCAATTTATCCATTAAATTTTGGAACACAAAGCGACACCTCCTACAACATTTCCCGAATCTGTTCGATCATTTTCTTCTGCGCTTCCGTTTCACCGGCAAGCGCATCGCAAAGCGAATGCAACTTCTTCTGTTTGGCTTTTAAGCCAAGCTTCTTTTCATAATCCTGCAATTCCTCGGAGCTGCGCGCGATCAGGGCGCGGACGGCCTGCCGGCTGGTGCCGGTCTGCTCCGCAATTTCCGCCAGGGAAAGATCCTCCAGAAAATAGGCTTCAAAGACTTCCCTTTTCTGCGGAGTCAAGAGAGCGCCGTACAGGTCATACAAAGCGGAAAGCGACAAGTCTTTTTCAAACACATGCTCGCTCCCCTTTCGCTGTAAACATTTTTTATTTACACCTGTTTATTATATCCATAAAAGTGGATTTGTCAAGAGTTTTTTGCCGTTTTTTTGTCGCTTTCTTGAAGGAAAGCGGCGCAGCTTGCAAACGAAAGTCTTGGGGCGCTGTCCCAGTCCCTGTTTCGGTTCCTTTCTTTCAAGAAAGGAACCTTTTATAAAATTCCTGCAAAAAACAGGAAAGCAAGCACGCAGCCGACCAAAAGGGCAAGACCGATCAAAAAGCGTAGCGCGCGGAAAGATCCGCCTTTTTCGGTTTCCGAGCCGGGGATGAGCTTCGCGCGGCGCAGCGCGGTGACAAACGGTTTATAGAGTGTGAGCGTCAGACCGGCGTTAATGCCGCCCTTTATGAGATTGAAAGGCAGAAACACCGGAAGCAGCATCGTTACGACCACTTCGCGCGGAACTTTCATATAAATGGGGGTAAACAGGTAGTTCCACAAAATCATCGCTGCGACCTGCGCGGCCACACCGGCACAGAGCCCGGCAAGCGCGCCCTGATAGGAGCGCATTTTTTTATAAACCAGCGCGGCGGGAAAGGCAAAAGCGGCCGTAGAAAGAAAATTCATCAGGAACCCCCACGGGCCGGTCGTACTGATCGTAACCATTTCCAGAAGCGCCGTGATCAGAGAAATGACCAGCGTAGCAGCCGGACCGAACAGAAAGCCCGCGATGACAACGACCGCGTCCTTCGGATCATAGCTCAAAAAGCCCGCCACTTTGGGAATGGGCAAAAAGTGCACCAGCAACACGGCAACATAGGCGAGCGCGCAAAACATGCCGTAGCCTGCAATTTTTTGAATGGAATTCTTTTGTTTCATATCTTTCCTCCGTTTTATTTGGGAATACATTATAATAGGACGAAAAGAAAAACGCCCCCGCAAAAACCGCGGGGGCGTTTGGCGCGCCGATCAAATGACCGCATAAAGGCAAGCCAACCGGCACTTTTCTTCTCTCATCCGGACTATACCGTCGGTACAGGAATTTCGCCTGTTCAGCAGGATCGCACCCGCTCGTGGACTTTACCACCGGTGTGGAATTACACCAACCCCTGAAGATTTTTGTGATTCAATTTTTTCGGGTCAATTAGCCGAGAATTTCGGTAACAACGCCGGAACCAACGGTTCTGCCGCCTTCGCGGATAGCGAAACGGAGACCTTTTTCGATCGCGATCGGAGCGATCAGTTCCACTGTCATATCCACGTTGTCGCCGGGAGCGCACATCTCAACATCCGAGGGGAGAGTAATAACGCCGGTAACGTCGGTGGTTCTGAAGTAGAACTGCGGTCTGTAGTTGTTGAAGAACGGGGTATGACGGCCGCCTTCTTTTTCGGTAAGAACGTAAACCTGACCAACGAACTTGGTGTGAGGATTGATCGTGCCGGGTTTGGCAAGAACCTGACCTCTTTCGATGTCTTTCTTGTCGATACCGCGGAGCAGAACACCGATGTTATCGCCGGCTTCAGCATAGTCGAGCAGCTTGCGGAACATTTCGATACCGGTTACCACGCTCTTTCTGGTTTCTTTCAGACCGACGATTTCAACTTCGTCGCCCATTTTCAGCTGACCGCGTTCTACACGGCCGGTAGCAACGGTACCACGACCGGTGATGGAGAATACGTCTTCAACAGGCATCAGGAAAGGCTGATCAGCCTTACGGTCGGGAGTGGGGATGTAGGAGTCAACCGCCTCCATGAGCTCATGGATGCAGGCATACTCGGGAGCGTTGGGATCGGTGCTGGTGGATTCCAGAGCATCGCGGGCAGAACCTCTGATAATCGGGATATCGTCGCCGGGGAATTCGTGCTTGGAAAGCAGTTCTCTGATTTCCATTTCAACGAGTTCGAGAAGTTCTTCATCGTCAACCATATCGGTCTTGTTCATGAAGACAACGATCGCAGGAACGCCTACCTGACGAGCCAGAAGAATGTGCTCGTGGGTCTGCTGAAGAGGACCGTCGGTAGCGGCAACCACCAGGATCGCGCCGTCCATCTGAGCGGCACCGGTGATCATGTTCTTTACGTAGTCCGCGTGGCCGGGGCAGTCAACGTGCGCATAGTGACGGTTTGCGGTTTCGTATTCAACGTGTCTGGTGTTGATCGTGATTCCTCTTGCTCTTTCTTCGGGAGCGTTATCGATCTGGTCATAGGCCATGAATTCGATGTTGCCGTTGCTGAGAGAAAGAACCTTGGTGATTGCGGCGGTAAGAGTGGTCTTACCGTGGTCAACGTGACCGATGGTGCCAATGTTTACATGGGGTTTTGTTCTTTCGAATTTAGACTTTGCCATTGAATTTTTCCTCCTAAAATTTAAATTGTTGGGATGAAATTTTTATGAATTACTGCTCTTAATGATCTGCTGTTGGATCGATACCGGAACTTCCGCATAATGATCGGGCTCCATGGTATAGACGCCGCGCCCCTGGGTTTTGGAGCGAAGGTCGGTTGCATAACCGAACATTTCTCCGAGCGGGACTTCGCAGGTGATCTGCTGACCGCCGCCAACCGATTCCATGCCGAGCACGCTGCCGCGGCGCTGGTTGATGTTGCCGATAACATCGCCCATGTATTCATCAGGCGTAACAATGACAACCTTCATGATCGGTTCGGTAATGGTGGGATCCGCTTTTCTCATGGCTTCTTTGAACGCCATCGAGCCGCAGATCTTAAATGCCATTTCCGAGGAGTCCACTTCGTGATAGGAACCGTCGAACACGGTAACCTTTGTATCCACAACGGTGTAACCGGCGACGACGCCGCTTTCCATAGCGCCGCGAATCCCGGCGTCCACTGCGGGGAGATATTCCTTCGGAATCGCACCGCCGACGACCTTGTTGATGAACTCGTAACCCTTGCCGGGTTCGTTCGGTTCGATGGTCATCTTCACATGTGCGTACTGACCCTTACCGCCGGACTGACGGGCGTACTTGACGTCCACCGTAGCGGGCTTGCGGATTGTTTCTCTGTAAGCTACCTGCGGCTTGCCCACGTTGGCCTCCACGCGGAATTCGCGCAGGAGACGGTCTACGATGATTTCCAGGTGAAGCTCACCCATACCGGCAATAATGGTTTGCCCGGTTTCTTCATCGGTGGATACCTTAAAGGTAGGATCTTCTTCCGCCAGCTTGGAGAGCGCAATCCCCATTTTCTCCTGACCGGCCTTGGTTTTCGGCTCAATAGCTACGCGGATAACCGGATCCGGGAAGTCCATGGACTGGAGAACGACAGGATTCTTTTCGTCGCAGAGCGTATCGCCGGTGGTGGTGTATTTTACACCGATCACGGCGGCAATATCGCCGGCGTAGATCTTATCGGTATCTTCTCTGTGGTTGGCGTGCATCAGAACGATACGGCCGAGTCTTTCTCTCTTGTCCTTCACGGAGTTGTACACGGTCGAACCGGTTTCAACAGAACCGGAATACACACGCACAAAGCACAGACGGCCAACGAACGGGTCGGTGGCAATCTTAAAGGCGAGAGCGGAAAACGGCTCGTCTTCGCTGGGGTGACGGTCTTCTTCAATATCGGTGCCGGGCTTGGTGCCCACAATGGCGGGGATATCGAGCGGAGACGGCATATACTCCACAATGGCATCGAGCAGCTTCTGGACGCCCTTGTTCTTATAGGAAGTACCGCAAAGAACAGGGACCATTTTGCCGGCAATGGTGGATTTGCGGATCGCGGCGTGAATTTCTTCCTCGGAAATCTCTTCGCCTTCGAGATATTTCTCAAAGAGCGCGTCGTCGGATTCCGCCACAGCCTCTAAAAGCTGGGTTCTGTATTCTTCCGCCTTATCCGCCAGGTCCGCGGGAATCTCCACTTCCTGAATGTCAGTGCCCAAATCGTTGGTATAGAGATAGGCCTTCATTTTCACCAGATCCACCAGACCCTGGAAAGTGTCTTCGGAACCGATGGGAAGCTGAATCGGCACGGGATTTGCTTTCAGTCTTTCATGGATCTGCGATACAACACGGTAGAAGTTTGCACCGCCGATATCCATTTTGTTCACGTAAGCAAGACGCGGAACATTGTACTTGGTAGCCTGACGCCATACGGTTTCAGACTGGGGTTCGACACCGCCTTTGGCACAGAAGACTGCTACTGCGCCGTCGAGTACCATCAGCGAACGTTCTACTTCAACGGTGAAGTCCACGTGACCGGGGGTATCGATGATATTGATTCGGTTGTTCTTCCAGAAACAGGTGGTAGCAGCGGAAGTGATGGTGATCCCTCTTTCCTGCTCCTGCTCCATCCAGTCCATGGTGGCGGCGCCTTCGTGCGTTTCACCGATCTTGTGCACTTTACCCGTGTAATACAGGATGCGCTCGGTGGTGGTCGTTTTACCGGCGTCGATATGGGCCATGATACCGATGTTTCTGGTTCTTTCTAATGGATATTCTCTCGGCATTGATAGCTCCGTTTCCTTTTTCTTTCAATAAATTGTTCCCAAAAATTCCCGCTTCTATGCGGCTCTTTCGGGAAGCGGAGAATTAGTATCTGTAGTGGGCAAACGCTTTGTTTGCTTCTGCCATTTTATGCGTGTCTTCTCTCTTCTTCACGGCGCCGCCAAGGTTGTTGGTAGCGTCGATGATTTCGTTTGCGAGTCTTTCACACATATTCTTTTCGCTGCGGGCTCTGGAATAGGTAATGAGCCAGCGCAGACCCAAGGTTTGTCTTCTGTCGGGTCTGACGTCGATCGGCACTTGATAGGTAGCACCGCCGACTCTTCTCGCTTTGATTTCGAGAGTAGGCATGATATTATCGAGCGCCTTCTGGAACGATTCAAGCGGATCGTTGCCGGTTTTTTCCTTTACGATGTCGAATGCATCGTAAACGATTTTCTGAGCAACGCCCTTCTTGCCGTCCAGCATGATGTTATTGACAAGCTTGGTCACAAGCTTGGAACCGTAAATCGGATCCGGCAGAATGTCTCTTTTGGAAATCTGACCTCTACGTGGCACTGAACTTCCCTCCTTCACATATTTTCATGAATTCTTCGGTACTCCGGTTTCAAAACCGGTGAGTGCTTCGCAAAAGTCAATACGGTAATAGGATATATCTTCAGATGCAAAGCACAACAGGGCGATTCCGCTTACTTAGAAGCTTTCGCCTTTTTCGCTCCGTATTTGGAACGACCTTGGTTTCTTCCGGCAACACCCTGCGTATCGAGGGTACCGCGGATAATGTGGTAGCGAACGCCGGGAAGGTCTCTGACTCTTCCGCCTCTGATCATAACGACAGAGTGCTCCTGCAGGTTGTGGCCGATACCGGGGATATAGGCCGTCACTTCGCTGCCATTGGTCAAGCGAACCCTTGCAATTTTACGAAGCGCGGAGTTCGGCTTCTTCGGGGTTTTGGTGGATACCTTTGTGCAGACGCCGCGCTTCTGCGGGCAGGACATGGCAACGGTTTCTTTTTTCAAAGAGTTGACGCCAAGCTGCAGAGCGGGAGACTTGGATTTGTAGGCAACCTTTTCTCGACCAAATCGTACCAATTGGTTAAATGTTGGCATATTGCACCTCCTTCTTCCATATTTCATACTATAGTATCACATTTTCCAGGAAAATGTCAACACTCCGGGGCTTGTGCAAAATGCTTTTTGGCATTTTGCACAAGATTTTTGGGGGAAAATTTTGCTAATTTGTTTGCTTTATCAATCAAACACGGAAACAGTTCCATCCTCTTGCAGCTCGGCCACCGAAATGTGGCGGTATTTTTCCATACCGGTGCCGGCGGGAATGAGTTTGCCGATGATAACGTTTTCCTTCAGACCGAGCAGCGGGTCGATTTTTCCTTTGATGGCGGCTTCGGTAAGAACCTTGGTGGTTTCCTGGAACGAAGCGGCGGAAAGGAAGGACTCGGTGGAAAGCGCGGCCTTGGTGATTCCGAGCAGCACGGGGGAAGCGGTGGCTTCCACCAGCGCCTCGCCGGCGGCAATCCGGGCGCGCACTTTTTCATTCTCAGCTTCGAATTCATTGACGTCGACCATGGTGCCGGGCAGCAGCGCGGTATTGCCGGCGGTTTCCACGCGCACGCGCCGGGTCATCTGGCGGGCAATGACTTCGACATGCTTATCGTTGATTTCCACTGCCTGCAGACGGTATACCTTCTGAATCTCTTTGACGATATACTCATAAGCGGCGGCGGTGCCGTCGATCCGGATAATATCGGCGGGTTTACGCAGGCCTTCGGTGAGAGCCTGGCCGCGCACGATCGCCTGACCGTCCTCGACAATGATTCTCAGACCGTAAGGAATGAGGTAGGATTTTTCGGTTCCGTCAACGCCGGTGAGAATGACGTGGCGGGTTCTCTTGCTGTCGTCGATCTTGACGGTGCCGTCGAAGTCGGCCAAAACCGCGCTCTTTTTGGGGCTGCGCGCTTCAAAGAGTTCTTCCACGCGGGGCAGACCCTGGGTGATATCGCCGCCGGCAACGCCGCCGGTATGGAAGGTTCTCATGGTGAGCTGGGTACCGGGTTCACCGATCGACTGTGCGGCAATGATCCCCACGGCTTCGCCGATATTGACCTTCTTGCCGTTGGCAAGGTCGGCGCCGTAGCAGTGTGCGCAAACGCCGTGGCGGCACTTGCAGTTCAGAACGCTTCTCACATAAACGCGGGTGATGCCGGCTTCGAGAATGGCGCTCGTCATGGACTCGGTGATCATTTCCCCTTTCTTCACCAGCACTTCGCCGGTTTCGGGATGCACCACGTCGGCAGCGGCAAAGCGGCCGAGGATACGGTCGGCAAGCTTTTCGATCATTTCCTTGCCTTCCATAATATCTTCCACCCAGGTGCCTTCGGTCGTACCGCAATCCTCTTCGCGGATGATCACGTCCTGCGCGACGTCCACCAGGCGGCGGGTCAGATACCCGGAGTCGGCGGTACGAAGCGCCATATCGGCAAGACCTTTACGGGAACCGCGCGCTGCAATGAAGTATTCCAGCACGTTCAGACCTTCGCGGAAGTTGGCCTTGATCGGCAATTCCACGGTCTGACCGGAAGCGGTGGCCATCAGACCGCGCATCCCGGCGAGCTGACGCATCTGCTTCATCGAACCGCGCGCACCGGAAACCGCCATCATGTTGATAGGGTTGTCTTTGCGCAGGTTCTTCTGCAAAGCGGTGGTCACGTCTTTGGTGCATTCTTCCCAAATGGAAATCACTCTCTTATAGCGCTCTTCATCGGTCAATAAACCTCTGCGGAAGAGATGCGTCACATCGTCTACCTTTTTGTCGGCAGCGGCGATGATGGATTCTTTTTCCGGCGGCACCGTCATATCCGAAACAGAAACGGTGAGCGCCGCCTGCGTGGAGTACTTATAGCCGAGGGATTTGATCTTATCCAGCATTTCCACGGTTTCCGTGGAGCCGCAATATTTGATGGCGCGGTCAATGATCTGCCCCAGTTCCTTTACGGTCACCACGAAATCGATTTCGGGGCGGAAGAGGTTGGCAGGATCACTGCGATCCACAAAATGCAGGCACTGCGGAATGACGTTGTTGAAAATCATGCGGCCGTAGGTGGTTTCCACCAGACCGGAAACGGTTTTGCCGTCTACCACGCGGGTTTCGCGCACTTTGATGCGGGCGTGGATACCAAGCTCTTTGGTTTCATAGGCCATGACCGCTTCGTCGAAGTCGCGGAAAATTTTGCCTTCGCCCACTTCATCGGCACGGAACATGGGGGTTTCATCCTCAAACTCGCGCACATAGGTGAGCCAGTAAGAACCAAGCACCATATCCTGCGTCGGCACGGTCACGGCTTTGCCGCTGACGGGCTTTAAAAGGTTGTTGGCGGAAAGCATGAGGAAGCGCGCTTCCGCCTGCGCTTCGGGAGAGAGCGGCACGTGAACCGGCATCTGGTCGCCGTCGAAGTCGGCGTTGAACGCGGTACAAACCAGCGGATGGAGCTTAATGGCTCTGCCATCTACCAAAACCGGCTCAAAGGCCTGAATGGAAAGACGGTGCAGCGTCGGCGCACGGTTCAAAAGCACGGGGTGCTCTTTGATGACGTATTCCAGAGCGTCCCAAACCTCGTCGGCCATATGGTCGACCTTTTTCTTGGCGTCTTTAATATTGGAAGCCTTGTTGATCTCAACCAGGCGCTTCATGACGAACGGCTTGAACAGCTCGATGGCCATTTCCTTCGGCAGACCGCACTGATACAGTTTCAGTTCGGGACCGACAACGATAACGGAACGGCCGGAATAGTCCACGCGCTTGCCCAAAAGGTTCTGACGGAAGCGTCCCTGCTTCCCGCGCAGCATTTCGGAAAGCGATTTCAGCGGGCGATTGCTCGGCCCGGTGACGGGGCGGCCGCGGCGGCCGTTGTCGATGAGCGCGTCCACTGCTTCCTGCAGCATTCTCTTTTCGTTGCGGATAATGATCTCAGGAGCACGGAGCTCGATCAGTCTTTTCAGACGATTGTTGCGGTTGATCACACGGCGGTACAGATCGTTTAAGTCGGAGGTGGCAAAGCGGCCGCCGTCGAGCTGTACCATGGGGCGGATCTCCGGCGGCAGCACGGGGATCACGTCCAGGATCATCCATTCGGGCTTGTTGCCGGAAAGACGGAACGATTCCACCACTTCCAGACGCTTGGCAATGCGCAGCTTTTTCTGGCCGGTGGAGTTGTCCATTTCGGTTTTCAATTCTTTGGAAAGCTGATCGAGATCCAGCTCCTGCAGAAGCTGCTTAATGGCTTCCGCACCCATACCGGCTTTGAAGTCGTCTTCATATTTTTCTTTCGCGGCGCGGTACTCCTGCTCGGTCAGAAGCTGCTGCTTGGCCAGAGCGGTGGAACCGGGATCGGTCACGATATACTGTGCAAAATACAGCACCTTTTCCAAAAGGCGCGGCGAAATATCCAGGAGAATGCCGAGCTTGGAAGGAATGGCGCGGAAATACCAGATATGAGAAACCGGCGCGGCCAATTCAATGTGGCCCATGCGTTCTCTTCTGACCTTGCTGGTGGTGATTTCCACCCCGCATTTTTCGCAGACCTTGCCTACGTATCTTACTTTCTTATATTTTCCGCAATGGCATTCCCAATCCTTCATCGGCCCAAAGATCCGTTCGCAGAAAAGACCGTCTTTTTCGGGCTTCAGGGTACGGTAGTTGATGGTTTCCGGCTTTTTGACCTCGCCGTAAGACCATTTGCGTATCATTTCAGGAGAAGCAAGACCGATTTTAATCTTATCAAATTCAATATGTTCCATGATTTACTCTCCTCCTTATTCGTTTGTGTCTTCGGATTCATACACGGAAGCGGAAGACATGTAATCCGAAAGATCTTCTTCCCGTTCGGTGGCAGCACCGGTATCACTGCCCTCTTCATCGTCATACAGCGGATCCTCGGCGTCGTAGATCTGTTCGCCGAGATCGGACATATCCACCGTTTGAATGCCGGCGGTTTCTTCCTCGCTGACTTCCTTGAGGGGGATGACGTGATCGTCCTTATCGAGTACCTCGACGTTCAGACCGAGCGCCTGCAGTTCGCGCACCAGCACCTTAAAGGATTCGGGCACACCCGGCGTGGGGATGTTCTGACCCTTGACAATAGCTTCGAAAGTCTTCACACGGCCAATGACGTCGTCGGACTTGACCGTGAGGATTTCCTGCAGGGTGTAGGCGGCGCCGTAGGCTTCCAGCGCCCACACTTCCATTTCGCCGAATCTCTGACCGCCGAACTGCGCTTTGCCGCCCAAAGGCTGCTGGGTCACCAGCGAGTACGGGCCGGTGGAACGCGCGTGAATCTTATCGTCTACAAGGTGGTGGAGCTTGAGATAGTACATATAACCCACGGTGACGCGGTTATCAAACGGTTCGCCGGTACGGCCGTCGTACAGCACGGTCTTGCCGTCCGGGTCGCACCCGGCTTTGACCAAAAGCTCCTGAATGTCCTTTTCGGTAGCGCCGTCGAAAACCGGCGTCATGAAGTTCATACCGAGCTTTTTGGCAGCCAGACCGAGGTGAACCTCCAGCACCTGACCGATGTTCATACGGGAAGGCACGCCCAACGGGTTGAGCACGATATCCAGCGGCGTACCGTCCGGCAGGAAAGGCATATCCTCCGGCGGCAAAATGCGGGAAATAACGCCCTTGTTGCCGTGGCGGCCTGCCATTTTATCGCCCACGGAGATCTTTCTCTTCTGTGCCACGTAAACGCGAACGACCTTGTTCACACCGGCGGGCAATTCATCGCCGTTTTCACGGGTAAAGGAACGCACGTCCACAATGATGCCACTTTCGCCGTGCGGGAGCCGGAGCGAGGTATCGCGCACTTCGCGCGCCTTTTCCCCGAAAATGGCACGGAGCAATCTTTCCTCGGCGGTCAGTTCGGTTTCGCCCTTGGGCGTGACCTTCCCGACCAGGATATCGCCGGCGTGGACCTCGGCGCCCTTGCGGATGATCCCGTCCGCCGTAAGATCCTTCAGCGCGTCGTCGCCCACCGAGGGGATATCGCGCGTGATCTCTTCCGGGCCGAGCTTGGTGTCTCTGGCCTCGTGAGAATATTCTTCAATATGGATGGAGGTGTAAACGTCCTCGCGCACCAGTCTTTCGTTCAGAAGAACGGCATCCTCGTAGTTGTAGCCTTCCCAGGTCATAAAGCCGATCAGCATATTTTTGCCGAGCGCCATTTCGCCGCCTGAGGTAGCGGTGCCGTCCGCCAGAACCTGACCTTTTTCCACGCGCTCATCGCGGGAAACAAAGGGACGCTGGTTGATGCAGGTGCCCTGGTTGGTTCTCTTGAATTTCACCAGGTGGTAAGCATCGATCTGGCCGTCGTCGCGTTTCACGCGGATCTCATCCGCCGAAACGTACTCCACAAAGCCGGCTTCCTTTGCCAGCACGCACACGCCGGAATCCGTACCGGATTTATATTCAATCCCGGTGCCGACCATCGGCGCTTCGCTGATCATCAGCGGCACGGCCTGCTTCTGCATGTTCGAGCCCATGAGGGCGCGGGTATTATCGTCGTTCTCCAGGAACGGAATGTGAGAAGCAGAAACGGAAACCACCATTTTCGGGGAAACGTCCATGTAGTCGATCTCTTCGCGCGGGACTTCAAGAATTTCGTCTCTGCGGCGCGCCGTAACCTTTTTATTGACAAATTTATGTTCTTCGTCCAAAGGCTCGTTTGCCTGAGCGACAGTGAATTCATCTTCTTCATCGGCGGTCATGTAGCGAACTTCGTTGGTGACCACGCCGGTTTCTTTTTCCACTCGTCTGTACGGCGCCATAATGAAGCCGTATTCGCTGATCTTGGCAAAGGTGGAAAGATAGGAGATCAGACCGATATTCGGGCCTTCCGGCGTTTCTACCGGGCACATTCTGCCATACTGCGTGTAGTGCACGT
Source organism: uncultured Clostridia bacterium (assembly GCA_947589595.1). GTDB lineage: Bacteria > Bacillota > Clostridia > Oscillospirales > SIG627 > RGIG5579. Next base: position 48,625 of record CANQBV010000002.1, read on the forward strand.
CGCGCACTTCGAAAGAAGCTCTGTCGCGGGAAAGACCGCCCGGGCCGAGCGCGGAAAGACGGCGCTTGTGGGTCAGCTCGGAAAGCGGATTGTTCTGATCCATAAACTGCGAAAGCGGCGAAGAACCGAAGAATTCCTTGATCGAGGAAACCACCGGACGCACGTTGATCAGCGCCTGCGGGGTGACGGATTCGGTATCCTGAATGGTCATTCTTTCCTTGACGATCTTGTCCATTCTGGCAAAGCCGATGCGCAGCTGGTTCTGCAGAAGCTCGCCTACGCAGCGAAGTCTGCGGTTGCCCAGATGGTCGATGTCGTCGTCGGTGCCGATATCGTGGGAAAGCGCAACGAGATAGTTGATGGAGGAAAGAATATCCTCTTTGGTGATATGCTTCGGAACCAGCTCGTCTTTTCTCTCTTTGATCTGCTTGGCAATTTCCTGCGGATCGGAAGTTTCCTGCAGGATTTCGTTCAGCACGGTCAGCTTGACCATTTCCCTGACGCCGCAAAGATCCATCGTTTCCTGCGAAACGAACTTGGCAAGCGGCACCATGCCGTTGGAAAAGACCTTGACATTTTTGCCGTCTTCCGCCACGAGCGTCAGCTCGGTAATGCCCATGGTATCCAGCTTTTCGGCGATCTCTTTGGTGATGAGCGCGCCTTCTTCCAGCATGACTTCGCCGGTGAGAACGGAAACGGCGGGAGCCGCGAGCTTATACCCCTGCACACGGCGGGCAAGAGAGAGCTTTTTGTTGTATTTATAGCGACCCACGGCAGAGATATCATATCTCTTGGGGTCAAAGAACATATTGTACACCAGAAGCTCGGCGCTTTCCACCAGAGGCGGATCGCCGGGGCGCATTCTGCGGTACAGTTCTTTGAGCGCTTCTTCGTAAGCGGTGGTGTTGTTGTTTTCGGCGGTGGCGGTGATGGCGTCCTTCTCCATGGTCAGGAGGATCATATCGTCATCGCCAAAGAGGGCGCGGATCTCCTGATCGGTGGAAACGCCGAGCGAACGAATGAGAATGGTAACCGGCATTTTGCGGTTTTTATCGATGCGGACATAGAAGATATCGTTCTGATCCGTCTCATATTCCAGCCAGGCGCCGCGGTACGGGATCACGGTGGTGGCATAGGTGCATTTGTCCGACTTTTCATGCTGCTTTTCGTAATAGATCCCGGGGGAACGCACGATCTGCGAAACAATAACCCGTTCCGCGCCGTTGATCACGAAAGTGCCGTTTTCCGTCATGAGCGGAAAATCGCCCATGAAAACTTCCTGCTCCTTGATTTCGCCGGTGATCTTATTGGTCAAACGCACCTTTACACGCAGCGGCACCGCGTAGTTTACGTCTCTTTCCTTGCAGTCCTCGATCGTGTACTTAGGCGTTTTTTCCACGGTGTAGTCTACAAAGTCGATCAGAAGGTTGCCGGAATAATCCACGATCGGAGAAACGTCGCGCAGCACTTCCATCAGGCCCTCGCGGAGAAACCAATCGTAGGAATTTTTCTGAACCTCAATCAGATTCGGCAATTCCAAAGGTTCATCGTTTTTGGCAAAGCTCCATCGGGTATTGGTTCCGCACTTCTGAGGTTTTAACGTCATAAAAGAAACCACTCCTTCTTCTTTTTCCTTCTCGCTCGTCTTTCGCGCAGGATGATTTGGGATTGAAAAATATGTTTTTCGCGGCGTCTCTTTTATAAATAAGGAAAGCAAGCGATAAATTTACAAAAGATGCATATAAAATTTACACTTTGTTTTCAATTATTTACTTTATTTTCACATTATTTTTTGTGGAAACGCAAAAAACCGCGATTATATTGCAATTTTGAATTCTATCACAAAAATTTGGGCTTGTCAAGCGAAAACAAGGGATTTTTTTCCGGGCCTGAAAAACCGGACTTTTGAAAGAAGAAAAATCTTCCCGGCGCCCTTGCTTTTTTCGGGAGAAAGGCATATAATGTGCCGTGAAAGAAAAAACGCGGCCGCAATGCCGCACGGCACGACTTTTTTTGTCGGGAAAGAAAGCTATGGATTCGGTAAAAGCGCGGCGTTCCCACCGCAGCCACGGCATGGATATGACAGAAGGCAGTATCGTCAAAAAAATGATCGTTTTTGCCATACCGCTTTTGTTAGGCAATTTATTTCAGCAGCTATATAATATGGTAGACACTTGGGTCATCGGACAGACAGGCGTGAATGAAGCCTATGCCGCCGTTGGCAGTGTGGGGCCGATCATCAATATGCTGCTGGGATTTTTTTTGGGTCTTTCCAGTGGCGCGGGCGTGGCGATTTCGCAGTATTTCGGCGCTAAGGAATATGAAAAAGTAAGCCGCACGGTGCACACCTCCGTTGCCATGACGCTGGTCTTAGGCGTGGTGCTCACCGTCGTCGGCGTTTTGCTGACTCCCTGGATGCTGCGCTTACTTCTGCACACCTCCGATACCTCCAGTCCCATCTTCGCACAGGGGAACATTTATCTGCGCATTTATTTTGCCGGGATCGCCGCCATGATGCTCTACAACATCGGCGCCGGTATTTTGCGCGCCGTGGGCGATTCGCGCCGGCCGTTTTACTTTCTGGTGGTTTCCGCGGTGACCAACACGGTACTGGACCTGATTTTCGTTTTCCGGTTCGACATGGGCGTGGCGGGCGTTGCCTGGGCTACCGTACTGGCGCAGGCGCTTTCCATGGTCCTGACCTTTTTCGTGCTCTGCCGGAGCGATCTGTGCATCAAGCTGTTTTTCCGCAAGATCCGCTTTGATTTTGCAGAGCTTCGCAAAATCATTCGCGTGGGGATTCCTTCGGCGATCCAAACCTCGCTGACGGCGTTTTCCAACGTTTTCGTACAGTCCTACGTCGCCAGAGCCAACGGCGTGCAGGAATACGTGATGGGCGGTTGGACCTCCTATAATAAACTGGATCAGTTCATCTTCCTGCCGGCGCAGTCGCTGGCGCTGGTGGCCACCACGTTCGTGGGGCAGAACCTCGGCGTAGGAAACGTGGAGCGCGCCAAAAAGGGCGTGCGCGTCGCCTGGCTGACCTCGACGGTGATCTCGATCCTGATCATTGTTCCCGTGATGGCCTTTTCCAACTTTTTCGGCGGTATTTTCAACCCCGATCCTAACGTAGTCGGATATGCGTCTTTGCTTTTGCGATACCTGACGCCGTTCTATTTATTCTGTTCGGTCAATCAGATCTACAACGCTTCGCTGCGCGGTGCGGGCAATGCCCGTGCGCCGATGATTATTATGATTTCCAGCTTCGTGGTACTCCGTCAGATCTATCTTTTCGTGATCACGCGCTTCGTTTCCAACGAACTGCTGGCGATCGGCTTTTCGTATCCTGCCGGGTGGGGCTTCTGCACCGTTGTCACGCTGCTTTATTACCACCACTATAAATTCGGCCACGTCGACCTCGTCGGCGACCGTACCGCCAAAGCGTAAAGCTTTGCCCGCGGGCCTCCGTCCCGTTCCCCGCTTCGAAAACTTTCAAAGCTTTCAGGCCATAAAAAGAAGTTATCGGTTTTCCCTTAAGGAACCGATAACTTCTTTCTTTTTTCTCAAAAGCTTTCGAGGTTGTCAGGGCGTGAGGCAGCGTCCCACAAAAGCTATTTCCGGCCGGCGTCGATCAGCAGCGGAGAGAGCGAGGTAAAGAGCAGTCCCAGTCCCGCGTTGACCGCCGCGGCAACCCCCACGAAAAGCAGAAAGGCGTGCAAAAGCGTCCCGACGAGAATACAGGCCAGCATCGGCAAAACGGAGCCGTAGATCAAAAGCACCTGAATGGTCTTTTTGACGGCGGCGGGAATCGACTCCGGCAAAAGCAAATCGGCAAACAGGCCGGACGACGCCGAATAAAAATCCAGCGCCAGAAGAAAAAGAAACCACACCGCCGCTTCGAGGGGATCGACTCCCAGAAGCACGCCGCCCACGACCAAAGCGGGAATCAGATCCAGCGCACAGCCCGCCGTACCGGCCAAAGTCGACCAAAACACCTTTGCGAAGGTCTTTTCGGGAATCAGGAAAAAGAAGTTTTTGCTCGTGTCCTCCAGAATCGGGTTCCCCAGCGCCCGGAAAAAGGCGATCGCCGCCAGCGGCAGCATCAGAATCAAAACCGAATCCGTCTTGGCGATCCACCGCCCGAACCCGGCAAAGAGAACGGCGGTAAACAAATAGGTAAACGCGGTTTTGGTAAAGATTTTGACCTTTGCAAAACGGAACCGATTGGCAAGCGATTTGGAGAAAAACACCCGCGCCCCCTCGCCGGAAAACAAAAGCTCGCGCCGCAGACTGTCCTTGCGGTCTTTTTTGCGGCGAAGCACCGCTCCCATTGCGGATTCCTGCGCGGCGCGCAGCGCCTCCGCCACCTCGCCCGCCTTGGAAAGCGCGTCCTCATAAAAATCGGCACGAAACCGCCAGATTGCCACCGTCATCCCCACCGCCAGCAGGAGGATCGCCGCCAGATCGAGCAGCAAAAGCCCGATCTTTCCTCCGGCGATCAGGCGCGGGATCACCTTCAGCCAGCCGAAAATCGGAACAAACGACGCCGCGCGGGCATTGAAAAAGGCCTTTGCCGCCGCATAAAGCGTCAGCCCGGAACCCCGGTAATAGAAGAAAAAGGCCAGTACCAAAATTCCCATCGCTCCGTAAGCAATGGGCTGCACAAAGCGTTTGGCGGAAGGATAGGTGGTAAAAAACGTATAGGAAAACACGCCGACCAGGTTGGAAAACAGCAAAATCAAAAACCACACGGCAAGGATTGAAATCGCCACGCGCCAATCCAGCCCCAGGGTCAAAATCAGATTCGGCAGCTGGAACACAAAATACAGCGCCGCCGCCAGCATCGCGCCCATTTGCAGCGTCATGCGGAAAAGCAAAATACTCTGCGGCTTCCGCGGCGAAGGAAACAAGAGATTGACGTCCGCCATATTAAAAATACTGCCGCCGCTTTTATCGCCGTTCAAAAACCGCCAGAAGCACATCAGCACGACCAAAGCGCCGATGATCAGCTCGATCGCGTCCAGCACCGACTCCGGATCCGGCAATTCGTCGGAAAATTCCCCGTCCTCCTCCGGCCGCGCTTCCGACCCATCTTCCGTGGTTTCCAGTACGGTTTCCGGCTCGGAAACGGCCTCATCGATCCCAGCCATCACCAATCCGATCACCACGCCAAGCACCACACAGGCGACAAGAAAAACCGCGACCCAGGTTTTGAAAAGCTTGCGCAGAACATTTTTAAAGCTATGCGCAGCGTAATACAGGAAAAGGCGCATTTACTTTTCCTCCCCGGCGGCGCTTTCCCCTTCGGTAATGCGGAAAAACAGCTCCTCCAGCGTCTTACCCTGACCGTCCTCCCGCGCCAGGTCGGCGCAGATCCGGCCGTTTTTCAGTATCAGCGCGCGGTCCCACAGCATATCTACCGAATCGATCATGTGCGTGCTGACAAAAATCGTGCAGCCCTTTTCCTTCAGCTCCACAAAGATTTTTTTCAGTTCCTTGATCGCGTGCGGATCCAGCCCGATCATCGGCTCGTCAAATAAAATGACCTTCGGCAAGGGCAGAAGTCCCAGGCATACGTTCAGTTTCTGCTGCATGCCTTTGGAGAGCTCGTCCCCAAATTTTTTGCGTTTATCCTGCAATTCAAAACGGCAAAACAGCTCTTCGCCCCACTCGCGCCAATTTTTCAGCCGATAGGCGCGGGCGATGAATTCCATGTGCTCCCAAACGGTCAGATTCGGGTAGAGCGACGGAATTTCCGGCACATAGCCGCAAAGCCGTTTCGCGGCCAATTCCTTGTGGGGAACGCCGTCGATCCTCACACTGCCCTGCACGCGCAAAAGCCCGATGATCGATTTGAACAGCGTCGATTTTCCCGCGCCGTTCGGCCCCAAAAGAATGGTAATACTCCGATCCGGCAGCGCAAACGTCAGATCGTCGCACGCCAGCACCTTTCCGTATTTTTTGGTAAGATTGGTAACCTGCAGCATCGTAACTCTCCTTATTTAACCTTGTTGCTTTTTTATTCTCTGATACCAGAGAATTTCTTTTTCAATCCAATAGGTAAATTCAGTCCCGGTCAGGCGCTCGTCCTCGGGCTTGATTTTCTCATACGCCTCCAGCCCGTCCGTCCAGCCCTCCCAAATATCGGCAAAGCAGAAATCAAAAACGCCGTCCTCCAGCTTTTGCAGATAATCAAATGCGTCTGCCTGCACAAGGACGATTTTTTCTTTTTCAGAAAACTGCGGCAGAAGGTGTTCGCGGAAAAGCTGCAAAATTTCCGGGTCGCGCTCAACGATGGTAATGCGTTCGACCTCTTTCTTTTTGGAAATGCAAAACGGGTAGTACCCCAGACCGAGTCCCAGCACCAGCACTCTGCCGTGCGCCGCGCGGATCTGACTTTGCATGGAGGCAATCTCCGAGGGGCAAACGCTCACCCAGGGGATATTGCCCTCATAAACGCTGGGGAACGCCACCTTCTGCGGAAAAAAGCCCAATTTCGGCACCACGATCTCGGCGTCCAGATCCGGCATATCGTACTGAAAAAATTCGCCGCGATCGTAAAACGCCTGGAGCAAAAGGTGCTTGCCGATCCTTTTTTCCGGCACCTCAATCTCCCGCAAAAACGGATCGGCGTAAAAGGCGGCGCGGTCAAATTTTCTCGCTTCGCGGAACAAAGCCAAAAGATACCTTTCATCCAGCTTGTTCCACAGATTCATTCCTTCCAAAAAACGGCACAGCACATAAAAGAGTTCAAAATCGTCCCCCAAATAGCCGTCCTTTTGCAGTTCGGCAATTTTTTGATCACTGTAGGCCGCCCTCGCCTCTTTTACATCCTTCGGCGTATATGGCACGCTCGGCGCCGAAACGGCGATCTTTTCGGCGATCAGCGCCGTCACGGCAAGCGATTCTTCTTTGGTCATGGTCTTCTTCCTTATTTTCGTTTCCAATATTGTATCATTTTTTATTTTTCCGTGCAATGGAAAATCAAATAAATTCTCCTTTTTCTATGATTGACTTTTCGTTGGGAAGGTGTTAAAATGTGGAAAACAGAACATTCATTTCGGAGGCAGCATGAAAAACTTTGACCGTTTGGAAGCCCTAGGGCAAACCCATCTTTTGCGTTTTTTTCCGGAGCTTCATGACGCACAGAAGCAAAAACTGATCGACCAGATCAATTCCGTGGATCTTTCCCTTTTAGACGAATTAAAAGCCGAAAAGCACGCCGAGTCGGCGGGGGAATTAGCTCCTCTCGGCGCTCTGGAAGCGCCGGAGATCGAACAGAGAAAAGAAGAATTCGAAAGCGCCGGCATCCGCGCTTTGCAGGAGAAAAAAATAGCCGCCGTTCTGCTCGGCGGCGGGCAGGGCACGCGCCTCGGCTATGCCGGGCCGAAGGGTTCCTACGATATTGGGGTAAACCGTCCTTTCTATATTTTTGAAGCCCAGTTCCAGACCATGCTGAAAAACTGCCGCAAGGCCGGTACCTTTTTTCACGTCTTTCTCATGACCAGCGACAAAAACGACGTCGAGACCCGCGCTTTTCTGAAAAAGCACGCTTTCTTCGGCTATCCCGAGGAAATGGTGCATTTCTTCGTGCAGGATATGGCGCCGAGCTGCGATTTTGAAGGCAAGCTTCTTTTGGAGGACAAGGATTCCCTCTCCCTTTCTCCAAACGGCAACGGCGGCTGGTACCGCTCGCTGATCCGCGCCGGCTACGGCGAAATGATCCAAAAGGAAGGCATTGAATGGTTCAACGTTTTTGCTGTGGATAACGTATTGCAGCAGATCTGCGATCCCGTCTTTATCGGCGCAACGCTCCTTTCCGGCGCGAATTGCGGCGCGAAGGTCGTCCGCAAAAACGCCCCGGGCGAAAAGGTGGGCGCGCTCTGTCTGAAGGGCGGCAAGCCGGACGTCGTGGAATACTACGAAATGGGCGAGGAGCTGGCAGCCGAAAAGGACGAAACAGGTCAGCTCAAGTACCGCTTCGGCGTGATCCTCAATTATCTGTTCAACGCCAAAAAAATGAACGAGATCATGAACGATAAAATGCCCATCCACATGGCGAAAAAGAAAATCCCCCATATCGATGAAAACGGCAATTTCGTAAAACCCGAAAAAGAAAACGGCATTAAATTCGAGTATCTTGCCACCGATACCGTGCGCGGCATGGAAACCTGCCTCCCCTTTGAGGTGGTACGCGAAAAGGAATTCGCTCCCATTAAAAATCCCACCGGCATTGATTCCGTGGAAAGCGCCCGCGCGCTTTTACAGCAAAACGGCGTCGAGCTTTAGAAAGTCAAACAGCGTGGCTGCGGCCGCGCTGTTTTTTTTGCGCAAAAAAATTTTGAAAACCCCTTGACAAAAAATTCCTGCGGGCGTATAATCCTATTAACAGATAAATTTGGTAGGGAAGTAGGTTTTTGAAAACGCCGACCTTCCTGTCCAATCCACAATAGAAAAAGGAGAGAAAAACAATGGCAAATATCTATACTTCCGCCGATCAATTGGTCGGCAAAACCCCGCTTTTGGAGCTTTCCCACATTGAAAAGGCGCTTGGGCTGAAAGCAAAAATCGTAGCAAAGCTCGAATATTTCAATCCCGCCGGCTCTGTAAAGGACAGAATTGCCAAGGCGATGATCGACGACGCGGAAAAAAGCGGCAAACTGAAACCCGGTTCCGTAATCATTGAACCGACCTCCGGCAACACCGGGATCGGCCTGGCTGCGATCGCCGCCGCGAAGGGGTACCGCATTGTGATCGTCATGCCGGAAACCATGTCCGTGGAGCGCCGCCAGATCATGGCAGCCTACGGCGCGGAATTGGTGCTCACCGAGGGCGCCAAGGGTATGAAGGGCGCAATTGCCAAAGCAGATGAATTGGCACAGGAGATTCCGAACAGCTTTATCCCCGGGCAGTTTGTCAACCCCGCCAACCCCGCCGCGCACCGCGCGACCACCGGCCCCGAAATTTATGAAGACACCGACGGCAAAGTAGATATTTTTGTGGCCGGCGTCGGCACGGGCGGTACCGTCACCGGTGTAGGCGAATACTTGAAATCCAAAAAACCGGGCGTCAAGGTCGTGGCGGTAGAGCCCTCGGCCAGCGCCGTTCTTTCCACGGGCGTGGGCGGGCCGCACAAGATCCAGGGGATCGGCGCGGGCTTCGTACCGGACGTACTCAATACCAAAATTTACGATGAAATCATTGCGGTTTCCAATGAAGACGCCTTTGCCACCGGCAAGCTGATCGGCAAGAGCGAGGGCGTTCTGGTTGGCATTTCCTCCGGCGCAGCTACCTACGCCGCCATTGAACTGGCAAAGAGAAAGGAAAACGAGGGCAAAACCATTGTGGTGCTGCTGCCCGATACCGGCGACCGCTACCTTTCCACCCCGCTTTTCCAAGACTGATCGATAAAAAGCGGCGACGATACCGTCGCCGTTTTTTATGCCTTCTCTTGATTTTCCCGCAGAGGTTGATGTATAATATGGAAAACAAAATAGCAGGTGTAAGAAAAATGAAACTGACTGAAATTTTTAAGCAGAAAAAGCTTTGCCTTTCCTTCGAGGTCTTTCCGCCGAAAACCGATTCCGTTTTCGATACGGTAAAAACCGCTACGGAGGAAATTGCCCGGCTGCGCCCCTCTTTTGTGAGCGTGACCTACGGCGCCGGCGGCGGCACGAGCCGTTATACGCTGGAGATCGCCAAAAATATCAACGAGAAATACGGGGTTCCTACCTTAGCGCACCTGACCTGCATTTCCTCCACCCGCGAAACCGTGCGGGAACGGATCCGGGCCATGCAGGAAGCAGGGATCGAAAACGTCATGGCGCTGCGCGGCGATTTGACGCCGGCGCTGGAAAGCAGCGACCGCAGCACATGGGCGTACCGGCACGCGGTGGATCTGATAGCGGATATCAAAGAAAGCGGCGCTGATTTCTGCATCGGCGGCGCCTGCTACCCGGAAGTGCACCCCGAAAGTTCGAACCAGGCGGAGGATATCCGCCATTTAAAGGAAAAGGTGGACGCGGGCTGCGAATTTCTGACCACGCAAATGTTTTTCGATAACAATCTGCTGTACAATTTCCTGTATAAGATCCGCGAAGCGGGGATCACCGTACCGATCATTCCGGGCGTTATGCCCATCACCAATGCCAATCAGGTCAAACGCGCGATCGCCCTTTCCGGCTCGTTTATGCCGCAGCGCTTCAAAAGCCTGGTAGATAAATTCGGCTCCTCCCCCGACGCGATGAAACAGGCGGGCATCGCCTACGCCACCGATCAGATCATCGATCTGTACGCCAACGGGATCCAAAACGTGCACGTCTATTCCATGAACAAGCCCGACGTGGCGGAAAAGATCCAGGCCAATCTTTCGGATATTTTAGTATGATCGCGGAAAACACCGTTTTCACTCGAACATTTTCCGAAATTCCCGTTTCGAAAAAAGAGATCCTGCGCTATGCCGGCGCCGGTTCCATCACCCCGGAGATCACACTTCTTTTAGACGAATGTCTGAAAGCCTCTCAGGGGTGTTTTTCCTATCAGGTTTGCTACCGCCTTTTTCCGCTTACCTTTGGGGAAACGCTGGATCTCGGCTTTGCCGAAACCTCATCGCGATCCTTGCGGAAAAATTTGCAGGGGTGCGACAAAATTCTTCTGTTCGCCGCTACGGTCGGGCTGGGGATCGACCGCCTGATCGCCCGCTACTCCACGCTCTCCCCCGCCAAAGCGCTGCTTTTTCAGGCGATCGGCGCGGAGCGGATTGAAAGTCTGTGCGATATTTTCTGTGCAGATTTCGAAAAAGAGCTGGCCTCGGAGGGCCGCTTTGCAAAGCCCCGGTTCAGCCCCGGCTACGGCGACCTGCCGCTTTCTTTGCAGCGCAATATTTTCCGCGCGCTGGAGCCGCCGCGCCGGATCGGCGTCAGCCTGAACGAAAGCCTTCTTATGACGCCGTCCAAATCCGTCACGGCGATCATCGGCATCGCCACGAAAGGAGCCGCGCATGAACATTCTTGAGTATTTGAAAGACCATCTGATGCTGCTGGACGGCGGCATGGGCACGCTTTTGCAGGCCAGAGGGCTCGAAGCCGGCGAGCTGCCCGAGCGCTGGAACCTTTCCCACCCGATTGATATCTGTGAAATTCACCGCGCGTATTTTGACGCCGGCAGCCAGATTGTAATGACCAATACCTTCGGCGCGAACTCCCTGAGATTTTCCGCGGATGAACTGGAAAGCATCATCGCCGCCGCCGTGCAAAACGCCCGGAAAGCCCAAGCGGAAAGCACCCGTCCCGGCGAAAAATGGGTGGCGCTGGATATCGGCCCCACGGGCAAAATGCTGGCGCCATACGGCGATTTTGAATTTGAAGAAGCCGTTTCGACGTTTGCCGAAACCGTACGGATCGGCGCAAGATGCGGTGTGGATCTGATCTTCATTGAAACCATGAACGACAGTTTTGAAACCAAAGCGGCGCTTTTGGCGGCAAAGGAAAATTCTTCCTTACCCGTCTTCGTTTCCAACGCCTACGGCGAGGACGGCAAGCTCATGACCGGCGCCGACCCCGAAGCCATGGTCGCGCTTTTAGAGGGCATGGGCGCCGACGCGATCGGCGTGAACTGTTCTTTCGGACCGAAAACGCTTGCGCCCGTAGTAGAAAAGTATTTGCAGACTGCCTCCGTACCCGTATTCTTTAAGCCCAACGCCGGGCTGCCGAAAGCCGTGAACGGCAAAACGGTGTACGACGTTTCGCCGGAGGAATTTGCCGAGGATGTAACGGCGCTCATCCGCAAAGGCGTGCGGCTTGCCGGCGGTTGCTGCGGCACGACCCCGGCGTACCTTGCCGCCTTAGCGGAAAAGAGCGCCGACGTCGTCCCGCCCGTTTTGGAAGAAAAGGCTTTCCCCTGCGTTTCCTCTTACACGCACGCGGTGCGCTTTGAAAAAAAGGCGGTGCTGATCGGCGAACGCATCAATCCCACCGGAAAAAAACGCCTGAAGGAAGCTCTGCGCGCCGGCGATATGGCCTACGTTTTGCAGGAGGGCCTTGCCCAGCAGGAAAAGGGCGTGGATCTTTTAGACGTCAACGTCGGGCTGCCCGAAATCTGCGAGCCCGAAATGCTGCGCCGCGCCGTATTTGAACTGCAGGCCGTGATCGACCTGCCCCTGCAGATCGACACCGCCGATATCGACGCAATGGAAGCGGCGCTGCGGATCTACAACGGCAAAGCGATGGTCAATTCCGTTAACGGTAAAAAAGAAAGTATGGACGCCGTTTTCCCGCTGGTGAAAAAATACGGGGGCTTAGTTGTAGCGCTGACCCTGGACGAAAACGGCATTCCGGAAACGGCGGAGGGGCGGCTGGCAATTGCCGAAAAAATCCTTCATGAGGCGTCCCGCTACGGACTGAAAGCCAAGGATTTGATCTTCGATCCGCTGGCGATGGCGATCAGCGCCGATCCGAACGCCGCCGGAGAAACTCTGCGCGCGGTGAAGCTGATCCGCGAACAACTGGGCTGCAAAACCTCGCTGGGCGTTTCCAACGTCTCGTTCGGGCTGCCCCAGCGCGATGCGATCAGCAGCGCCTTTTTCACGCTGGCCTTGGAAAACGGACTGGACGCCGCCATCATAAATCCCAATTCCGTGGAGATGAACAAAGCTTACCGCGCCTTTTACGCCCTGCGCGGGCAGGATGAAAATTTTGCCGATTACATTGCTTTTGCCGAAAGCATGCCGACCGTGAACGCGGGGAGCGCGCCCGCTCCCGCCGCGGCCTTGAAGAGCGACGAAGAAAACCGCTCCGCTTTGCAGAGAGCCATTATGAAAGGATTGAAGGACCTGGCGTCTGCCACGGCAGAGGAACTGCTTCTCCACACCGCGCCGCTTACTTTGGTGCAGGAGGAAATCATCCCGGCGCTGAACACGGTTGGAAAAGGCTTTGAGGAAAAAACGATCTATCTGCCTCAGCTTCTGATGAGTGCGGAAGCGGCGAAGGCGGCTTTTGAAGCGGTCAAAAAAGCGCTGTCCGGCGGGACGAGCGCCAGCCGCTGCCCGTTCGTTTTGGCTACGGTCAAGGGCGATATCCACGATATCGGGAAAAATATTGTCAAACTGCTTTTGGAAAATTACGGCTTTGCCGTGACGGACCTCGGACGGGACGTTGCCCCGGAAAAGATCGTGGAAGCGACGGTAGCGCTGCACGCGCCGGTCGTGGGCTTAAGCGCCCTGATGACGACGACCGTGGCCGCCATGGAAGAAACCATTGTGCAGCTGCGGAAAGCCGCGCCCTGGTGCAAGATTGTAGTCGGCGGCGCGGTACTGAACCGGGAATACGCCGATGCAATCGGCGCCGATTTCTGGTCGCGCGACGCCATGGAAACCGTGCGGTATGCAGAAATGATCGAAAAAAACCTTTCGGAGAACCCAACATGCTGAATCAATTTTCAAGAACCCGGCTGCTTTTCGGCCGGGAGGCAATGGAAAAGCTTGCCGCCTCTCGCGTTGCGGTTTTCGGCATCGGCGGCGTGGGCGGCTATGCGGTGGAAGCGCTGGCCAGATCCGGCGTGGGCGCGCTTGATTTGGTGGACGACGACCGGGTCTGCCTGACGAACCTGAACCGTCAACTGCACGCCACCCGCAAAACCGTCGGCCAATACAAGGTGGAAGCAGCAAAGGAGCGCATTCTGGAGATCAACCCCGATTGCCGGGTCATGACCCACCAGACTTTTTTCATGCCCGATACGGCGGATGGATTCGACTTTACGCAGTACGACTATGTGATCGACGCGATCGACACGGTTACGGGAAAGCTTGCCCTGGTTACCAAAGCGCAGGAAGCCGGCACGCCGATTATCTGCGCCATGGGAGCGGGCAATAAGGTGGATCCCACCGCCTTTGAGGTGGCGGATATTCACAAGACCTCCATGGATCCGCTGGCGCGCGTGATGCGGCAGGAATGCCGCAAGCGCGGCATCCGTCATTTGAAGGTGGTGTATTCCAGGGAAAAGCCCCTTCGTCCGTTGGAGGATATGAGTATCAGCTGCCGTCAGCACTGCATCTGCCCGCCCGGTACAACGCGCAAATGCACCGAGCGACGCGATATTCCCGGCTCCAACGCCTTCGTTCCCTCCGTGGTCGGGCTGATCCTCGCCGGCGAGGTCATCAAGGATCTCATCGGTTACCAAGCCCCGAAGGAGTAAATTTGCGGGACTCTGTCCCGCACCCTGCTTCGGAAGCTTTTTAAAAAATTCCCGAAAAACCCTTAAAAATTTTCAACCGGAAACATCTTTTTTGCTCTCAGACTTCTCCTCGGTTGCCGAAGCGCCGGTGAGCCTTTTCCCGAAGCTTCGGACGAAAAAAGGGCTTGTTGCAAAACAAGCCCTTTTCTTTTGGTCTGAAAAGTTTTGAAGCTTTTCAAGGGACTTTTTTAAAAGTCCCTTGAACGGGGATTGGGGTGGAACCCCAAAAACTACGCCTTTTCGTAACGGATCGTATCGCCCTCGCCGAGAACGGCGCGGATCGTATCGCCGCTTTGCACCTCGCCGGAAAGAATGGCTTCGGAAAGCGTATCCTCCACGCTGCGCTGGATCGCGCGGCGTAGCGGACGCGCGCCGTAAACCATGTCAAAGCCGATCCCGGCAAGGTATTCGGTCACCTTTTCGTCAAAGGTGATCTCGATTCCGTTATCGCGGATGCGAGCGGCAATTTCCGAAAGCATTTTTTTCGTGATCGAAAAGATCACTTCCTGTGACAGCCGATGGAAAACAATGATCTCGTCCAAACGGTTCAGAAATTCCGGCCGGAAGGTTTCCTTCAAAGCACGATGAATTTTTTCTTCGTCGTCGGCGTCCTGTGCGGCAGGCGCCGCATCGCCGGCGGCAAAGCCCATGGATTTTTTCACCGCAAGGTTCGAGGCGCCGCAGTTGGAGGTCATAATAATCACTGTGTTTTTGAAATCTACCTTTCTGCCGTGGGAATCGGTGAGAATGCCGTCCTCCAAAATCTGCAGCAGGATATTAAATACGTCCGGGTGCGCCTTTTCAATTTCGTCAAAGAGGACGACCGAATAGGGATTGCGGCGGATTTTTTCCGTCAATTGCCCGCCGTCGTCAAAGCCCACGTAGCCGGGCGGCGAGCCGATGAGTTTGGAAACGGAATGCTTCTCCATGAATTCCGACATATCCAGCCGCACCATTTTGCTTTCCGAGCCGAACATCACCTCTGCCAGCGCACGGCACAGCTCCGTCTTGCCCACACCCGTCGGGCCGGTAAAGAGAAAGCTGCCGGCGGGGCGCTTGGGGTCTTTCAAGCCCGTGCGGCTGCGGCGAATGGCGCGTGCCACGGCGGAGATCGCACTGTCCTGACCGATCACACGTTTTTTGAGAATATTCTCCAAATCGCAGAGCCGTTTGGCCTCTTCCTCCAGAAGCCGGTTCACCGGAATGCCCGTCCATTGGGTAACGACCTCGGCGATATCGCTTTCCAAAACGCTGCCGTTCTGCTTTTTCTGCTCCTCGGAAAAGGCGGTTTTCTTTTCCTCCAGTTCCTTTTTCGCCGTCTTGATCTCTTGCAGAAGCTGACCGGCCTTTTCGTAATTTTCACTGTCGACGGCGGCCTGCTTTTCTTCTTCCAAAGTGCGGATCTTTTCGGTGATCTCCTTGCAATCGGGCGAAAGCGTGAGGTTCTGAATGCGCTTGCGGCTGCAGGCCTCGTCGATCAGATCGATCGCTTTATCCGGCAGAAAACGATCGGAAATATAGCGGCTGGAGAGCTTGACGGCGCTGGTGATCGCTTCCTCGGTAATCACAAGGCCGTGGTGCTGCTCGTACTTTTCGCGCAGCCCCTTGAGGATCTGAATCGCTTCCTCCTCGCTAGGCTCCCCGACTATGACCGACTGAAATCTTCTCTCCAGAGCGGCGTCCTTTTCAATGGTACGGTATTCCGAAAGCGTGGTCGCGCCGATCACCTGCAAATTGCCGCGCGCCAGTGCGGGCTTTAAAATATTGGAAGCGTCAATGCTGCCCTCCGAAGCGCCCGCGCCGACCAGCGTGTGGATCTCGTCGATAAAGAGGATCACGTTTTCCGCGGCAATGACTTCCTCGATTACGTTTTTGATCCGTTCCTCAAATTCCCCGCGGTACTTGGAGCCTGCCACCATAGCGGCAAGATCCAGTGTGACCACGCGCTTTTCCTTTAAATTTTCCGGCACGTCTCCCGCCACAATCTTCTGTGCCAACCCCTCGGCAATGGCCGTTTTGCCCACGCCGGGCTCACCGATCAGGCAGGGATTGTTTTTCGTGCGGCGGGAAAGGATCTGGATCACACGCTGCAGTTCCTTTTCGCGGCCGATGATCGGGTCGAGCTTGCCCGCGCGGGCGTCGTCCGTCAGATCGTGCCCATAGGTATCCAAATTTTTGGTTTTGGGGTTCGCTTTTCCCTTTTTGGCGCCGTCTTTTGGAGCCGGGGCGCCGCTTTCACGCATATACTCTTTCACGGCTTTGTAAATGGCGTTGATATCGCCTCCTAAAAGCTGCAGAATGCGCACCGCCAGAGAGTCCGTATCGGACACAAGCGCATACAGGATATGCTCCGTGTCCGTTTCGGGCCCGAATTTGGCTGATTCATACACCGCGCCCTGCAAAATTCGCTGTGCGCGTGGCGTGATCTCCACCGTATCGCTCTCGTAAGGAGCTTCCTGTCCGCAAAGAGCAACCAGCTTTTCGCGCGCTTCATCAAAGCGGACCCCCGCGTCGTTTAAAATTTCATACGCCGCCGAGCCTTCACACAAAAGCAGGCCGAGCAGAAGGTGCTCGCTGCCGATATAGTGGTGTCCCAGTTCGCAAGCGGCGCTTTGGGCGTTTTCAATCGCCCTTTTGGCTTCCTCTGAAAAATTAGCTTGCATAAACGTCTCTCCTTTTTATCCTAACATTTCACGAATTCTGGCGGCGCGGTATTCATCCCGCAAATTCGGCGCCAAAAGCTCGGCGTTGCGCAGCTGCAAATACGCCGGCATGGCCTCTATGAGCATCCGATCCAGATTTTCGCATTTCTCGGCTTCCTCCAGCCCGATCTCTTTTCCGAGCCGTACCAGAGAATACAGCGAGATCCATTCGGAAAACGCCATCCGGCGGGCGTATTTTAAAGTGCCGATGGCGCGGTAAACGGAATCCTCCAATTCCTTTTCGCGGGTTTGAAGCAGCAGATCCTTGGCTTTTTCTTCCTCCAGAATGATCTGTTCCACAATCCGCTCGAAAGAGGAAATGATCTCCTCCGGCGCAGCGGATTTGGACATCTGGTTGGAAATCTGAAAGATCGCGCCGCTTTCCTCACTGCCCTCTCCGAAAAGGCCGCGCACGGTAAAGCCCGCGTCGTTTAAGTAACGCGTCAGGGCGTTTAACCGGCCGGTGACCTTCAGGCACGGCAGGTGGATCATCACCGAGGCGCGCATGGCGGCGCCGAGATTGGTAGGGCAAGCGGTAAGATACCCAAACGGCTCCTCAAAGGCCATCGGCACCTTTTCCTCCAGCCTGGTTTCCCAGGCCTTGGCTTTTTCAAAGGTCTCGCGGATCTTTTTGCCCTTGGAAATAGCTTGCAGACGAACATGATCCTCCTCGTTGATCATAATCGCCACGTCCCCTGCCTCCGAGAGCAGCAGCCCCGCGCCCTCGCCGGCAGCCGCCAGCGCGCGGCTGGCAAGATGCGTCTGCACGTAGGCTTCTTTCACGGTTTTTTCCGCCGTTCCGTAGTCTACAAACAGCATTTTTTCGTCGGCAAAAGCGCTTTTGACCTGCTCGCAAATTTCTCTTTTTTCCGCACCGGTCAGCTTTTGGGGAAATTTTTTGCCCTCCAGATTGCGTGCAAAGCGCACGCGAGTGGAAATAACCGGGGAATTCTCGCAGTCTTTTGTTTCAAACCAATACATGGCTACGCCTCCAATCCGCGGATCTTGTCGCGCAGGCGGGCCGCTTCCTCATAGTTTTCCCGGGAAACGGCGTTTTTCAGTTCTTTTTTCAAGCGTTCGATTTCCTTTTTCTTCGTTTCCTCCGGGTCTATCCCGAAAGCTTCCTTTTTCGGCTTCTCTTTTCCGGTCAGGCGCTCGCCGCTGTAGCCTTTCCCGATAAACGGAGAAAAATCGATCCGTTCCCGAAAGGCGCGGTAGCAATCCGGGCAGCCGAACACGCCGCTTTCGCGCACGCGTCTTATGCTTTCACCGCAGGTCGGGCACACGGCGTTCTGCTGCGGCGACAGGCTTTTTTGCGCCGGAAATCCCGGAAAGATGGGAAACGCCGAAAACGGATTTTCATAAAAAAGCGGATCGGTAAAAAATTTGCCGATTTCCTTTTTTTCCGCACACTCGGCACAAAGGTGGGCTTCCCGCACCTTGCCGTTGACCGTTTCCTTCCAATACACGGTGGCTTCCTTGCCGCATTCCTCACAGCTGTATTTTTTCAGTTCTTTCATATCCTTTCACTCCTTTGAAACCGAGGCGATTTTTAAAATAGCCGACCGAAACAGATCGGCGCGAAGGTAGGGGCGCGCCTGCCGGGAAACCCGGGAAAGCGCCTGCTCGGTGAGCATGGACAGCAGCACCTGAGCCTCGCGCGCGGTGACGATTTTCTCCTGCACGAGCTGCACGCAGAAAAGCCGCGCCGCTTCGAAATCGATCGAATCGCCGATCGCCTGATAAAAATGCATTAAATATTCATGCTGAGAAAAAGCGATTTTTTTTATGCGGATATAGCCGCCGCCGCCGCGCCGGCTCTCCACAAGATACCCCCTTTCCGGGGTAAAGCGCGAGGTGATGACGTAATTGATCTGACTCGGCACGCAACCGAATTTTTCCGCCAGATCGTTCCGCCCGATCGAAAGCTCTCCGTTCGCTTCCTGCAGCATTTCTTCTAAAAGCTTGGCAATTTCCTGAGACAGGATCATGGGAATCGCTCCTTTTGTTTTTGACTTTGACTTTCTTTGACTTTAGTATACGCTGCCTTTTCAGTTCTGTCAAGGTTAAAAAAGGTCAAACTTTTTTTGAATCGCCGAAAAATTTTCAGATTTTACAGGAATTTAAGGAAATTGCTCTCGTTTTCACCTTTTTTTGCCGCTTTTCTTGATTTTGCATTCTATTTTCGCTATACTGGTATAAGAACAACGCTCAGGATTTTGGAGAACCGATTATGAGAATGAGAAAGAAAAAACACGCCGAGGAACGCATTGCCGCCTGCGGCGAGCTTTTGGTAACCGAGCCGCAAAGCTTTTCGGGCAAATGGCGCGAAGCGTTTGCCGCGCGACTGGAACGCTGTGTCGACACGGCGGCGCTTTCGCTGGAAATCGGCTGCGGCAAGGGCGCTTTTATTCTGGAAATGGCAAGACGTGAGCCGGAAACGCTTTTCGTGGCGATAGAATGCTGCCGCGAAGCGCTGCTTTTGGCGATGGAAAAGGTCAAAGACGCCGGCGTTCCCAATATTCTATTTCTCCATGAAAACGCCGCGGATTTGGATCAAATTTTCGCGCCGGAGGAAGTGGACCGCATTTACCTGAATTTTTCCGATCCCTGGCCGAAAGCGCGCCACGCTAAGCGGAGATTGACCGCGCCCTCGTTTTTGGCTCTTTACGCCCGCATCCTGAAGCAAGACGGGTTCCTGCGCCAGAAAACCGACAACGTGATCCTTTTTGAATCCTCTTTGGAAAACTACAAGGCGCTGGGCTGGCGCCTTTCGGATCTGACGCGCGACCTGCACGCTTCCCCGGAAAACGCCGATAATATTGAAACCGAATATGAAAAAAATTTTTCCGCCAAGGGCTTTGCCATTCAGGCGGTGACCGCCAGAAAACCATGAAGGAATTTCAAGTCGGAAAAAACGACGCCGGCCAACGGCTGGATAAATTCGTTTTGAAGGTCACCTCTTCCCTGCCAAAATCGCTTCTTTATAAATATATTCGGCTAAAAAAGATCAAAGTCAACCGCAAGCGCTGCGAGGGCGCGCAAATGCTCCGAGAGGGCGACAGCGTGCAGCTTTTTCTGCCGCCGGATTTTTTTGCCGAAGAAGAAAGACGTTTTCTGCATTTGGAGCCGCAGCTTTCGATTGTGTATGAAGACGAAAATCTTCTGATCTGCGATAAGCCCGAGGGCGTTTCCTGCCACAGCGACCGTGTGCAGAAAAGCGGTACCCTGATTGATCATATCAAAGCCTACCTCTATAAAAAGGGCGAATTTTGCCCGGAAGAAGAAAACTCTTTTGCGCCCGCTCTTTGCAACCGCATTGACCGTAACACCACGGGGCTGGTGATCTGCGCCAAAAACGCCGCCGCGCTGCGTGAGATCAACGCCATGATCAAAGAAAGAAAAATCGAAAAACGGTATCTGGCGCTCGTACGCGGGATCCCCGCTAAGGAGCACGCCGTGCTGACGCATTTTTTAAAGAAAAACGAAAAAGAAAACCGCGTGGAGGTCTTTTCTTCGCCGCAAAAGGGCGCGCTGACTGCGATCACGGAATATTGGATCTTGCAAAAAGACGTGCAAAAAAACCGCGCTCTTTTAGAAGTGCTGCTGCATACCGGCCGCACCCACCAGATCCGCGCGCAGCTTTCTTTTCTCGGTCATCCGCTGGTAGGCGATTCGAAATACGGCAAAAAAACGCCCGGCGAAGCCTTTTCTTTCCAGGCGCTGCGCGCCGTGTCGCTCTCCTTTCACCCCGCGCCGGATTCCTTGCTTTCTTATTTAGAAGGAAAGGTTTTTTCTGCTGCCGAAGACGCGCGCTTTCATAGGGAATAAAAAATTTTCCCCGGTTCTGCACCGGATTTTCCCAAAAAAAACTGGGGAAAACTCTGTGAAAACCGGGGAAAAGTATTGATTTTCCGCCACTTTTTTCCTGTGGAAAAAATTGACAAAGGAAAAAATAAGAATTTTTTAAAGAAAAAAGTATTTTTTAAAAATTTGTCGTATAACAGATTAGAAACAAAAAAGGAGGTGTTTTTATGCCCTTTCCCGAAGGATTTTTGCAGGAACTGAAATTGCGCAATCCTCTGGAAGACGTGGTGTCGCAGTATGTGACGCTGAAAAGGGCGGGCTCGAACCGGGTCGGATGCTGTCCGTTCCACAGCGAAAAAACGCCTTCCTTTACCGTATACACCCAGCAGGAGCCGCATTTTTATTGCTACGGCTGCCAGGCCGGGGGCGACGTTGTCACCTTTGTCATGCGGATCGAAAACCTCGATTACAGGGGCGCGATCGAATATCTTGCGAATCGCGCCGGGCTGCCCATGCCGCAGACCTCGCATTTTGAAAAAACGGTCGATAAAAAGCGCTTTTATGAAATGAACGCCAAGGCCGCCAAGTTCTGGTATCAGAACCTGATGTCCCCCGAAGGCAAGCCGGGGCTGGATTATTTGACCGGGCGCGGGCTTTCGCTCGCCGTGATCCGCCGCTTCGGGCTGGGGTACGCTTCCAATTCGTACGATGCGCTTACTTCTTACTTATTAAAAGAAGGCTACCGCCCGCAGGAGATCAAAGAAGCCTTTTTGGGCGGGTTCTCCCAAAAAAGCGGTCGGATGTTCGATTATTTCAGAGGCCGCGCGATTTTCCCGATCATTGACATTGCGGGAAACGTCGTGGCGTTCAGCGGCCGTTTCGTGGGGGAGGCCGGGGAAAACGACCGCAAGTATTTCAACACCAACGACACTCCGGTATTCAAAAAAAGCCGCACGGTATTTGCGCTGAACCTTGCCAAAAATTCCCCCGAAAAATCCCTGATCCTTTGCGAGGGCAATATGGACGCGGTTTCCCTGCAGGCCGCGGGCGTCACCAACGCTGTCGCCTCGCTCGGCACCGCGCTGACCGCCGACCAGTGCCGCCTGCTGGCACGCTTTGCCGATACGGTCTATATTTGCTACGATTCCGATGAAGCCGGCAGGCGCGCCACCAAAAAAGCCATCCGCCTGCTTTCGGAAACCGGCGTAAAGGTCAAGGTCGTTTCCCTCAGCGGGAAAACGTCGGACGGCAAGGAGATCAAAGACCCGGATGATTTTATCCGCGCTTTCGGAAAAGGCGCGTTTCAGAAGCGCGTGCAGTCCGCCAAGGGCGCGATCGAGTATTTATTTTCCGAGATCCAGTCGCGCTATTCGATGGACGATATGGACGAAAAGAACGCCTTTATCAAAGAAGGCATCTCCATGCTCTCGGAGGTCGATTCGCCGGTGGAAAAAGAGCTGTTTCTGGCGCGTATGCAGGACTTGACCGGCGTAAACGTCGACGTGCTGAAAGCGCAAACCGAGCGTAAAACGCAAAAAAACCTGCAAAAGGCCGAAAAGGAGCAATTGCAAACCGAGATCCGTAAGCTCCAGGGCTTCGGAAACCGGGTCAACCCCGACAAAGCAAAATTCAGCTCCCGCGCCACCAAGGAAGAAGGCATTTTAGGGATCCTGCTTTTGCGGAGCGACTATCTTTTGGATCCGAAAATTCGCCCGATCTTAAATCCCGAACTCTTTTCCTGCGCATTTTACAAAAGCGTTTTGGAAAAGCTCCTGTCGTGTACGGAAAACGGCGAAGAGCTGGAGCCGGCCGCCCTGAACGAATTTTTTTCCCCCGAGGAAATGGGAGAATTGCAAGGCCTTCGGCAAAAGCGCGCCGAGCTCGGCAGCAATACGCCCGCGATTTTGCGGGAATTGTTTGAGCGGCTGGAGGAAGAAATCAAAAAGAAAGCGGAAAAAGACGTCCCTCTTTCCGCCGAGTGGCTGGAAAAACTGAAAGCAGAAAAAACAAGGAAGGAATAACGCCATGTCAAAAAAGAAAATCGAAGAAGAAGAAAAGACCGAGGAAACAAAAAACGAAACCGTTTCCGCCGAAATGAAGCTGAAATCGGCCTTTGACCGCATCATCGAAAAAGGAAAAGCCAAGGGCGCGCTCACCAATCCGGAAATCATGGAAATGCTGGAGGACGTGGAGTACGATTCCGACCAATTGGAAAAGCTCTACGACGTTCTGGAATCCCAAGGGGTGGATATTTCCTCTTTCATGGAAGAAACGCCCGATCTCGAAGAACTCAAGGAAGAAGAAGTCGAGCCCTTCGAAATGAACCAGGACATGGAAAAGGTGCTCTCCAACGAGGGACTGGCGCTGGAGGACCACGTCAGAATGTACTTAAAGGAAATCGGCAAGGTGCCGCTGCTTTCGAGCGAGGAAGAACTGAGCCTGGCGCGCGACATGGTAGAGGGCGAGACCGAAGAGATCCGCGAAAACGCCAAGCAAAAATTGGTGGAGGCCAACCTTCGTCTGGTCGTCAGCATTGCCAAACGCTATGTGGGCAGAGGGATGTTTTTCCTCGATCTCATTCAGGAGGGCAACCTGGGTCTGATGAAATCGGTGGAAAAATTCGACTACACCAAAGGCTATAAATTTTCAACCTACGCCACCTGGTGGATCCGCCAGGGGATCACGCGCGCCATTGCCGATCAGGCAAGAACGATCCGCATCCCCGTGCACATGGTGGAAACCATCAACAAGGTGCTGCGCGTTTCCCGCCAGCTTTTGCAGGAGCTCGGTCACGAGGCCACGCCGGAGGAAATTGCCGAGGTCATGAACATCCCGGTGGAAAAAGTGCGCGAGACCATGAAGATCGCGCAGGAGCCGGTATCCCTGGAAACGCCGATCGGCGAAGAAGAAGACAGCCATTTGGGCGATTTCATTCCCGATGACGACGCCCCCGCTCCCGCGGAAGCCGCCAGCTACGCCATGCTGCGCGAACATCTGGATGAGGTGCTGCACACGCTCACCCCGCGCGAAATGCAGGTTTTGAAGCTGCGCTTCGGCTTTGACGACGGCCGTTCCCGCACGCTGGAGGAGGTCGGCAAGGAATTCAATATCACGCGTGAACGCATTCGCCAGATCGAAGCCAAAGCGCTCCGCAAGCTGCGTCACCCCAGCCGCGCCAAGAAATTAAAGGATTATCTGGATTAAAATAGGCAAGTATACCAGTTTTTTCATTCACAATTTAGGTAGTTTGCCAAGGCGATTCAACTTGACACTGTGCGAATTTTCGTGTAAAATAGAAGTTGGTAATTTGGGGGAAAAGCCCCGCATTTTCAAGGAGGAACCTTATTCATGACGAAAAGACTACTCGGTCTTCTGATGGCGGTCATCATGATGTTGTCGCTCATTCTGACTTCCTGTTCCGATGCCGAAACCGACGACGCAGACGACATCGGCAGCGAGGACCTGCGCAACAACATCGGGATCACCCTTTACGCCATCACAAACGACAGCTCCACCGAAGAGGGGATTGCTGCCGTAGAAGAAAAACTCAGCAATTACAGTGTGGCTAAATACAAAACCAAAATCGATCTGCGCCTTTACAAGGAATCCGAATATCAGGCTGCGATCGACGCCATGTTAGATAAGTTCAACGAGCAGGAAGAAGCCAAAAAGAAAGCGGACGAAGAAAAGAAAGCTGCGGATAAATCCTACGCCGCCTACAAAAAATCGCTCTCGGCAAGCGAGCGCGAAGCGCTGGAAAAGAAAGATCGTGAAGAAGCCAGACGCGCAGCGGACGAAGCCAAAAAGGAAGCAGCCGAGCTGCAGGCCTTGATCCGCGCCGGAAAAGACGTGGCCACAATCAATGAGGTGCAGATGGATATTCTCTACGTCAACGGCATGGAGGATTACTATTCCTACATTGAACAAGGGCTTTTGATGGAGCTCGGCGATCTTCTCAAAACCACGCTCAAGCCGGTTTATGACTTCGTATACCCCGCCTTTTTAACAGCCGCTACCACCAACGACGGCATTTTCGCCATTCCGAACAACAAAGCCGTTTCGACCAACGAAACCTACTTTGTCGTCAACACGAAGCTGGCCGAAAAATATAACGTCGATTGGAGCACCGTTCGCAGCATTACCGATCTGGAACCGGTGTTCGCCCAGATCAAAGCCAACGAACCGAATGTTTCTCCTATCCTCGGCGATTTTGACCCCGAAAATCTGGTGTTCTATCAGATCCCCGGCGTGACCGAAGCCGGCCACAACATTCTGGTGTTCGCCGATCAGCTTTTGGGCGGCAGATTTGAAGCGTCCCAGTACAATAAAACCTACAACTATCAAGGCCAGTTCGGCACACAGTTTATTGATTACTGCGCCACCAAAGCAGATTACCGTGCCAAAGGATATTTCGGCACAGAGGGGGATTTCTTCCTGTCTGTCCGCGAGCTGAGCAAGGAAGAAAAAGCCGAGCTGGAAGAGCAAGGGCTCACGCTGATCCTCTATAAAGGCGCCCAGTTCACCACGCAGGATGCGCTTGGCGGCATGTTCGCCATCAGCAGCAAATCCACGCAAGACCCCAAACGCGTTGCCGAAGTGTTGAAGCTGCTCATTACCGATACTGATTTTCACAATCTGTTTGCCTTTGGTATTGAGGGCGTTAACTATGTGAAGAGCGCTACGGAAGAAAACGTGATCACGATCGTGGACGATTCCTACTCCATGGATTTCTTCAAAACCGGCAATACCTTCCTGGGGTATATTCCCGATACCATGGATCCGAATTACACCGCCGAGGGCATTCAGAAAAATATCAATTCCCGCATTGATCCTTTCCTGAGCTTCAACTTCGATTGGAGCGATCCCGCAAGCAAAGCCGACGTGTGGATCCCGGTTTTCGAGGAATGGCAGACAATTGCCGACGACCGCTTTAATCAGCTGATGTACGGCACGCCCGATTATCTGGCGATCATTGAGCAGATCGACCTTGATATCAACAACAAGGACCTTTGCTCCAAGAGCTACACCGACCTCACCGACGATTCCACTTTCCGCACTGCTTACGGTTCTGTCGGGCCACGCCTGGTAGCGCTGGATAAGCTTCTGCATCCGGTCGTAGCCGAATAAAATTCCCTTGATACAAAAAAGCGCTTTCCCAATTGGGAAAGCGCTTTTTCTTTCGTTTATGACATGTGTTATGGGGTTTCCGCAGCACTTTCTACGCTTTTCAGGCGAAAAAATAAGGACTTCTCTCTCTGCAAATTCCTTTTTGAAGTCAGAAAAGTTTTTGAAAGGGGGTTTGGGGGGAACCTTTTTCAAAAGGCCTCCCCCAAGCCCTTACGACACAACATTCTGCGGATTTCCCGCAAGATATGCGGCCACATTATCGGCGGCGATCCCGATCAGCCGGGCGCGGGTTTCGCGCGGGGCCCAGGCAATATGCGGCGTCAAAAATAAATTCTTCGCCCCGATCAGCGGACAATCCGCCCGCTGCGGCTCCTCGGAAAGAACATCAGCGGCGTACCCGGCAATTTTGCCGCCGTCCAGCGCCGCGCGCAGGTCAGCCTCGGCAGCCAGTCCGCCGCGGGCGGTATTGATCACAAACGCCGTGGGCTTCATCAGCGAAAGCGTTTCGGCGTTGATGAT
The DNA here is from genome assembly GCA_947589595.1 of uncultured Clostridia bacterium. Taxonomy (GTDB): domain Bacteria; phylum Bacillota; class Clostridia; order Oscillospirales; family SIG627; genus RGIG5579. The sequence continues at coordinate 75,009 of CANQBV010000002.1, forward strand.
CCCGCGAGTGGAATCGTTCAGCGGGCAATGAAAACTCAGATAATCGGCGCGAGCAAACAATTCTTCCAGGGGAACAAGTTCATACGGCACTTCTTTTTTCGTGCGGGCATGATAAATAATTTTCATCCCAAACGCTGTTCCGATAGACGCCACCTTTTGCCCGATTGTACCCATCCCGAAAATCCCCAGCGTTTTCCCGCTGATTTCCGATATCGGAAACGGGTAATAGGTAAACAGCGGCGAACGCTGCCAATCGCCGTTTTGTACGGACGAAACATAGGTAAAAAGGCTGGTCGCAAATTGCAAAATAAAGGCAAAGGTCAACTGTGCCACCGCGTCGGTGGAATAGGCGGGAACGTTCGTTACCGTAATCCCCCGCTTGCGACAAGCCGCTACGTCGATGGTGTTGTACCCGGTTGCCATGGCGCCGATATAGCGCAGCTTTTTGCAGGCTGCCAAAACCTCCTCTGTCATTTGCGATTTATTACAGAGAACTACCTCGGCGTCTCCGATCGTCTCCGCCAAATTTTCTTTCGGCACCCACTCGTATTCGCGCACGGTTCCGAATTTGCGAAACACATCCGCCTTTAAATCGTTACCGTAGCAGGAGCTTCTTTCCAGAATACAGATTTCCATCAATTTTTTCCTCTACCGTTCCAAACCGGTCTTTTTTTGTTTTATCAGTATAGCCGAATTCCGATCGAAAGTCAAGTCCAAAGGCAAAAATACCACCGCCCGTTTCTGCGTTTCCGATAGATGAATTTATCCCGTCCGAAGGACGGGTTGAGTTGAAAAAGGTTTTTTCGGCTGTTTGGCGGAGAGAGTTGAACTCCTGTGTGGGTGGCGGGAGCCGCAGGCGTAGAGCGGAGCTTTTGTTTTTTGAGCAAAAGCTTCAACCGGAGGCAAGGCGGACGTGGGGATAAGGAGGGACAGCCCGTCAAGCGACGCCGTGATTTACAAAGTAAATCGCGGCAAGCCACATGGACTTGCCGCGACGTGGTGGACGCCGGGACGAAGCAGTTGAACCCCCCGCAGCGTCGGTTTCAACGGCTTCGTTGACGATGCTCCAGGCGAGAGACCTCTTGTCGCTGCCATAAAAGAACGTGGTCACAATCTTGTCGTCGTACACGTAGATGGCCTCGACGTAGTTTTCAAGGAAATAGTCTCGGATGACAGGGTCGTCAAAGTCGGCGTATCGGTAAGTCGCCAGCAGCCGGAGGGTCCCCGCCTCGTCATCCGAGACGGTCTGCATCCGTTCTTCCAGCTCGATTTCGTCCGACAGGGCTTTCTTCCGGGCTTCCAGCTCTTGGAGCGCGGCCTGGGTCGTCTCCGAGAATATGCCGTTCATCAGGGCGTTGACCAGGTTGTTCAGCTTCCGGTCCACGTCCTTTTTGGCCGCCAGGAGCATTTCCAGCTTGCCGCTGTCCTGCTCCCGCTCCCGCCGCAGTTTGGCGGTGATGTCGGCCGCCAGGGCGGAAAAGATGTTCTCGTCCTGCACGAACGTATAGAACAAGTGGATGACGGCCCCCTCAAGGACGGCTTTCTTGATGGGCTTCTTGTGGCAGAGTTTCCGGCGCTGCGACTTGCAGTAATAGTAATAATGCTTCGTCGCCCGCGTTTTGGACGTGCCGCTCACGCCCTGCATGGTGTCGCCACAATGGCCGCAGAACAGCTTCCCGGTCAGCCAGTAGCGGGGCGCTGGGGCATCCCCTATGGCCTCGTGTTTCAGCTCGTTTGCCCGGCGGGACCCGTCCCGCTTGTTCTGTGCAAGCCGCGACTGCGCTTTCTTGTAAAGTTCCTCGTCGATGATGGCGGGTATCCCTCCCGGCTTTTCCGCGCCCTTGTACCGGTAGACGCCTATGTAGGCGGGGTTTGTGAGTATCTTCCGCATACCGTTGATATTGAACGGCCCGCCCGTGCTGGTCCGCAGCCCCTCGCCGTTCAGCGCCTTGCAGATTTCAGCCATGGGGACGCCGTCCGCGTACTCCCGGTATATCCGCTGGACGATGGGGGCCGTGGCCGGGTCGATGGCGTAACGCTTCCGGTGCTTGCCGTGTTCCGGGGCCGGTTCCGCCCGGTATCCGAGGATTTTATATCCGGCGCACAGGCACTTTTCCGCTATGTCACGCTGCCCGCGTGATATGTTCTCGGACATATTGGCGGAGTAGTTTTCCGCCTCTGCGGCCCGCATGGCGAGGACCATCAGCTCCGTCTCCCGGTTCTCGATGTTGGCGTCCGCAACGAATTTCAGCTTGATGCCCGCGTCCATCAGCCGCCTACGCGCCACCAGGAAATCGGCGGCGTTGCGGTTCAGCCGGTCGATTTTCCAAAGGATAAGCACCGAGGGCTTGACCCGCTCGATTTCCCGGAACATCTGCATATAGCCGGGGCGGTCGGTGTCCGTCCCCGTCCGGGCGTAGTCCTCATACTCGCGGCAGATGGTGTATCCGTGCTGTTCGGCAAACCTGTGCGCCTCCAGGCGCTGCTGGTCTATCGAGGCGTCGGACTGGCTGTCTGAGCTGAACCGGTAATAGGCGATTGCAAGGTTGTTGTCGTTCTGGATGAATTTCTGGACTGCCATTCCGGCACCCCCTTTCTCTTGTGTGATAATCCCCTCGCAGGACGTCCCTGGACGGCCTGTGAGGCGTTTTAAGCCTCTCTGAGTATAACTGACCGTCTCGCGGCTAAAGCCCCTTAAAACGCCTCTGAGAGCGTCTGAGTGGCATAGCCGTTTGAAACGTCTTTTTCCTGTCCGGCTGACAGTCTATTTTAGCACGTTTACGCTCATTTATCAAGGTTCACACGGGAAATCTCGTGATTTTCCGCTCATTTTTGTAGAAAATGGCCGAAACCCCTTGACTTTCATACGTATGCAGGTATATACTTATACAAGTAACTGCTATTATGACCGGGGTCGTCCGGCGATATGAAAGGAGAACGCTATGGCAAAACGGGATAACGCGCTCGGCAGGTGCGATGCTGCCGCAACGGGGCATGATACAGAGCAGAGCGGCAAGACGACCATCACGCTGTCCATCACTGAGGCGGACAAGCTGAAGGTCAAGGTGTACGCGATGGCGCATAAGACGACGGTATCTGACCTGCTGCACGGGTGGATACAGGAGAAATGTGAGAGCTAATTTAGGAGGAATCAACCATGAGTAGCACAAATTCGGGACCCGTTATGGTGTCTTTATTTTCAGGGGGCGGCGGCCTTGATAGAGGTTTCATGAACGCTGGATATAATGTCGTTTGGGCAAATGACTTTGATGCTGACGCCCAAGCTGTTTATCGTTTGAACTTGGGCGATATTGACGGGAGGGATATTCTCACTGTCCCGGAGGACGAGATTCCAGACTGTGATATGCTGACGGCAGGTTTTCCGTGCCAGCCATTCTCTAACGCCGGGATGCGTAAGGGCGTTCATGATTCGCGCGGAATGCTCTATAAAGAGTGCTTGCGGATTATTGGAAAGAAAATGCCGAAAGCAATTTTGTTTGAGAACGTCAAAGGTTTACTGTCCACAAAGTATATTGACGGTCGGAAGTTAGCTGATGTGATTGTGGAAGATTTGTCTACCATGAACGGTATCGGCTACAATGTGGTCTATCAGTTGGTAAATGCAGCAGATTATGGCGTACCGCAGAATAGGCAGCGTGTTCTTTTCATCGGCATTCGGAAAGATTTGAATATCAACTTTGTTTTCCCGGATAAGCAACCCAGGGACCGGCTGACACTTCGGTATGTTCTGGATATTCCGACTACCGCAACGCATCAGGTGGATTGGCCGTTATCCCCGCAGGCATTGGAAATGATTTCATACATCCCAGAGGGTGGTTCTTGGAAAGATGTGCCGTATGAGCATTTGGCACCACGCTTTAAGCGTATTCGAGATGACATGAAACGGTATCATTCTCCAAACTTTTATCGGCGTTTTTCACGGGATGAGATTTGTGGGACTATGACGGCATCGGCCCAGCCTGAAAACTGCGGCATCATTCATCCTACCGAAAATCGGCGCTTTACTATTCGTGAAGTGGCTCGCATTCAGTCGTTCCCGGATGACTACAAATTCATTGATGGCACGTTAAAGGATATAACGGCCATGTATAAGGTCATTGGCAACGCAGTCCCTGTCAATTTGGCATGTGCCATTGCCACTGCTATTCGGCAGCAAGTATTTGACGGGGGTGAAGAAAAATGATGGATACTGATAAGGCATATATCCTTGGGCTGATTATAGGCGGCGGTATTTGGGGAAATGCTGAGGACGTTTTCCGTATTCGACTTCCGTATAAACAATGGGGGTCTTATGAGGCAAACCCAAAACGCGCTGGAGATATTTCCAGAGATGTAATGCGGATGGTCAGCCCGTTGTTTCGTGTCATTTATGGTATTACTGTTTCCTATGACACATCTGCCGGGGGTGTTTGGAACATTCTCTGCGAGGGCGATTTGAGCGCTCTAAAGGCGGAGTTAGAGGGATATGGCATCAAGTGCGAGGGCGAGGTTCGTAAGACCGCTAACATAAATCGCATTGTGCCAGAATTGGTGGATGACAATTTGAAACGGCGGTTTATTGCCGGTCTTGCAGATACCATTGGCAGCACAAAGCGTTCTCATAGGAGATTCAATGACGATAAGCAAATGGTGTCTTTTGAAATCTCTGGATTTGAGTTTGATTTTGTATGTTCTCTTTGTAAGCTGCTTCATAGCATAGGCTGTTATCCGGACCAGATTCTTTGGAATCATCCGAATTTCCACTGCGCAAGCAATCCATACGACAGAAAGTGGAAAAAAGGCTTTAAGCTCCGTGTTTATCTTGACCAGTACGAAAAATTCGGCGCTTTTGCGTTTACATCCAAGGTTTTATCTGTTCAAGAGAATAAATCGCTGGAAAGCGCCGAGAATGTGGCAATACCGTGTCCAGAGCGGGAAATCAAAATGCCGTCTGTAACGTGCGTTCATTGTGATGAGGGAAGTCCCCTTTTGCCCGATACGATACGTGGCGGTCACTATCTACATAATCGTCACGTTTGCGCAGTTTTGGAATGTGAACATGCACCGTATGGGGCGGTTTCTGAATTACTATCTCATGCAGAATACTGCATCAATCCGTTTCCGGTACTGGTGAAAGGGCGTTTGGACGACATCCTTTCTATTTTGGAAACAGAAGAAATTTACAGAAACTGTCATTTTCGCACCATACGTGTGAGGATTGCGGACCTTTATGGTGATACAGACAGAACCCTGCTGTTTGGAGATGGTCAAGAAGCTGGCTATCCGTTGAACAAAGTCATCTTGGCTATAACTTTCTTAATTGCCGCTGTTACGGACCAGCTTAACGGACTACGCCCGAGAGGGTCAAAAGATAAGATTATTGAGGACTATCTGAAACAGAATCCGAACGCTGAGGTTTTTATCCGCGTGCCAGACCTTATGACTGCCATTGTGGTTGAAATGGGCGCTTACGCCGCCTTAGTCGGCGCAAATAATCCTCGTGTGTACAGAAAGCTCATTCAAAGAGACCCTGCAAATCGCTATAAGATAAGCGTGCGCCCTATCACGGAGGATGATTTGAAATGAGACACAGTAAAAATGAGGTTGCGCATTATCCAGAAATAATGCGTTGTGTTGAAATGCAATTACAAAGCAATTTTAGGGCTGCTGGAGTGACTGACCTCAAAATTTACTGGAAAAGCGGAGAATTGACAGCAAAAATAAAAGAGCTGGTGCAGGAGCATCCGGACACTTGTTCCTGCATGGCAGGTTATAGCCGCTCTACTCCTCCATTAAATCTTGATATTTTTGCCGTGGTTACAGATGGTCGGAAGTATGAGATAGTCATTCTGGAAGTGAAACTGCGGGAGGCCGTTGGCCTTAATCAATGGTCCCAGCTGATAGGATACAATCTGGTATCTAATGCTCGCTATGGCTTGCTGATAAACATTGATGCCGGGGCGAGTAGTCGATTGGAGGGCATATTGGCTTCTGATGTGGACGCGTCTCGGATTGTACGGCAAAAGGCCGATGGAACTACGGTAGAACACCTTTTGGGGTTCATGGAATGGAATACCGTAACACAAAATTTTGAGTATTCCGGCTTGGGGCAAATACACTCTCTTTCAGCTTTGAGTAAAGCCCTGATTTCAAGGTTTGAATATCACACGAAAAGGAGCGTGATTCATCATGGCAAAGAAGTCTTATAGTGACCTGCAACGGGCCATCGAGGCCATGCAGCAGGAGCAGCAGAAAATGGAGCAGAAACGCATTGAGCAGCTTTCCAAGGCGCTTATGGCCTCCGGGCTGAAAAAGGAGCTGGCGGAGCTTACCGATGCACAGTTCCGCAAGCTGGCCCAGGGTATCGTCGCGGACCTCCCGACCCGTATCGAGGCGGTCAAGACGCCCGCCGAGGCTCCGGCCCCCGCTCCTGCCGCTCCGGTCCCCGCCGGGACGCCGCAGGCCCCCTATCCGACGATGCAGTAAAGCATAGCCCCCGCTGGTCACACGGCCAACGGGGGCTGCTGTCTTATCTGGCCTCCTGCTTCCGCGCCCTGGCATAAGAGTAAAACGCCCCGTCCGCGCCGATGATGACGTGGTCGAGCATCGGGACGGACATGATGCGCCCGGCGTACCGTATGCGCTCGGTGACGTTGTCGTCCTCGCTGCTGGGCGTCTCGCTGCCGGACGGGTGGTTATGCACGGCGACAAAGTACACCGCGCCGCACATCAAGAGCCGTATGAACATCTCACGCGGCGAGAAGCGGACGTTGTCCACCGTTCCCTTTGCCACGGGCAGGACGCCCAAAAGGCGGAATCTGCTGTCCAGTGCAAGCAGCATCATGTGTTCCTCCGCCTTGCGGTCCAGGCGCAGGGCGTCCCGTGCGAACGCATTGACCACCTCCGGGTTTACGAAGGCGTCAAAGTCCTGTTCACAATGCGCCGGTTCCGCAATCAGGAGCGGGAGCCGGTCTTTCAGCTCCAGTTCATATCTTGTATAGTCCATAACAATCCTCCACTGTATGTAGTTCTTGTGTGCCTCTGAGAGCCCCCAGGGCGCTCCAGGAGCGCCCAGGAGGCTTTCAGGGTGTAGTTGACCGTCTGAGCGGCAAAGCCCCTTAAAACGCCTCTGAGGGGCCTTGGCGGCCGTCTCAGGTATGCAGGGCGTATTTCGCCCCTTTCAGGCTGCCGTTCTCGTGCAGTATCAGACCGCCGCAGATGCCCCGGCGTCCGTCCGCCAGTTCTTCCTCGAAATAGAAGCTCCAGGGGTTCCAGTCCTTGTAGAACCGGATAGCGGCGGTTCCGTGCCATTTGAAGTTGTCCCGCAGCGCACGGGTCAGCTTCCCACGGAGCGACGGCATGGACAGGACCCGATGCAGCGTCTCGGCCGCCCCGGAGAAATCAAGAAAAGGGCAGCGCAGGTCCTCGTCTGCGGACAGCAGGGACAGCGACGCGGGGCCGCCGCTCAGACTGCCGGTCACGAAGTCTGCGAACGCGGCGTAGTCCACCGACACGTTCTCCCGGTAGCCGGTGACGGCGTCTCTGCCCTGGTCGGACAGCCAGGTGATGCGGATGTTCAGAAGCCCGCCGAAGTCTTGGATGGACAGCGTGGCGAACGAGAACAGGTCGGTCACGGTGACACAGCGGCGGCTCTCCAGGTCGGCCAGCTCGTTCCGGGTCACGTAGAAAGTGTGAGGTGATTTCCGCGCCATGCTCACGGTGCGGAAAGAGATGCAGTCGCCGGATGCGGCCAGTTTCACAAGGGTACGGTTCATAATCTTCTCTCCTTTCATGCAAGCGCCTTTTCGATGGCGTCTATCAGCTCTTGGGATGCCTTGCGGATGACGTCCATGCTGGAGGCCAGCTCCGGCGTCTTTTTGCCGGATGACCATCCGGCGACGTATCCGAAAGAATAGTCCGACGTGTCCAGGCCGAAGTGCTGGCATACGATGTAGGCCACGCTTTCAGCTTGGACCTCTCTGGTGCGCTGGTCGGGTCCGTCCTTGGGCCGCTTGCCGTCCTCCGGGAGCGCGTGGAGCTTGGCATGGGCGATTTCGTGGATGGCAGTCTTGACGGTCTGAAGCTCGCTCATGTTCTCGTTGATGGCGATTCTCCGTTCCGTATGGCTGTAATAACCGTGCGCCCCTGTGGTGATAGGTTCAAAGCCCATCGGGACCGGGGAGATGCGCTCCAGCGCGTCAAGAATCGCCGGGTACTGCTCCACCGTTCCGGTCAGCTCGTCCACGCCCAGCGTTGGCAATTCCTCGCCGTCGGTCTGCGACACATCGAATACGGATACGACCTTGCAGCATACGATTTCGTCCTCTTTCTCGGCGTCCGGGTCATCCCCGTCTTTGCTTTTTGCGTAAATCACGGGTGCAAAGATGCGGATGCCTTTCTCGCCCTTGCGGACCTGACGATGGAACTTTTTCTGCCAGTCGTTGTAGCCAGCGACCAGAGAAGCGTCGGGTTTCTGCATCCAGATAAGCACGGCGTTTCGGAAGCTGTACTTTCTGAATTTGGACATGGTGCGTAAGAAGCGCGCATAGTTTTCGGACGCGAAAACGGACTGCACGCCCTGTTCCAACTGCTCCAAAAGCTCTCGGACCTTTTCCTCTCTCGTGGCATGGTTGGACATCGTGTTGGTTGGGTTTCTCATAGACAATCTCTCCTTTGTGTAAAAAATTTGGCCGGGGTCGGGCGGAAAAGCCCCTCCCCCTTAATTACCAAACCGGCCGCCCACGGCGGCCTTATCACGGGGAGGTATGACAGGGGGGGAGGACAGGGCGCAAATCACACAAAGGGTCACAGGGAAAGGGTGTGAAAAATTAGCGTGTCGCAAGACACGCGGTCGGTCACATCCGAAGTTTTTCAACATCCTGCCCATGCCGAAAAGAGATGCAAGGGAAAAACGGCCGGTGGCGGTTTGTCCCTGCCGGGTGAGAAAGGGTCAAGGGGAAACGGGCAGCGTCCGGCGTCCCCTTGTCGGGAAAAAAGGGTGCAGGGAAAAAGGGGCAGACAGTCCCTTTGCCTTGCCCGATAGGGGGTGTCCAGAGGGGGAAAAGCGGAGCGGCTCCCCCTTGGCAAGAAGCGGGTTGGAGAGCGTAAGCGGTTCTCAACCCACTTCTTGCCTTTTTTGAATCAGGCTCAGCATATTGACTTTCAGGTCGATTAGGTGTATCATATACCAAACAACTGTTTGAGTATATGATACACCGTATTTGAGGAGGCAAAAGCCATGAGTGAAGCGAAGGGCGGCGCTCCCAGGAAGGGCGAGTTGGTTCCGCTGACCGTAAGGTTCACGCGGGAAGCATACGATGCCATCCGGGAGATTGCCAACGAAAATAATATATCCACGGCCGCACTTGTGCGGATAGCCGTGGATATGGAAATCGACCGGTATTTGAGCCTGATTCGTTTTTTGGATTACGGCATGGAGAAACAAGTCAAAGATTCCGTCAGGGGGCTTTTCACGGAGACCCAAAAGGTACTTTTTGAGTTGAGGCGTATCGGTGTCAACTTCAATCAGCAGGCGCGGCTCTATAACTTAAAAAAGTCTTTTGACCGGGAGATGAAGAACGCTCCCGCTGGTTCGCGAATCGACCTGATGCAGAGGCAGATGGCGATGGAAAAGCAAATCCAGGCCGAGTGCAAACCGCTCGACATGGAGAAGCTGGAAGAATTGATAGCCCGCTTTGAGGCAGCGTCGCGGGAGGTGAACAAGGTCCTATGTCGCATACTACCATAAGCAAGACGAGAAGCGGACGCGCCCTGCTGGATTACGTCCTTGATGAAAAAGCTCACAACGGTATCGGGGTCCGCAATCAGCTTGTAGTCCCTGTGAACCTTGCCAGCGGTGATGCGGAGTCCTACGGCGACCAAATGGCCGCCGTGTGGTGCCGCCGTTCGTCCAAAAACAAGAACGAGGCCCGTCACGTTATCACCAGTTTCTCGAAAAAGGAGCTTGACCCGAATGACCCTGCCGACTGGATGCTGGCGGGCGCGATTTGCCAGGAGTTCGTGGAACAAAACTACCCCGGCTTCCAGGCAATTATCGCTATCCAGACGGACGGCAAGGGCGGATGTGTCCACGGTCATATCGTCATCAACAATACCCGCATGGCAGACTTCAAGGGCTGCACGGACGAGCAGACAAAGGCGTGGTTCGTGCGTCAGAAGATGGACGACATCATCTCGAAGCACATGGAAATCGACCACGGCAAGGAGCAGGACGTCCCGGAGAAAATCGGCGAGAAGTCCATGCGCGACAAGGGCGGAAAGTACGTCTGGAAAGATGACCTGCGCGACCGGATTTTGCAAGCGCGGGACGCAGCGAAAGACTTCGACGATTTTATGAGTACGCAGCTCCCGGCCGTGGGCGTCTCGGCGGAATATCATCCGGGCGGCACAAAGCGCACCGGCAAGGTGATAGACCCCTACATCACCTACAAGCTGGAGGACGTGAGCGGATTTGGGGATGGGAAGATACCGGAGAATTTGAAATCCAGGAGCAACAAGCTCGGCACAGAGTTCGGCCCCGAGGGTCTGGAGAAAGCATGGCAGAAAGGCCCCGTCGTCACACAGCCCGTGACACCTGCCCCGCCCGCGCCTGTGTTCACGGTCCCGGAAGTTCGGCCTACGGACGACGGCTACATGACCTATGATGAATGGGCGCAGCAGCACGGGTTCACGTCCCCGGAGGACCTTGTCCTGCACTTTGACGACTACCGGGCGGACAAAGAGGCGGCGGCGCAAAAGGCCAAGGAGCCGCCCGCCGAGGTGCCGGAACAGTCGGACGCCGAGTTGCCTGTTAAGCCGCCCGTGGAGGAACCCCCGCAGGAAACCTACGATGACCGCCGCAAGCGCGAACGGGAGGAAATCCTGAAAAGGCAGAAGCAGCGACTGAGCGAGGATGCCGCTGGTGAGGTCGAGAACGCCCAGGCCATTTATCGCCGGATGCGCGAACAGGCGCAGAACAGGCGGCAGAAACAGGGCGACTACGGGGACGAGTAACCGGGCGCTCCGTGTTCAAATATGGATATATGCGAACACGGGGCAAAAAGCTCCCGAAAAGGGGCATTTTCCGTGTTCAAATATTATGTTCAAAAGTGTGTGCCGGAAAGTGAGGTGTTTTTGATATGATACGGGGATACGCAAGGGTTAGCACCAAGGGGCAGGTGTTGGGGACTTCGCTGGAGGACCAGCGCAAGGCCCTGACCGCCGCCGGGTGCCAGGAAATCTATGAGGACGTTATGTCCGGGGCAAAGATGGACAGGCCGGGCTTCGACAGGTTGAAGAACGACCTGGCCGCCGGTGATACGGTTGTCGTCACGGCGTTCGACCGTTTCGCCCGCACCGTGGGCGAGGCGTATATCCAGGTGGAGGAATGGTTCAAGAAAGGCGTCCGCGTCTGGATACTGAACCTTGGCGTCATCGAGGATACCGAGATGGGCCGCATACTCATGGGCATTATGCTCGTCTTTGCGGACTTTGAGCGCCGGACCATCATCCGACGCTTGCAGGGCGGCCGGGCGTATAAGCGGGCGAATGACCCAGGCTACCGGGACGGGCGCAAGCCGAAGTTCACGGAGGCGCAGCTCGACCTTGCCGTGGAGCTGCTGGAGAATCACAGCTATACCGAGGTAACCGGCCTGACGGGCATCTCGCGCTCGACGCTGACAAGGGCAGCCAGAGCGCGGGGGTTCAACAAAGAGAGTCCCTTTGTGTCCGGGAATGTTTAAGAGCCGCGTCGAAGCGGCGCTGCCGCCCCGACAGGGGCGGTGACCCATCCGGCCGATGCCCTTGTGGCAGCGGCGGGAAAAAATTGCTGTTTGGTCTGCTGTTGTGCCTACTGTATGTTTGCTGTTTTTGGATGCTGTTTTGGGATGCTGTTTGGCTTGCTGAAAAACAGAAAAAATCTAAAAACTAACGAAAGGTAAGGTACAACGAAATGAAAAAGATTTTAGCTTTTGTCCTGGCGGTGGCTTGCACTCTGTCACTGGCCGGATGCGGCGGGAACAATGCCCGCCCGGAGGACGTGTCCGATGCTCTTGTGGAGGAACAGCTCCCGGAGCCTGGCGGCGCGGCGAGTTTCGACGATGAAGGCTCGGGGGCGGAGGGACAGCCCACGGAAACCCCGCAGGGCGGGGTCGTCAGTCTTGACGAAATTCAGGAGAAGTTCAACAGTCTCGTCTATGAGAGTATTTCCGGTGACTATAACAGACCGGACAGCTTCAAGGGTTATGTTGATGTCTGGAAGGGCACCAATCTTGTTTGTTCCTTTTATGACGTCAATATGTATGATTATCCCTTATATGACGAGACCGGTTCAGAAAATGTTTATGACTTTAGCGGACTTTCTGTCAATGATTTGATTTCCGCTTGGGGCGAGCCTGATACTCGCGAATTGGACGGCAGTATTACGAAATTGGTATGGTATCTGGATGAGCCTTTGGACAGATTCGCAGACGATTTCCCTGATTTGTGTGTTGTTCCTGTGGTGGAGTCAAAATACCATACTTGTATGACGGTCGAAGCGATGAACGAAGATATTTGTAATGTCTCTGTTGCAAGTTGCCTCTATCACAAGCACTCTCCGGGAGAAAATTATGGTGCGCTTTGGGATGGGACTGTTGTTTGCGAGGGAATGCTTGCTAACAGAACAACATATTTTACCGGTATAGACAACGTGGTGAAAAAAATGGAAATAACCGCATTCTTAACCGCGTTCAACGGGAACGGATATGCTTTTAACAACGATAACGAAGTCACAATGTTGTGGGGCGAGGATTATACTGTCAGTGACGTGGTGAATGCGAATCCGAATCTCGGTGAAAACGCTTTTGCTTTGTACGCCAAAAAGGAAAATGTGCCGGATGAAATCGACCCGTCAAAGCCGCTTACGGCCTATGTATCCGGGCTGTATGGTGATTTTCGTGGGGATTACGACAATCCCGTGTATGTGAATGGGGTATGTGTGCGCTCAATAGACGATGTTCCGGCGCTTATTGATGTAATCGGTACGCCGTCAGAAGTTTCTGCCTGGAACATGGTGTCGTCTGAATATTTTGATGCTTCAGAAGGCTATGCTGCCAAATACACGTGGTATATGGACGATGGCTGGAATGTATCTATTAGTTTTGATGACGACATCGTTGCAGACATCGTTACAGTTGAATTTAGTTTTTCAAAGTGGCGTGTGAGTGAGTAAGTATATAATTACATACGTATATACGCAAGATGCCCCCGGCCGTAAGGTCGGGGGCATCTGTGCTTTGTGGTCAGGGACGTGCGCCCGGTGCGGTCAGCAGCGGGTGACCGAGCGGAAGCGGGAGCTGCCGTATCGTGTCGAATTGCGGGAAATACTCGAACGGGAACGTGATGCCCGTGCGGCCGTAGCGGTTCTTCAAGATGACCAGCTCGATTTCACGGGGTATCTGCGCCTTGGCGTTCCTGATGTCATCCCGCTTTTCCTTGATGCGACCCTCTTTCTCGAAAAGCGGGGTGTTCAGAACGGATAACTGCAAGCCCCAGATGACGTCGGCGGTGTACTCGATGCCGCCGCTCTCCTTGAAGCTCTCGAAGTCGATGGGCGTCATGTAGTTCATCCGGTTCAGGCTGGAAATCAGGATGACCGTCAGGTTGTTCTTCACCTGGAAGCACTTGATTTCGTGGACGATGTGGTCAACGGCGGACTTGGCGTCCGGCTGGCGGCCGTTGATGAGCGTCGGCGAGATGATTTGCAGGTAGTCGATGACGACAACGGGAGCGATTTTTGTCTTTTCGATGTATTCGTCCACAATCTTCTCGATGTCCTCGATGGTCACGCTGAAGTTGCACTCGTAGACGGTCATGCTGTCGCCGACGGTGTTGACGTAGTTGTCGATGACCTCCTGAAGCTCCTTTGTCCCGTTGGCCTCACCCCGCCGCAGGGCGATGCTCGTGTAGGTGGGATAGGTGCTGTTCTTCTTGATTTCCTCCTGCTGCCGCAGGAAGAAGCCGCGGGAGAGGGACTTGGACCGCAGCTCAAATTCGGACTGCTCCAGGCTGAAATACAGCACGGGGTAGCCGGGGACGATGCTGCCGGTCGTGGAGAGGCGGTTGGACGCCATCTGGTCGGCCATCTGGTGGATGAACGTGGTCTTGCCGAGGCTGGAGATAGCGCCCAGGACGTAGAGGCCGGGATACAGCGGCTGCAAGCAGTCCAGGTTCCCGTAGCCGGTGTAGCCGTAGGCGTGCGGGACGAAGTTGTTGACGTCGTTCTGGAACCGGCCGCCGTTGAAGTAGTCCTTGGCGGAGTGGAATTGGACGGCGGCCTGTGCCGGCGTCTTGTTGTCTTGGTCTGGCATGGTGTCATGTCTCCTTTCATGCGGGGGAATGTACGTTGAACAGTGACGCTGCGACGCGCCCGCCCGCCTGACGGCGGGTCGGGCTTGTCGATTTTCAAAAAATATCACAGTGAAAAGGCGAGATGCCGAGAGATGCTTCTTTCAGCAGCTTCTCTTTGCTCTGTGACCCTTTCCTCTAACTCCCGGGACGCGCCCGCGCCCGAGAGGGCGCGCCCCGGCGGGGATTAGGGTCTTAAAAGACCCTAAGTTCTTAGGAGCGGAAATTTGCTCTCGTGGTCGAAATATTCACGACGCTGGAAAAGCCGTAGTCATGCTCGTGAGAATTTGTAGTCATGCTCGTGAGAATTTGTAGTCACCCTCGTGAGGATTTTTAGTCATGCTCGTGAGGATTTTGAGCTGCCTGTTTAGAGGCCAGTAGTCACCCTCGGGGCAATTTGTAGTCATGTACGGAGAAATTTGTAGTCACCTTTTTTTGCTCCGTTCAGGTAGCCTTTTGAGGCTTCACGGTTCCCTTGTGGCTGAACGTGAGAACGAGGTCCAGCTTCCCCATTGTGGGGATAACGTCCGGTATCTGTAAACCCTGGTATTTGTCTTGCAGCTTGACGTACTTCGGGTCCCGCAGGATTTTCCATGCCCCGGAAAAGGCATTCCGCAAGATGCGGTTTTTGTTGGCGGCATTGGTGCAGCAATCCAGGGCATATTCCATCTCCGGGCATTCGTGGATAATGTTCTTGACCGTGATGTGCGGGGTCCCGTTCGGTCCTGCCTGCTCAATCAGCCGGTCAATGACGCAGACGATTTCCACGGCCCGCTTGTTGCGTTCCGATGTCAGCGTCGCGCTCAGAGCGTAGCTGTGCGACGGGAGCATCTTGGGCTTTCCGCTTCGCGTGACCTGTGGCTTGTTCTGGCTGTCCCGCTGTATGTTTTTCATCACCACGGTTTTGGCGATGTAGGCCATGTACGGCGATGAAAACTTGATGGTGTTGGTCTCGGCCTCGTAGCCGTTGAAGTGCATGACAGCGTGCTGCGAGGGGATGCCGCGTCCGGGGACCATTGTGATGCCGATGAGACCGTTAAACGAGTACATTTTGTTGATGAGCAGTTGAATATGCTCGTCGTCCGGGGTTCCTTTTACTCCGATTGCTCTGTAGAAATCTGGTACATACAGTCTGATTTCTTCGTCGGTTCCTATTTTCTGCAAGATGTCGGTCAGTTCGTTGACATCTTTCGCGTTTTCGATGCTCTGAAAGATGCGCTTTAAGACGACGGAATAGAGCATCCGCAGGAACGGGAAGTCGATATTTGCCAGCTCTTGCTTCTGATAATCTTCCTCCGTTGCGCGCCACGTTCCGACTTGCAGGATGTCCGGGTTGTTTTTCAGCCTCTCAGCCAGCTCCTTGCTGATGGGCATGAGGTAGGCCCGGTTATCTTCCACGGACGTCATGGCGTGGACGAGTTCGTTGTCCGTAAGGACAGCCATGGTGTTCGGTATCTCGTTGACGCCCCCTGCCAGTTTCCGTGTCCGGTATGTAGCTATGGCTGTTTCCGTTTCCGGGGTGATGGTCGTGATGTCATTTTCAGGCACGGTTCTCACCTGCTTTCTCTTCGGCCAGCAGCGCGTTGAATATTCTGTTTACGTACGGGCAGCACAAGACGATGGTGTTCGTTATCGGGTCGCTTTCGCACATTTGCAGAATGTTCAAGTAGGTGCCGGTCCCGCATGGGTTGGCCATGGTGAATTTTGTGCTGCCGTAGATTACTCCAAGGGCTTCACTGTTGGCGGCAACGGGGTCGGTCGGGTCGATTCCGAATAGCTTTATGACTCGGTTCTGGTTGATTCGGACGTAGTAATCGCCGCCGATTGTGTCCACTTCACCGGCGCTGGCATTGCGGTCGTACACCTGCTCTATCTCGTCCCAGTGGCGTCTGGCCCCTTCCAGGTAAGGCCGCAGGAGCTTCCTCAGGGCCTCAATGTCGATGTCCTCGTCTTTCTCCGGCGGGACGTCAGAGAATACTTGCGTCCGTACATAGGCGCGGCTTTCCGGGATTCCCTCGAAAAAGAGGACGCCGTCCTCGTAGCGCAACGTGTCGGCGGTCTTGCCGCGCACGAGCTTGTTGATTCTCTCGGTCATAGTTTCTCACCTGACTTTCTTCTCCCCGCTCCCGTCGCCGGTCTCGCGGATTTTCTGAGACCATATCCAGTCCGTGATGGCCTGGGAGACGGTCTTATGATTCTGTTCAGCAAAAATCCGCAGCCGCTCTTTTGTCTCGGCGGAGAAGCTGAGGGTCATACATTCTTTGCGTCTTGCCATGGTAGGTTCCTCCTGTACATTTGTTCTACAATACATTATACTCGCATTGTGCGTGAAATGCAAGTACATTCCGAAAATTTTTGCAAAAAAAGAAGCATGGACGAAAATCCATGCTTTCTTTTTTCACTTGGAGTAGTCCTCCAAGTTCATGATGAGTACGATAGCGTTTCTTACGATGAGAACCTTTATGGGGTTCAACGCTTCGTACGATGGTGGAGACGGAGGGATTCGAACCCTTGACCTTACGGATGCGAACCGTACGCTCTCCCAACTGAGCTACGCCCCCATATGACGGGAAGAACGCCCTCCCGTGTTTTGAAAGCACGCATCGCGTGCGGTGGTGCCGGAAGCGGGGGTCGAACCCGCACGGTATCGCTACCACTGGATTTTGAGTCCAGCACGTCTGCCAATTCCATCATTCCGGCAAATGCTATCGTTCTCCGATTATAGCACAGCCTTTCTGTTTTTGCAATAGATTTTACTAAATTTTTTTACAGTGATCAAGCAATGCACCGTTTAATGGGCAGCTGTAATTTTTCGAAATCCTCAACGAATTTTGAAAACGAACCGGCAAATTATTCTGTAAACGTATACACGATAATAGGAATATTGCGCTTCCTGCAATAGTTGATCACATACTGAGTTCCGCGAGAAACACCGTCCCAGAAAGCCAAAACCAAATCGGCGTTTTCTATAATTGTGATATTCCGCTTCAGCGGAGCCGCACGGCCGTACCTTTTATAATCAGGCAGGAACTCCGTCAGCTTTAATCCATTAGCTCTGGCCCATTCTCTGGCAGAAGTGTCCACACCTTTTGCTCCGCCTGACACGATCTCAGTCACACAGCTCGGAAGATACCCCTCCAAGCTGTCTATTTTCAGCCCCCGCGATCCAACAACAGCGACTCTCATATCAAACCTCCGTGCTTATGCAAATATTTTAGATATACCGTATATCTATCCAGAACATTGTAACACATAATAGATATAAAATAAAGCCATAATATGTTTGTATTGAGGTGATTTTATGGCTATAAAAAGCATTTCTATTCGCATAGAGGAAGAAATGTTGGATAAAATTGGCTTTGTAGCCGACTATGAAGGGCGTTCAGTAAACAGCCACATCCTTGTTTTGATCAGAGAAAACATCAAAAAATTTGAGGAGATAAACGGAGCAATTGAAGGAACGGTCAGTCCTGAAATCAATGTAAAACCTACAAGGAAAAAATAAAAGACAAGGGAAACGGGTTGACCGTTTCCTTGTCTTTATTTGTTGATCTATCATTTTTATAAAACGCACCACATGAAAGCAATTTTCCACAAATTGGAGAAAAGACAGGCACTTGAAAAGGCGCTGAAAGGATGATATAATTTTTATGGATCAAAGGATATCGTTGTTTACAATTGTTCTGAAAAAGCACGGGGGAAGCTATGCCATGAAAAAACGGAGTACTTTGCTTTTGCTGCTGAGCCTGGCGCTGTTTTTGGCCGCCTGCGGAGAAAAACCGTCTGCAGCCAAAACGGAAGAACCGCTGCCTGCAGCTTCCGAAGCAGTGGAAAATCAAACGGCGCCTCCGGCGAGCCAAGAGGAGGAAACCGTGATGAAATTAAAAATTACCGTAAACGGTCAAAGCTTTTTCGCCGGACTCAATGACAGCCCCGCCGCGCAGGAATTTTTTGAAATGCTGCCTTTGAACGCGGCCATGACAGAGCTGAACGGCAACGAAAAATACTACACACTCCCGCAGCGGTTATCGGCGGACGACCGCAAAATCGGTACAATCGAAACAGGTGATCTCATGCTCTACGGTGGGAACTGCCTGGTGCTTTTCTACGATAACTTTTCCACCGGCTACCACTATACCCCGTTGGGTAGAATTTCGGATCCCACGGGGCTGAAAGAGGCCGTCGGGCGCGGAAACGTAAGCGTTTCCTTTGAAATCGCAAAATAAACGAAGCAAGAGGGCCTATGGAAAAAACAAAACGGATCATACAAAAAACCGTGGATTGGTTTCGGGTGCATAAGGTTCCGTTGCCCTGGCGCGAAAGTCGCGATCCTTACCGCATTTGGATCTCGGAGGTGATGCTGCAGCAGACGCGCATTGAAACCGTAATCCCCTATTATCAGCGCTTTTTGGAAGAGCTGCCAACCGTGTTTGACCTGGCCGCCTGCGAAGAAGAAAAGCTGTTAAAGCTATGGGAAGGGCTGGGCTATTATTCCCGCGCCCGGAATTTAAAAAAATGCGCCGAGGTTTTGTGCGCGCAATGCAAGGGCGAATTTCCGCAGGAAGCCGAGCAGCTCGAAAAACTGCCGGGGATCGGCGCTTATACGGCGGGGGCGATCGCTTCGATCGCTTTCGGAAAAAGGGCTCCGGCGGTAGACGGAAACGTGCTGCGCGTCATGACGCGGCTTTTTGCCGATAAAAGCGATATTGCTCTGTCGAAAACGCGCGAAAAGATTGCCGCGCAGTTGAAAGAAGCCTACCCCGAGGGCGCCGCCGCCGGGGATTTCACGCAGGGAATCATGGAGATCGGAGAAACCAAATGTATTCCCAATGGCGTTCCGCTCTGCCCCAGCTGCCCTTTGGCGGAGGAATGCGAGACGCGTCGGCAAAAGCTATGGGAAGAGATTCCCTATAAAAGCCCGAAAAAAGAACGGCGGATTGAAGAAAAAACGGTCTTCCTTTTGCAGTGCGGCGAAAAATATGCCATCGAAAAGCGCGCCGACAGCGGCCTTTTGGCCTCCCTTTTCGGGTTTCCGATGGCGGACGGGCATTGTTCTGAAGCAAGTGCCCGGGAGCAGCTTTGCAGGGCGGGCTTTGCCGTACAATCGATCGCGCCCTGCGGCAGCGCCAAGCATATTTTTACGCACGTCGAATGGCACATGATCGGCTTTTGGGCGCAGGTGGAAACTCCTCTTCCCTGCTACCTCTGGAAAACCGCGCCGGAAATTTTGGAATCGGTGGCTTTGCCGAGTGCGTTCCGTGCCTTCCGCAAAATAATACAAAAGAACGGATGAAATTCATCCGTTCTTTTTTCATGCTTTTTGTTCCTTTCTTGAAAGAAAGGAGCCGAAAGAACTTTCGACTGAAAGGACTATCCTTTCTTCGTGAGAAGTTTGTCCAGCATGGCGGTGCAGCCGCGCAGCACGTCGCGATAAGTAGCTTCGAAATTGCCGGTAAACCACGGATCGGCAATGGCACGGGTTTCCCCGCACCAATTAAGCAGCAGTGAAACCTTGTGCCCGTTATTCTCCAGAAAGGGAGCGAGATTGCGGCGATTGTTTTCGTCCATGATGACAAGATGATCAAAACTGTCGCAATCATTTTTTGTGATCCGTACGGAAACCTTCCCCGCCGTGGAGATGCCGTGCTGTGCCAAGATCCGGCGCGTGCCGGGATGAACGGGGTTCCCCAGCTCCTCGGTGGAGGTAGCGGCGCTTCGTACAAAAAACGTTTCCGCCGCGCCGCGCTTTTCGGCCAAATCGCGGAAAACAAACTCCGCCATCGGGCTGCGGCAGATATTGCCATGACAAATAAACAAAATGCGGATCATGCGGATTTTCTCCTACAGGTCTTACTTTTCAAGCTTTTGGATCAGGCGGCGCGCACGCTTTGCAATGCGTGATTCAAATTCCGTAAAAAACGCGCCCCAATCCCTGCTTGGCAAGGAAAGATGCTCCCAATCGTGTCTGTCCCAAAGCGGGATCACTTTATAATACGAATCGGTTTTCTCCCGGCTTACCCAATCCTGAAAGCAAAAGGCGTCGACATAGGTTTCCCATCCCTTTTCGCCGTCTCCGAATTGCCGCAGCCACTTTGTGCAGAACGGCACGCTTTCCGGATATTGATTATGAAAGAGATCTCTTTTCAGGATCCTTTCTTTTTCGTCCGTATCCCCGGTCAGATACCATTTGCGGATCATCATCAGCGTCAGATCCCAAAAGTCATATTTTCCGTATTGACTGCGCGCCCGGTTAAAAAATCGCGGCACCGGGCAGTAATTCCCCAGCGTATGCCATGCCGATAAAAAGGCCTCCAGCCGATCGTCTTTTTTCAGCCTTGCCGCGGCATTTTGAACCCTTTCCCGGATATCGGCGCCGGGTTCCTTTGCCCAGCAATCCAGCATATAGCGCAGGGAGCATTTCTGATATTGGGAAATTTGCAGCCGACGGCGCTTTTCCTCCGGCGTTTCTACCCGTTCCTCAAAAAAGCCGCTCATGGTAACTTGCACCGAGGTCATGGTATCGGAAGTAATTTTCGCGGCGGCGCCAAACAATTCCGGCCAGATTTTCCGATAGATCGCTTGCAAAAGCTTGCTGTCCGTATCGGGATCGATAATTTTTTTGACCGTTCTTCCGTCTTTGATAACGGTATATTCTTTTTTGATTTCCTCACTGAAATTTCGCCCGTCTTCAAAAACAGCGCTCCGGTCGCTCCTTTCGGTATAGGCTTTATAGAGGATATATTTTTCACACGGCGATGCTTTGCCATACGCGTCCGGCGCGTTTTCCGCCGAAAAATCAACCCGCAGCTTTTCTTCTTCCGACAGCGCCAGAAAATCATCCAAAGTCATTTGAAAGCCCTCCGTTGTACGACCGGATCATGCGAAAAAGCTCGTCGCAGTCGGCGGCGAAAGCCGTTTGGCCCAGCGCCGCAAGCTCCCCTTGATCACGGAAGCCCCATGTCACACTGATACAGGGGATGCCGGCGTTTTTCGCCGTTGCCAAGTCCACTTCGGAATCCCCGATATAAAGACAGTCCTCGATCGGCACGGCAAGCGCCCGGACGCAAGCAAAAACCGAAGCCGGATCCGGCTTTTTCGGCACGCCTTCCCTCTCCCCGATCGCGGCGTCGCAAAGACCGGGAAACCAATGAGCCGCCAATTTTTTGACAGCGCCGTCCGGCTTATTGGAAACAATGCCAATGGGAAAGCCTTCGTTTTTCAAGCGTTCCAAAAGCGGCAAAATACCGGGATAGGGCCTTGTTTTATCCTGCGAATGGCGGACGTAATAGGCGTCGAAATCCGCAAAAACCGAATCAAAATCTCCCTCGCCGCTCTCCGGCAGGGCTTTTTTTACGAGACTGCGCACACCGTTGCCTACAAAGCGGCGGATATCCGAGAGAGAACGGACGGGAAGCTGATTTTTCTGCAAAGCGAAATTACAGGCGTCGGCCAAATCTGCCAGCGTATCCAGCAGGGTGCCGTCCAGATCGAACAAAATTCCTTTCATGCCATGCCTCCCCTTATGATAAAGCGCTTTTATCATAGCACAAAAGGGAAAAAAAGACAAGCAAACGGTTCTTATTTTTAAAAAAGCAGCATTCCCTTAAAAACAGATGAAAAAATGCTTGCCAAGACGGCGTGAAATTATGTATAATAGAGTGGAAGAAAAAAAGGAGGGGTTTTTATGCTGATTTCCACCAAAGGGCGCTATGCCCTGCGCGTCATGATCGAGCTGGCTCAGAACGAAGAAATCGGTTTTATTTCGCTGAAAGCGATTGCCGACCGGCAGGAAATCTCTCTGAAATATCTGGAAAGTATTGTGGCGCTCCTCCACAAGGGAAGGCTTTTAAAAAGCTCCCGCGGGAAAGACGGCGGCTATGCGCTGGCCAAAAGCGCCGCGGAAATTTCCGTCAACGATGTGATCCGCCTGACGGAAGGCTCTCTCGAACCGGTTTCCTGCCGGGAGAGAAAAGCCGATCCCGATGAAAAAAGCGTTTCCGCGCTGACCTTACCGATGTGGCAAAATTTAGATAAAATGATCGCCGACTATCTTTCCGGGATCAGCATTCGCGACCTGGCGGATGGCAAGATCCGTACCGAAACCTAAGCCCTGAAAAACACCAAAGGAGAGCGCATGAAAAACAAAAAAGAGGTTGTAAAAACCTCTTTTTCTGTCTTGAAAGTCTGATAGAAAGATTTTCTCTTGAGAACCTGCCGCGCCCTTGGGCAGAACCTAAAAAGCCCGGTACCGTGTTCGTCAATGGAAAGGCTCTAAGGATTCAGAAGTTTTAAGGATTTTCAAGGAACTTTTTCAAAAGTTCCTTGAACGGGGCGCGGGGCGGCTTTCTGTAAAAGAAACGCACGCTACGCGAAGCCTATTTTGCGGATTTTGGTTTGAATACCACGACTTTTTTATTTCTTTTTTTACAGTTGTCGATCACAAATTTGGTGCCTTTTGATTTTCCGTCCCAAAACGCCAGCACCAGATCGGCATAGTCAATGATCTGCAGATTGCGAATCAGCGGCGCCGATTTTTGGTGCTTTTCATAATCCGGTAAAAATTCCGTCAGCTTGATCCCGTTCGCCCGTGCATATTCTCTCGCGCAGGCGTCGATTCCACGCGCACCGCCGGAAACGATTTCCGTTACCGTTTTCGGCACATATTTTTCTAAATTACCAATCTTCAGGTTCCGGGATCCGATAATCGCTACTTTCATTTCGTTCTCTTCCTTACAAGTTTGGTATCCTCGATTTCAGTATACTTCTACCTGAAAATTTTGGGGATTGCCGGTCCGCTTTCATGAAAGAGGACCGACTGGGTTTGGGGCGGCGCCTCATAAAAATCAGCCGCGGTAAGCCTCTTTTTTTATTTTAAGGCGAGGGGAGGCAAGCCCCCATCGACTCCCCTCGCCTCAATTTCTCCGCTAAGGTACGAAACGCAAAATCCACGCTCGCTTCCCGCACAGCGCGCCGACCGATCGCGCCAAACCGCTTTGTTACCGTGCAGCGCTCACCGTTCACCCAAAAGCCGAAGCAAACCGTGCCGACCGGCACCTCTTCCGTGCCGCCGCCTGGCCCGGCAATCCCGGAAATGCCTACGCCCACCTCGGAGCCGCTTGCTTTTGCCGCGCCGCACGCCATTTCCCCGGCCACTGCTTCACTGACCGCACCGAAAGCCCGGAGCGATTCTTCGGATACGCCCACCAGGCGCATTTTCGCTTCCTCGGCATAGGTCACATAGGATTCGCAGAAAACCCCGGAAGCGTCCGGCACGTCCACCAGCCGCGCCGCCGCCAACCCCGCCGTACAGGATTCCGCAAAGGAAATGTGCCAGCCCTTTTCCGCAAGAGCGCGCACGACCGTTTCCGCATCCTTTCGTCCGTTTAACGCTTTTTCCATCGTTTCCGCCTTTCGCTGCCTCATTTATAGTCAACGTTTCCTTTTCTCTATTATAGTCAATTCCCAGCAAAAAAACAAGAGACTGTTTTATGTATAAAAAAGATCCGATTTCAAATGAAATCGGATCTTTTTCTTGTGAAAATTTCAGAGCTTCGAGTCCTTTTTTTAAAAGGTCCCGGGAATCTCCGGTTGGTTTTAGCCGAGAATTTTTTCCTGAATGGCCTTGGCGGCGGTCTTGCCGGCGCCCATGGCCAGAATTACGGTGGCAGCACCGGTTACGGCGTCGCCGCCGGCGTAAATGCCGTCCTGAGAGGACTTGCCGTTTTCATCCACGGCGATACCGCCCTTGCGGGTGGCTTCCAGACCGGGCGTGGTGGAAAGGATCAGCGGGTTGGGGCTGGTACCGATCGACATGACGACCAGGTCGCAATCGATTACAAATTCGCTGCCTTCAATGGGAACGGGACGACGACGGCCGCTTGCGTCCGGCTCGCCCTGTTCCATCTTCACGCACTTCATGCCGATGACCGAACCGTTTTTGGGATCTCTGCGGTCTTCGGGATTGCTATAGCCAATGATCTCCACAGGATTGGTGAGGAAGAGGAATTCGATGCCTTCTTCCATAGCGTGCTCAATCTCTTCCAGACGGGCGGGCAGATCCTCGCGCGTTCTGCGATATACGATCTTCACGCTGTCCGCACCCAGACGGAGCGCCGTTCTGGCAGCATCCATCGCCACGTTGCCGCCGCCCACGATCACGGCGTTTTTCGCTTTCGGGATCGGGGTCTTGGCGCCGGGCAGATAGGCTTTCATCAAATTGTTGCGGGTCAAAAATTCATTGGCGGAAAGAACGCCGTTGAGATTTTCGCCGGGCAGGTTCATAAAGTTGGGAAGTCCGGCGCCGGAGCCGATGAACACGGCCTCAAAGCCGAATTCTTTTTGCAGATCATCCACCATAACGGTTTTGCCGATGATCACGTCCGTCTCGATCTTCACGCCGAGCTCTTTGAGGTTTTCGATTTCCTTTGCCACAATGCTCTTGGGCAGACGGAATTCGGGAATGCCGTAGGTCAGAACGCCGCCGGGGGTGTGCAGAGCTTCGAAAATAGTCACTTCAAAGCCGGCTTTTGCCAGATCGCCCGCACAGGTAAGCCCCGCAGGGCCGGAGCCGACGATCGCCACCCTGTGGCCGTTGGATTCGGCTTTTTGGGGTTTGGCGGTGCCGTGTTCATTGTGGTAATCGGCCACAAAGCGTTCCACACGGCCAATGCCGACGGACTCTCCCTTTTTGCCGCGAATGCATTCTTTTTCACACTGGGATTCCTGCGGGCAGACACGGCCGCATACAGCGGGAAGCGAGGTGGAAAGCGACAGCACTTCATATGCTTTGTCAAAATCGCCCTTCGCCACTTCCTGCAGAAAATCGGGGATATGTACCTTAACAGGGCACCCCGTCATACAGAAAGGATTTTTGCAGTTCAGGCAGCGCGCGGCTTCCTCCATGGCGTCTTCCTTGGTGTAGCCCAGCGCAACTTCTTTAAAGTTTCTGGCCCGCACTGCCGGTTCCTGTACCGGCATGGGGGTCTTCTCTTTTTTCATATTCGGCATTTTATTCCGCCTCCTTTTTGAAGAGATTGCAGTCCTCTTCCAAAGCCTTTTGTTCAAAAGAGCGGTATGCCATGCCCTTTTGCATCGCTAAATCAAAATCGACCTGATGCCCGTCAAATTCCGGCCCTTCCACACAGGCAAACACGGTTTTGCCGCCCACTACGAGTCGGCAGCCGCCGCACATACCGGTGCCGTCGATCATCACCGGGTTCATGGAAACCACGGTGGGAACTTCGTACTTTTTGGTCAGCAGCGAAACGAACTTCATCATCACCAGCGGGCCGATTGCAATCACGCGGTCAAACTTTTCACCGGCGAGAATTTCTTTTTCCAGCGCATCGGTCACCAGTCCCTTTTCCCCCACAGAGCCGTCGTCGGACATGAGGATGAATTTCTGGGAATAGGTGCGGAATTCTTTTTCCAGAATCACCAGATCCTTGTTGCGGAAACCGGCAACGGTCGTGACGTTGCAGCCCTGCTGATACAGCTTTTTGGCAACGGGCAGCGCAATGGCGCTTCCCACGCCGCCTGCCACGATGCAGACCTTTTTCAGGCCTTCGGTTTCGGTTTTTTTGCCGAGCGGTCCGGCAAACGAAGCCAAATTGCCTCCCACTTCCTTGCGTTCCAGACTGCGCGTTCCCACACCCACGATTTGGAAAATGATCGAAACCGTGCCGGCTTGACGGTCAAAATCCGCAATGGTCAGGGGAATTCTTTCGCCGCCCTCTTCGGCGCGGACGATCACGAATTGACCGGGCTCGCAGTTTCTGGCCACCAGAGGCGCCTTTACCTTCATGCGGACTACGGTCGGATTCAAATATTCTTTTTCCAGAATTTCTACCATCGACTTAATTCCTCTCCTTTCCGGCGGCTGTGCCACCGATCTTTTTTATTGTAACACACGAAGCGGGAAATGAAAAGACCCTTTGGGAAATTTTTTTAAAAAAATCGGCATAAATAAGCCGAAAAAATCCCGCATTTTCTGCTTTTTGAACGGAAAATTTTTCTTGACTTGCGGAAAGGAAAATGCTACAATGAGTTGAAATCAAATTTTGCAAGGAGGCTGCATCCATGAAAACCTTGAAAATCAAACTTTCTACCATTGAAGACATCCGCACTTTTGTCAATCTGGTAACGGCGTGCGATTTTGAAGTCGACCTCGCCAGCGGTCGGTATATTGTGGACGCCAAGTCCATTATGGGAATTTTCTCGCTCGATCTGATGAACCCGATCCAGATGACCGTGCATTCCGACGACTGCGACGCCCTGATGGAAAAGGTCGCCCGCTTCGAAGTAAAGTAATTTCAAAAAAGAAAGAAAATAAAAGACGATACAGAAAGGAATTTTTATGTCTGATAAACTTCTGATCGGCATGGCCGAAGAAAGCATTACGCCCAAGGGCAGTATTTCCCTGCGCGGCCAGTTTTACGAACGCATTTCCGAATATGTGGAAACCGAGATTACCGTCACTGCGATGGCCGTCCAGCAGGGAAACGAGCAGTTCACCATCCTGAGCTGCGACCTCACCAGCATTTCCGACAACGTCGTCGAGGGCATCCGCGCCAAGCTTGCGGATCTGGACGGCTTCGACCCGGAAAAGCTCATGGTCAACGCCACCCATACGCACACCTCGCACTCCTACGTCATGAAAAAGCGCTACGATTCCACCTCGAACGTCGCGATTATGAACCGCTACGCCAACGGCAAAAAATACGTGCCGCTCACCGGCGATAAAAAGCCCGCCGTCAGCGGCGCCGAATCGCTGGAATTCATCATCGAAAGAGGCGCCGCCGCCGTGCGCCGCGCCTGGAACGAGCGCCATCCCGTCAGCATGAAATTCGGTTTCGGCCGCGCCGCCGTGGGCATGTGCCGCCGCGTCGGGTATGACGACGGCAGCGCCAAAATGTGGGGCGATACCAACCTTGCCAATTTTGACGCGCTCGAAGCCGGCAACGATTCCGGGATTGAGATCGGCTTTGTTTTCGGGGAAAACGAAAAGCTTGAGGGCGTGATCGCCAACGTTTCCTGCCCCAGCCAGATCCTGGAGCACAGAAGCTTTATTTCTTCCGACTACTGGGGCAAGGTCAAGATCATTCTGCGCGAAAAATTCGGCGAAGACCTGAAAGTTCTCTGCCTGTGCGCCCCCGCCGGCGACCAGTGCCCGAGAGATTTGGTGCGCTGGGTGAACCCCGAAACGCCGATCAACGACCCGAATATCAAGCGCCCCAACTATATTGAAAGAACCGCCGATCCTTCGATGTTCGATATCCGGGGCACCTGGGTAGCCGGCAGAAGAATTGCCCGCGAAATCATCGACGCTTATGAAGAATCCGCCGTGGCCGATCCGTGCAACGTGCTGCGCCACGAGGTTCTCCATATCGACCTGCCCTACCGCCGCGTTACCATTGCCGAGTGTGAACAGGCCGACAAAACACTTCGTGAATTTTTTGCTCAGGCCGGGGAAACCTTCACTTATGAGGACAACGCCCGCATGCATATTCAGGCCGGTACCATTGCCCGCTATGAGGATCAGCAGAAGAGAGACGTATTCCCCGTGGAGGTTCACGTTGTCCGTCTCGGAAACGTGGCGTTTGCCACCAACTCTTTTGAACTCTTCCTGGATTACGGCAACCAGATTCGTGCCCGTTCCAAGGCACGTCAGACTTTCCTGATTCAGCTTTGCTGCGGTGCGGACGGCTATCTTCCCACCGAAAAGGCCGAAAAAGGCAGCCACTACAGCGCCTATGTCACCAGCGGCCACGTCGGCCACGAGGGCGGCTCTCTGCTGGTGAGAAAAACGGTGCAGACCCTCAATGCCATGTTTGCTGAGGACGCTCCGTCCGAAAAGAAAGAAGCGTCTCCGGTCGACTAAAATCTTTTCCAAAAGGATTCTGCCATGCCGAAAAAGCTACTTCTTCTTGTGAATCCCTGCTCCGGCAAAATGCGCGCCAAGCGCGAACTTTTGACCATCGTTCAAACCTTTTGCGACGCGGATTTTCTGGTGAACGTCCGCATCACCCGCTGTCGGCACGACGCCACCGAATTCGTCCTTGCCTACGGGAAGGAATACGACGTCCTGGTCGCCTGCGGCGGAGACGGCACTTTGAACGAGGTCATCAGCGGCGCCCTGCAGATCGGCTTTCCCGGCAATATCGGCTTTATTCCCTGCGGTACCACCAACGATTTGGCCAATACCCTGGGGCTTCCGAAATCGGTGCTCGATTGCAGCCGGCTGATTGTGGAAGGCAAAGCGAAATACATGGATTTCGGCGCTTTCAACAAGAACCGGTATTTTACCTACATTGCGTCTTTCGGGGCGTTTACCGAGGTTTCCTACAACACCGATCAGAAATTCAAAAATACGCTGGGGCACCTGGCTTACATCGCTGAGGGGATCGGCGCGGTGGATAAGATCAAGCCCTATCACATGGTGGTGACCTGCGACGGTCAGCCCTATGAGGACGATTTCATTTTCGGCGCCGCCGCCAATTCGCTTTCGATCGGCGGGATCGTGAAGCTGAAAAAAGATATGGTCAAGCTGACAGACGGTCAGCACGAGCTCCTTCTGGTTCGCAACCCCAGGGACGCCGCCCACCTTGCCGGGCTTTTGGGCGATTTGATCGCCGGTAAATTTACCGGCGAAAATATTCTGATCCTGCGCGGCAAACGCATTCAATTTGCCTGCGAAGAAAGCATTCCCTGGTGTGTGGACGGCGAATTCGCCGGCGATCACCAAACCGTGGAGATCCGCAATTTACACGAACGATTGAAAATTTACAGACCCTAGTTCAAAACCGGGAGGTGAAATGATGAAGCTTCATTTTGTCTCCCGGTCATTTTTTCAGCGGCAGCCGGTAAGTGCGGTCAGTATATCCTTTTTGCTCACCCTGTTTTTTCTCCAGCTTTTTGCCATGCCGAGCCTGGCATTCCCGATCGCGGCAATCCTTGTGATTGCCGGCGTTTTTTATTTCCGGAAAAAGAAGGATTTTCGGCTGCCGCTGCTTTTTGCATTCGGCGTCGCCTTTGCCGGCGTCTGCCTGTACGCGGCTCCTTTTTGGAAAGCGGTGGGCGAAATGCTTTCCCGTTCCTTTTTCGGGTCGGCGCTTGCTTCGCTGCGGTCCTTTTTAACGGATAAGCTTTCGGCCTTAAAGCATTCCGGTTTTTATATCGCGGTGCTTTTGGGCGACCGCTCCCGGTTGCCGGAAGATCTCCGCGCCCTTTTTACTCTCACCGGAAGCGGGCACCTGTTGGCGCTGTCGGGGCTTCACGTCAGTGTGATCCTGGGCTTTTTCACAGCTTTGGTTTTTCCTCTGCCGGGCAGTAAGAAAAAATATTTTGTTCTGATTGGGCTATCGCTCTTTTTTATGGTGTTGACCGGACTTTCCGCCTCGGTGGTGCGCAGCGCTCTCATAGCAAGCTTCGGCTATGCCGGGCGACTGGCGCGCCGCAAGACGGATTCCGTTACCGCGTTGTTTTTCTCCGGGATGGTGATCTGTACTTTTTCTCCGGCGCAAATTTTGGAAGCGGGCTTTTTGCTTTCTTTTCTGGCAACTTTTGCGGTTCTCATGATCGCAATGCCGGTAACAAAGCTGCTGCTTTCCGCGGCGTTTGCTCCGGCGGATCAAAAGCCCCCGGCGGCAAAGCGCTTTTTCTTTTGGGGACGGCGTCTGCTGGCGGCTTTGCTTTCCGCTTTTGCGGTCAGCCTTTCGGTAGTGGCGTTTACCCTGCCGGTTCAGCTTTCTTTCTTTTCCTCGCTCTCGCAGCTTTCGCCGATCTACAATTTGGTGCTCATCCCGCTTTTGACGCCGTGTCTTTTTTCCGGGATGAACTATCTGGTCGCTTCCCTTTTCGGGGACGCTGTGTTTTTTCAAAAAATTGCCGACTTTTTCGCTTCGGTGCTGATCGGCGCGGAACGGTTCTTTGCCAAAACCGCCGTACTCTTTCATTTTTCACCAACGGCAGGGAAAGCGGCGGCGGTGTGCATCGCCGTTTTCTGGCTGTGCTTTTTCCTTGCCAAGCCCCACGTGCGCACCTTTCCTTTTCTGATCCTCTTTCCCTTTTTCATTTTCTTTTTCTGGGCGCTGTTGTTTTCATTCGGGGGTTCCGCCCCGTACCCCGGTTAAAGCCCTTTTTCCAATTAACCATCTCCAAAAGCTTTTCAGATTCAATAAAAAATAAAAGAGGCTGTAAAAAGCCTCTTTTCTATTTGGAAAGTTTTGGGAGCATGATTCTTCTCCTCGAGGAGAAGCCGAAAGCGCGCCCCTGGAACGGGGTGTGGGGCCGAGCCCCATAAAAACTAAAACGCAAACTGGAACACGCAGAAGGCGGCGTAAATACCGAGCAGCAAAACGCCCTGCCAGCGGGAAAGCTTGTTGCGGATCAGTGCCGGCACACAGAGAATCAACATCACGCACAGCATTACCGGCAAATCCACCGCCAGACCGGCGTTCACCCCGGCGATCGTTTTTTCCTGCGGCACCGAAAACGGCGAGAGCGTCGTCGCCAGCCCGCTGACCAGTACCAGATTGAAGAGATTCGCACCGATCACGTTCCCCAACGACAGCGCGCCGTGTCCCTTCAGCAGTGAAGTGATCGCCGTCACCAGCTCGGGGAGCGAGGTGCCCAGCGCCACAAAAGTCAGCGCGATCACGCTTTCCGGCACCCCCAACCCACGGGCAATGATCGTGCCGTTATCCACCAGGAAATTCGCGCCGAGGGCGATCAGCACGGCTCCGATCACCAAAAGAATCACCGATTTGGCAATCGGCTGCACTTCCTCCTGTACCTCCGCGGGCGCAGGCTCCTTTTTTGCCTGCCAGATCGTAATGCCCATAAACACGGCAAAAATCGCCAGCAGTACAATTCCCACCCAGCGGTCGAAAAAGCCGCTCCAGTACGCGACTGCCATATAGAAAACAGCCGCGCCAAAGAAAAAGAATACCGGGATCCGGAAGGTTTTGCGATCCACCGGCGCCGGACGAATGGCCACCGTGAGCGCCGCGATCAGCGCCGTATTGCAGATCACCGAGCCAATGGCGTTGCCGTAGGCGATCTCGCCGTGGCCGCCCACCGCCGCCGAAGCGGAAACCATGACCTCCGGCAGCGTCGTCCCGATCGAAACCACCGTCGCCCCGATCAGAATTTCCGGGATGCGGAATTTGTGCGCCAGTCCGCTGGCGCCGTCCACAAACCAGTCGCCGCCCTTGATGAGAAATAAAAATCCGACAGTGAATAATACGACAGCTTTTACCACGTTCTTCTCCTTTTCGACAAAACCTGCAAAAAAAAATAAAAGCAAAGGGAAGCTTCCGGCGAGGGGAGTCGAAACCCGCACCTTAACGGGGTTGCGCCCCGGAAAGCTCCTGTTACGAAAACGCGCGTTTTAAAAACGACGCGTAATTTTTGTACATGATTTTTTCAGTCCGCTCCTGCCCGTATTTTTCCAGAAGCAGCTCATAAAACCGGTCGTGAATGCTTTCTTTGCGAGTCACGTCCGCCGGATAGTCGTCCCCCACGCCGTCGATATCAAAACCGATGCCGATCGCATCCTCGCCGCCCAGCTCAAGCAGGTGGTCAAGATGCGGAAACAGGCCGGAAAGGGACGGCGTCGTTTTTTCCTGTGTGATGAATTCGGTATATAAATTGACGCCGATGATCCCACCGTTCCCAATCAGAAAGCGGATCTGTTCGTCCGTCAGGTTGCGGGAATGCGGACAGACGGCACGGCAGTTGGAATGAGAAGCAAAAAACGGCTTTTTCGCCACCTCCGCCAAATCCCAAAACGCCCGATCCGAAAGGTGCGAAGCATCCAGCAGGATTCCCAGATTTTCGCATTCACGGATCCACAAAAGCCCTACCGGCGTAAAGCCGTAATCCTCACAGGTTCCGCTTTCCAGGTTGCTGGCGGCAAGGTGATTTTTGTAGTTCCAGGTCGGGTTGATCACGCGCACCCCCTGTTCATAAACCGCGCGCAGCCGGGCAAAATCAGTCAGGCAGTCAGCCCCCTCCAGCGTCAGGATCGCGCTTTTCGGGGCTTTTAGCCCCTCGTCCAGACTCGCCCGATCGAGAACGACAACTCCGTCCCAGGCGGCGTGAAACGCTTCCAGAAGCGAAAGAGCGCTTTGATATTGATCGTCGGTGTTCTTTGTTTTCGTGCACACGAAATCCGCGTAAAACTGCAAAAAAGGAAAGCGCGCCGAAACATTGTATTCATTGCAGAGCCGCCCGCCCTCCGGCAGAGTGCTGAGCGTATCGCAGTGCGAATCGATCACAAACATTCAATACCCCACACTGCCGAGCGAATCGTCGTTTTCAATCCAGTCCTTGACGTCGATCGTGCGGAAATCGGTTTTATTATCGCGGATCACAACCTTTTCGATTCCCGCGTTGATGATCATCCGTTTGCACATCTGACAGCTCGTGGCGTTTTCCACGTAGGCGCCCGTTTTGACGTCGACCCCCACCAGAAAGAGCGTAGAGCCGATCATTTGTTCCCGCGAAGCGGAAATAATGGCATTCGCTTCGGCATGCACCGAGCGGCACAGTTCATAGCGCTCGCCGCGGGGGATCTGCATTTGCTCGCGCAGGCAGAAATTCAGATCGCAGCAATTTTTGCGGCCGCGCGGCGCGCCCACGTAGCCCGTGGAAAGGATCGCGTCGTTCTTCACAATGATCGAACCGTATTTTTTTCGCAGACAGGTTCCTCTCTGCGCCACGGCCTCGGCAATATCCAGGTAATAATTCTCTTTGGAGCTTCTTTGCATCGGTATGATTCCTTTCAGTTTTCATAGGTGGAAAGAATGCGTCCGGCGACCTCGCTTTTCGGCACGCGCAGATCCATGGCCTGCTTTTCAATATAGCGGTGCGCCTGCGCTTCCGACATCCCCAGGGTTTTTTCCAGCACGCGCTTCGCCCGGGCGATCAGCGCCAGATCGTCGATCTTTTTCTGTAATTTGCCGTTTTCTTTTTGTAAAAAGGCAATTTTCGCCCGCGCCGCGCGGAACCAGCCGAGCGCCGCGGCAAAATCTTCCTTCTGCCGCAGGCGAAACACCCCGGCTTCGGAAAGATCCGCGCCGCCCAGTGTCACCACAAAAGACAGCCGCGCCGTCTTCCGCAGAAATTCCTCGCTCAAATCCCCTTCCGCCACAATAATATCGAAGCCGGTTTCCTGCAGCAGAAAATCCGCCAGCTTTTCGTTTTTCACGCAGACAAAGGTTTCCTCCTCGGGCAGGAGCGAGCGGAAATAGGCCATATTTTCTTTGTTTTCCGAAATCATCAGAACCTGCGGCAAGAAAATTCACCCTCTCTGCCCGCGCGGGCGGATTTTAATACATGGTAATAAACGCTTCGCGCTCTGCCCCCACAGAGACATATTTGATCGGGCAGCCGACCGCCTTTTCGATATAGGCGATGTAATCCAACGCCGCTTTGGGGAGATCTTCTTTTTTGCGGCAGCCGGAAATATCGCAGTGGAAACCTTCGAAGAATTCATAAATCGGTTTTGCATTCGTCAGGGCGGAGCCCATGGGAAACTCCTCGGTACGCCGGCCGTTTACTTCATACGCCACGCAAACGGGAATCTTTTCGCAGTAGGAAAGCACGTCGAGCTTGGTCAGCGCAATTTCCGTGGCGCCCTGCATCATGGTGCCGTAGCGGGAAGCGGGCACGTCGAAACCGCCCACTCTGCGGGGTCTGCCGGTCGCCGCGCCGTATTCGCCGCCGGCTTCGCGCAGTTCATCCCCCTCTTTTCCAAACAGCTCGCAGGTAAAGGGGCCCTCGCCCACGCAGGAAGAGTAGGCCTTCATGATCCCGATCACGCGGTCGAGCCTTGCACCGGGAATTCCGGCGCCGATCGGCGCGTAGGAAGCGATCGTATAGGAAGCGGAGGTATAGGGCAGAATGCCGAAGTCCACGTCCCGCAGCGCGCCGAGCTGCGCTTCGAAAATAATCTTTTTGCCCGCTTTCATGGCGTCGTTTAAAAACGCCGTGGTGTTGCGGATATATTTTTTCAGCGGATCGCCGAACTTTTTCAGCCAGGCAAACATTTCTTCTGCCGTGATCTCTTCGTGGCCGTAGCCATTATGCACCAGGAGATTTTTCCATTCCATGATCCCCTCGACCTTTTTGCGAAGATATTCGTCTGTCTCCAGTAAATCGCCCATGCGGATGACTTTTTTCATGTATTTGTCGGAATAAACCGGGCTGATCCCGCGACGGGTAGAGCCGAATTTGGCGTCGCCCAGGCGGTCTTCCTCCAATTCGTCCAGCAGCTTGTGATAGGGCATACAAATCACGGCGCGGTCGGAAATGACCAGATGCTTTTCGCCGATCGCAATGCCTTTTTCCGCGAGTCTCCCCATTTCCGCGGCGAGGTGCTCGATATCAATGACCATCCCCGGGCCCATGACGTTGCAGGTGGAATCGCGCAGAATCCCGGACGGCAGCAAATTGAGAATAAATTTTCCTCTTTCGTTGATCACGGTGTGCCCGGCGTTGTTGCCGCCCTGGTAGCGGATCACGATTTCATACTCTTCCGAAAGCAGATCGACCATGCGACCCTTGCCTTCGTCTCCCCAGTTGGTTCCTACAATGGCTGTTAACATTTTTTCTTCCCCTTTATACTGTGATCGCTTCTTCTTCCGCAAAGAGAGCGGCGTTTTCCTTAAGTACCGGTTCCACGAATTTCGCTAAAAAGCGCGCGGTCTGCCCGGGCGCCATGCCCACGAAATTCTCCGGCACCAAAATGGCCTCGATTTCCTCTTGGGTCAGCCCAAAGGCGGGATCGGCGGCAATGCGCTCCACCAGATCGTTCTTTCCGCCGTTCGCTTTGACCTCCTGCGCCGCCGCTACGGAATGAACCCGAATATGCTCATGCAATTCCTGGCGGTCGCCGCCGCGCTTGGTGCAGTCCATTAAAATATTTTCCGTGGCCATAAACGGAATTTCTTCCATCAGATGGCGGCGGCAGATCTTTTCGTAAACCGTGCCGTTTTTGATGATATTGCGGTAGAGCGTCAGCACTGCGTCCACGGCTAAAAACGCTTCCGGCAGGGCGATGCGGCGGTTGGCGGAATCGTCCAGCGTGCGTTCGAACCACTGCCCCGCTGCCGTGAAGGCGGCGTTTTGCAAATCGCAGATCACATAGCGCGAAAGCGAAGCGATCCGCTCGCTGCGCATGGGATTGCGCTTGTACGCCATGGCGCTGGAACCGATCTGCCCTTTTTCAAACGGTTCGTCAAATTCCTTTAAGTGCGAAAGCAGGCGAATATCGTTGGAAAATTTATGCGCCGACTGCGCAATGGCGGACAGGCACGAAAGCACCCGGTAATCCACCTTGCGGGAATAGGTCTGCCCCGAGACGGGGTAAACATTTTCAAATCCCATTTTATGAGCGATCTTCTGTTCCAATTCCAGAACTTTTTTCTCGTCGCCCTCAAACAGCTCCAAAAACGAAGCGCCGGTACCGGTGGTGCCTTTGCAGCCCAAAAGCGCCAAATGACCGAGTTCGAAATCCAGAAGCTGCAAATCCTGCAAAAGATCCTGCAGCCACAGCGTGGCGCGCTTGCCCATGGTGGTCGGCTGCGCGGCCTGGAAATGCGTAAAAGCAAGGCACGGTGTGTCTTTCCATTTTGCGGCGAAGTCCGCGGCGGCGCGGATCACGTTGACAAGGCGCAGCTTGATCAGCTTCAGCGCTTCGCGCATTTGGATGATATCGGTATTATCGCCCACGTAGCAACTCGTCGCACCCAGGTGAATGATCGGCGCGGCCTTCGGACACGCTTTGGCAAAGGTGTGGACGTGCGCCATCACGTCGTGCCGAACCTTGGCTTCCTCAGCGGCGGCGTATTCGTAATCGATATCCGTAATATGCGCGCGCATTTCTTCGATCTGTTCGTCACTGATCGGCAGTCCCAGTTCCTTTTCGCTTTCGGCCAGTGCGACCCACAGTTTTCTCCAGGTGGAAAACTTAAAATCCGCAGAGAAAATCTGCTGCATTTTGCGGCTGGCGTAGCGGCCGCAAAGCGGTGTTTGATAAATATCGGTCATGCAAAACATCCTTTTTTGTTTTTTACATTTCATTATAACCCACCGCCCCGCAAAAGTCAATCTTCCCGCCGTGAAAAAGCGTAGAATTCGCTCTCTTTGCGTTCTTTCCGGAGACTCGCACCTTACCGGCAAAGAACCTTTTTGAAAAAAGGTTCTTTGCAAACTCCAAAAACTTTTCAGACGATTGAAAAGGCGTCGGCGTTCTTAGCCTTTCCCTTGAGAGCCGAACTGCCGGGGAACCGTCTCTGAGCCTTCTCCTTGAATCGCTATAGCTCCGGTACTTTAGGCTTCCCCTTGAGGGCCTGCGGTGCCCTTGGGAGAGGATATAAACACCAACGAAAAAGGCCTCCCTTTGAAAGGGAGGCCTTTTCAATTCTTATTTCAACCGTTCCTGTATTCTTCGTCTTGTTCAAACAGCTTTTTGTATGCACCGCTGCGCACAAAAAGCGAAATCGGTCTCAGGCGCTTTCTTAAAAGCGCAGTTCTTTTTCCCGTTTTCATTCGTATTTTGCCGAGTACGAGGGCGGAATAGGCGTTGTAGTCATAAATTAATGTGATCAGTTCTTCTTTCGTCCATTCCGAAAACGGCAGTTTTTCTAAAACGGCAATTTTCCTTAATTTCTGATATTTCCGCCTCAGTCTTTTCTCTTCTTCTGCTGTCCATTCGTCATTATCAAAATTGAAATTCTCCGCTGTGTACCGCATCGTAAATTTCCTTTCTGCACGCGGGCATTTTTCATCAAAGCAATATTTACATCTGCCATGAAACGGTATTAAACAACACATGGCATAATCGCATTCATCACAGCAGCGTTCAATCAAATTGCCGTTTTCATCCGTTTGTTTTCCGTTGCCCGGACAATCTTCTCCCTGATTCCCGGGGATCAACTCAACTCCTGTGGGATGAATAATCATGTTTTTTCTCCATAACCAAAAAAAGAACTAAAATCCCAGCGCATCTTTCATCTACACCGTCACAATAATATTATATATCTTACTTTATACTACTTTATCTTCTTTGTCAATACTGAATCATATTTGGTTATATAATTGTTTTGGGAGATGAAATAAGAATGAAAAAGATGAGACCTCTCAAAGAAAAGATAAGCATTACAATCGATAGTGATGTTTTAGAAGAAATACGCGAAGAGGCTGACAAAAAAGAACGCTCTTTGTCTCAATATATTAACCTTGTTCTGAAAGCACACTGGAAAGCGCTTCACGAAAAAGAGCAATCTTCAAACAACGACGAGATCCTTTAAGGGTTCTGTTTTCGGAGCAGTATCTTATGATTCGGTTGAATGTTTTAGAATGATGAGAGAAAAGATGAAGAAATAAATTTTAAAGTTTTAGAAAGTCAAGGAAACCTTTCTCAAAAGGTTTCCTTGCAGGGTGCGGGGCAGCGCCCTGCAGCAAAACGAGGTGCGGGGCAGCGCCCTGCAAAAAAATTTTAAAAAAAGGTTGACAAATTGTGCCAAGCGTGGTAAAGTAACGCCAGTAGCAAAGGCGCTGCGAAACGGGATCCGTTTCGTTGCGCTTTTTTTGTTATTTGATTGCAGAAAGAAGGTAGAGAGTATGGCAAAAACAATCATTCCGCAGGGCTACCGCTCCGTACTGGGTGCTTATGAAACCCAAACGGCAATTGCGGTTTTAAGAAAAACCTTTGAAGAAAATCTCTGCGCCGCGCTGGATCTGACCCGCGTATCCGCTCCGCTATTTGTGGAGCCGCAGACCGGTCTTAACGACGACCTCAACGGCGTGGAACGCCCCGTGGGCTTTGATATCAAAGAAACCGGTACCGAAGCGCAGGTCGTGCATTCCTTGGCAAAGTGGAAACGCATGGCGCTGTTCCGCTACGGCTTCCCGGTCGGCAAAGGACTGTATACCGATATGAACGCCATCCGCCGCGACGAGGAAATGGACAACCTCCATTCCGTTTACGTGGATCAGTGGGATTGGGAAAAAGTCATTACCCGCGAAGACCGTACCCTTTCGTATTTAAAGGAAAGCGTCAAGAAGATCGTCAAGGCCGTGTGCGATACCCAGGCGGAGCTGAAAAAAACCTTCCCGGCGCTTGCGACCACTCTCAGCCCGGACGTAACCTTTATTACCGCGCAGGAGCTGGAAGACCTCTATCCCGCACTTTCGCCCAAAGAACGGGAAAACGCCTTTTTGAAGGAACACAAAACCGTTTTCCTCATGCAGATCGGCGACGTGCTCAAATCCGGCATCCGGCACGACGGCCGCGCACCCGACTACGACGACTGGCAGCTCAACGGCGACATCCTTTTCTGGAACGAAACGCTCGGCTGCGCGTTTGAAATTTCCTCCATGGGGATCCGCGTGGATGAAAAATCGCTGGACGAACAGCTCACCAAAGCCGGGTGCGACGCCCGCCGGAGCCTGCCGTTCCACAAAATGCTGCTGGAGGGCAAACTGCCGCTCACCATGGGCGGCGGCATTGGCCAATCGCGCCTGTGCCTTTTGCTTCTGGAAAAATGCCACATCGGAGAAGTACAGGTTTCCGTATGGGATAATGACACCATCGCGCAGTGCGCTTCGCACGGCGTGGCACTGCTGTAAAAGAGAAAGGGAGAAACCATGATCAACGTACCTGAAATTTTTGCTTCGCTCGTTTTTCACGACGGTGTGATGAAGGAGCGCTTACCGAAAGACGTTTATGAAAAATTGAGCCAGACCCGTGCCAATGGCGAAAAGCTGGATGTGGAAATTGCCGACGCCGTCGCGCTTGCCATGCGCGACTGGGCGGTGGAAAAGGGCGCGACCCATTTCACCCACTGGTTCCAGCCCATGACCGGCACCACCGCCGAAAAGCACGATTCGTTTATTTCCCCCAACGGCGACCACGACGTCATTATGGAGTTTTCCGGCAAGGAGCTGGTCTCCGGCGAAGCGGACGCTTCCAGCTTCCCTTCCGGCGGTCTGCGCGCCACCTTTGAAGCGCGCGGCTATTCCGCGTGGGACCCGACCTCTTATGCCTTTATTAAGGACAACACGCTGTGCATTCCCACGGCGTTCTGCTCCTATACCGGCGAAAGCCTGGACAAAAAAACGCCGCTTCTGCGCTCGATGGAAGCCATCGATAAGCAGGCGGTGCGCATTCTGCGCCTTTTCGGAGATACCGAGACCCGCCATGTGGAATCGCAGGTCGGCGCCGAGCAGGAATATTTCCTGATCGATCAGGAAATGTACAACGCCCGTCCCGATCTCATTTACTGCGGCAGAACGCTCTTCGGCGCCCGTCCGCCCAAGGGGCAGGAAATGGACGACCACTACTACGGGCAGATCAAGCCGCGCGTGCTGGCGTTCATGCAGGAGCTGGACGAGGAATTGTGGAAGCTTGGGATTTTAGCCAAGACCGAGCACAACGAAGTCGCGCCCGCGCAGCATGAAATTGCGCCGATCTTCACCACAGTGAACATTGCGACGGATCACAACCAGCTCACCATGGAAATGATGAAAAAAATCGCCGCCAAGCACGGCCTTGCGTGCCTCTTGCACGAAAAGCCCTTTGCCGGCGTCAACGGCAGCGGCAAGCACGATAACTGGTCGATCGGCACCGACCGCGGCGGCAAGCTTTTGAAGCCCGGCAAAACGCCCTCGCAAAACGCACAGTTTCTGCTGTTTTTAACAGCGGTGATCAAAGCGGTGGACGAAAACCAGGATCTTTTGCGGATCTCGGTTTCCAGTGCCGGCAACGACCACCGATTGGGCGGCAACGAAGCGCCGCCGGCGATCGTTTCCATCTTTTTGGGCGATCAGCTCAATGAAATTCTGGAAAACATCATGGCGGGCGAAAAAACAGAGGATCGCCAAAAAACCGCCATGGATATTGGGGTGAATGTACTGCCGACCTTCCCGAAAGACACCACCGACCGCAACCGCACCTCGCCCTTTGCCTATACGGGCAATAAATTCGAATTTCGTATGCCCGGCTCCAGCTTTTCCTTGGCCTGCCCGAATATGATCCTCAATACCATTGTGGCGTCTGCTTTATCGGACTTTGCAGATGAACTGGAAAAGAGTGAAAACTTCACCGCGGACTTAAATAAGCTGATCCGTCGGGAGCTGATCGCACACAAGCGCATTCTTTTCAACGGCAACAATTATTCCGAAGAATGGAAAGCGGAAGCGGAACGGCGCGGTCTTTGCAACTACAGCAACACCGTGGAAGCCCTGCCGCACTACACCGATGAAAAGAACGTGAAAATGTTCGAAAAATTCCGCGTTCTTTCGGCGACCGAGCTGCATTCCCGTCAGGAAGTGCTGCTGGAAAGCTACGCCAAAACAATCCTGATCGAAGCGCTTACCATGATCGATCTGGTGAAAAAGGATATTGTGCCCGCTGTGCTGCACTATGAAAACGATATTCTGGAGGAATGCCAGCGCAAGCGCCTGTATTCCGAAAAAGCCTCCTGCAAGCTGGAGGATATGCTGCTGGAAAAAACCTCCGCGCTGACCGAGGTGCTTTGCGAAAAGCTCTCCGCGCTGGAGGAAAGCGTCGTGCAGGCGAAAGCGCTGACCGATACGAAAGAATCCGCGGTGTTTTACCGCGAATCGGTATTTTCCGCCATGACCGAGCTGCGCGCCTGCGTGGATGAACTGGAAACCACCGTCGCCAGAAAATACTGGCCCTTCCCCACCTACGCCGAAATGCTGTTTAGTGTGAAGTAAGGGCCGTGAGGGTTTCGCGGAGCGCTTTTTTGAAAAAAGCGCCCCCGCTCCTTTCAAAAAGCTTTGCAAAACAACCGAAAAGGGACTATCCTTTTTTGATAGTCTCTTTGCTTTTGCTTGTCAAAATGCCGACTTTTTTCGGCTTCTCCTTGAGAACGACTTTTTTTCGTCTGAAAAGCTTTTGAAGGTCAAGGAAACGTTTCGAGAAACGTTTCCTTGCGGGGCAGCCTCGCAAAACCTCACCCGTGCACGTCGTTCCCGATCGGCGCGGGCTCGGTGATCGTGCCGAGCGTAACGTTTTCGGCAGCGTTCACCACCAGTGAAATCCGGAACGAAGCCGTATTGCCGCCGGAGGCCACTTCATAGGTATACGCCAGCGAAGAGAGCGCGCCGGTTTTTTTATCGATCATCAGCGTCCCGCTCTTTCCTACGACAGAAGGATCCGGCAGAGCAAAAACCGCCATTGAAAGAACCGCCTCGTTGGAAACCTCAAACGAAATTTCATAGGAATCCGTCGTTTCCGTCATCTGCATGGAAGAATAATCCGTCAGCGCAGCGAAAAACGGCAGCACCGCTTGGCGGAGCGCTTCGTCCTTTTCGACGGCGCTTACTTCCCGCTCCTCCGGTTCCGGCTGCTCGCCGTTCCCGCTGAGAAGATAAGTCACCGAGGTCAACGTATTGCCCTTGCCCTGCAGAAAATAGGTCGTGTAAACCCACTCCGCCTCGGCATTTTCCTTACGGCCGCCGTTTTCCTCGATCAGGAAATCCGCGCCCTTTTTGGCAATTCCCATTACATAGGACTCCTGCAGCTCGCCGAAAGCAAAATCATGCGAAAGCGTGACGTCCAGCTCCTCAGAATCCAGCAGACGCGCCAGCGCGTTTTCCGCCATGTCCGGCAGCTGCAGATCGGAAATTTCCACCACTTCCGTTTCCTCCGGAACGGTTTCGCACTCGATCTGGCTGCTGCGCAGCGCTTCCACCCGGCTCTCCAGGCGCACTTCTTTTTTCTCGCCGTTCAGAACGCCGCTGAGAACAATTGTTTCCCTCTCAAAAAAGCCGTCCGTACCCAAGCTCTGGGCGCCGGTCACGCTCCGGCATTCCCCCTCGCCGAACAGAGTCCCCAGAATGGCAGCGTCCGTTTCCTCGGAAGAAAAGCGGAGCGTCAGTCCGTCTTTTTCCGGCTCAAAAAGGGCGCTCCAATTATAAAACAAAGAATACGGTACATATTCCTCGCGCAAGGACGCAAAGCGGAGCGTGGTGGTCGGAGCGCGGAAGGTACGCTCTCCGCGCCAAAGAAACGCTGTGCCGTCCGCAAAAGAAAGCACATATAAGGGTTCGCCTGCGGCATTCTTTTCCGTATAGGAAAAATCGTATGCGTCATAGCTCTTTTTCACGTAGCTTTCCGTAATACTCTTTTTTTCGCTCGTTTCACCCACCTGCACCGTTACTTCGGCACAAAAACGGTAGGACGTTAC
This sequence comes from uncultured Clostridia bacterium, assembly GCA_947589595.1. GTDB lineage: Bacteria > Bacillota > Clostridia > Oscillospirales > SIG627 > RGIG5579. Next base: position 117,617 of record CANQBV010000002.1, read on the forward strand.
TTTTTCTTTCTGCTCTGCCGCGTACGCCGCCAGCTCCGCCGTGGTCATATTTTCCGGCGCAACGACGCCGTCCATTCCTTTCGTATCGGGATTCTGTTCCTTGCCGGAACAGGCAGCCAGGGTCAGGATCATCGCCGTCGCCAGCAGCACACACCAAAATTTTTTCATTCGGTCCTCTCCTAATTGGATTTCCTTTTTATTTTTTCCCCTTTATTATAATAATTCCGAAAAATCTTGTCAACTCAAAGCAAATTTTTGGGGCGCTGCCCTAAACCCCGCAAGGAACCCTTTTGAAAAAAACTCTTAACGCCGGCTTTCAAACCAAAATAAAAAAGGAATCTGCAAGCAATTTTGCAAATTCCTTTTTTCGTCTAAAAAGTTTTGGAAAATTAAGGAGTCCTTCCTCAAAAGGTTTCCTTGAAAAACAGACGATCAATATTTCCGCTTGATCTTGTTGGTGGTCGTTTTTTCGAATTCGCTGTCGCGGATCACCACTTTGGTAATGCGCTTATAGGAGGGCAGCGCTTCCAGCTCCTTGCGGGCGTCTGCCAAAATGCGGGCTTCGTCCGGTACGGGCTGACCTTGCGCCTTCATTTGTTCCACGACTTCCTTATCCAGGAAGACCTCCGCCTGCACAATGGTCTTTTCGCCGTCGTCCACGCCGGAAACCACTACTTCCTTCACGTAGGGCAGCAGCATAATGAGGTTTTCCACTTCCTCGGGATACACATTTTTGCCGTTGTCCAACACGATGAGGTTCTTTGCGCGACCGGTAATGGTGATCTGGCCGTATTCATTGATGTTGCCGAGGTCGCCGGTGTGGAACCAGCCGTCCACCAGAACCTTCGCGGTTTCCTCGGGCATTTTGTAATACCCGAGCATAACGGTATCGCCTTTCACGCAGATTTCGCCGTTGCCGTCTTCGCCGGGGTTCTCGATGCGCACGTCCACACAGGGAATCTTCACACCCACGGTGAGGTTATCGCAAAATTCATCGCGATTCACGGAAACCAGCGGCGAGCACTCGGTGATCCCGTAGCCGTTGGTCACGAAAATACCCATATCGTCAAAGAATTTGGCGGTATCGGGGCGAAGCGGCGCGCCGCCGACCACGATCTTTTTCAGTTTCCCGCCGAATACCTTGTGCACACTTCCAAACAATTTGGGGCGCAGATCAATACCAATCTTGCGCATCGCATTAGAGACCTTGACCATCTTCGTCACAAGGCCGTATTTCCCTTGCTCCTTCATGTTCTGCACGATCTTTTTGTAGAAAAGATCCAGGAACGCCGGTACCAGGTAAACGTAATCCGGCTGATAAACGCTCAGGTTTTTCAGCACCATGGCCAGCGATTCGTTGATGCACAGCGTGGCGTGCTTGTGGAGCGATACCAAAAGCCCCGCGACCATTTCATAGGAATGGTGATACGGCAAAACGGAAAGGCCTTTGGTGTAGATCCGCGCGATCTGCTGGCCGTAATACACGATGCCCATCAGGTTGCGCTCGGAAAGCATCACGCCCTTGGAAAGCCCGGTCGTGCCGGAGGTAAAGGTCAGCACCTTCATCTCGTCGATATTGCCCTTCGCCAGCTTTTCCGTATAGCCCGTATAGCCTTCGGCGATCAGCTGCTTGCCTTTTTCCAGCAAGCGGTCGAACGAAAGATACTCTCCGTCGTCCTCCTCGCGGTCAATGCCGATGAAAAACTGAATTTTCGGCAGCGCTTCGCGGTTTTCCCTGAGCATCGGCTCAAATTTTTTGGAATAGACGATCGCCGTCGCGTCGCCCTGGGTGAGCACGTTCAGAAGCTGGTCCACCGGCAGCTGCTTGTCGATCGGGAAGAAAACGCCCTCGCTGCAAATCGAGGCCAGGTACGTCACGATCCACCGGTAGGAATTATCCGCCACACAGGCAATATGCCCCTTTGTGGCGCCGAGCTCTGCCAGAGCGGAGCCGAGCGCGCGGATATCCTCGGCAAATTCGCGGAACGTTTTTTCGATCGTCTGATCCGGCTTTTTGGGGTTCTTATATATATAGGCAATTTTATCGCCGTCTGCTTTTTCGGCCTGCGAAACCGTGTCGTAGATATGTTCGATCGGGACAACGTAATCGTACGGTGCATTGGGATTTTGCTTTTTCATAAAAATTACCTCCGCGTTTTTTCTTCTTCAAATTTTTTATATTTTACCAGATTTTGAAAGCGGTGTCAAGAATCGTTTGCGCTTGACATCATAGTGAAAAAAATGTTACAATACAAAAAAGAACTTTGAGGAGAAAACGATGTCGCAAAACGAACCGTACAGCCTCTATACCGCCCCGGATTGGCGGGATTTTCCCGATTTGGAGCTTTATATGGATCAGGTGATTTCCGTTCTGAATAAAATGCTCGCGCCCGTTTGCGAAAGCGAAGTGGCGATCACCTCTACCATGATCAACAATTACGTCAAGCAAAAGCTCATTCCGCCGCCGCAGAATAAAAAATACAACCGGCAGCATCTGGCGTCGCTCTTTATGATTTTTCACTTTAAACGCTTTATGCAGCTTTCCGATATTGCGCGCCTTTTGGAACGCATGATCTCCGAACGCGGCGTAGAGGGCGCTTACGAAAATTTTCGGCGGGAATTTTCAGGGGCTATGCAAAGTCTTGAAAAGGAGTCCTGCACGCCTGAGTCCGGGTATTCATCCGACCCGATCGTGCACGAATCCGCACTGGCGTTTGCTCAGATCTGCGCGGCGAGGAAGGTCTTTTTGGCAACCGACTGGCGAGACGAGCCCGCCAGCGAAGAAAAAACGGAAAAGAAAGCCAAAAAGAAAGAAGAAAAGAAAGAAGAAAAAAAATCGTAACCGGATCGCAGGGCCCCGGCCCGGTCCCCGTAAGGAAACTTTTCAAAAAGATCCCTTGACTTTCGAAAGCTTTTACAAAGATGAAAAAGGAACCTGCAGGCGCCTGCAGGTTCCTTTTTCACTGAGCGTAGAAAGTTTTTAAGGTTTTTTAGGGAACTTTTTTCAAAAAGTTCCCTAAACAGGGCGCGGGACAGCGTCCCGCAAAGCCCTACTCCCCCAAAAAGGTGAGCAGCAGCTTTGCAGAGCGTGCGGCAGCCTCGTGTACAAAGGCTTCATACTCCATGGCGCCGCCGCCGGTTAAAGAATCTGAAATCGCACGCACCGCGCAAAACGGCACCCGGTTGCAGTAGCACACCTGCGCCATCGCAGCGCCCTCCATTTCACACGCGACCGCGCCGAACTTTTTGCCGATCGCTTCTTTTTCGGCGCGATCCGCCACAAAGCGATCCCCGGAAGCGATCTTCCCGGAAATGGCGCGCATTCCCTTTTCCCGCGCAATCGCCAGCAGCCTTTCCGCCGCCGCGGCGTCCGCCGGGAAATCGACGATATTGATCCCCGAAACCAAGCCCGCAGGGTCTCCCAAAGGGGAGGTATCCATATCGTGCTGCACCAGCGCGGAGGAAATGCAGAGATCCAGCACGTCCAGCTCCGCCGAAAGCGAACCCGCCACACCGGAATTGATAATCAGATCGGGAGAAAAGGTGAGGATCATGGTCTGCGCGCACATGGCGGCAAATACCTTACCGATCCCGCACAGCGCCAAAATCACTTGCGTCTCGCCGATTTTTCCCTGCCGGAACTCCATGCCGCCGAGCACGGTCGCGCACGCGTTCTGCAGCTTTTCCGAGAGCAGCGCCCATTCGCTTTCCATGGCGCAGATAATACCTACCGTTTTCTTCTTCATACCTTTTTATGGAAACCTCCGAATTTTTTGTGAAAAATCAGGAAAACGCCGGTCGCCGCCGCAGCCGCCGCCAAAAGTCCCAGCGAGATCCACAGCACGTAATTTGCGGGCAGCGTGCCGTCCGTGAGGCGCACCGTGCCGTTTTGCAGGGTCAGCGGAAGATCCTCCAGCGCCATGTTCATGACGCCGTATTTCGGACTGGAGAGCGAAATTTCGGTTTCCTCGCCGGCCTCGCCCCCGACAACCTCAAAAACAAGCGTGCAAACCACGCCGTTTTCGGAAAACGCGCCTTCATATAAATAATTTGCCCAAGAGAGCGTGTAGGGACTTTGGAGCTTATCCGCGTGCTGGATCTCGGTGCCCAAAATACCGCCGTCCTCCACGGAAACAAGCTTTAATTTTTCATCGTCAAACTCCACTGCCAGCTGCAGACTGATTATGCCGGGGTTTTCGGAAATCACGATCGGCACCCTTGCCGTGCCGCCGAGGGGCGCGGAGACGTTTTGTACGGCAGCCTGCATCGGCTTTTCGGCCGCCGCGGCCGCGGCGGGCAGCGCCAGCAGCAAAAAAAGCGTCAGAGACGTACACAAGCCTTTCAAAAACTTATTCATAATACGGAAGCTGCGAATCAAATTTTTCGCAGCCGTTGGCAAAATACGCTTCCAGATGGCGAACGGTTTCCTCCGCCTTGGTAAGCGCCGCCTTGTCGGAATTAAAGCCCTGGTGCGGCTGCACATAGAAATTGCCCTTCCGCTCCAATGCCAGGCGAATGATCTTTTCGGCGGCGATTTCATTCGCCGTTTCCGCCTTTTTCTCTCCGCGCAGCACGGCGGAAACGCCGGCTTCGCCGGAAAAGACGTCCAGCCCCGCGCCGAAAAGCCGACCGCTTTCGTAAAGCTCCCAAAGTCCGCTTTCGGGCGCGATCTCGCCGCGGGTCACATTGATAAACACAAACCCTTTCGGGAAGCGCGAAAGATACTCTTTGGAAAAATACCCGGCGTTATACAACCGGGACGCAGGATCGGCGGTGTAGTTCATCGCGCAGATCACCACGTCGGAATCCACCGCTTCTTCCTTTGAGAGAAAACGAATCTTCCCGACGCCGTATTCTTCGGTCAGTTCCTTTTCGCGCACGTCCACGGCGCGGACGTCCAGCCCCAGGCCTTCGCACATTTCATAGATCCGGCTGCCGATCTTACCCACGCCGAACACGGTCGCTTTCAGCCCGGAAAGCTCCTTAAAGGAAATGCAGGCGTTTCGTTCGAAGCGCGCGGTGTTGGCGGTGTATTCGTTCAAATTGCCGCAGACGCAAAACATCAGCTTGAGCGCCGTTTCCGCCACGGCGTTTACGCAATAGCGGCGCAACGACGTGATATTGGCGCGCCCGGCGAGCGCTTCAAAATGGTCGTATCCGGCGCTACGGGTGATCACGCTTTTCTTTTTCCCGCTGCCGAGCCATTTTTCCGGCAGACGGGAGTGCGTTTTGGTGGAAAGAATATCGGGCAGCTCCGTTTCCGGGTGCGCCGTCAGGTATTCCTGCAAATTTTCCGTGACAATCAAATAGGAAAGATCCTTCGGAACGGTGCCGTTTTGCTTGGCCTTTTCCATTTCCTCCGCCAAGTGCGCGTTTTCCGCGCCGAGTGCCTCAAAAAAAATCAAGTCGTATACCATAGAAAACTCCTTCTTTTTCTTTCTTTTCATTATAGGAAGAACCCCTTTTTTTGTCAAGGCTCATCAAAGCGCTCTAATTCTTGTAAAACCGCGCGTCCCGCTGCTCCGAAAACCGTTTCCAGCGCACACTGAAAATCTTTGTGCAGCGGCGCGAAAAGGCGCATTTCTTCCCCGGTTTCCGGGTGCGAAAAGGAAAGCCGCAGCGCGTGCAGCGCCTGCCGCGGAATGATTTCGCTTTTCTTTCCGTAGAGCGTGTCGCCTACAATCGGAAATCCCACGGCGGAAAAATGCGCCCGCAATTGGTGCGTTCTGCCCGTGATGGGACTTGCTAAAATCAATCGGTACGCGCCGTTTTCCAGCAGCACGCGATACACGGTTTCGGCGCGCTCACCGACGCTTTCGCTGCCATCCGGTTCAAAACAGGTGCGCGTAATATAGCTTTCCGGGTCGCGCCGGATGCAAAGATCGATTTTCCCCTCGGCGGCCAGATCCCCCTCTCCCTCGCACAGCGCCAGATATTCTTTATGAATCTCATGCCGCAAAATTTTTTCGGAAAAGGCGGAGGCCACCACTTTGTTTTTCGAACAGATCACCGCGCCGGAGGTATCTTTATCCAGCCGTCCCGCCGCGCGGAACACGATCGGCGCGCGGTGATACAGAATCCGCCCCGCCAGCGTATCGTCCTGTAATTTTTTGGAAGGGTGCACCGCCATGTGCGGCGGTTTGTTGACGCATAAAAACGCTTCATCCTCGTATAATATTTCAATCTCCCCGGCGCTCGGCCGCACCTTGGCGGAGCTTTCCGCGTCCTCCAGATTCAGCGTCAGCGTTTCTCCGGGCGCAAGCCGGTACCGCACCGTTTTGTGCTCGCCGTCGACCCGGATGCCGTCCGGCTTCTTTTTGAGCGCCGTCACCGCCGCCCGCGAAAAGTGCAGCTTATCAAACAGCACCTTTTTGATCGTCAGCCCCGCCAGCCCGTCGTCAATTACAATTTTCATGTCCAAAGCCGCAAAATGCCGCCGGCACCTGCGGTCCCCCCTGAATTTGCTTTTTTCTTATTCTATCATAAAAAAAGAAGAAATTCCATCCTTTTTCTCAGAAAAAGCCTTGACAAAACCCCTTTTTCATGGTAAGATGAAACCCGCACGAAAAATGATTCATTAGCTCAGCCGGTAGAGCACTTGACTTTTAATCAAGGGGTCCGGAGTTCGAATCTCCGATGAATCACCACGAAAAAGCACCCCGAAGGGAGAGGCTCCGTAAGGAAGTCCTCTCCCTTCGGTTTTGGTAACAAACAGGAATTAGATACAAGAGCCGCCCTCGGGGCGCCTTCCGTAAAGAAGGCGCCCCGAGGGTAGCTTTTTTGATCCGAAATTTTTGAAAAGGTATTGAAAAATTCACAGCACGTTGTCCTCAAAGAGCTCGTGCAGTACATACGGCCTGGAACGGGAGGAAGAAAAGGCCTCGAAGAAACGAAAATTTTCCTCGTGGAAGCCGCCCATATCCCAAATCGCCGCCGCGGAAAATCCACCGGGTTCCCGCTCCTCCCAGCAGAGCATGGAATCCACCAATCGGGATTTTTCCTTCGACGCTTTTCCGAAAAAAGTTTCCTCTCTTTGTAAAAAAATATAAAAAATTTTGCCGTCCGGCAATTTTTGTTCTCTTGCCACGGCACGGCGCAGTTTTGCTGTATTCATTTGTTTTTCATCCGTGTTCTGTCATCATTTTACCACGCCGCGCACTCTCTGCCAAGCCTCCGCTTTCCAGCCCCGCGCCGCACGCGAAGTCGAACCGTTTGTTTTTGGTGAAATTTACCAAAAAACACCTTTCCTTTTTGGAAAATCATCCAGTTTTTCTTCTTTTCCCGGATTTTTTCGGTTTTTTATCCGAAAAAGCAGAATCAAAAGGAACTTTTTTCAAAAATCAGCAAAAAACGGGCGGTTCTTTTGTATATTCTTTCAAAAATCAATCGAAAAACCTTTGCCGATCGGCAGATAAAACGGGCTTTTTCCGATGAAATCGGGCTTTTTTTCCGTTTCCTCTTTTCAGACGTCTTTTTTTCTGTTACAATGGGAGCGGGCGCTTTGTCCGGAAAGACCTTGCCGGCGCGCCGTTTTTCCCCGCGATTTTAATTTACCCCGGAGGTAACCATGAATTTTGTCAAAACGCCTGTAAAAGGCACCAACGATTTTCTACCCGCCGATATGCGCCTGCGCCAGGCGGTCCTTTCCGAGATCCGCAAAACCTACGCTTCGTTTGGCTTTGGAGAAATTGAAACGCCCGCCATGGAGCACATCGAAAACCTCACCGGCAAGCAGGGCGGCGAAAATGAAAAGCTGATCTTTCCGATTATGAAACGCGGCGCCGACTTGGGCAGAGCGCTGGAAAAGGGCGGGGAGCTGGCCGATTCCGGCCTGCGGTATGACCTCACCCTGCCGCTTTCGCGCTTTTTCGCCTGCAACGGAGAGGCTTTGCCTTCCCCGTTCAAGGCGCTGCAGATCGGCCCGGTGTGGCGCGCCGATAAGCCCCAAAAAGGGCGTTTCCGCCAGTTTGTGCAGTGCGATATCGATATCCTCGGCGACGCTTCGATTTTAGCGGAAATCGAGCTGATCACCGCGACCTCGCAGGTGCTTTCCTCGTTGTTTGCCAAAGCCGGCATTCACGGCTTTACGGTGCATCTGAACGACCGCCGCATCCTGCGCGCCATGGCGCTTGCCGCCGGGTTCCCGGAGGAGGAAACGGACGCGGTCTTTATCATTCTCGACAAGCTGGATAAAATCGGCGCGGACGGCGTGAAAGCAGAACTGATTGCCGCCGGCCTCAAGCCCGCCGCGGTGGAAACCTACGTCAATTTCTTTGCCGGAGAAAAGCCGCAGTCCTGCGCGGACTACTGCGGGAAGCTGCCGCTTGCTTTCTCCGACCCCGCCGTGCCTGCGAACGTAGATACGATCCTGGACTGCGTAAAAACGCAGGTGCCGGAGGACGTGCGCCTTGTTTTCGACCCCACCCTGGTGCGCGGGATGGGCTATTACACGGGTACGATTTTCGAAATTACCCTCGACAACTACCATTTCTCCATCGCCGGCGGCGGCCGGTACGATGAAATGATCGGCAAATTTTCCGGGCAGAAAGTGCCCGCCTGCGGCTTCAGCATCGGGTTTGAGCGCATTATCACGATTTTAAAGGACGTTCCCGGTTTTACGCTGGGCGAAACGCCGGAAAAAATTGCCTTTTTGGTGGAAAACGGCGCCACGCCGGAAGAAATGCTGGCCGTTTTTGCCAAAGCCAAAACGCTGCGCGCCGAGGGGAAAACCGTAACGGTGCTGCCCATGAAAAAGAACGCCAAATTCCAAATCGACCGCCTGATGGAAGACGGCTACCGGACGGTAGAACGCGTTTACCGCAAGTAAAATTGCCGCGGAGGACGTCATGAAAGAAAACCTTCTCCCCGCGCTGCCCTTTTTTGTGATCGGCCTGATTTGGGCGCTGCTGTTCTTTTGGCGCGCCCGTAAAAGCAGCCGTCCGCAGGAAGCGGATCCTTTGGAGCCGGCGCCGCGCGCCGAGGGGCAGACCTTTCTGCCGCTCGGTCTGGCGCTGGGCATGATCGCCGGCGCCGCCGTTTACCTCTTTTTAGGGGATACGTTCGGGCTCAATACGCTCACCTACTGCCTGGCAATCGGCATGCTCGCGGGCGCGGTGATCGGCGTCAGCGTCAAGCGCAAATAAAATTCCGGGCTTTTTCCGCCTTGCCGCCGTAAAGCGGCGGCAAGGCGCGCCCGCCCCCGCAAGGAAACGCTTCCCCTCCGGGGGACATTTCAAACGTTTCCTTGGCTTTCCGAAACTTGAAAAAAGGAGAGATCGTCGTGAAAATAGAGGAAGAAAACTCTTTTTCTTTTTGGCAGGATCCGAAAAAGCGCCTGGCTTTGATCGCCGCGTCGGCTGTCCTGCTGCTTTCCGTATGTCTTTTGATCCTTCATTTTGCACTGCCGTCCCCGGCCAAGGAGCCCTCCGCCGACGCGGACCCTACCGGTTCCTCTGCAGAAACCGCCGCCGGTACCGAGCCCGCGCAGACCGCGGATCTTTTGGATCCGGAAAAAGGCAAGGAAAAAACCGGCGCGTCCGTTCAGGGCTCCTCTCTCACCAAAAAATCCGGACTTGCCAACGGGATCGACGTTTCCAAGTGGCAGGGCGCGATCGATTGGAAGGCCGTTCGGGAAAGCGGCGTCGATTTTGCAATCATCCGCCTGGGCTACCGCGCCGAAAACGGCGTGATTTATGAAGACGACACCGCCGTTTACAACCTCCAGCAGGCAGAGAAAAACGGCGTTCTTACCGGCGTCTATTTCTTCTCCGGCGCGACAAACGCCGAAGAAGCCGGGGAAGAAGCCCGGTGGGTATTGGCGCGGATCGCCGGCTTTGCCATCTCCTACCCCGTGGTGTTCGACGCCGAGCAGAAAAGCGGCGCTTCCCTCAGCGCCGCCGCCCGCACCGAGACGGCGCTCCGCTTCCTTTCGGAAATTCAAAACGCGGGCTACGAGGCCATGCTCTACACTCTGCAAAGCGAATTTGAAAATCCCGCGCTCTGGAATGCGGATTCGCTTCTTTCCCGTTTCCCTGTGTGGATCGCCCGCTTTCCCGATCCGACTTATCCGGCAGTCGCCTACCCCGCAACCGAAAAGGACTATGCCATGTGGCAATATACCGACCGCGGCGAGGTTGCCGGCGTCAGCGGTGAAGTGGATTTCAACGTTTCCTATTTTGTCCGCAGTTACACGGCGCCCAAAGATCTTTCCCAACGCCCCGAAGAGGCCGCGCCGCCGGAGGAGTTTGCCCAGAGCTTTTCTACCGTCTCGCAGCAAGTCACGGCAAAGGACGAAGTGAACCTGCGGAAAACGCCTTCGATCCACGGAGAAATCGTCGGTCAGCTGCGCAAAGGCGATTTTCTTCATTGCACCGGTATCAGCGATATGGGCTGGTCGCGCCTGGAATATCAGGGGCAAATCGTCTATGCCGTTACCTCGTATCTGACAACGGAGCTCATCGAGGAGCCGGAACCCATCCCCGAGGACTGGGGCTCCTTCCAGACCGTCAACGACCGGGTCACCGCCAAAGAGGAGGTCAACCTGCGCCGCACGCCGGATCGGGACGGCGAGTGGGTCGGCTCCTTGAAAAACGGCGAATACCTCACCCGTACCGGCATTGGAAGCAAAGGCTGGTCGCGCCTGGAATACCGGGGGCAGACGGTCTACGCCCTCACCCAATACCTCATGACCGAGAACGGCGAAACCTTTGTCCCGGAGCAAACCTACCGGACGGTTGCCGAACGCGTCACCGCCAAAGAAGAGGTCAACCTGCGCCGCACGGCGTCCACAGAGGGCGAAATTGTCGGCGTTCTGAAAAACGGCGAATACCTCACCCGCACCGGCATTGGCGACAAAGGCTGGTCGCGCCTGGAATACCGGGGTCAAACCGTTTACGCCGTCACTTCCTACCTTATGACAGAAGCCGAAGCAAACGCTGCCGCCCCTGCGGCGCCCGCCGCTCCCACGGCGCTTTCCGCCCCTGTGCGCGGCAAGGGAGCTTTGGCAGCACGGGCGTTCGGTAGAAACGGACGCGATTTCTTCGGGCACTTTGTGAATAAAATATGAACGAATTGTAATTTTTAAATAAATTGTTACTTTTTATTTGGCTTTCTTTACACTTTCTATCCCTCATGGTAGAATGAAGATGTTCTCTTCGGAGAAACTTTTAAAAAAGAGAAAGGGCATTGAAAATGAAAGCAACGAAACTACTCTCATTACTCTTGGCGCTTCTCATGGTTTGCTCTCTTTTGCTCGTGGCCTGCAGCGGCGATGAGAAAAAGACCAACACCCAGGACTTGTCGTCCGAACCGACCGAAGAGCAGATCGACCCGAACGATATTTGGGATCTGGAAACGCACGATCTGCAGGGGCATGAATTCTATTTTCTGGTCAGAGAATCTAGCGCGAAGCATCTGACTACCAACGAAGTGTATGCGGAAGCCTTGACCAACGATACGATCAACGACGCCGTCTACAGAAGAAACGCCCTTCTGCAACAGAAGTACAACTGCACCGTCATGGAGGAAAGAACGACCAAGATCAGCGATGCCGTCCGCGAACCGTTGATGGCGGGCGAGTACACCTACGACGTGATCTACGAATCCGTCTCCAACCTGCGCACGCTGAACAACACCCCGCTTTTGGTGGATCTCAACAGCGTTGAAAACCTCCAGCTCGACAAAAACTGGTGGGATCAGAACCTGCGTCAGGGTCTTTCCGTTGCCGGGAAGAGCTTCGTAGCCAACGGCGACGCCGGCACCAGCGACGACCGCGCCTCCCAGCTCGTCTTCGTCAACCGCGACCTGATCGAGCGGAACAATCAGGAAGATCCGTACGATCTGGTGAAGTCCGGCAATTGGACGATCGAAAAAATGTATGAAATCAGCGAGGCCTGCATCCGCGATGAAGACGGCGACGGCCTTTACACCGTCGGCGACGACATCTTCGCTACCATTATACCGGGGCAAAACAACTGGGCGTTCTTGGCGGCCTGCGGCGTGACCGTTTCCAGCCGTTCCTCGACCGGCGATATTCAATTGCCGGCCACCCTGAGCCAGGATTTACTGAACATTTGGACCGAGCTCAGACCTCTTTTAACCAGCCCGCACCGCGACGTTTCCGATTCCGGTATCCGCTTCCGGGCCGGGCAGGCCCCGTTCTTCTCCATGAACCTCGGTTCGATGGAGAACCTGGGCGAAGTGACCTTCAACTGGGGCGTGATTCCGCACCCGAAGCGCAACGCGGAGCAGGCGGAATATTACTCGATTCAGGAAGCCGCCATTTGCTTTTGCTACGCCATCCCGGTTACCGTAGATCAGATGCCCGACTATCAGGCCGCCGGCTTTGAATCCGGCCGCGAAATGGTGGGCTATTTCCTGAACGCCATGGGCTATGAATCCCGCGACACGCTGACCCCCGCCTACTACAACCAGGTCGTCATGCGTCAGATGGTGCCGGATGAAGAAACGGCCGATATGCTGCAATTGGCGCTGAAAAATAAGGTTTACGATCCGGTTATCATCTACGGCTTCATAGGCACGAGCTTCTTCCGCGACGTCGGCTGCGGCGACGGCTTTAGCGGCACCGGCGGAAACAAGAGTGGAGCTGTCGGCTCCGACGCCAAATACGATACGCTGACCTCTGCCTACGAATCGAAGTTGAGCTCCGCTCGTACGGCGTTGAAAAATTATATTACAAGTATCACGGCGGAGGAGACAAACGCCGAATCTTAAAAAGAAAAGAATCCGCAAAAAGCCGCAGGCAATGCCTGCGGCTTTTTTTTGGCAAGAATAAGGAAGACGACCCGTCAAGCGCCCTCCTTTTTTTGCCTTTTTCGTCTCAAAAGCTTTCGGGGATTGTTAAGCCCCCTTTCTCGAAAGGGGGCTTAACCGGGGTGCGGGGCAGCGCCCTGCAACATGAACCGGGGTGCGGGGCGGCGCCCCGCCATGTGGTTAAGGCGGGCA
>CANQBV010000003.1 GCA_947589595.1 uncultured Clostridia bacterium
ATCCCTCATTTTTATGGCCAAAAAGAAAAGTCGCCCTGTTGGGCGGCTTCTCTTTTTGGCTGCGGAAGAAGGATTCGCCCGGCGCTGCGGCGCCGGCCGCACTTCGGCTGCCATCGAAAATTCCAGCGCTTCCCGCTGCGCCATTCGGCTTGCGTACAGCGGGAATTTGCGATCGGGATCTGTCGAAAACACCATAACATGGTGTTTTCTCCGCTCCTGCCCTCGTGGTTCGAATCCCTCATTTTTATGGCCAAAAAGAAAAGTCGCCCTGTTGGGCGGCTTCTCTTTTTGGCTGCGGAAGAAGGATTCGAACCCTCACAAACAGAGTCAGAGTCTGTCGTGCTACCTTTACACAATTCCGCAATGATTTGTCGGCGACGCTTATTCTATCACAGCCAAGTGCTTTTGTCAAGAGAAAGCGGTGAATTTTTGGAAAAAAGGGAAATTTTCCCCAAGAGGAAAAAAGGAAAATCAAAATAATTGTACAAAAGTGTTGAAAAATGGAAAAAGAATGGTACAATAATTATAATCAACCAAAAAGAAAGGAAATATACATGAAAAAATTTTTTGCGGAATTTAAAAAATTCGCCATGCGCGGCAACGTCATGGATCTTGCCGTCGGCGTAATCATCGGCGCCGCTTTTCAGGCGATCGTAACTTCTATGATCAACGATATTGTGATGCCGCTGATCGGTCTGATTACCGGCGGCGTCAATTTTCAGGATCAGTTCATCATCCTGAAGGTGCCGGAAGGAATTGACAAATCGCAGATCGTTTCGCTCGGCATTGCTCAGGAAATGGGCGTGACCACTTTAAACTACGGTTCCTTTATCACCGCCGTCATCAACTTTATCATTATGGCGTTTGTGGTCTTTATGCTGGTGAAATTTATCAATAAGCTTTCCGAGCTGGGAAAAAAGAAAGAAGAAGTACCCGCGGCGCCCACTACCAAAACCTGCCCCTATTGCAAAACGGAGATTGCAATCGAAGCCACCCGCTGCCCGCACTGCACTTCTCAACTGGAAGAATAAAAGCTTTGCCGGATCGGCAATCCGCACCGTCGGATTGCCGATTTTTTTATTGTTTGGCAAATTTTCTGTTGACCTGTGAAAAAAAGAGTTTATAATATTGAATAGTGAAAACAGAATGGATAAAAGGAGAAACGTATGGCAAATTACCGGGAAATTTATAAAGAATGGTGCGAAAACCCGATTTTGAATGAAGAGACGCGCCGCGAGCTTTTGGCGCTGACCGATGAAAAAGAGATCGAGGATCGTTTTTATAAAAATCTGGAGTTCGGCACGGCGGGCCTGCGCGGGATCATGGGCGCGGGAACAAACCGGCTGAATCTTTACACGGTCGGAAAAGCCACTTTGGGGCTGGCGGAATTTTTATTGGAGCATTTTCCCGATGCGCGCGAACGCGGCGTTGCCATTGGCTACGACACGCGCAACCACTCGGCGGAGTTGGCGCGCAACACGGCGGACGTTTTTACGGCCAAGGGCATTAAGACCTATCTTTTCGACCAACCGGTGCCGATTCCGGTGCTTTCCTTTGCGATCCGGCATTTCGGGTGTGTTTCCGGCGTGGTACTGACCGCTTCGCACAATCCCCCGCAATACAACGGCTACAAAGCCTATGATGAACACGGATGCCAGTTGGGCGTGGAGCTTTCGGAAAAAGTGACCGAAAAGGTCAACGCCGTGACCGATTTCTCCAAAATCCCCACAAAGGGAAAGGATTCCCTTTTGACCATGCTGGGCGCCGAAGAGATCGACCTTTTCACCACGACAGTGTTAAAGCAATCTACCTTTAACGATGCCAAAGCCAAAAAGGCCCTCAAAATCGTTTACACGCCGGTACACGGCAGCGGCAATATTCCGGTTCGGCAGATTCTGGAAAAGGACGGCTTTACGGACGTCTCGATCGTGAAAGAGCAGGAACTGCCCGACGGCAATTTCCCCACCGTAAAAAGCCCGAACCCCGAGGAACGCGGCACCCTGCAAATGGGAATTGACCTGGCGGAGAAGATCGGCGCGGATCTGGTGATCGGTACCGACCCGGACGCCGACCGCATTGGCTGCGCGGTGCGCACCGCGTCGGGCATGGAGCTTTTGACCGGCAACCAGGTGGGCGCGCTTTTGGTTGATTTTATTCTGAAAACCAAGGTCGTTCTCGGGAAAAACCCGGTTATCATCAATACCATTGTTACCAGTGATCTGGGACCTGAAATTGCGCGCAAGCACGGCTGCGGTGTGATGCAGGTCTTGACGGGCTTCCGCTTTATCGGCGAAAAGATGACCCAATTTGAAGCCGAGCAGCAGCGGGGCGATGAAAACCAGCACCATTTCGTGATCGGCTATGAAGAAAGCTATGGGTACTTAGCCGGTACGCACGCGCGCGACAAGGATTCCGTGGTGACCGCCATGCTGATTGCGGAAATGGCGGCTTTCCACAAAAAGAGCGGCAAAACACTGCTGGATGCGCTCCAGGCGCTTTACGCCGAATACGGCTACTACCTCGACAAGGTGGATTCCTTTGTGCTGCAAGGTAAGGAAGGGCTGGAGCGGATCGCCGAGATCATGGCGGAGCTGCGCGCCGATCCTTCTCTGATTCCCGATCTGAAAGAAGTGATCGATTATCAGAAGGGCGTGGACGGCCTGCCGAAATCCAATGTTTTGAAATTCATCCTGAAAGACGGCTCCTGGATCGCGGCACGCCCCTCCGGCACCGAACCGAAGCTGAAGTTTTATTATTCGATCAAAGAAAACGACCGCGAAGCGGCGCTTTCCAAGCTGGAAAAGCTCCGCGCGCTCCTGAAAAAAGCCAAAGGTCTGTGAGCAAAAAAAGAAGAAGTCAAAACGGAACCTTTTTATAAAACCTTCGCGTAATACAAAATCAATTCTCCGTCTTCCTTTTCGGCCAGGACATACTCCCGGTAGCCCCAATGCAGATAAATCGCCAGATTTCTCGTTTTCCGCGCTTCCACGCCGATGGTCAGGCGCGTATAGCCTTGTTCCCGCGCCTCCTTTTCCATCAGGCGAACCAATGAGGAAATATGGCCTTTGCTTTCGTGTTCTTTGCGAATGCGCAGGGCATTGATATTAGCGGTTCTTTCGTGATCGGCAAGCATGGTTCTGCCCCGGATGGCTTTGCACTGCGGGGAAAAAATCAGGGTTCCCTCTCCCACCGGCTTTCCGTCGCAAAGGACTACATAGGTTGTAGCTCTGCCGTTTTGGTGGTAAGAAATATATTCTTCCTTCCACAACGGCCAACGGGGATCGCCCGGATTCTCCGCGATATTCATGTCCCAAATAGCTTGCAGATCGCCGAGAGCAGCTTTCCGGTATTCAAATAACAAAAGGCTTCACCACCATTATAAAAATCGGGCGCCTTGCCACACTGGCCGGGCGCCCGTACTTTTCTTATCCCTGATCACGAAAAATGGCTTCTTCGCCGCTCTCCACGACTTCTTCTTTGTAGAAGGGATCGATCATATGTTTTTTCACCACCGGCCACGCGGCATAAACCTGGAAAAACCACGAAAACGAAACGGTGATCAAAAAGAGCAGCACCACCCCGAGCGACGGCAGGAAACAATAGATCAGATAATTCAGCACCAGCACCAGCACGGAAAAAAGCGTGCAGAAGAGATTCCTCTTGATCCCGGCAAGCGCCAGAATATAGGAATTTTTGATCGCCTTGGGAATGCGGATCTGAAAAGTCACGATCATGATATATAAATATGGCCGCATGAGAAAATACAGAGCGGAAAGAAAAATCGTCAGGTAAAACAGGATTAAAAAGCCAAACGACTGATTGGAGTAATAATAGCTGACCATATCAAACGCAATCACAAAGATCAAAAAGAGATCGACCAGTCCCAAAAGAATAGCCTGCTTCCAGTTTTTACCGATGCAGGAAAAGAAATCGCTGACAAGATCGCTCGGCTGACCTTTGACAAAATTGCGCTGCAAATAGGTCATGGCCGCCATGGCAAGACCAAAGGTCAAAAGCGTCAAAAGCCCGATCCACAAAAACACATAGGTAATTTTGGAGGGATAGTAGCTTTCCACCTGGGTTCCGACCACGCCGTATAAGGTGGAAGAAAGCGGCGAATCGCCGTGCTGCATGACGCCGTAAAGCGGCGAAAAAAGCGCGTTTGCCGGCGCCTGAAAGGAAACGCCGCCAACCCGGGAAAAATAGGCGAACAAGCCGAAAAGCGGCAAATTGATGAGAAAGAACAAAAGATTCAGCGAAATGATCTGCCAAATCTTATCGGAAAGGATGGCAAAAAAGTGTCGGAAGCCAAAACGGTTCTGCGCCTCTTCCTTGGTCACACCCTTGCCGGGCTTTGCATAGCGATTGAATAATTTCATAAACGTCCTCTGTTTTTCTTTTTTAAAACACACTCAAAAGCCAGGCATATCCGCTGCAAATGGCGGCATCGACCGCCAGGCAGAGAAAAAAGAAAAAGCTATAACTGAATAAAAACCGCAAATTGAGCGTATTGCAAAACAAGGTGGAATTAAAAAGCGTACCCCCGAATACCCTCTCCTCTTCCGCTCGCAGATTCCAGCGGATTCCATCGGTGTAGATCCGCAGCGAGACCAGCGTGCAAAAGCTGGTGTAGGAAAGAGTCAGCCAGGCGGTGAGTAAAAAATAGAGAAGATACAGGAAAAAGGCGGAAACGCTGCCCTTGGAGCCCAGTGCGCTTGCCAGGCTGGAAAAGGTAAATCCTCCGAAAAAGCCCTGTAAAAGCAGCACCACGATCTGCAGCACCGGCGCATACACCGTAACTCCCAGAAGAAAGATCAACGTGAACATCAGCATATTCCGTGTCAGGAGCGTTCGGAACAGCGGCCAGAACGAAACAGAGCCCGAAAGCACAGCCGCCGGCGCCCGGAACAGAAAGGCCGTTACCAGGCACGACGCCAATAACAGCGAAAAACCAACGACGAAAACGGTACGGAATTTCCCGAATCTTGCCGCAAAACGGGCGCGATCGTATTTTTGCAGTCGGAACATTTTCTTTCCTCCTTCATGGGCTTTTTCCATTGTATGAAAAAGCAAAAGAAAATATTCCGCACCTTTATTCTACACGAAAACCGGCAATTTTACAAGCTTTTTTGCAGAAAATCATTCCTGCAGCATGGCGGAAAACGCGTCCCAATCGATCACCGGGACGCCCAATGCCTGCGCCTTTTGCAGCTTCGAGCCGGCGTCCTCCCCCGCCAGTACAAAGCTGGTTTTGGAGGAAACCGAGGAGGAAACCTTTCCGCCCTCTTTTTCGATCATCTTCGCGGCGTCCTCCCGCCTGATCCCGGGCAGCGTGCCGGTGAGAACAAAGGTTTTGCCCTTGAATTTTTCACCCTGCGCTTCCCCTAAGTAAGCGGTGTTGACGCCGGCCTGCAAAAGACGGGTCAGAATATCGCGCGTTTTTTCGTGTGAGAAAAAGGAACGAATGCTTTCCGCACACACCAGACCGATATCCTCCACCTCGCAAAGCTCCTCTACGCTGGCGTTTTGCAGGGCTCCCAGCGTTTTAAAATGCCGCGCCAGTGTTTCGGCGCTTTTTTCGCCGATATTACGAATGCCCAATGCATAGATCAGATGGGAGAGCGACAGCTTTTTGGAATTCTCCACCGCAAGCTGAATTTTCTCCACGCTTTTTTTGCCCATGCCCTCGATCTGCGCGGCTTTTTCGGCGGAAAAGAAATACAGATCCGCCACGTCGCCAATAACGCGGTGCTTTAAAAACGCTTCTACCACGGCGGGGCCCATGCCTTCGATATTCATGGCGCCGCGCGAAGCGAAATGCACCACGTTACGGGCAAGCTGCGCCGGGCACGCTGCGTTGGTGCAGCGAACAGCAGCCTCTTCTTCATCCAGAAAAGCTTCTTCCCCGCAGGAGGGGCAGATCAGCGGAAAGACAAACGGTTCGCTTTCCGCCGGGCGCTTGGAAAAATCTACCGATACTACCTCCGGGATGATTTCGCCCGCCTTCCGCACCAATACCGTATCTCCGATCCGGATATCCTTTTCGGCAATAAAATCTTTATTGTGCAGGGTCGCGCGCGAAACCGTGGTTCCCGCCAAATGCACCGGTTCCAGCTCCGCGGCCGGAGTCAGAACCCCGGTTCTCCCCACTTGAATGGTGATCCCTTTCAATACGGTGGGTTTTACTTCCGGCGGATATTTATAAGCGATCGCCCATTTCGGCACGTGCGGCAATTCCCCGATCGATAAGCGCAGATCGAGCTGATTGGTTTTGACCACCGCGCCGTCGATATCGAACTCCAATTCCTCGCGCTGTTCTCCGCGGCGCAAAATTTCCTCGTAAATTTCCTCATTGCCGTGCAGAACGCGATACGGCGAGACGTGAAAGCCGCACGCCTTTAAAAAGTCAAGACTTTGTGCATGTGTGGCAAATTTTTCCCCTTCGATATGCTGGATATTGAAAATCAGAATATTCAGCTCTCGCCTGGCCGTCACGGACGGATCCAAAAGACGCAGCGAGCCCGCCGCCGCATTGCGCGGATTGGCAAAAAGCGGCTCGCCCAACGTTTCCCTCTCGGCGTTTAGCTGGTGAAAGCTTTTTTTCGGCATATACACCTCGCCGCGCACTTCCAGCCGCGGCACCGGCTTTTGCAGGATCAGCGGGATCGAGCCAATCGTTTTTAAATTTTCACTCACGTCCTCGCCCACGGCGCCGTCGCCGCGTGTGGAGCCGCGCACAAAACGGCCGTTTTCATATTCCAGCGAAACGGAGAGCCCGTCGATTTTATATTCTACGGCAAATTCCGCCGTGGGTTCTTCCGCGCGGATCCCGTCCAAAAAGTCAAACAGCTCCTCGCGCGAAAAGACGTTGGCAAGGCTTTTCATGGGAACGGCGTGCGCGACCTTTTCAAATTTTTCCGCCACCTTCCCGCCCACGCGTGCAGTGGGCGAAAGCGGATCGGCAAATTCCGGATGCTCGCTCTCAAGCTTCTGCAGCTTTTTATAGAGCATATCGTAGTCATAATCCGCCATCGTCGGCGCATCCAGCACATAATATTCATAGGAAGCGCGGTTCAACTCCTTCCGGATCGCCTGAATTTCTTCTTGAATGCCCGCCACAAAAAGCACCTGTCCCTTTCTTTCTGATTCTATACGCAGTATACCATTTTTTACAGGGAAAGTCAACGAATCCGGTGAGAGAAAAAGGCGCAAAGAAAGTGACATTTTCCCGGAAAAACGCGAAAAAAAGCCCGCCGCGGCGCCTTCCGGATTCGGAAGGCGGCCACAGCGGGCGCCGCTTTTGGCAGATCGGTTTCGCCGTCCCGCCCGATAGGAAATTTTTAATTCAAATATCCCAGTGTGCGGGCATAGACGTATAATTCGTGGCGGTAATCCTCCGCCAAATACGGATCTTTGACCAATTGGCTCAACGTCGTCGCCACCGCCGTGCGATTGATGGTTTTATACTTTTTATTGCTGTCCACCGTGGTATATTTCTCCACGATCTCCTGCAAGTAGTCATACGGCGTTTTGCTCGGCGTCAGGCCGGCGCTTTGCGTGTTTTTGCCGCCGGAGCTGCCGGAACTACCGGAGGAGGAATTCCTTTGAGACGCGGCCGCCGCCTGTTTTTGCAGTGCCAGCGTTTCCTCCTTGATGCGGTTCTCAAAAGCCCGCTGCGCCTGGGTAGCCTCGTACTCGCGGTCTTCGTTCAATTGGTCAAGATAGCTTTTCATCAGATCAGACCGGTAAGACGCCAAATCCCGGCTTCTTTTTGTTTCCAATTCCGCGGCAGCGGTCTGCTTTTGCAGAGCGAGCTTGGATTTTTCACTGCTGTTTTGAACGGACAGCTGCGAAAGTGCGTTTAAAAGAGACGCATTGGAAGAAAGCCTGGCCTGCAGCGAGGCGCCGGAAGCGGTCAGCCCCTGCGCCGCCAGCTGCTCCAGATTATTGGAAAGCTGGATCCGCGCCTTGGCGCTGGTCTGATTTTTTTGGGCACGATAGGTTTGATCCGCGCTTTGGATCATACTGTCGTATTGAGCATCGGAAGCGGCGATCATTTTCTGGTATCGATCCCAGATATCTGCGGTGCCGCTTTCCAACTGCTCTAAAATTTTGGATGCATAGTCTTTAGTCGCCATTGCTTCTCCTTTATGATTTTTTATCCGTGATTTGCCCGGTGAGCATCAGCCTGGAAAGATGCAGCGGCACGGTTTCCGTATCGGATAGGATCAGCTGCAAAAGCACAAAGCGCCGGGCGCGCACGCGGCGGCTTTGGAAGATTTGCTCCATGGGAGAAGCTTCGCCTCTCTCCAGCGGCAGCAAAATTTCTTCGCCCTTTTCCCGGTCGGTCAGCCAATTCAGCCCCACGCTTTCCTTCTCTTCCGTCAGGGTGGAAAGCTGCACCGAATAGAGATTTTTCTCTCTGTCGGAGGCGGAAAAATCAAAACGCTTGGATTTCCAGTACGCCGGAATCGCTTTGCCGTTGTCCGTGTTGCCGCCCACCCTGCAGATTTCGTAGTCCGTAATAAAATACAGCTTTGTTCCGATTTCCGCAAAGCCCCGGATCGCGGGCGTTTCGTAGTAGTAAAACACGCCCAGCACATAATGGTAAACATACGTTTTGTTCGCAAAGCACAAATACAGCTCCGAAGTTGTCTTGCGATTAAAAAGGACTGCTTTGGAATAATCTTCTTTCACAAGACCCTGAGCAATGGGCTCGGAAATGCATTTGGCATTGCGTTCATCGCGTATATTGGTGGAAACCCAGCGGCAAAGGCCGACTGTCGTCAGCGTGCAGGGGTCGTTTTGCACCAAAACCGCCTGTCCCTCGGGAACACTGCCCAAATCGTCCGACAGCGGATATACCGGGAACGAAGAAATCAGCTTGCCGTTTTCATCCGTCCGATATTCCAGGTAGGAATAATACGCGTTCTTTTCCGTAAAAATCAGCTGACGGTCATAATGCCGCAGGATCGCAGTGATCGGGCTGCCGTCCCCGACCAGCGTATAGCCGGAAGCGGGAAAATAATCCATCCTCGGTTCGCCCTCGATGATTCCGGAATGATAGCGCATTGCCGGATCCTCTTTGGATCCGTACAAAAACACACGGGTATCGTTAGCGCCGCCGAATTTCATGGCAAAGCGGCAGTTAAGAATCTTCTGAATCGTTTCCTTGTCGGTGTGCGCTTCAAAGATCACTTCCATTTCTTCGTCAAAATAGCTGACGGGCGCGTGTTCAAACGTAATACACTGGTAAAATTCATTCCAGTAGTAGCTGTCCGCATCCAACACCTTGCCATCCAGTCGAATCTCATGGATCGTAACCGGATCTGGAATCACCAAATGGTAATTAAAATCCGTTCCGCTCACGACAAAGGTTTCGCGCATTTTGCCGGTCAGCGCATTGGCCTCCTCATAGAGCGTGCCGCTCCCGTCCGGCGAGGCGGCGATCATGACGGTGGGAATATACGGCTCCAGCCCGGAATAGCTTTCGCCGTCATATTGATAAATCCCCAGCCCGGTGAGCAGATACAGATTTTTTCCGAAAGTAAAAAACCGCACCGATTCTTCTCCCGGTACGTCGCCTTTGATCTCCATGGATTCAAAGCCCTCCTCGGACGCCCAAAAATGCTGGCCGGCCACCGCACAAAAGCACGTTTTCTGTCCGATCTTTCCCTGCCAAAACCCACGCAAGGCCCCATCAAAATGGCATAGAGCCTGGTATCCGTCCCGCTTTTTCAAGCAATACCCGGGCGTAATTTTAAAATTCAGCATATCCGGGCTTTGTCCGTCCTCCAGCTCGTCGGCGCCGTCCGTGGAGATCCGCAGCCCCAAAAAGCGATCCAGCTTATAGGTAAATGATTTTGCCATCGGGCATTCCTCCTTATTTAATAAACCTCGCGGATCAAGTGGCGGCGCGCTTTCCCGAAGTTGCGGCGAAGGTCCGTAATCTCCTGCCGGTATAAACGGAAGAAAAACGCAGCCCGGTCCGGATCCTCCTCCAGCAGAAGGTAAAACGCCAGCCCCAGCGGCAAAGCGCCAAGCGCCAGCACCGGTACCAGCGGCACCTCATCCTCCAGGGAGCTGATCTGCGCTACTTCTTTTCCTGCGTCCGCAGGTTCGCCTTGTATGGCGTCGTTCAGCTCCGCGAGCTCGGCTAAAAGCAAATTGATACAGTACGGCGCCGCCGCCCGGAAGGCGGCGGTGTTCGCCGCCTCCGGATCGATCGTTTCGCCCAACAGCGCCAGACTTTTCTTATAGATTTCCAGCGCCGTCACTTTACTCCTCCTCACTGTTGACTCTCAGCGTATAGGGGCCGAAGGTACCGTCTTCCGTGTCGTCCGTGTTAACCTGCAAAACGTTGCTTTGAATGTGGCCAAGCTCCGCCCAGGCCTTGAATTCGCACGAATCCGGAATAAAGACACGGTAACAGTTCTTGTCTTCTTCATCGTTTGTCAGTTCGCCGATATACTCTTTTCCGTCATATTCAAGGTGAACGATCGCGTCCGATGAATACTCGCTGCCGTATGTGTCATATACGTAAAAGAGAATTTCCATTCCGACCGGGTATTCACGCCGCAGGCGGTTGAGATAATCGTCGCAGATATTCTCCCGAATGGTTTCGATCGAAACCCCGCCCGCTTTGCCCACTACCGCCGTAACCTTGCCGGTATTGCCGTCAATAAAGGTCGTTCCTGCTTCTGCAAGAATACAAGCACCTGCCATAGTAGCCTCCTTAGTTGATGCTTTCAGCGCCGGGCTTCAGGTTCAGGAAGACAATTTCCTTCGGGTAAATGATCTTCGCACCGTAAAGATGCAGTCCCTTCACCGCGTCGCCGTGGCGAAGCTCGGGTTCATAGGCCTTTACGGAAGAAACCTGCTCGGCAAAAGCGATCGCGCGGGCGGTTCTGGCAAAGCAGCGGTAGCTGCCGCCGGTTTCTTCGATATTGTTGCTCACGTACACGTCAAAGCCCATAAAGGATCCAATGTAACCGTTTCCTAAGGCAGCGGAGTTATCGGTATCGCGCAGTACCTTGGCAAGCACCAGCTTCTGCTCGATCGCCGGCGGTACTTCCAGCGAAATACGGGTGGAATTGGGAACGTTATTTTCCATCAGAATTCTTCTGGCTTCTGCCAGCGTGTTGATAATGCTGATACTGGTGGCATTCGCATTGGTAAGGTCCGTTACGCTTTCATCGGTCAGCGAATAGACAAACTTGTCTGCCACGTCGGCCAGCGCATCGGAGGCTTCCTTCATGGCAGCCTGCATCAATCCTTTTTTGGACTGCGCCCTATCGATCGAATCGATAAAGAAATTAAATCCCTTCGCCTGATCGATTATGAGCGTTCTTTCATTATCGGAAAGCACCTCGGCGGCCGGCATATCCTGGTTTTTGGTGTAGTCAAATACCGTAACCGGTCCGACGCCGCAAATCTTCACACGGTCGCCCTCGCCGCGGATCTCGCCTTCAAACTCGCGCGAGCAGAGCTTGACGCCGACGTAATCCTTTTCCAGCTCCTTATAAAGAGTTTCGCTCCAAAGTGTAGGAATAAAATTGGTAATAGCCATTCACGTTTCCTTTCCGATCAGTTCCACTGATCCATCGATTTTAAAATTTGGTTGTAGTTTTTGCGGACTTCCGCCTGGGACATCTGCTTCACCATTTCGGGCGAAAAGTATTCCCCCTCGGCTCCGTCGTGGCGAATGCGGGGCGGTGCGGAAGCGGCATTTTCTTCATTGATCTTTCGGATCCGCTCGTTCTCGCGCTCCTGCATAACCTTGTAGAGCGCAAAGCTCGCCGCCAGCGATTCGCCCTGTTCCACCTTTTCCCATACTTCTTTGGGAATCATTTTCGCCGTCACTTCGGGAAAAAGCTCGTGAAACAGCGCCACGTCTTCCCTCATGGCCTCTTCTGAGCGCGCTGTTTTCGGCGCGGCGTCGGGCGCTTCTCCCGGTTCCGCCTCCGTTTCCGGCGCTTCGCTTACCGGAATCTCTTCCTCGGCAAGCATTTCTTTTTCTTCCTCTTCGGGAAGAACTTTTTCTTTTTTCTTCATGGTTTCCTCCTTTTTTATTTATTTCAAAAGCATTACGCTTCCGAACCTTGAATCATATTCGCCCGGGCCTCCTCTTCGGCACGCCGGACTTCCTGCAGGAGTTCTTCTTTTTTGGTAATATAGCCCTCCGGCAGGCGTTCCAGATACTGGGCAAAGCTGATCACTCCCTGAGAAAGCAAACGGTCGAGCGTGGTCACCGTGGCAATTTCGCTCCAGTAAGTAGAAGCGCCGGCGTCCACGTTACAGGAAAAGAGAATGTTCTCCATTTCCTCCAGCGGCAGGGTATTGCCGAGCAAAGCGCCTTTTTTCCGGTACAGCATCACCCGGGATGAATCGTAATAGCGCAAAATAAAATCGAGCCAGATCATGCCCAATTGCTCTACCATATGATAAAGCCCGCGGCGCTGCAGATCGAGCGGCACCGAGCTGGATTGCTGCAGAGCAATGATCGCGCTGGTATTATCCGGCTGTACATTGCCGAGCGCCGCGTCAGTCGCGCCCATCAATTCCTTGGTAACGGCGAGCGTCATATTGATCACTTCCAGAAAACCGGTCTGCATACTGCCCGGCTCAATCCGTAAAACGGCGTTTTCCACCGGACCGTTCACCGCCACCGCCTCGCCGATCGCATTGGTCCATTCATCAATGAGATTGGCGTTATACATCACCTTGGAGAAGGAAAGATCCATCATATGCTTCATCACCATGGCGAACGCTTTGTTGATATAGAGCTGATTTTCCACCAGAGCCGTTGCCACCGCCTGCCCGTGATAGGAATTTTTCACGCGTTCCCAGTTCATCATGGCGACCGGGTACAGGCGCAGCCCCGTGTCGCGCTCAGGGCAGATCACGGCAGAGCGGCAGCTTTTCCGCAGGTGGACGGTGCCGTTCTTCTTATAAAGAAGGATCACAAACGTGGTTTTGGTGCCGTCCAGTTCTTTTTTGCCGAAATCTCCGGATTGCTCGCCGGTGTCGTTGTCCGCCACGATCGATTCAATCTCCTCCCGCGTTGCGCCGTTCCGTCTGGCTTCCTCACGCAGCTTTGATGTCAATTCTCTCCCTGAGATCAGAATATACGGCTGTTCCTCTACGGACGCGGTATTCACATCCCCGAAAAACACATTGGTGCTGTCAATCAGACTGGTTACAAAATCCCCCGTAAAGCCCTGCGCCGTTTTGCGGGTGGGATCCCAATATACATAGGCAAACATATCGCCCGTTACCGCGGCGTCCAAAAGCCCCTCGGCCAGAAAAAGATCCATTTTGTCTTTTTCAAAGCGGTAGTTCAAAAAGCCGGTCAGCGTCTGGCAAACCTCGTCGATCACGCGGCGCTTTTCTTCGTCGTACAGGCAGCTGATGCCGTCGGCGTTGAAATGCAGTGAGATCTTCTGCGAAAGAATCGTGGAAATAAAGAAATTGATTACGCGTTTAAACAAATTAAACACCGGCGTGGGTAAATTTCCCGCTTCAACGCCGCTCCACTGGTCGCCGCGGTAAAAACGCTCGTTGCGCGCCACCGTGTCGTAAAGACCGATCCTGCGGTTATACTCCTTCCCTTTTTCATACAGATCAAAATCTGCCGTTACGGTTTTTGTGTCTTTCATAATTCCTCCGTTTTTTTCGCACGTCAAGGTGCTTTGTTCATGGCGGAGTATACTTTGCCTTGACCCTGCCACGCAATGACATCTTTGTGAACATTTTGTAAACGGGCAAAAAAAGCGGAGAAAAATTCTCCGCTTGCGGCTTTCTTTTATAATTTTTTTATTCAGATCTCGCTGTCCGCTCTTTTTTCCGGGCGTTTTTTGCCGGATATGTTGTAATTTCCGTAAATCTCGTTGACCGAGCTGATATAGGCAAACGACCCGGGATAGCTTTCAATAATTTTTTGCAGCTTAATGATCTGGTGCTTATTAATCACGCAGATCAAAAGGTCGGTCTCTTTGCCGGAAAACATTCCCTTGGCGGGGATCACGGTGGCGCTGTGGTGTGTCTTCCGGATAATCTCCTGCGACATGGCCGCAAAATCGCGCGTTATGATCTCAAATTTCACCTGGCTCTTGCCGCCCTGGATGATCCTGTCGCTGATCAGGCTGGTCAGATAGCTGTAAATGATGCAGCAGATCACCGGCTCGATCTTATAGTCATATACAAAATACGAAGCCAGCGCCACCGAGGAGTTCAAAATAAAAATAATCCGCATCAAATTCTGCTCCGGCCGTTTGTGGTGCACCAACGCTCCCACCACACTGGTTCCGCCTGTGGAAGCGTTCACCTTGATCGTCACACCGTAAATGACGCCGTTGACCACGCCGGCGGCAACCGGCGCCAGCACGGTGCTGGTACCGTTCGGCGTTTCATAAATATACGGGCTGATATCGACCAGGCCATATTTAAAAACCAAAGCAAATAAGGAAAACGCCAGGCTGAACGCCAGCGTTTTGGCGGCGTAATCGCGGTTCAAAATAAAAATCGCAATCAGGCAAAGCGGCACGTTAAGCAGTAAATTCATATAACCAATACTGAATTGCAGCTTGTACTGGATCATGGTGGCGATTCCGTTCAGCCCCGCCGGCGCAAAGGAATTCGGAAAAACGAAGATTTCATAATTGAGCGCCATCAAAAACGCCATTGCGATCACCAAAGCGTATTCGCGCGTTCTTTTCAGTCCCATGAAAATCCTCCCGTCAAATTTTACAAACCTACTTGATTTTTTTCAGTGCGTATATTATAATGCAGTTGCATCCATAAGTAAAATATCATTTTTGCTTAAAATCTATACAAAATTAAAATAGGTGGCCCTATGGATATTAAAGTACTGCGAAACTTCGTGGAAATCGTAGAGAGCGGTTCCCTGACCGCAGCCTCGAAAAAGCTTTTCATTGCCCAGCCCGCCCTTTCCAATCAACTCAAAACTCTGGAAAAAGAAATGAACGCCCTTCTGATCGAACGCAATTCCCGCCACCAAAAGCTCACCGATGCCGGCGTGCTTTTCTACGAACGCGCCAAAAGCATCATCCTGTTGGAAAACTCCATGGCCAAGGAAATCAGTGATTTTGAAAACGGCGACTCCGGCATTTTGAAGATCGCCACCATTCCCTCGGGCGCCATTTCCATGCTGGACAGCATTATTCCCCGTTTTACGGAAAAATACCCGAAAGTAAAATTTGAATTCTACGAAAAAGAGTCCGATTCCATTCTCCAGCTTTTGGAGGACGGCACAGTCGATATCGGCATCATCCGCACTCCCTGCCGCATCACACCGGAAATGGACGCCTTTTATATCAGCGATGAAAAACTGGTCTGCGCCTATCGCAGCGATATCTTTTCCCTTCCCGGCAAAAACGGCGAAATCGATCTGGCGGATTTGGGCGATTTTCCCATTGTTATCATTCACCGCTATGAAGAAATGTTCCGCGCTCTTTGCGAGGAAAAAAGCTTTGTTCCCAATATCCGCAACGTCAACCAGCAAGTCACGATCAATCTCAAATGGGCGGAAGCGGGGCTGGGGGTGGCCATCGTACCGGAATCCACGCTCTCGTTCTGTGCGCATCCTTTGGAATACAAACGCTTCAAAGGTGTCGATTTTTCCACAAAGCGCGCCATTCTGACCATGAAAAACAATTATATATCCAGAGCCACAAAAAATTTCCTTGCGCTTTGTAAAGAAACCTTATAATTTTTTACATAAAAAGCCTCTGAAAAAAGTGACTTCTCATAAGAAGATTTGAGAAATCCAAAGAAGAAATCGATTGACGAAGGTAAAATCCGTGTGATCCTCGGACACTCCGGCTCGGGAAAAAGTTCGCTTCTCAATCTACCGGGAGATTTGGGGAAAAGGAGAAATTATTATGCTTAAAATTACGGTGAAAATTGACGGAATGATGTGCGGAATGTGCGAGAGCCATATCAACGACGCGGTACGCCGTGTGTTTCCCGTAAAAAAGGTTTCATCCTCTCACGGAAAAGGCGAAACCATCATTCTTACGGAAAACGATATCGAAGAAACGGCGCTGCGGTCTGCAATCGAAGCTACGGGCTATAAAGTGCTGTCGGTTACAAAAGAACCGTATGAGAAAAAAGGACTGTTTCCTTTTGGCAAGGAAAAGGGAAAAAGGTGACGATCGTACCATTGCTTCTTTCCTTGATCCCTATGGCCGTCCTTATTCCGACGCTTTTCGCAAGGTTGAATTTATCCAGAATACAAAGATCGCAGAAAAAGAAAAGGACGGACAGCCGAAACTGTCCGTCCTGCTCCGAAGCCGCCGCTTTCCGCTGAAATATCCTTATGAGAAACAGCGTAAGCGGCTTTTTTTGTTGTTACGGTTTTGCGGAGTCTACCAGCTGCATCAGCACTTTATCCCAAACCAAGTTTTCACGCAAAACGTCTTCGCCGTATTCTTCAATAAATTCCTCCAGCGAATCGAATTCGGCCTGCGCGCTGGCGTAGTATTCCTCGACCCCGGCCTGATATTCCTCATCGCTGATGGTAATATTCATCAGGCGGGAAAGCTGGATAAAGATCATATCGGTTTTCACCGATTCCTCGGCATACGCCTGCATATCCGCCTGGAAAGTGTCGTAATCCGTCTGCAAATAGGTGGTTAGAAACTCTTCCAGTTCCACGCCGTATTGTGCGGCGGTGCTTTCGTATTTCTCCAGATACGACTGTCTGTACTGTTCCAATTCCGGTTCGGGGTACTTCAATACCTCTACCTCGCGGCAGAAAGCATTCCAGACCGCGTACATTTTATTGTCGAGCTTTTGCTGCAGAATATCTTCCCGCACGACCGCGCGGAAATCCGCCACGGTTTGAAAATCATATCCTTCCAAAGAAGCGACAAATTCATCGTCACACTCCGGTACGGCGGCCGCGGAAACGCGGATCACTTCGGTCTCGATCTGCAACGTTTTCCCGGCGTAGCTTCCGTAATAATAGTCGTCATCCGGAAAGGTATATTCCGTAAAGACCGTTTCGTTTGCGGCTGCGCCGATCAGCGCGTCGCCGATCGTTTCTTTCAGCGCGTCACCCGTTTTCTGGCCGATCACGATCGCCGTATCGGCCTCTGTCAGATCCTCCACAACCTGCCCGTCCAGATAGCAATAGTAGGAAAGATCTACCTTATCATACGGTTCGGCTTTCCGCCCCTCTTCCTCGGTGAAGATCGCATAGGTAAGCATCACCTGAAAAATCGCATCATCGATCTCCTCTTCGGTACAGACGTTCGGATCGTCGTACTCAGCCTGAACAGCCGTATAGTCCGGCATTCGGATATATTCCGAAAGATCGTAGTCGTATGGCGTATCCGAATCTTTCTTGCAGCCCGCGAGGCAGCAAAGCAGCGTCGTCGCCAAAAACAGGGAAAGTATCTTTTTCATGATCTACTCCTTATACGGCTGTCATTTCAGCGGCTTCATATACAAATTGGCTCACCAGCTGATACAAAAGATTATTTACAAAATATGAAGATCCGTAAATGCCGTTATAATACTGGAGCATGGAATGCACGCTTGAAAAAGAAGAACCGTTTTCATAAGCGCCCATGATCATCGCCTCTACCTGCTCGTCGGTCCAGGTCAGATTTTCTTTTTGGGCGATCGTAAAAATATAGAGATCCGTCAGCACCGACGAGCGCGCATATTCGTTGGCGTCGTTTTCCAGCTCCTCCGGCGTCATATTCATATTGTTTTTAATATAATCCTCCAGCGATTGCCCTGCATAAGACGCATACTGCTGAATATAGGAAAGGTACTGATCGAAATAATGCTGTCTTTCCTTTTCCGGCAGTTCAATGACCTCGCTGTTTGCGATCACCTGCCGGCGCAGATACTCCACAACGTACTGGTAAGCCTGGGCTTTCTGTTCCTCAATAAGATCGGCCTTCACATCTTCCTTCAGTTCCTCCAGCGAAGCATATTGGGAAGAATAGAGGGCGTTGATCACCTCTACCGTCACTTCCGGAATCTCGGGGCGTTTGACCTCATGAATTTTCACTTCAAACACCACGTCTTTGTCGGCCACCTCTTCGTTTCCGTAATAGGGCGAAAAATGGAGATTCAGTTTCACGGTATCGCCGATTGCGGCGCCGATCAGGCCGGCTTCGAAGCCGTCGATAAAGGAGTCGCTGCCGATCAAAAGATCCGTCCCCTCGGCAGATCCGTTCTCCAGCTCTTCTCCATCGATAAAGCCTTTGTAATCGATCGTTGCCACATCGAATTTCTGCACCTTTCCCTCGGTAAGGGTGGTATACGCATCATCGTTGACCGTATTGTTCAAAAGGATCAGGACAAGATAATCGTCGATTTTTTCATCGGTGATCTCTGCGGAGATCATGGGGTCGTCCGGATAGGTCAGATTTTTATATTCCCCGGGAATGAAAAAGGCGGAAAAATCCTCATAGCGATACAGTGTTTTCTCATCTCCGCCGTTTCGCAGATTGGCTATGTAGTCGGCAATCGCCTGTTCATCGGAAATCTCCTCGGTTTCTCCCGCGGGATGCGTTTCGTTTTCGGTTTTCCCGCAGGAAACTGCCAAAAACAGCAGCAAAGCCGCCAGCAAAAACGACCCAATTTTTTTCATGCTTCTTTTTCCTTTCATTGCCGCGCGGCGGCTCGTTTTTTCGCGGAGGTCAGCGTGTTCTGCAAAAGCATGGCAATCGTCATCGGTCCTACGCCGCCCGGCACCGGCGTGATCATGGCGGCCTTTTCCTTCACCGCTTCAAAATTCACGTCGCCGCACAATCCTTTTTCGGTGCGGTTCATGCCCACGTCGATCACCACCGCGCCGTCTTTTACCATATCCGCGGTTACAAAGCCCGCCTTGCCCACCGCCGCCACCAAAATTTCGGCCTCGCGCGTGATTGCGCCAAGGTCTTTGGTGTGGGAATGACAGATCGAAACGGTCGCATTTTCGTGCAAAAGCAGCATCGCCATCGGCTTGCCCACAATGTTGCTCCGGCCGATCACCACTGCGCGTTTCCCGGCAAGCTCCACGCCGTATTCCTTCAACAGCATCAGAATCCCCGCAGGCGTGCAGGGCACAAAATCAAAATCGCCGGTCATGATCCTGCCCACGTTTTCAAAGCCGAACGCATCTACGTCCTTGCGCGGAGCGATCGCCGCAATCACCTTTTTTTCATCAAAACCCTGCGGCAGCGGCAGCTGCACCAAAATACCGTCGATGGTTTCCTTCTCGTTCAGCGTGTCGATCAGGTCTAAAAGCTCCGTTTCCGGCACGTCGGCGGAAAGTCGGTATTCCTCCGAAACAAAGCCTACGTCCTCGCAGGCTCTTTTTTTGTTGCGCACGTAAACCTGCGAAGCCGGATCTTCCCCTACTAAAATCACCGCCAAACCGGGGCGAACTCCCGTTTCTTTCACCAGAGTTTCCACCTGCGCGCGAATCCGCTCGCGGCATTTTGACGCCGTTTGCCTTCCGTCAAGAAGGATTGCCATTTTTCGTTTCTTCCGTTTCTTTGTTTTCTTCTTCCGGTTCTTTTGTTTTTGCCTTTTCCTCCGGCGCTGTTCCTTTTTCTTCGTCCTGCGGCTTTTCCGGCGTTTCTTCTTCAACCTTTTTCTCCGGCGCTGCCGCGGTCTTTTCTTCCGCGGACGCAGCCGCCGCGGGAACGGCCTTCTCTGCCGAAACCGCAAAACGCTTGGCAGCCCAAATGCAAATCACGACGCCCGCAAGAGCGCTCACAACGCCAATGCACTGCGAAGCCTTCAGCGGACCGAAATACAGCGAATCAGTGCGCAGTGCTTCCACCAGCGTCCGGCCAATGCCGTACCAAATCAGGTAAAACGCAAAAATTTCCCCATGGAATTTCTTTTTACGGTACAAAAGAAACGTCGCAATCAAAAAGCCAGAAAAGGTGATCAGCGATTCATAGAGGAAAGTCGGGTGAAACGGTCCTTCAAAATTGATCATCATCCCCCAGGGCAGCGAAGTTTCGCCGCCGTGTGCTTCGCCGTTGATAAAATTGCCCCAACGGCCGATCGCCTGCGCCAAAAGCACCCCCGGAGCCATCGCGTCGAACACCCGGAGCGCAGAGTTTTTTTTGATCTTCGCGGCCACAAGAACCACCACCATGCCCGTCAGAACACCGCCGTAAATGGCGAGTCCCCCTTTCCAGACACTGATCATTTTCAGAAAGCTGTCATAATAGTCAAGGTTCGTCAGCACATACATCGCCCGGGCGCCGACCACGCCAAGCGGGATCGCAAATAGAAAATAATCCAAAAAGGAATCCAGAACAAATCCCTCTTTTTTCACCGCGTTGCGGCTGATGACCACGCAGGCAAGGATCATCGCCATGCAGATGATCACCCCGTACCAGGCAATGGAAATGCCCTTTCCGAAAAGATTCTGTGTGACAAAACGCTTCAGTTCAAAGGTGTCGATCCCCAAATTGGGGAAGGCAATATAGGTTGTGTCGTCAAACATGTTCTTCCTCCTTGATCGGCTCCACTACGGAAAGCGCCATCCGTCGTGTGGAGTAGGATTTTTCGATTCGTTTATACAGGTCGTCCAGCGTCACTTCGGCAATCGCCTTTGGGTAATCCAGCATATCGGTACCGGCAAAAGAAAATTCCATAAAGGTTTCGGCAATTTCCGCGGTGGAATTCCAATCCTGCACGCAGCGCGCATATACCGCTTTGCGGCTGCGCTCCAGGTCAGACTCGCAAATCTTTTCCGCGGCGTTTTTCACAACGTTCCGAATTTCGCGATACACCTTTTCTGGCTTTTTAGTTTCCCCGAAAAGCAGCAGATAGCCGTAGCTGCGGGAAAGGTTGTACTCCACGGAAAATTTCTCGTTGATCAGGCCCTTCTCATACAGATCATTGTAAAAATCACTCGATTTGCCAAACAGCATATCGGCTAAAATTTCATGCTCCGCTTCTTTTTTCAGAATGTCGAACGAAGAGATCCGCTTCGGCAGATCCGCTTCCTTCATCCCCACGGCGAAGAGCGGGATCGCCACCGGACAGGATTTTACCATTTTCGGCGCGGCAAGGCATTTGGGTTCTTCGGGGTAGCTGCGGTCGATTACAATCCGTTCGCCGGGCTTCAGCACCTCGTCCAGCACCCGGGCGACTTTCTTTTTCTCCCAGTTGCCGCAGAGCACCAATTCCATATTGCTCAAATGGTAAAACGTCTCATAGCAACGGTACAGAAGATCGCTTGTAATGTGCGAAATCGTTTCTTCCGTTCCGGCAACGTCCACCTTGACGTTGTGGTTGACGAACAGGCAGTCCAAAAGCCCGTAATAAAGCTGATGAAACGGCTCGTCCTGTCCCATACGGATTTCCTGGCCGATGATCCCCAATTCTTTTTCCACCGTCTCTTTGGTGAAATACGGGTGAGTCACAAAATCCAGCAGTACCTTTAAATTTTCATAATACCGGTCGGTCGCCGAAAACAAATACGCCGTCATTTCATTGGAGGTAAAGGCGTTACAGTTGGCGCCTTGCGCCGCAAAGCGGGTAATGGTATCGGTTCCGTCGGCATTTTCAAACAACTTATGCTCCAGAAAATGAGCAATTCCGTCCGGCACGGTCACAAAATCCGCGTCCTTTTCGGTTTTAAAGGTGCGGTCGATCGAACCGTAACGCGTCCCGAACAAAGCAAACGCTTTTTGGTGGTTTTTGGGGATCAGCGTGACCAGCAGTCCGCTTTCGTGGCGGCCGCGGTAATATTTTTCCTGTAAAACATCACTTTTCTTTTCTGTAAATCTCACGCTTTTCCCCCCTTTGCCGTTAAAACATACACGGTATCCGGCTGCAATTTCTGCGAGACGCGCACCACGTCCTCCTTGGTGATCCGTTTCAGATCCGCGGCAAGCTCCAGCGGCGTTTTCTCGTCGCCTGCCAAAATACGGGGCAAGTACCACTCCGCCAGCACCGCGGGATTATCCGGAAGGCCGCGCATCGCATGGATCAGATACGAACGCGCGCTTTCCAGTTCTTCCTCGGTGATCTCGCCCCGACGGATCAATTCCATCTGGTGCAGAATTTCCCGCTCGGCAACCTCTTTCTTTTCCGGTGCAATGCCGGCATAGATCTGCATGGTGCCTTTCATGGCGTCCGGCAGGGACTGCACCGTGTAGCAGAGCGACAGCTTTTCCCGCACCACACAAAAGAGCTTCGAGGTCAAAGAACCGCCCAGCACGGCGTTATACACGCTCATCGCCCGCCAATCGGGATCGGCAAGCGTGGTATTCATACGAAAGCCCATCACTAAGTTCGCCTGGGTAATTTCCATTTCCTCGGTCACGCGCTTGATTTCGGCGGGCGCTTTTCCCAGGGTGACTTCGGGAAGCGGACGCACCTTACGTTCCCTGCCGGCAAACAGCGGCGTAAGCTCTTTTGCCAATTTCTCCGGGTCGCCTCTGCCCACAAAATACAGTTCAATGCGACTTTCCCGCAAAAGCTTTTCATAATACGCCGTCAGCTTTGCCGGGGTGATGCGCCGCAAAATCGTTTCTTCTCCCAGCGAGGACGTGCCGTACGGCTCGTTTTCGCACATGATCTCCAGCATTCTCCGGCGCGCGTACTGCGCTTTGTGGTTTACCAAAGCGGCAATTTCATCTATTGCGCGCTCCCTTTCGCTCTTCACATATTTCTCTTGAAAAGCGCCGCCCGCATAAGCCGGGTGAAACAACAGGTCGCAAAAAATCCCCAGTCCCTCCGGCCACACGTCCTCCTTTTGCAGGGTAAATTCCTTGTCCAGAAACGACAGGGTAAACGAAAGCACGTGCCGCTCCCCTATTTTGCCGGCGTCGGAATTCAGCACCGCGTCATAGCAAAGATCCAGCGCGCGGTTAAGTTCTTTTTGCGTCGGGTATTTTTCACTGCCGCGCAGCAAAACGCGCGAAAGAAGCGTATTGTAGGAGGCGGTCCTCGGGGTTAATTCCGTTACGAAAAAAGCGGAAAAATAATTGGTTTTATATTGCTTATTCTCCACAAAATTCAAGTAGATTCCCTCTCCGAGGGCGATCCGCTTCGGTTTTTCCATTCAAAAATTCCTTTCAAAGGTTTCTATTTTGAGATTTCACCATCAGAAAGCATTCTTTCAATAAGAATCCAAGAGACAGTATACACTATATCTTTCCCGTTTTCAAATCTTTTTTGTAAAAATTCCCCGCATTTATAAAAAAATGTCATTGTGTGGCAGGGTGCCGGCATGGTATACTCCGCAAAAATAACAGGAAAGGAGTTAAAAATGACCTGGGAAATTTTTCTGGGAGTGGCTTCGCTTGTGAGCTTCATGATCTCGGTAATGGCGATCGCCGTGCGCATCACAAAGAACCTGACCCTTCTGGAAGCCTCTTTAAAAAGCCTTGCCCTGACCCTGCAGGAGGTTAAGGCAACGGAAAAGGAAGAACATTCCCTCTTCCGCAAAAAAATCGAGCTGCTGGAAAAAGACAGTCTCCGGCAGAAAAACGCCCTGCAAAATTTAGAAAGGATGTAACAAAATGAAAAAAGAAACCATACTGCGCACCGTACTTTTAGTTCTTGCACTTTTCAACCAGATCCTCACCGCACTCGGCAAAAATCCGCTGCCCTTTTCCGATGAACAGCTCTACGAAACGCTGTCCCTCCTGTTCACCGCCGCCGCTTCCCTGTGGGCGTGGTGGAAAAACAATTCCTTTACCAAAGAAGCCATCCGCGCTGACGCATACTTAGCGGAGCTGAAAGAAGAAAAGGAGAATCGAAAATGATCCTCACTCCCGACCGTATCCGCACCGAAAAAATCGGCCCCTATACCCTGACGATCTCGGAAAAAATCATTCCCGAAACCGCCCGCTCCACCAAGGATCAGACCTCGTACTGCAAAAAGGGGGATCCGGTCAAGCCGATGGCGCTTTTGGGAAAGGACGGTACGCCGCTGGGGATCTGCATTCATAACACCGGCGATATTGCAACTCCCGCCAACACCGACCCCGCCGAGCAATACACCCGCGCCACCTGGCCGAATTGTAATATGGCGGGCACCGCCGTTCATTTTTATGTATATGACAATTCCATTTGGCAGAACCTGCGCGAATCCGAATGCGGCTGGCACGCCGGGGACGGGTCTTACCGCCGGGTCGTCAAGCGCCCGGAGGTGCTGATCAACGGCAATCTCGATACCATTGCCATTGAATGCATCGGCGATCGCCCCGGTTCCGAGGAAACCAGCGCCCGCCTTTGCGCTTATCTCTTAAAAAAATACAATCTGGATCCCAAACTGGACTTGTATACGCACCACGATTTTTCACCGTCCAAAACCTGCCCCCTCTATATTTTACCCCACTGGGACAAGTTTTTTGCCCGCGTGACGGAGCTCATGGCAATGGACGGCGGCGAAGAACAAAACGGCTCCGAAGCAGAAACCGCCGACGCGGTTTTTAACCCCTCTCTTTTGGGAAAAAAAGTCTATTTTACCGGTGGTTATCACTACCCTGCCTCTAACGATGACGTTCCCGTCGGCGGACTGAGAAAAAGCGGCACCGCGCTCTGTACCAAAATCGCACAGGGCGCCAAACACCCCTACCACCTCAAAGCCACCGAGGCAAGCGTTTCCAATGTTTACGGCTGGGTGGATTTGGACACGGTGTACTGCGCGGAGGGCGCCGTCACCGACCCCGGCTTTGAAGCCGAAGAGAGTCGGCCCGCCGCCGATAAAAGCACAGCGCCCAAAGGAGAGTGCTTTCCCGCCACGCCCTATACCGGCTCTTCTTTGGTAGACGGCCTCCGCGCCATCGGCGCCGACTCCGGTTTTTCCTACCGCGCCCGCATTGCCGAGGCCAATTCCGTTTTCTTCTACACCGGCACCGCCCTGCAAAACCTGTCTCTCCTCGCTAAGCTCAAAGCCGGCACCCTTTTAAAGCCGTAAGCCCCGAACGGCACACGGCGCTCATGAAGAAGCGTTTCTGCAATATACAAAAGAACAATTTGCAGAATCAGCATAGAAGGCCGTAAGAAAAATGCCATTTTGCTTTCCACGGACTGAAGATTCATCGGCGATATCCACGCAAATCTCGCCGGAGCCGTTCCTTGAACGTAAAAAAACAGCCGCGAAAAATTCGCGGCTGTTTTTGACAGGTCTTATTTTAAGTTCGCCTTGATATTGGCGATCATTTCGGTAAATTCCTTGGGCAGGCGATCGCCGAATTTTTTAAAGTATTCGGTCAGGCCGTCCATTTCCGCCGTCCAGGCGTCTTTGTCGACCGCCAAAATGGATTCAAGCGTCGCTCTGTCGATATCCAGATCGGTCAGATCGATATCTTCCGGTCTGGGCAGATAGCCGATCGCAGTCTCGACCGCGTCCGCCTTGCCTTCGCAGCGATCCAGGATCCAGTTCAGCACACGCATATTGTCGCCAAAGCCCGGCCAGACGAAGTTGCCTTCATCGTCCTGGCGGAACCAGTTGACGTTAAAGATCTTCGGCGCTTTGTCCCCCAGCTTTTTGCCCATATCGAGCCAGTGCTGGAAGTAATCGCCCATATTGTAGCCGCAGAAGGGCAGCATGGCCATCGGGTCGTGGCGAACCACACCCACGGCTCCGGCCGCGGCAGCGGTGGTTTCGGAAGAAACGCTCGCGCCGACAAATACGCCGTTCGCCCAGTTCTTGGACTGGTAAACCAGCGGCGCCAATTTGGCTCTTCTGCCGCCGAAAATGATCGCGGAGATCGGCACGCCCGCGCCCTTGTCGAATTCATCGGAAATGCAGGGGCAGTTCACGGCAGGAGCCGTGAAGCGGGAGTTCGGGTGAGCTGCATAGGTGTCTTTGTTGGCCTTGTCAAACTTGGAAGCGTCCCACTTGTTGCCCTTCCAGTCGATCGCGTTCTTCGGGAGATCTTTATTCAGGCCTTCCCACCAAACCGTGTTGGTGTCCAGATCGAGCGCCACGTTGGTGAAGATGGTGTTCTTCTTGGTGGAAGCCAGCGCGTTGAAGTTGGATTTTTCGTTGGTACCGGGCGCTACGCCGAAGAAGCCGTTTTCGGGGTTAATGGCATAGAGTCTGCCGTCCTGCCCAATGCGCATCCAGGCGATATCGTCGCCGACCGTCCAAACCTTGTAGCCTTTGTCGCGCAGATATTTCGGCGGGATCAGCATGGCAAGGTTGGTCTTGCCGCAGGCGGAGGGGAACGCCGCCGCCACGTATTTCTTTTCGCCCTTGGGATTTTCAATGCCGAGGATCAGCATATGCTCTGCCATCCAGCCCTCTTTCCAGCCCTGGTAGGAGGCGATTCTGAGCGCAAAGCACTTTTTGCCGAGCAGCACGTTGCCGCCGTAAGCGGAGTTTACGGAAATAATGGTGTTGTCTTCGGGGAACTGGCAAATGTATCTTTTTTCGGGGTCAATGTCGCAGGAAGCGTGCAGGCCGCGAACCCAGTCGTTGGAATCGCCCAACACCTCCAGCACCTTGTTACCCACGCGGGTCATGATCGCCATGTTCAATACAACGTAAATCGAATCGGTCACTTCAATGCCCACTTTGGCAAGCGGAGAGCCGATCGGGCCCATGGAGAAC
This sequence comes from uncultured Clostridia bacterium, assembly GCA_947589595.1. Classification (GTDB taxonomy): domain Bacteria; phylum Bacillota; class Clostridia; order Oscillospirales; family SIG627; genus RGIG5579. The sequence goes on from CANQBV010000003.1 coordinate 26,567, forward strand.
GGAATCACATACATCGTTCTGCCGCGATAGGAACCACGGGCAATGTCATACAGCTTCTGATACATTTCCTTCGGGTCGCACCAGTTGTTGGTGGGACCGGCGTTTTCTTTGGTTTTGCTGCAAATAAAGGTACGATCCTCCACGCGCGCCACGTCGTTCTGGCGGGTTCTGTGCAGGTAGCAGCCGGGGAGCAGCTCCTCGTTCAGCTTGATCAGTTCGCCGCTGGCAACAGCGGTCTTTCTCAGCCCTTCGAGCTGTTCTTCTTCGCCGGTGATCCAAACGATCTTATCGGGAGAAAGAAGCTCGGTGACTTCTTTGATCCATTGATTCACAGTAACATTGGTAGTCATAATAATAAATTTCCTTTCGCAAAATTCTATTCCCTAGTATTATAAACAAAATCGTTTCCGATTGCAAGAGAAAATGATGAAAATTCTGTAAATTCACAATTTTTCTCCCGAAAAAGAAAAGGAGATTTTGCCGATCTTTTTTGTTTTTGAAAGGAAAAACCGCCGTGAATTAAAAAAACGCCCGCTCTTTTTTGAAAAGAGCGGGCGTTGTTCATTTTTTTGCCGCTTATTTAGCAATTTTCGCCTGCACGTCCTTCACGTCGATTTCACGCACGCCGATTCCTTTGGCGGCGGCGATCGCCGCACCGTGCCCGGCGGCCTCGCCCATGGCAAGGCAGTTCGGCATGACGCGAATGGTGGCCAGCGCCATTCGCTCCATCGAGACCGAGCGGCCCGCGACCAGCAGATTGTCAAGCCCCTTGGGAATCATCACACGCCAGGGAATGCCGTGGCTCTCACCTTTTCCGTAGCGGGTGCTGGCGGCGTCGATCTTGTGCGGATTCACCGCGCCCTTTTTGGCATGGCAGTCCAGCCAATAGCTGTTCCGGCCGATCTCATCTTCAAAGCTGCGTCGCGCCAGATAATCCTCCACCGTAAAGCGGTATTCCCCATCGATCCGGCGGGATTCGCGCACCCCCATCGTCGGCGCCGTGGCAAGGATGATCGCATCGCCGAAAACCTCGGGCAAGTAGTATTTCAGCGCCTTCAAATATTCCTCGGCAATTTTCCGCCCCTTCGCATAGGCGGCGGAAACGGCTTCAGGGTCGGTGCTGTCCAGATCGAAAATATGGCCGGCGTTCGCCAAAATCACGCTATCCCCCAGGTATGCCGGGATAAAATGCTTGCAGGTCAGCGGGAATTTGCCCTCGTCGCGGATCTTGGCCCACAGCCCGTCTTTGGGATTGGAGCCGAGCGGGATATCGCACTGATCCATATGAACGTTTGCTATGGCAAAGCAAAGACTCGCCGGCTGGATATTGCCGTATTCATCCCCCAGCTCGCACTTCACGCCCGAAAACGCCGCTACGTCGGCGTCGCCGGTGCAATCGATATAGACCTTCGCCTTAAAAGGCGTCAACCCTTTTTTGTTCGCCGCGATCACGCAGTCGATCTTCCCATCCTTCACCACGGTGTCGCACACCAGAGTTTGGAACAGAACCTTCGCGCCGCTCTCGGCTACCATATCGTCATAAACGATCTTCAAGTCCTCCGGCGAGATCGTCACCCAGTCCCATTTCTCCTCCGGATACTGCATTCTTTCTTTGTAGCGCTGCAAAACCTCCAGCGCAATGGAATGGTAGATCACCTTTTCCTTATCGGTAAACGGCGCCCATTTGGAAACCAGACCGCCGGTCGCCATACCGCCCAGCGCGGAAGAGCTTTCCAAAATCATAACATCGGCGCCGTCCCGTGCCGCGGCGATCGCCGCCGTGCAGCCGGCGGGGCCACCGCCGACCACCAAAACGTCAACTTCTCTGCAAGAATTTTTTACGGTAAGGTTCATCAATCTTCCTCCCTTAAAATTTCAGAGGGGTCGTTTTTGCGGCAGGAATGCGCTTTTCCCCTGAAATGAAATGATTGTATTTCCCCGAATAAACAGCATAATCCTGCAAAATTGCAGGATTATGCTGTTTAAAATATCAATTGATTCTTAGTGGCAAATGCAGATTTCCGTCTCTTTGTCGAAAAGGTGCAGACGGTTGATATCGAACGCGACTTTAATGTTATCGCCGACTTTAGCTTTGGAGCGGGGCGATACGCGAGCGACCATGTTCTGCTCCTGGCTGTTAATGTAGAGGAAGATTTCCGCACCCATCAATTCCGTTACGTCCACACTGGCTTCCACAACCCAGTCAGCAAACTGGGAAAGATACATGGGTTCATCGTGGATCGCTTCGGGACGGATCCCGCCGATAACTTCCTTGCCGATATATTTCTGCAGTTCTTCGTTTTCCGCCTTTTCTTCCGGCAACTTAAATTCGTTTTCACCGAATTTGAAGAAAATACCATCCTCGCCTCTCTTTTTCACCAATTCACCGTTGATGAAGTTCATCTGCGGCGTACCGATAAAGCCGGCAACAAACAGATTCACCGGAACGTCGTAGAGGTTTTGAGGCGTATCGACCTGCTGGATGATACCGTCCTTCATAACCACGATACGGGAAGCCATGGTCATAGCCTCGGTCTGGTCGTGCGTTACATAAATAAAGGTGGTACCCAGCTTCTGATGAAGCTTGGTCAGCTCGGTTCTCATCGAAGCGCGGAGCTTGGCATCGAGGTTGGAAAGCGGTTCGTCGAGAAGGAACACTTTCGGTTCCCGCACAATGGCGCGTCCCAGCGCAACACGCTGTCTCTGACCGCCGGAAAGCGCTTTCGGTTTTCTGTCCAGCAAATGGGCAATATCCAGAATACGGGCGGCTTCTTCCACTCTTCTCTTGATCTCTTCCTTCGGAACCTTGCGCAGCTTCAGACCAAACGCCATGTTTTCAAACACGGACATGTGCGGATACAGCGCGTAGTTCTGGAACACCATGGCGATGTCTCTGTCTTTCGGAGCCACGTCGTTCACCAGCTTATCGCCGATAAAGAGTTCGCCCTCGGTGATTTCTTCCAAACCGGCGATCATACGCAGGGTGGTAGATTTCCCGCAGCCGGAAGGACCGACCAGAATGATAAATTCCTTGTCTTTGATTTCCAGGGAGAAATCGGTTACGGCGGTAACGCCGCCGGGGTATTTTTTAAAAATATGTTTTAACGATACACTTGCCATCTTTTCCTCCTATAAATGTACGCAAAGAATCTGCGCATTTCAACACTCGGTATTATAACATAGCCCTCCCCGAAAAGAAAGATGTCAATTTCCCGAATTTCAAAAAAAGAATTTATGCAAATTCAACAAAAATAGCAAAAAAATTATCCGTCTCTCCAAAATGCACTGAAATTGCAAGTAAAATCAAACTGCGTTATAAATTCCAATTTTTTAATCTTTTCTCTGCAAACTATAAAAATACGAAAAATAGACAAAATTTATTTCGACTTTATTCATAAAAAACCTTTTTTTATCCTTGTATTATACGTCCAAAGCAAGTATAATGGAGATTGTAAGAATTATAAAGTACGGAACGGAGACAACATGCCATTTAACCGAAAAATTTTTGCCATTCTGCTGGAAGACGCCAAAGGAGACCGCTCCTGGCGCCAGTTCGCCATGGACTGCGATATCAGCTACATTCAAATGAGAAAGCTTGCCCTGCAGCAGCAGGTCAATTCCCCGCGCCCGAAACTGATCCACAAAATCGCGCAAAACGCCAGCGGCGGCATCACCGCGGAGGATCTGTTTTTCTGTACGGGCGTTTATTCCGCCCCCGAGGAAAAGAAAAGCGCCACCGCCGTTCAGCGGCAGGGAGAGCTTTTCTATGAAAAATTTCTTCAGCTTTCCTCCGGGCAAAAGAAAATGATTATCAATTTCATTGATTTCCTGTCGAACCGATGAAAACGCTTTCTGTTTATCTCAAAGAAACCGCAGTGCTCGTGGAGGAATACCACGCGGCGCACCCGCTCTTTCCGCTGGAGCCGGCAGAGTTTATGGAAGGCGCCTATGCTTATTTCAGTCGCGGCGGCAAACGGCTCCGCCCCGCCATTTTGCGGCTCTCCGCCGGAGTGCTGGGGGGAAAAGACGCGGAAAACGCCGCCCTCCCCGCGGCGCTCGGCATTGAATTCTACCACAACTGGACGCTCATTCACGACGACGTGATCGATCACGACGCTACCCGGCGAGGCAAGCCCAGCGTGCACGCCGCCACCGCCGCCGCCTTTTCCGACGCCGGCGCCGAAACCGCCGCCGAATACGGTACGGATATTGCCATTCTGGCAGGCGATGCGCTGCACAGCGCCGCCATTGCGCATTTTGCTTCTCTTTCCGATTCCGGGAAAGTGCGCCCGGAGGTGGCGCTGAAGATCCTTTCCCTCCTGGAGGGCAATTACGGACTCAGGCTTTTAAACGGCGAAACGATCGATACCAAAAACGGCCTTTTATACGGCAAAAACGCCTTCTGGAAAATTCCCGAAAGCGAAGTCATAGGGATGATGGCGGGCAAAACCGGCGCGCTTTTTGCCATTGCCGCGCTGGCCGGGGCGCTGATCGGGCAGAATTCGCCCGAGCTCACACCGGAAGCCAAGGCGCTTTCCGCCTTTGCCGAGCACTGCGGCGTCGCCTTTCAGTTGCAGGACGATATTCTGGGTCTTACAGCCGACGAAGAAAAGCTCGGCAAGCCGATACTCAGCGACCTGCGCGAAGGCAAGCCCACCGTACTGCTCCTGCGCGCCTATAAAAAGTCCTCAGAGGAAGAAAAAGCCTTTTTGCGCCGCACCGTCGGACAGAGCCGCAATCCCGGGGAGCTTTTGCAGGCCAGAGAGATCCTCCTGAAAAACGGCGGCGTCTCGGAGACCGAAAAGCTGGCGGCGGCAGCTTTAGAAAAAGCGCGCGCCGCCCTCTCCTGCCTGCCGGATTCCTCTTATAAATCCCTCTTGGCAGAGTGGTGCGAATTTATGCTGGATCGAAAATATTAAGGAGTCTGTTTTCATGAAACAATTTCTGTGCGTCCTTTTATCTCTGTGCTTTCTGCTTGCTCTCTTTCTGCCTGCCGCGACAGCAAAAGACGCGATCTACGATATTGCGCTGGATTCGCAAGGAGTTTATTTTTTCAATCTGGAAACCGGCACCGTCCTCTATGAAAAGGCCGCCGAATCCACGATGTTTCCCGCTTCTACCACCAAAATCATGACCGCGCTGGTTGTTCTGGAAAACTGCGAAGATCCCAAAAATACCACGATCACGGTTCCCAACACGGAAATGTTTCAATATATTATAGAGGACGGCGGCGTCAACGCGCAGCTTTCGAAAGGCGAAACCTTCACCGTCTACGATCTTCTGCTGGGGCTGATGATGAATTCTTTCTGCGACGTGGCCGATCTTTTGGCATATCACTTCGGGGGCGGCGATATTTCTGTCTTTGTAGAAAAAATGAACGCCAAGGCGGAAGAGTTGAAGCTGGAAAACACCCATTTTGCAAATGCGCATGGCTTACATAACGCCAACCACTACTCCTCGCCGAAAGATATTGCGCTCTTTTTCCAGGCCGCTCTGGAAAATCCCCTGTTCCGGGAAATCATTTCCACCCGCACCTATACCATTCCCGCAACCGCATACCACAAAGAAAGACCCCTCCGGTATACGATAGATTGCTACTATCCCGACGACGACCATTACCTGGACGCCTATTTCGGCGGAAAATCCGGCTTTACCGATCAGGCGGGCAGGTGCCTTGCTACCTATAGTGTAAAGGACGGCGTTTCCTATATTTCCGTGCTTTTGGGCGCCAATATGGATTCCAACCTCAAATATCCGGGCAACATGGCGCAGATCGAAACCGCCACTCTCACCGCCTATGCGTACGAACACTACGAGCTCAAAACCGTGCTGCAAAAGGGTGACCCGGTATCCGAACTTTCGATCATCGATTCCGAACAAAAAGCCAAGGTCGTTGCCGGGCAAGATTTTCTTGTTCTTGCCCGCATAGACGGGGATGCGGAATACCGTCTGGAGCTGCCGGAGGAAATCAGCGCCGATCAGGTGGAAGACGGCAAGGCCGTCGGCAGCGCCGTGTTCACTCTGAATGAAGAAGATATGTTTTCCTGTCCGCTCGTCCTTTCCTATGACGGGGAAGCGATCCAGGTGCAGTCCGAAGTTGAAAAAAGCACCCGGCGCTTCTTCTCCGCAGTGGCGGAGCTTTTCCACAGCGATGCGGCCTTTGTCACGCTTCTGGTGCTTTTGATCGTCGTGATCGGCGTGTGCATTCCGGCGGTCAGGATCACCCATTCCCTGCACAAAAAATCCTCACGCCCGCCCAAACACTGAATTTGCTTTTCGTTCTCTATCTTTTATCATCCTATGGCCATTCAATTATCCGACCATTTTACCTATAAAAAACTGTTTCGTTTCACCCTGCCGTCGATCGCGATGATGATCTTCACCTCGGTCTACGGTGTGGTAGACGGCTTTTTCGTTTCCAATTTTGCCGGCAAAACGCCTTTCGCCGCCCTGAATTTCATTATCCCGTTTATCATGGTACTCGGCGCCGCGGGCTTTATGTTCGGTGCGGGCGGCAGCGCTCTGATCTCCAAAACCATGGGAGAGGGGCAAAAGGATCGCGCCAACCGTCTTTTTTCTCTGTTCGTTGTGGTTCCCGCGGCGCTCAGCGTTGTCCTTGCATTGCTCGGCATTCTGTTTCTGCCGCAGGTCGCCGCAATTCTCGGGGCGGGCGATCTTTTGGCAGACTGTGTCCTGTACGGCAGGATCCTCCTTTTGGCGCTGCCGGCGTTTACCCTGCAAATGGAGTTTCAAACCTTCTTTGTCACGGCGGAAAAGCCGCAGCTCGGCTTTCTGGTCACCGTGGCGGCAGGCGTTGCCAATATGGTGCTGGACGCGCTGTTTGTCGCCGGATTCCGCTGGGGGCTGGCCGGTGCGGCGGCGGCCACGGCGCTCAGCCAGTTGGTGGGCGGCGTTATTCCGCTTGTGTACTTTTTCTGTCCAAATTCCAGCCTTTTGCGGCTCGGAAAGCCAACGTGGGACGGGCGCGCACTCCTGAAAGGAACGACGAACGGTTTTTCAGAGCTCTTGAGCAATATTTCCATGTCGCTCGTGGGGATGCTCTATAATATGCAGCTCATGCGCTACGCCGGGGAAAACGGCGTGGCGGCCTATGGCGCGATCCTGTATGTAGATTTCATTTTCGTATCCGTCTTTATCGGCTATTCCGTGGGCACCGCTCCGGTGATCGGTTACCACTACGGCGCCGGGGGCACCGGCGAACTGAAAAATCTCTACAAAAAAAGCCTCGTTTTGATGGCCGCCTTCGGCGTCGGAATGTTTGCCCTCGCACAGGGGCTGGCAACCCCGCTGGGGCTGCTTTTCACCGGCTACGACGCCGCGCTTTTTGAAATGACAGTGCACGGTTTCCGTCTCTATGCGTTCAGCTTTCTTACCGTGGGCTTTGCCATTTTCGGCTCCTCGTTTTTCACCGCCCTCAATAACGGTCTCATTTCCGCGCTGATTTCGTTTTTACGCACCGTGCTTTTCGAAGTGGTCTGCCTTTTCCTTTTTCCCCGCTTCTTCGAGCTGGACGGCATTTGGTACGGCATCATCCTTTCCCGCGCGCTCTCGCTCTCCGTCACTTTCGCCTTCCTCGCCGGCTTTCGCAGGCACTATCAATACTGAATTCTTAAACCCTTTCCCCTCGAAACGGGGCGCCGCCCCACACCCCGCTCAGAAAACTTTTTGAGAAAAGTTTTCTGAGGACTTTCAAAAACTTTCAAAGCCGTATAACAAAGAATTTCCCGCCCTCAACCTTCTCCCCGAGGACCCGGAACGCCCTTGGGCAGAAAGTGTCAGCGTTAGCCGACGAATGAGCTGTCCGAAAACAAAAGCTCAAAGAGCCTTTAAAGACTCTTTGGGCTTTTTTTATCTCTTTTCGGAGAAAAGAATCGGTTTGATAGAGGGCTTCTCTATGGCTCATTGAAAATCTTCAGAAAACTTTTTGAGAAAAGTTTTCTGAGCGGGGCGGAGCCTCGCATAGCGTTATCGCCCGAAGGATTCGAAAAAGGCGGGGTCGAACGGCAGCGAAATCACGAAGCGCAATTCCACTTCGTTTTCCCCGAGGGAAACCAAAGCGGGCGAAAAAGATTTTTTATCGGCGACCCACACAAGGCTTAAGCCCGCCTCCTCTACCGACTGGCGGGGAAAAAGCTCGCCGCCCTTGAGAACCTCGCCGCAAACGCGGGCGCTGCACAAAAACAGCACCTCGCCGTTTTCCTCCGAATCCACCAAAGGCCGCGCCAGAAACAGCTTTTCCGGCAGAATGCCAAGTCCTTTCAAAAAATCGAGGGCTTCTTTTTTGGCTTTCGGGAGGCAGGCGCGGAACAGATTCCGACCGATATCATTTCCCGTGTAGTCCGGCAAAAAGGCGTATTGTCGGGCGGTTTCCTCCGGGAAAAGGCGCACCTTGTAGTGCTCTTTTTCAAAAATCGTCTCTTGCAAATTCAAACCTCACAAATTCTACGTCCACTCGGCCGCCGGTCAGCTCCCGCAAAAGCGTTTCCGCTTCCGTTTTCTGCGCCGACGAAACCAAAATTTCCATGAAAATCTCTTCCCCGAATTCCTTTTGCAGAACCGGGATCTTTTTCTTTTGCAGCTCATACTCCGTCTTGGAAAGCTGCGGATAGCCCAAGGAAAAGCGCAGTACCTCCCGTCGGGAAAAGCGGCAAACGCCCGCCTTTTCCAGCGCGATCCGCGCCCCTTTGGCGTAAGCGCGCGCCAGTCCCCCTGCTCCGAGCAGGATCCCGCCGAAGTAGCGAGTGATCACCACGCAGATCCCCGTGACGCTCTCTTTTTTCAAAACCTCCATGACCGGCACCCCGCCGGTGCCCTTGGGTTCGCCGTCGTCGTCAAAGCGGCAGACGTTGCCCTCGCGGTTCAGAAACGCCGTCACGTGGTGATTGGCGTCCGGGTACCTCCGGCGCACCGAAGCGATAAATTCCCGCGCCGCCTCCCAGGTTTCGCACGGCGTACAGGAGCCGATAAAAACGCTCTTTTTTTCTTCAAACCGATCTTCCGCAAAGCCGGCAACCGTTTGGTAAGACAAAAGCTCCGCCATCAGTATGCATCCGCCATTTCAATATAAAGATGTCCGTTTTCGGAAATATACTGTTTTCTGCCGTCCAGATCGTCGCCCAGCAGAATTTCAAACATCTGGCGTGTGGCTTCCTCGTCCTCGGGCATAATGCGAATCAGCCGGCGCGTAGCGGGGTTCATCGTGGTCAGCCGCATCATATCCGGCTCGTTTTCGCCCAAACCCTTGGAGCGCTGCAGCGTGTATTTCTGCCCGTTCAGCTTGGCAAGAATCTCCGCCTTTTCCTTTTCGTCATAGGCAAAAAAGGTCTCGTTTTTGGCAGTGATCTCATACAGCGGCGATTCCGCAATATACACCCTGCCCTCGCGAATCAACGTGGGCAAAAGCCGGTAAAACATCGTCAGGATCAGCGTGCGGATCTGATAGCCGTCTTCGTCGGCGTCGGTACAAATAATGATCTTGCTCCATTTTAACTGGTCTAAGTTAAACTCCGCCAAATCCTTCTTGTTCTTGCCGCCGATCTCCACGCCGCAGCCGATCACACGCAGCAGATCTACAATAATTTCACTCTTGAAAATGCGATCCAGCCCACATTTGAGGCAGTTTAAGGTTTTGCCGCGCACCGGAATGATTGCCTGAAATTCCGCATCACGCCCGAGCTTGCAGCTCCCCAAAGCCGAATCGCCCTCTACAATATAAAGCTCGCGTTTTTCCTTATCCTTGCTGCGGCAATTGGCAAATTTTTCAATGCGGTTGGTCAAATCCAGACTGCCCGCTAATTTTTTGCGGATATTCACCCGCGCGCTCTCCGCGCTTTCGCGGCTGCGTTTATTGATCAGCACCTGCGCGGCAATGCGGTCGGCGTCGCCGGGGTTTTCGGCAAAATAAATTTCGAGCTGCTGATCGAAGTATTCGGTCATCGCGTCGGCAATGAATTTATTGGTCACTTCTTTTTTGGTCTGATCCGAGAAAGAAGCCACGTTGGAAAAGCAGTTCGTCACCAGAATCAGGCAGTCTTCCACGTCCTGAAAGCTGATCTTGGCTTCATTTTTATTGTATTTTCCGGTGTTTTTCAAATACCCGTCGATCGCGCGCAGAAAGCTGGAACGCACCGCCTTTTCCGGGCTGCCGCCGTGTTCCAGCCAGCTGGAATTGTGGTAATATTCCAGCATCTGCGTTTTGGCGGAAAAGCAAAACGCCGCTTCGATTTCCAAATCGTAGTCCGCCTTGTCCTCGCGGTCGCGGCCGCGCCGCTGCCCTTTCCAGAAAACCGGCGTCGTCAAAACACCGACCTTGCCTTCTTCCTCGTTAACTTCGTTTTCCGCGCTGATCTCGGCGACTTCGCGCACGTAGTCCAAAATTCCCTCGGCGTACAAAAAGCTGTGTTCGCTGAAGGTTCCGTCCGCCTGCTGATATTTTAAATTCAGCTTCAGATTGGCATTCACCACCGCCTGTCGCTTCATCACTTCCAAAAAGTATTCCTCGGGAATGGCGATATCGGTAAACACTTCCAAATCCGGCCGCCAGGTGATCACCGTGCCGGTGCGCTTTTTCGTGTAGGGACGCTTTTCCAGCTCCCCGTCCACTTCGCCTTTTTTAAAATGAATTTCGTATTCGCCTTTTTTGGAATACACGTGTACGTCCATGTATTCCGAACTGTACTGCGTGGCGCAGGCGCCCAGGCCGTTCAGCCCCAGGGAATACTGGTAAGCGCCGCCCTTGGCGTTTTCGTATTTTCCGCCCGCGTACAGCTCGCAGAAAATCAGTTCCCAGTTATAGCGCCCTTCCTTTTCGTTCCAGTCCAGCGGGATCCCGCGGCCGAAATCCTCCACGGTAATACTGTGATCTTTCTGCACCGTCACGAAAATTTCGTTGCCAAAGCCCGCCCGGGCTTCGTCAATGGAATTGGAAAGAATTTCAAAAAAAGAATGCGAACAGCCGTCCAGTCCGTCCGAGCCGAAAATCACACCCGGGCGTTTTCGCACGCGTTCCGCGCCCTTTAGGCTCTGAATGCTTTGATCGCTGTATTCCGCGTTCTTTTTCTTTTTGTTTTCTTCTGCCATGCTTTGCTCCGTTTTTTGATTTCAATTCTTAAGATGCACTTTTTTCTTTTCTATTATAAGGAAAAAAACAAATTTCGTCAACCGATGTTTTTTTTAGTTTTTTCCCCGTTTCTATTTTCCTTTTACCAAAAGTAAAATAGAGAAAATCATTTTGTGCGGTTTTCCCTCGGAATTCTTGACACCCACTGCAAAATATGCTACACTCTCAGGTGGAAAAAGTTGTAAGGAGACAAGTATGAATTTACTCGGAATTGATGTCGGCACCACCTCGCTCAAAGCCGTCTGCTTTGATGAAAAAGGCGCCTGCCTTGCCGGCACCAATATTGATTACACGCTCAATACCGTCGGCGAATTTGTGGAATTCGACGCCAAGGAATATATCCGCATCGCCCGTCAGGCGATCGCTGAAATTTCCAAAACCTGCAAAATCGACGCCATTGCCATCGATACGCAGGGCGAAACCATGATTCTGACCGACGAAGCGGGCGAACCCCTGATGCCGGCGATCGTGTGGCTGGATAACCGCGCCACCAAAGAGGCGGAAGAGATTCAGGCGCATTTCGGCCAGGAAAAAATCTATACCGTCACCGGTCAGTCCGAAACCAGCGGCGGCTGGCCCGGCTGCAAGCTTTTGTGGGTGCAGCGCAACCTGCCCGACGTATGGAAAAAGGTGAAAAAAGTATTCCTTCTGGAGGATTGGCTTTTGTGGGCGCTCTCCGGGGAATTTGTCACCGAACCGACGCTGCAGTCCTCCTCCATCTACCTTGACATTGCCAAAAAAGACTGGTGGGACGAAATGCTCTCCTTTATCGGCGTTTCGCGTGAGATGCTGCCTCGCCTGGTTCCCAGCGGCACCAAGGTCGGCCAAATGGGCGATATCCAGATCGTCACCGGCGCGCTCGACCAGATCGCCGGCGCCATCGGCGTGGGCGTAGTGGATGAAAGCATCATCAGCGAAATGACCGGCACCATCATGGCCATCTGCGCGGTGACCGATACGATCCCGCCCTACGACCCGCAAAGCAAGGTTCCCTGCCACCTGCACGCCATCGACGGAAAATACGTGCGACTGCTCTGGTCGTCCACGGCAGGCATGGCGCTGAAATGGTTCCGCAATACCTTTGCCAAGGATCGCTCTTTCCGCGAGCTGGACGAACTGGCCGCTCAGGTCCCCGCCGGCTGCGAGGGGCTGACCATGCTGCCTTATCTTTGCGGCTCCATTATTCCGGTATATAACCCCGACGCCAAAGGCTCTTTCTGGGGCATGACCCTGGCACACGGAATGGGGCATTTTGCCCGCGCAATTCTCGAATCCGTCGCCTTTACCCTGAAGGATGATCTGGATTACATTCAGGCCAACTGCCGGGAGATCCGTATCACCGGCGGCGGCGCCACGAGCCCTTTGTGGGCGCAGATCAAGGCCGACGTCACCGGCATCCGCCTTGCCACCCTGCAGGAAACGGAGGCCGCGTGCCTGGGTACCGCGCTGTTGGCCGGCGTGGGCTGCGGCGTCTACGCTTCGGTCGAGGAAGCGGCAAAGCAAATTGTCAAAACCAAAAAGGTCTATACCCCCGGTGGTGTGGATTATACCGCCGCTTACAAACAGTATAAAAAGCTGGATCAGCTATTAAATAATGTGGAGGAACCAATATGTCAAAAGTAGGATTTGTCGGATTCGGAGAAGTCAATACCCCTGTTGACGTCATCATCACCCGCTGTAAGGCGGCTGCCGAGGAGCTGGAAAACGAGGGGCTGGAGCTGGTAAAGGTCATCCCGGTTGCGGATGATTATGAAGAAGTGCAGATCAACGCCGCCATTGCCGCGCTGAAAAAAGAATCGTTCGATGCGCTGGTGCTGTGCGTTGCCGGCTGGATCCCCACGCACGCCGTGGTCAAGATCACCGAGCATTTCCGCCATTTGCCCATGGTTCTGTGGGGGCTTTGCGGCTGGATGGAGGGCGATAAGCTGGTCACCACCGCCGACCAGGCCGGTACCTCCGGGATCCGCGCTACGCTCGAGGATATGGGCTACACCTTCAAATATGTCTACAATACCGTCGGCCGTCCTTCCCGCTCAAAGAAAGTTGCCGATTACTGCAAGGCCGCCATTGCCGCCAAAAACCTGCGCCATCAGAAAGCCGGTATGGCAGGCTACCGCGATATGAACCTCTACGGCACGCTGTTTGACGGCTGCTCGTTGAAAAAAGTGGTCGGCCCCGAAATCGAATCCTTTGAAATGCTGGAAATGCAGCAGAGATACGAAAAGCTTTCTGAAGCTGAAGTAAACGACGTCGTGGAAAACCGTATCAAAAAGTGGCGCTTCACCGCTCCCGCCAACGAAAACGCCATGAAAATGGCCGCCGGCTACTACCTGGCCGTCAAGCAAATCGCCGAGGAGAGAGGCTATAAAGCCATTTCCATTAAAGACGTGGACGGCATGAAAAAGCTCATCGGCTTCCCACCCGCCCCGATCTTCATGCTTCTGCAGGAAGACGGGTACCTCACCGTTCCCGAAAACGATTCTCTCGGCTCCGTGACCTTAATGCTCATGAAGGAGCTGGTCGGCCAGACGCCGTTCTATCTGGAATTCTATGAATTCTTCGACGATACCGTTCTCGCCGGTGTGCCGGACTATGTTCCCTCTCAGGTCGTAGAGGGCGATGTGACCGTCATGCCCGCCGCTTTCGGTGAACTCAACGAGGGCATTCTCAATATTTCCAAGGTCAAAACCGGCGAAGTCACTATGTGCCGCCTGGTTTATAAGAAAGGGCAGTACGTCATGCACATGGTGCACGGCAACGGCAAAACGCCCCGCAAGTGGAACGAATGCGGCTGGGCAGATCCCGCCCCGCAGCTTCCGAGCCTGGAGATCGAAATTCCTAACGTCGAAGAATTTGCACAGAAAGTTGCCTGCCAGCACTACATCATCACCTACGGCGATAACCGCGAAAAAATCCGCAACCTCTGCAGCATCCTCGGGATCGAGGTTCTCGAATCATGAACGAAGCTGCTCTGAACGCCGCCAAGGCTGCTTTTGCAACCGAAGCGCGCGAAATCACCCGCGCGCATGACGTCATGGATTGGGAAGCCTTTGCCAAGGCCGTTGAGGTTCTGGCAAAGGCGGAACGCATCGGCACCGCCGGCTGCGGCCATTCCGGTATTTGCTGCACGCATTTTGCCCACTCCCTTTGCTGCATCGAACGTCCCGCCCGCTTCGTCTCCCCCGCGGAGGCCGTGCACGGCGGCATGGGCTTCATTCAGAAAGGGGACGTGATGGTGCTCGCTTCCCGCGGCGGCAAAACCGCGGAACTGATCCCGATCATGAACATTGCCCGCGCCAAAGGCGCCATCATCATTTCCGTTACGGAAAAAATGGATTCCCCGCTCGCCCAGGGCGCTGATATCGTGCTGCCCATGAAAGTCGAGTTGGAAACCGATAAGTACAATTCCCAATCCACCTCCAGCTTTGTCGCGCTTTCCGCCGTATTTGATGCGCTGCAAACCGCACTGATCGAGGAAACCGGCTATGTGAACGAGCAGTTTGCGCTCATTCACCCCGGCGGAGCGGTTGGGGAACGGCTCAATCATAAATAATCTCGGAGGAGAACTATGTATCAAGGTCTGAAAATCAAAGCGCCTTTCTTCGAAATCGGCCCGAAGAACTATCTTTGGGGCGACGACGTCGTGGAGCTTGCCAAAGTTGCCGACGAAGCCAGCAAAAAGTATGACGTGGACATCATCTTCACCACGCCCATCGTCGAGCTGCGCAGAGTCAAGGAAGCCACCACCCGCATTCATGTATTTGCTCCGCATATGGATTCCTTAAAGCCCGGCAGAGGGCTGGCGGATATCCTGCCCGAATCGCTCGTGGCTGCCGGTGCGGAGGGCGTCATGCTCAACCACTGTGAAAAGCCCCTTACCATTGCCGAACTGAAAAGCGCCATCCAGCGCGCCGATGAAGTGGGACTGGGCACCATTGTCTGCGCGGATTCCTGTGCGGAAGCCGCGGCGATTGCGCATCTGAACCCCAATATCATTGTGGCGGAACCGACCGAGCTGATCGGAACCGGCAAAGCCAGTGATAAGGAATATGTGGAAGCTTCCACCAAATCTGTCAAAGACGTCAATCCCGCCATCATGGTGCTGCAGGGCGCCGGAATCAAATGCTACGACGACGTGTACCGCAATATCTTCGCCGGGGCCGACGCCACCGGGTCTTCCTCCGGCATTGTCGGGCTGCCCACGCACAAAGAGCGCGCCCAAATGGTAGACGATATGATCCGTGCCGTCCGCGAAGCCTGGGACGCACGCCACAAATAAAATAATAAAATCCATGGAGGAATAAAAAATGGAATTTAAAGTATATCAGAAAGAACTTGAACTGCAATCCAGAGGCTGGATCCCCACTTTTCACGACGTTTCCAAGGAAATCATGGAGATCGTCAAAGAATCCGGCATCAAAAGCGGTACCTGCTGCATTGCTTCCCACCACACCACCTGCTCGGTGATGGTGCAGGAATGCTCGCACGATATTGACTCCTTTGACCTCGAATTTCTGCAGCACGACCTTTTGGACATCATGAGAAAGCTGATCCCTGACTTTGCCGAAGAGCATCAGTACCGTCACCCCGGCCCGATCCACGCACAGTTCGGCCGCTTTGTGGACGAACCCGGCAACTACACTTCCATGAATACCGACGGCCACCTGCGTTCCGTTTTCTTTGGCAGAAGCGAAACCATGACCGTCAAGGACGGTAAACTCGACGGCGGTGAATTTGCTCACGTGTACTTCATCGACTGGGACCACGTCCGCGCCCGTCACAGACAGCTCAACGTTACCGTTATGGGAACCACCGAGGAAATCAAGCCCGAAGAAAGAAAATTCAACAACGGCGAAACCATCAATACCCTCCGCAAATTTACCCCCGAAGAAAAAGCGGAAATGGTAGAGTTTACCCTGCAGCAGCAAAGATAAATTTTCTTCAGAAGCATTCCCGCCAAGGTGGGAATGCTTCTCTTGCCTGAAAAGGAGAACGTATGCAAAAGAAACCTATTTTGATCGGCTTTGGAGTCGACAGCATCACCCCGCAGGAACCCGTGCTGCTGCGCGGGCAGACCTATCAGCGCATTTCCACCGGCGTGCACGATCCGCTTTTGTGCAACGTCATGGCCATCGGTCAGACCAAAGAAGACGCCGTTTTCTGGTGCAGCCTGGATCTGACCCAATTTTCCTCGCGGCTCGTGAACCGCGTTGTGAAAGCCCTGCAAAAGGACTTTCCGGGATTTGAACGCGGCCGGCTCATTATGAGCGCCATCCATACTCACACCGCACCGTTCGAGGACAGCGAAGGGGAGCACGAAATGTGGGGCGAGGCCTACCGCATCTATTCCGTTCCCGAGGGGGTCATGGTACCGGAGGTCTACCGCGATACGGTTCTGATCCCGGGCATTGTTTCCGCCTGTAAAAAAGCCTATGCGGCGATGGCGCCCGCCGGCGTTTCGCCCATTTTGGGGCACGCCGTTCTCGGGCACTGCCGCCGGGTCGTTTACCGCGACGGCACCAGTCAAATGTACGGCGATTCCAACACCTACAATTTCGAACGGCTCGAGGGCCCGAGCGACGACAGCATTGAAATGATCTACGTCTACGACCTTGAAAAAACCCTCATCGGGCTGTTTCTAAACGTCTGCTGCCCCGCCCAGACCGTGGAACACAAGCGGGTCTGCTCGGCAGATTACGTAGGCGCGTTCCGCCAGCAATTGGCGAAAAAGCTGGGGAAGGAGCTTCCGGTCGTCACCATTATCGGCGCCGCCGGCGACATTTCCCCGCGCGACCTCGTGCGCACCCGCAAAGCCACCGATCCGTACAACCCCAACCGTCAAAATCCCGATCCCACGGAGCGAAGCTGGAACCGCGGCGAAGCGAATATGCACTCGTTCGAGGGAGTGGCGGAGCTTGGCAGAAGACTGGTGAACGTTTTTGAGTACGACCGTGACAAGGCGGATGCCAATATTGAATATGAAGTCGAATTTTTCCACAGCTTCGAATTTCTTCCTACCCTGCTGCGCACCGTTTCCCAGGCCGAGTACGCCGCAGCCAAGAAAAAATACCAGGCGATGATCGACAAATACAACGGCGATTTTTCTGCTTTCACGCTTGAGGATCGCTCGGCGGTCTCGCTGGAGGCCGGAATCTGCGCCCGCTTTGAGCGACAGAAAAAATGCGCGTTCTACGACACGCCCCTGCATATCATGCGCATCGGCTCCTGCGGGCTGGTGACCTGCCCGTACGAGCTCTATCTGGAATACGGTTTGCGCATCCGCGCCCGCGCCAACTGCGAGCACCTCTTGATTGCGGAACTGACGGACGATGAAACCGAATACCTGCCCACTCCCTTTGCCGTCAACGCCAAAAGCTATTCGGCGCTCGTTTCCAACCAGCTTGTGAGCTGCGAGGGCGGCGAGTTCTACACCGAAAGCGCCATTCGTCGTATCAACGACCTTTTTTGACGAAATATTTAATATAGATATAAAGGATAAAAAATTATGTCACGCTACATTCCCATGCCCGCCTACCCGGATATCATGCCGGTCGACATTTCTTTTGTCTTTGAAGAGGAAAGACCCGCCGGCAAACGAGGCTTCGTCCACGCCGTCGGTGAAGATCTCCGTTTTGAAGACGGCACCCTCGCCCGCTTCTGGGGCGTCAATTTCAACGGCGGCGCCTGCTTCCCCTCCAAGGAATACGCGCCGAAGGTTGCCCGCCGTCTGGCCATGGCCGGTGTCAACCTGGTGCGTTTTCATCAACTCGACGCTGAATGGGATACGCCGAATATTTTCTCTTTTCATAAAGGCAAACGGGTATCAACCACCCGCAAATTGGACCCGCAGTCCATGGACGCGCTGGATTACCTTGTTTCTTGCCTGAAGGAAGAAGGCATTTACTGCTACCTGGATATGAATACCTACCGTCACTTCAAAGAAGGCGACGGCGTGGACGATTACGAATCTCTTATCGACGAGGGCAAGCCCTGGAATATCGTCGATCCCCGCATGATCGAGCTGCAAAAGGAATACGCCGATCAGCTGTGGAATCACTACAATCCCTATACCAAGCTTCTCTACAAGGACGACCCGGTTTTCGCTCTCACCGAGATCGTCAACGAAGACGACCTGTTCACCCCGACCTTTACCAAGAAGGTTGCGTTCAAGCCCTGCCTCAAGCAGGAAGCCAAATTCCGCACCTTCTTCAAGGAATGGTTGGAAAAGAACGGCAAGGAATACGATTGGGAACACTGCGATATCTGGACGGATCAGAGCGAAACCATGATCGCCTTTAAAATGCATCTGACGGAAAAATTCTTCCAGGAAATGTATGATCATATGCGCAACGTCATCGGCGTGCGCATTCCGATCACCGGCACCAACTGGACGCACGGCTCCGCCAACGTCAAGTGCCACCGCAATATGGACTTCACCGATTCCCACCATTACTTCTACGACTGGGCCTGGGGCAACCTCGAGCGCGTCTGCAAGCATCAGCCGATCACCGCAACCCAGAAGTCGATTTTCCCCAGCCTTGCCAAAATGAAGCTGGTCGGCAAACCGTTCTTCGTTTCCGAGTGGGATATGCCCTGGCCGAACTCCTACCGTGCGGAAGGCCCCATTTACTACGCGGCAGTCGGCGCGCTGCAGAACTGGTCCGGCTTTGCGATCCACACCTATGCCTACGGCACGCGTCTGGATAAGATGGATATCCTCGGCAGAGAGCAGTCCAGCCCGGTCGCCGGCGTGCCCTATCGCGAAGGCATTTTCTCCGTGTGGAACGACCCGGCCAAATTCGGCCTGTTCTATCACGCTGCGCTCATCACCCGCCGCTGCGATATTGCCCCGGCGAATCAAATGATCGCTGTCAAAGCCGAAGATCTGACCAAGACCGTTTGCAACCCCTTTGAGAAAGGTCTGGAGCAGCATCGCCTCTCGACCACCTACGAAGATACGATCCCAGAGGGCTACGACGAGCTGATGCACGAAAAAGACCAGTGCCCTGTGGAAAATCCTTCCATGTTCGTTGCCGACAACGGCCAGATGTGGAGAGACCTGACCCGTCAGATCGGCGCGATCGATACCGACCGCACCAAGGTCGTATACGGTTCTCTCAGCCGCGGCAGACGCGCTTCGGTCGCGAAGAAAGAAGCCAGCGGCATCGCGCTCAACGGGCTCACCGTCGAGGCTGTGATCGATTTCGGCGTGATTGCCCTTTCCTCTCTCACGAATGAAAGCCTGGAAAATTCCGATAATATCCTGCTTTCCGCCATCGGCCGTGCCCGCAACGACGGCGCCCAGTTCGACGGCAACAAAATGCTTGAAATCGGCCACGCTCCCATTTTGGCAGAGGTCATAGAGGCCGATATTCACCTCAAAACCAACCTCGGCGACCGTCTGAGCGTCTGGGGCGTCAATGCCGAAGGCTACTACGCCGGCAAGCTCGAAACCACCTATGAGGACGGCGTGCTCTCCTTCCACATCGGCGACCAGGAAAACCCCGCCTGCTACTACCTCATCGTCGCTGAATAAAAAGCATAATCAAAATCCGGTTCGGAATCCGAACCGGATTTTGATTTGCAAAAAGAAAAGCCGCAAATGCGGCTTTTCTTTTTCAGCGCTTAGTTTTCCGGCGGTTCTTCACCGTAGATCATGCGGTAAATTTCATCGCAGTTTTCTTTGTAGTTGATATTCAAAATGTCCATGCCTTCAAAAGTGGCATATTGAAAGGCATTTCCCGTACGGATGGGAATGCTCTGCGAGACCCGTTCATAGCCCAAATAGGTCAGCGATTTATTGACCAAGGATTTCAGCTCGCTCTTTTGCATATTGGTCGTGATCAGCGGCAGCACCGTTTCCAGAAGATTATCGATCTGGGAAAGCGATAGCTTCTTTACTTTCTCCATCATCAGCTTCATCAGGTTCTGCTGGCGCTGGGTTCTGCCCCAGTCATCGCCGCCGGAATACCGGTTGCGCGCATATCCCAGCGCCTGCTTCCCGTTGAGGTGGTAGGTACCGTCAACGGCTGGCAAATTATCGGTTCCGACAGGACGGCCATACAGTTCATTGATCTCCAGAAGATAGAAGTTCATAATACTTACTTCGTTTGCGGTCATGGTTACGTCCAAGCCGCCCAGCGCGTCCACAATATCAACAAAGGAGAAGAAATTGATATAGGCATAATGCTGAATCTCAATATTAAAATTCGCTTTGAAAGTTTTGATCAAAAGCTGCGGGCCGCCGTAGGCAAAGGTGTGGCTGAAACGGTCAAACCCGCGGTCGGGGATTTTTACCAAAATATCCCGCAAAAAGGAGGTCATAATCACCTTTTTTGTTTTGGTATTGATCGAAAGAAGGATCATCGTATCGCTGCGGGAATAACTGTTCCGGTCGCGCGCATCGATGCCGATCAGTAAAATATTCATCACATCATTCGTATCACGGATCAGCGGCAATCCCGCCTGGTTCCAAAGCTCCGGATCCCCTACCATGGTTTCCGGCGGTTCTTCTGTGGTAGGCAGCTCCTCCTCTTTCGTTTCCGTGTCGCGGATCGGCTCTGTCGCGTAGTGCAGATCCTCGGTCGTAACAATATTAATTTTATCCAGATAATAATCTAAAATCATGTGGTAAGCTCCGATGCACAAAAGCACCAGCGCTGCGACCACCAAAAGCACGATCAAAGCAATTTTCCCGGCGGTCTGCCGCGTCAATTTTTTCTTTGCCGGCTTTTTAGAAGGCGACTTCTCGGAAGACGGCTTGACAGATTTCGGCATGATTAACTCCTTGCGTTTAAAATATAACAAGTAACACCATTATATCCCATATTATAAAAGATGCAAGCTTTTGATAAAAAAATTAAAAAATCCTTAATGATTTTCCTCGCCGCCCGTTCCATTGAGGCGATCTTTCACCATTTGGATCAAGCCAAGGAAAAACGAATCCCGCAAAATCCAAAGCAGGGCGCTGTACAACGCCGCGCCGATCAGCACCTGCAAAAGCGTTCCGCCCATACGCCGCTGCATCCAGGAGCCGGCAAAATACACCGCCACCCCCATCACCGCGCCGGCGATCCAATATTTATAGGTTTGCAAAATCAGTGAAAATCCGAATTCCTTGCGCAAAAGAATCATTTGCACCAAAAGTACCAAAAATTCCGCGATCACTGTGGAAATAGCAGCGCCGACCGCCTGAAAGCGCGGAATCAAAAGCAAATTTAACGCCAGATTGGAAAATGTGCCGGTCAGGATTGAGCCGGTATAGGCCTTCATCCGTTTAGCAGGCAAAAGATACTGCACGCCGAAAACGCCGCTCAGTCCGATAAACAGAACGATCGGGCTCAGCACGATCATCACCGGAATACAACCCTCCCAGCCGTCGCCGTAAAACCACGGCACAAACATCGGCGTTACCGCGATCAGACCGAACATGATCGGGATCGCCAGACACGCAGAAAAGCGGAACGAGTCGCGGATCGCATTGATCGCCTTTTTCGACTCTCCCTGCGCCTGCATCCCCGTCACGCGGGAAAGCATGACCAGGTTTAAGCTGGTGATCACCGTCAGCGACAATTTGACAATTTTTTCCGAATAGTCGTAAATCGCCACCTGGCTGTAATCCGTTATCAGGCCGATCATGGTCTTATCCAGCTGCGTATAAACAGAAGTCGCAATCTGCGGCAAAAACAACAGCACCGTAGGCCCCAGGTGACGCCAAAAAGTCAGCGTGTGGAACCCAACCGGAACCAGATATTTTTTGATCCCCAGCCAAATCGAAAGATTCCCCAAAAGATTGACCGTGACGTAGCAAATCATATAGGTTTGCAAATCGTTTTCGTTTTTGACGAAAAGGAAGACCAAAATCACGTACAGGATCTTAACCGCGTAATTTCGTATCGTCTGCAGCCGGAAATTATCCATCCCCTGGTAAAACCAGCTCACATCAAAGGCAGCCGTTACCAGCTCGATCGCAAACAGCCCGTACAGCAGCGGAAATTCCGACCGTCGGATCACGGCGACGTATAAAACCGCCGCGCTGAACAACAGCGTAAACGCGCGCAAAATACAAAGCTCATAAAAAGTGCGCGTTCTCCGGTAGGGATCCTTTTTTACAAAGGCGATTTCTCGCTGCCCGTAAAGGGAAATTCCAATACAACCAAATAGCACAAAGTAACTGGTAATTGACTGGATATACCCGAATACGCCCAAATTATCCTTTCCGAGAACTCGGGTCAGATACGGCGAGGTTACAAGCGGCAGGATCAGGGTCAGGAGCTGATAGCTCAGGCTGTATAAATAATTCTTTATAACAGCGCGGCTTTCATTGGCGTTCATGCTTTATCCTTCATTCCGATTTTTCTGCGGTGCAGCCGGCTCACCGTTGTATAAAAGAGCGGCAAACGCAGAACCTTTGCCGTTTTCAGCTCCGAAAACAGGCGAAACACCGCCGGATGCTGCGTTTTCAGATTTTCATAAAAACGATAGAACGCTTCCTTCGCCGCCCGGTCGGGCCGGAAAGAGAGCAAAATTCCCATTTGCGTTCCGCACAAAAACGCCGCGTGGCGCAGTAAAAAGGCCTCGGTTTCGGCATTTTTGTTTTCCTTTTGCCCATAGCCTTCTGCCAGTGCGATGATGCTATTCAGCATGGCTTCGTGCTGGGCAATATTTTTCTGCATACTGGGGTAGCTCATGCTCTGCCCGTCCAGCGCCACCCGGTACTGGTACACAAATCCCGGAAAATACAGAACCGTCTGTACATCCGGAATCGGCAGCAAAAGATACTGCATATCGGTATAAAAGCCGTTTAAGATCTGCTCGCCGATTCTTTTCATCAAACTCGTTTTATATACGGTTTGATGCATGGTAAGCAGAAGCTCCCTTGCCACGCTTGCAAAGGGGACCTCGGTTTGGCACTCCACCCCCGCCGGCAGGTTCAGCGGCACCGGCGCCTTTTCGCCGGTCTTTTCGTCCACCTTGGTATAGGCGCACAGCACCATATCCGCTTCGGTTTCTTTTAAAAGCGCCACCAGCTCCGCAAAGGCGCGCGGGTCGACCCAGTCGTCCCCGTCCACCATACGAAAATACTTTCCGCCGGCATGGCGCACGCCGCTGCGCACCGTGGAACCCGGCCCCTGATTTTCCTGCCGGATCAGGCGGATCGAGCCGGGAAATTTTGCTTCATATTCCGCCACAATCGCGGGGGTTTCATCGCGCGAGCCATCGTCCGTGACCAAAATCTCCACGTCCTCCAGCACGCCGCTTTCCACAAAGGAATCCAGGTTTTGGCGGATAAAATGCTGCACATTATATGCCGCCACAGACACACTTAAAACTTTACTCATTTGTTTCTCCGGTCTTTCCCTTCTGCACCAAATACCCCAACGCCATCCAGGCCATGGTGCTGGTGGGTGAAATTACATAAACAATCTCCGTCATCAGCATCGATGTGATCAGCGTGACCGCCACAATGCCCAACGCAAACGCTTCCTTTTCGGAAGTAAATATCGCCCTGCCGCGCTTAATGGTATAAATCAGCCACCACAGCGCAAATGCAAGAAAGAGCACAAAGCCAAGTCCCCCCTGCGAAACCAGGACGTCAAACAAAATATTGTGCATCGTGGAAAAAATCATATGATCATTATTGACAATATACGTATCCGGCAAAAAGCGCTGCGCGTAGGGCACAATCCCGGCGCGGGACGTGCCGAAAAAGGGTTTGGTGAGGAAAATCTGCACCGCACTTTCCCAAATGCTGAAACGGCGGTTGCTGATATCGTTTGTCAGATCCTGCTCCCGGCCAAAGGTTTCTCCTTCGGGCAAAATTGTTTCCGGAATGATCGAGGGCAAATTCGAAGCGAGCCCGCCGGAAGAGGGTTTAAAAAGCTGCACAACTTCAAAGGCCGCTAACGCCATCAACACACTCAGAATCAGGCAAAGCAAAATCCGCAACGCCCGTTTGGAAATGCGAGGCTTGAAAAGCTTTAAAAATCGGAAGTAAGAATAAACCGCCGCCGCCGCCATCAGCGCCACTTGTCCTGAGCGGGAATCGGACAGCGCAATATCCAAAAGCTGAATGGCAATCGATCCTAAAAGCAAAAGCCACAAAACAAATTTTTCAGTCTTGTGTAAAAAGTGCACGGCGATCAGAATCGCCATACAAGCCGCTACGGCGCCGATATTCGGATCCCACCAGGCGCCGAAAAGCCGCCCCCATACAAAACCGATGCAAATCGTCGGCCCGCTTGTCGGCTCAATCACTTTCTGGTAACCGGTAAAGAGAAATACCAGCCCCAGCGCAGAAATGATAAAAGCAAAAATCAAATACAGGATCGCCAATATCTTCAAATCGCCAAAGCGCTTTTCCGGTTCCTGCCCGTCCGGCAGCACAAAAAGAATGCCGAACTGAAAGCAGAGGAAAATAAAGCTGCGAATATTTTCATAAAACAGATCGGAATACGAAAGTACCGAAGAGAGCAGAAAACTGAAAGCAAAAGCGATCAGGATCCACAACCCGCGGTTTTTGATATACTGCCGCCAACTGCAGAGGCGCATCAAAAGGACAACGCCGCCCACCAAGACCGCCGGCCACTGGAAAACGGAAATGATCGATTTCCCAAAGGTAAGCGAGCAGGCGTGCAGAAAGCCCGTTATGAGAAATAAAATTTCAAATAGTAAAGTTGCGGCCCTTTCAAAGCGGCTCCACTTCAGTGTTTTGGTAATTGCCATGAGAATACCTTTTCCGTAAATTGTTGTTTTTGCTCAGTCAAGTCAAACTTTTGCTTCTCTTCCGCCGGGATCTTTGCCGCCCCGCGCGGCAGCGCCAACGCTTTGCCGGTCGCCTCCGCCCATAAAGCAGCATTCTCCGGCAAAAATTCAATATTTTGTGACAAAGCGCAAAGCTTTGTGATCCTATCGCTCACCAGGCACGGGATCCCGCTGGTCTGCGCTTCCACCGCCACCAAGGGAAGTCCCTCGAACCGAGAGGGTAAAAGGAAAACGTCCCCGGCAGAGAAAAGAGCCTCCACGTCCTGGCGTACGCCCAAAAGGAACACCCGATCGGCGAGTCCCATTTCCCGGGCACGCGCCCGAAAGGCTTCAAGATCCGGCCCCGTTCCGGCGCAAACCAGTACCGCTTCCGGTTCCTTTTTCAGCAAAACCTTTAAAAATTCCAGCAAAAAGAAATTGTTTTTCTGGTAACAAAAATGCCCCACAAACAGCAGCATTTTTTTGTTTTCGATTCCCAGCTCCCGGCGGATCGCTTTTCGTTTTTCTTCGGAAAACGCAAACTTGTCAAACGAAACTGCGTTATAAATCAGTGTAAAATCAGGGCTATGCAGTACCTTTTCCGGGAACAGCCACAGCGCCGCCTTCTCACTGCACGCAAAATAGCGATCGCCCGCCCGATAGAGAAACAACCGGCAAACACGGTTCAAAAAGCTGCGCACCGCCCGGGACAAAGCGTTTGCCCGATCCACCCCCGAAGAGTGGCTGTGCAAAATCACCCGGATTCCCTGCCGCTTGGCGGCAAAGGCCGCCGGGCAATTGAGCGCTTCGGAAATGTTGGCGTAAAACAGGTCATACCCGCCTTCCCGCACGATTTTTTTTACCGTCCGGTACTGCGCGAGCGGTTTTTTTAAATTTGGGATCGCCCAAAGCCGGCTCCCTTTTTCGGCAAGCGTTTTTGCCAGCGCTTCGTCGTAAACACTGGTCAAAAAATCAACCTCCACGCCGTTTTCCTGCGCCACAGAAAGAAAATTCAACAAATACCGGTCGATCCCGGAATGCTTGCCGTCCTCTATAAATCCCGCGAGTATTTTCATAACGATCCTTTTTTGACCCGGCTGTAGATCTTCCAGACAAAGGAAAACGCCCCGAACCCGAAAGAAAGGGAAACAAGCGCCGCCTTGTCGCGCTTTGGGGTCCTTTTGTTCCGAAAAACGCCGCGACGAATGGGCTTTAGCTTTGCCATCAGTTCTTTTTCGATCGCGCGGTTCCGCTCCGGCGCCTCAGCCAGTACCGTGAGCGTGGAAAGCAGCGCGTGGGCGCGCTTGCGATTGCACGCATCCTTTAAGTCCGGATATTTTTCTTCGATGAAACCGGCCATCTTCTCCGCCGCTTCCACGTAGTCCAGCTTTTTCGGGTGGAAACCGGCGCCGGTGATGGAGGAAGGCCGAGTGATATAATGATAGCAAATCCCGGGAGTGGCCACGATGGTTTTGGCCCGATCCACCAGGGTAAAGGTGGTGGCGGTATCCTCAAAAAGCTTTCCCTCGGGAAAACGGATGCCCTCAAACAGCTCCCGACGATACAGCTTGTCCCAGGTGGTGACGAAGAAATGGTCGTTGTAGCACATCCGCTCCAGAGCTTCCTTTGGCCCCATGACCAGGGGCTTTTCCAGCGCGTTGGGAACGGCCCTGTCGCCCAGGTGATTCACCGCCCCGCAGGAAGCGATCTCCGCCCCCTGTTCCAGCAGGGGCGCGGCTAAGATTTCCAAAAAATTCGGCTCCACCCAGTCGTCGGAATCCACGAAAGCCAAAAAAGCCCCCTTCGCCGCCTCGATCCCGGTGTTCCGGGCGGCGGAAAGGCCGCCGTTTTCCCGATGGATCACGCGGATACGGACGTCCTTCTTCGCGTATTCCTCCAAAATTTCGCCGCAGCGATCGGGCGAACCGTCGTCCACTGCCACGACCTCAAAATTTTCATAGCGTTGGGCCAGAAGCGTGTCCAGACAGCGCGGCAAATAGGCCTCTACCTTGTAAACGGGAACAATAACGGATATCAGCGGAAATTCACTCATGCTCTTCCTCTGCAAATTCAATCTCCGGCCGGAATGAAAACCCCTTTAAAAATGATTTCCACACGGTTTTCAGCTTCGCGCCGCGCGCTTCTTTTCCTTGAAATACAATGCGGGCGGAGTGCAGGAAAACGCGGGAAACCAAATAGATCCAGCCGCGGAAGCCCTCTCGCCGGTACACATAAACCTCGTTCCGGTAAAGGCAGGCATAACGGGAAAGCCGATCCGGAGAATCGGTGGCAATATTGACTTTGGCGTTGCTTGCCATTTCGTGAACGGCGCGCGAAGCCGGCACCATATAGCAGGGCCTTTTCCGAGAAATGCGCCGGGTATATTCCAAATCATCCGACCAAATAAAAAATTCCTTGATCGGCAGTCCGAATTCCGCGACGATCTCCCGCCGGAAAAACAGAGAAACGAACGTCGCCATAATCACCGGCACCGCAGACGAGGTATAATCCGTCACCTTTTCTTTCAGGCCGGTTTTCTGGATATTCATATTGCAAAGCGTGCCGTCTGTAAAATAAGCCACGCCGGAAAGAAAGCCATACTCCCCGGCAAGCGCGGCGTCAGCAGCAAAAAATGCTTCCAGTGCCTCCGGCTCCGGTATACAGTCGTCATCCATGATCCAGAAATAACCGTATCCCCGGCGGTACGCTTCGCGGATCCCAAAAGAAAAACCGCCGGCGCCGCCCAAATTTTCGCCGGTGTTCAGATAGTGCACAAGCGGCGAAGAAAACGCTTTCACAGCTTCTTCCGTGCCGTCGGTGCTGGCATTGTCGATCACCAAAATCTCGGTCTGCCGGGTCTGTGCAAGCAGCGCGCGAAGATTTTTTTGCAGCTTTTCTTTGCGGTTATACGTCACTACGATTGCAGCACAATCCAACATATCAAAAACTCTTTCCGTATTTTTTGCCGAAAAATTTCGCGGCTAAAAATCCTTTGACTTTTTGAAAGAAAGCATCCCCTTCCGGGTACAAAAGCGGCAATTCCGCAAACGCTTCCTTTTCCGTGTAAAGCCACACGTCCAAAAGCAGCTCGCTGATCCTGCCGTAAAAGCGGGCGTGGAACAGATCGGCATATTCTTCCTTGGGAACACGTTTTTCCAATTCCTCCAGCACCGCAAACAAAAAGCGGCAGTAAGCGTCCAGTTTTTCGCGCTTCATGATCATCATATTGAACATATGGGCGCTTCTTCTTTTTTTCAGCCGACAGAATTCCGGGTAATATGCCGGAAACGATTCTTTCAAAATCTCCCCTGTCAGCTCCAGCGGCATCGGGTGCAATGTGTGGCAGTAATGATCGTAAAGGGTTTCGATCACGTAATTGCGTTTTTTCGGAAGCAAAATATCCGCTTTTTGCAAAGCGGCTTCCGCATCATGACGGTTCAGTACCCCGTCAAACGGGTCTTTTCCCCTTTTTTTACCGAAGTGCCGCCGGTAATGCACCAGCCCCAGCGCCTCGGCGCCGCTGTTTTTCCACAGCCAGTAAAGCCCGGTCAGTTCGCAGTAATACGGGTTTTTTTCGGAAATATTTTCTCCGGTATCATCGCGCTGAAAACCGATCGATTCCTTCCCCGCGGCGCCCACCTGCAGCGGAAGATAAATCTCCTCCTCCGGCATCCGATAGGGCTTGTGCGCGGCTACGACGATTTCAATTTTCATAAAACCGTTTTGGCAAGATCAAGCGCAGAACGCACAACTTTGTCCATATCGTAATAGCGGTATTCCGCCAGTCTCCCGCCAAACAAAACGCCGGAGTCTTCGGCAAGGGCGGCATATTTTTCATACAGCGCCGCGTTCTTTTCGTTGTTCACCGGGTAATACGGCTCCATTCCCTGCTGCCAGGCGTCGGAATATTCGCGGCTGATCACCGTTTTTTTCTGCGTGCCAAATTCAAAATGCTTGTGCTCGATAATGCGGGTATAGGGCGTTTCGGCGTCGGTAAAATTCATCACCGCCACTCCCTGGTAATTTTCCTGATCCAAAACTTCCGTTTCAAACCGCACCGAACGATATTGTAAGGATCCATAGCAAAAATCGAAAAATTCATCGATACAGCCGGTATAAAGAACCTTATCCGCCAACGCGGTATATTCTTCTTTATGCTCCAGAAAATCCACGCCCAGGCGCACGTCGCACCCGGCAAGCATTTTTTCCACTATCGCGGTGTAGCCGCCCATGGGAATCCCCTGGTGCGAATCGGAAAAATAATTGTTATCGAAAGTAAACCGCACCGGCAAACGGCGAATAATAAAACTCGGCAATTCCCGGCAGGGAGCGCCCCACTGCTTTTCGGTATAGTCCTTCACCAGAGTGCGGTAAATATCCTCTCCCACCAGAGATATTGCCTGTTCTTCCAGATTCTGCGGTTCCTTATCACCAAAAGCGGCGCGCTGCCCGGCAATTTTTTCTTTTGCTTCTGCCGGCGTCACCACGCCCCACATCTGATGGAAGGTATTCATATTAAATGGCAAATTATAAAGCTTGCCCTTATAATTTGCCACCGGGGAATTGATATAATGATTAAAGCGGCCAAAGCGCTGCATATACTGCCAGACTTCTTCATCGGAGGTATGGAAAATATGCGCCCCGTACCGGTGTACCTGGATTCCCTCGATTTCTTCGGTATATACATTGCCGCCGATATGATCGCGCCGATCCAGCACCAGACATCTTTTGCCCCCGGCTGTCATTCGTTCGGCGAAAGTCGCGCCGAAAAGACCGGCGCCGACAATCAGAAAATCGTATTTTGCAGACATCACAGAGCCCCCTTCATGCTGATAACAGCTTTGAATGTTTTGAGAACGATCTTAAAATCCGTCCAAAGACTGCGTTCGCGGATATATTTCAAATCCAGCTCCACCCATTCCTCAAAGCCGATATTGTTGCGCCCGCTGGCCTGCCAGTAACAGGTCAGTCCCTGCTTGACGCCCAGGCGCTGCTTTTGATACGGCGTATAGCGCGCCACTTCATCGGGGAGCGGGGGGCGCGGCCCCACGATCGACATATCTCCTTTGATTACGTTTATCAGCTGGGGCAATTCGTCAATACTGGTTTTTCGCAAAAATTTCCCAACGCGGGTGATCCGCGGGTCGTTTTTCATTTTAAAGGCGGGACCGTCCTTCATTTCGTTCTGCTCCCGCAGCGATTCCAGCCGTTTTTCGGCGTCGAGATACATCGAACGGAGCTTAAACATTTTAAAGATTTTTCCCCCGGTCGTCATCCGATCGGAAACATAAATAGCCTTACCCGGGCTGTTCAGGCGAATGGCGATCACGGCAATGAGCAAGACCGGAGAAACCAGGACAAGCGCTATGCTCGCCACAAGTATATCGAGCACACGTTTTATTGCCTCATAAACGGGCTTTTTTTCGGGAAGCACGGTTTGAAACTGCGCCTCCTTCTGCATCTGATTCATTTCGTATCCTTTCGATGAAATCGGAGGGAAAACCTCCAATTTTATCCATAAAAACGCACACTCAGTATACCATATGAAACCTTTATCGTCAATATTATTCATAAATATTTAAAACTCAGCACGCGCAGTGCGATTCTTTTGTTTCTTCATTTTTTCTAATTTTCCCCAAAAAAGGAAACAAATACGCCTCTGCCGAAACGCAAAAAGTGCGGCGTCGCCCGTTTCAGCAGGCGATGCCGCGTTTGAAGCTTTGAAAAATTTTTATGGGTCGAGGCGGATAAAATCCGTCTGTAAATTCTCTGTTTTGGAATACAAAATCAGGCGATCCTCCAGAATCTCATAGCGATATTCCAGGCTTTGCTCCTCGCTTTCGATCCGGAGCGTGTCGTTTTCCACGGAATAGGAACCGAACAAAACCGGGCTGAAGGAGGAAGCATCGTCCGCCGCTTCCAGAAAAAGCCGCCCCTCTTCTGTAAAATGATAGACCAGCGTGACTTTTCCCTCCACCTCCGCGGAGAAATCCGTGGACTGCCACCGCCCGATCAACGGGTTTTCGTTTTTGCCGCAGGAGACAAGGCAAAAAAGCAGGGAAAACAAAAGCAGCCACAGAAAAATCTGTTTTTTCACACTTTCCCCTCCCCTTTGTGCATTTTCTTGCTTCTATTATGCACAAAAAGCGGCGTTTTGTCAATCAATCCTCTGCCTTTTCCACCCGCACCACCGAAACACTCATATCATCCCGAAAGGCGCCGTGAACTTTTGCAAAATCAAATACCGCGTCGCAAAGCGCTTTGGCGGTTTCAAACCGCTTTTCCGCCAAAAGCTTCATCATGGCCCCCTCGTCCTCCTCACCGGACAGCGCTCCGTCGGAAAGCATCAGCACCAGATCCCCCGGCAACAGCTTCATTTTTGTCTGTTCGGCGCACATATGCGCCAGAATTCCCGCGGGCGGCGTTAAAGAAGCGATCTTATGGATCCTGTCCCCCCGGATAATGAAGGAAGGCGCCGCCCCCGCTTTCATAAAGCTGCCCTCGCCGCTCAGCAAATCCACCTCCAAAAGATCCACCGTGGTAAAGGTTTCGTCCGTTTTGGACATCAAAAAGGTGTTCAGCATTTCCAGGGTCACGTTTTTCGGACTGGCGCAGGTCATCAGTTTTTCAATAAAAATCGCCGCCAACCGGCTGGTGAATGCCGCTTCCCGTCCGCTGCCCATGCCGTCGCAGATCAGCGTGTAAAAATAGCCGTGATCCGTTTCAAAAAAGGTGGCGCTGTCGCCGTTGAGCACCTCGCCCTTTTTGGTACACCCGGATTTGGCGCATTCCAGAGCAAGGCTGCGCCGACGCCGCAGACGCATAACGGCGCTCTCCTCCAGCATTACAAAGCTCGGCGCCTCAAACCGGCAGCGGAATTCCTTCTCAAACGCTTCTACGATTTCATCGGCGGATTTGGAGATCTTCTCCACCACCACGCCGTAGACGTCGATTTTCATTTCACGCGTACCGAATACCGCCAGGTGCCGGTAGACAATACCCAATCGCTTGAGCACGGCCTTGGACTTGGATTCGAGCGCCGGGTTGTATTCCAGTTCCTTATCCAGTTCCCCGGCGCTGTTTTTCAAAAGCCGCGAAACAGAGCTGTATTCCCCCGCCAAAAGCCGGGTTTTGTTATTTTTATAAAAATTGCCGTTCAGGCGTTCAAAGCGACGGTTGATCAGCTCCACCAAATCCCCCAAATTCGGGCATTTCGCAGCAAGCGGCCCCGAAAAATCGTCCTCACTGACCACACCGGCGGAAAGGAGCTGCGCGGCCGCCTTGGCGGTAGCGTCGTTGGTACTGGCAAAATTTTTTCCCCAGCACAGCGAGGAAATGGCGCATTTTGAGCAAATCTCGCTGCAGCAGTTTGAAATAAGCAGCGTCGTTTCCGTGATCTGCGGCTTTTTCATGGTATCGGAAACGGTATAAAACACTTCCGAAAGCGAAGAAAACGCCTCGCTCATGGTTTTCAGTTTCCGGCGCGCCAGCGAACGGGATTCTTTTTGGATCACCTCCTGCGCGGCCATCCGTTCCTTGCCGCCGCTCTCCCGGGGGATCATTCTATGCAGCGGGAAAAAGAGTACCAGTGCGCAGGCAAAATCCACAGAGATCAGGGAAAAAACGTCAAAGCCGCCGGAAAGAATGGCATATCCGCAGGCGGAGATAAACGCAATCATCATCGCCACCACGCCGGAATACTCAAAAAAGAGTCCGGAGAAAAAGCCCGCGATCGCCAGGATCGGCGCGTAGATTTCCCCACCGCACGCCATTCCGCAGATCAACCCCGCCGCCGCGCCGTATAAGGCCCCGCGAAAACGCGAAAGCAAAAGCGTTACAATCACCGAAAGCACAAACACCAGCGAAAAATTCAGCACCTGCACCTCACGAAGGGCATACAGAAACAAAAAGAGCAGGGTTCCCAGCATGGCTTCCAGATAAAGCATTTTCTTGCTGGCGGTGCGCACTCCGCGGGCAGAAAACGCCGTGTAATAATAAAAACCGGAAAGAAGATAGGTAAACACCGGCGTTAAGATCCCCAGCGAAACCGCCGCCAAAACCGAGGAAAGCGTAAAGCCCTCCAGCGCCGAAAGCAGGATCCCCAGTCCCGAGCCGGCAGCGGCAGCAAAGGTGACCCGTGTTAAAACCGAATCGTCCAGCCTCCCGCCCGTCGTGGCCGCACGCACCAGAAAAAGGATCATTTCGGCAAGCAAATAAAAAAAACCTTTTTCGGGGATGAAAATGCAGGATGCAAGCACCCCGCAAAAAATCACCATTTCCATGGTGACCGCCAGTATTTGCGCTTTTTTCTTCCCCAGGCTTTGGAGATTCTGCCTTGCCGAGCCGCCAAGCGCGGCGAGGATCGCAATGCCGCCGGGGTAAATCGATAAAGGAAATTTCGCCAGCGCGGGGATCATCGCAGCGAAAAACAGTCCCAGCGCCGTGACCGCCAAAATCAGTTTTTTGCGGACGGCGCTTTCGGGTACCGTAAAGTCCTCCGCCGCCAGCTCCCAAAACGCTCCGCTGACCTCGCCGGCGTTTTTCCGCAGCGTGACTGCACTTTGCTTCACCACACTTTTGAACTCCCGCAGCCGCCGCCCGGTCTTTTCCCAAAGCGATTCTTTTTTTGTTTGCAATTCACTTGTTTTGTTTTCTTTCATTTTTTCCGTCCTGCTTTCTTGAAGTAACGTCATTGTAGCATTCGCACCCGCGGTCTTTTGTCGAAACGGGAAATCAAGTTCCGGGCTAATTTTGTTTTTTCGGGGCAGAATAGAAAAAAAGAAATTTCTTTTTTGAGAAATTCAAAATTCCAGGAGGAAAAATCATGAATCTGCCCGCAAAAATAAAATGTCTCGAAGAAACCCTTCTCATTCCGCGCGTCACCCTTTCACTTACCACCAAAAACCTCCGCTCCGGGAAAGCCTCCGGTAAAAAAAGCGTCAGCTTCTCCGCACAGTTTACCATTCTCCGCATGCTCCTCTGCCTGATGGGCGTCTGCCTGATCATGAAGGGCGTCCTGTGCCTGATGAAGATGAAAGTCCGCTCTCAGGCGCGCCGCCACTACAAAGAAAAACTGAAAAAAATGAAAAAAGGGTGGCAAAATCGCAAATTATATAAAAAAAATTAAGTTTTTCACGGTTTTTCTCCGAAAAAAGGCTTGAAATATTTGGTACTCCATGTTATACTGTACGGGTGTACAGTTTTGTGCACATCACAAATTTTCCGCAGCGCAGTAACGGGGTAAAAACGCTTTCCCGTCCGAAAGCGGCTTCACCTGCCCTTGCCGGGCTGCAGGATTAATTTTTCATGGAGGTGAAACACAATGCAAAAAACTGAAAAGCAGCAGATTATTTCCACTTATTGCACGCATGAGGGCGATACCGGTTCCCCCGAGGTTCAGATCGCAATTCTGACTTCGCGTATCAACACGCTCACCGAGCATTTGAAGGTGAACAAAAAGGATCACCACTCCCGCAGAGGCATGCTGAAGATGGTTGGTCACAGAAGAAATCTTCTGAACTATCTGCAGAAAAAAGATATCAATCGTTACAGAGCTATTGTGGAAAAGCTCGGTCTAAGAAAGTAATCGGGCACTATTATGTTTGAAAACCACAGAATTTTTAAGTACGAATATGCCGGCAGGCCGCTGATCATCGAAACCGGTAAAATCAGCCAGCTCTCCAACGGCTCTTGTCTGGTGCGCTACGGGGATACGACCATCCTTGCCAACGCCACCGCTTCCGCCGCCCCGAGAGACGGGATCGATTTTCTCCCGCTTTCCGTTGATTATGAGGAACGTTTATACGCAGTCGGCAGAATTCCCGGAAGTTTCAATCGCAGAGAAGGCAGACCGACCACCAAGGCGATTCTTACTTCTCGTGTGATCGACAGACCCATCCGTCCCCTCTTCCCCAAGGATCTGCGGAACGATGTCTGCATCTCGCTTTTGACCCTTTCCGTGGATCAGGACTGCTCGCCCGAAATCGCGGCGATGATCGGCGCTTCCATTGCGCTGTCCATTTCGGACATCCCGTGGAACGGCCCGATCGGCGGTGCTTTTGTTGGCCTTGTGGACGGCAAGGTTGTGATCAATCCCACTCTGGCAGAAAGAGAAAAGAGCACGCTGGAGCTCACCGTAGCCGCCAGCGAAAAGAAAGTCGTC
This sequence comes from uncultured Clostridia bacterium, assembly GCA_947589595.1. Taxonomy (GTDB): domain Bacteria; phylum Bacillota; class Clostridia; order Oscillospirales; family SIG627; genus RGIG5579. Next base: position 61,612 of record CANQBV010000003.1, read on the forward strand.
ATGATCGAAGCCGGCGCCAAGGAAGTATCAAATGACGATATGTTCCGTGCGATTATGACCGCTTTTGATGAAATTCAGGGGCTGGTTCGCTTCATCAACGACATCACCGCAGAGGTCGGAAAACCGAAATTTTCCTATCCTTCCTGCGAAGTCGACCACGACATGTTCGAAGCGATCAAGGAATTTGCCATTGAAGACATACAGGCAGCGCTCGACACAGACGACAAAAACGTCCGCGACGAAAGAATGCAGGTCGTTTACGACAAAATTTATACCGAATTCGATGAAAAATATCCCGATCAGCGCCTCCAGATCAATGAATGCGTCTACAAGCTGCAGAAGTTTGTGGTGCGCCGTTGGCTTCTGGACGAACAAAAGCGTGTGGACGGCAGAAAAATGGATCAGATCCGCCCGTTGGCCGCCGAAGTCGGCCTGATCCCGCGCGTACACGGCTCCGGCCTGTTCACCCGCGGTCAGACCCAGGTGCTCACGATTGCCACGCTCGGTGCGGTCGGCGATCAGCAGCTCCTGGATGGCATTGATCCTGAAGAAACCAAGCGCTATATGCACCACTACAATATGCCCGGCTATTCCGTCGGCGAAGCCAAAGCTTCCCGCAGCCCGGGCAGAAGAGAGATCGGTCACGGCGCGCTCGCCGAAAGAGCGCTCGAACCGGTTCTCCCCAGCATGGAAGAATTTCCTTATACCATTCGTCTGGTTTCCGAAATCGTTTCTTCCAACGGCTCCACCTCGCAGGGTTCGATCTGCGGTTCGACTCTGGCTCTTATGGACGCCGGCGTGCCGATCAAGGCGCCCGTTGCCGGTATTTCCTGCGGCCTCATTACCGAGGGCGACCGGTGGATGACCATGATTGATATCCAAGGCCTGGAAGATTTCTTCGGCGATATGGACTTCAAGGTCGCCGGTACCAAGAAAGGCATTACCGCCATTCAGATGGACCTCAAGATCGATGGTCTGACGCCCGAAATCATTAAAAACGCACTGGAAACCACCTATACCGCTCGTGTGTACATTCTCGACGAAGTGATGCTCAAAGTCATCCCCGCTCCGAGAGAAGACGTTTCCGAATTCGCACCCAAAATGATCTCGATGAAAATCAAGCCCGATAAGATCCGCGAAGTAATCGGAACCGGCGGCAAAGTCATTCAGAAGATCTGTGCCGATACCGGCGCCAAGATCGACATTGAGGACGACGGCAGCGTGTTTATTTCCGCTGTCAACCGCGACGCCGCCTACGCGGCGCAGAAGATTGTGGAATCCATTGTCTTCGAACCGGAAGTCGGTATGATATTCGACGATTGCCCCGTTACCCGCATCATCCCGATCGGTGCTTTCGTGGAATTCGCTCCCGGCAAAGAGGGCCTCGTGCACATCTCCAAGCTGGATCATAAGAGAGTCGAAAAGGTGGAAGACGTAGTGAACGTCGGCGATAAAATCCGCGTCAAGCTGATCAAAATCGACGAAAAAGGCCGCATCGACCTCTCCCGCAAGGACGCAATGTAAAATAATAACCAAAAAGCGCTATAGGCTTGAATGAAGTCTATAGCGCTTTTTTTGCATACGGGTTCGATTATTCGCAGAATACTTGACAAAGAGTTTAAAATGTGATAACATAGTTTCAAATACTATGTGAGGTTATATCTATGAAGAATTTAGCGATTATCAAAGATTTTCCCCAGCACGATTTGATGAAGGATTATTTTTTGGACGCTGTCACAAAATACGGTGAAAATACCGTCTTTTTCCGGCAGGAAGAACGGGAAGGAAAGAAAATTTCTCACTCCCTGAGTTATCATGAATTCTGGGAGGAAATCCACCGCTTCGGAGCGGGGCTGATCCATTTGGGGCTTCAGGGAAAACGGGTCGCCCTGATCGGATTTAACTCCTATGAATGGGTACTGACTTTTCTGGCCGTACTATGCGGCGTGGGCGTGATCGTTCCGCTTGATAAGGAATTGACCGAGGAGGACGTGCGCCGTTCTCTGATGCGCGCAAAGTGCGATGCGGTGCTCTTCGACGCCAAGCACCAGGAACTGATGCGCACCCTCTCTGAGGAAAATTTCTGCGGTATTCAGCATTTCATTTCCACAAAAAAATTGAGCGAGAAATTTCCCAGCATTCGAGAGATCGAGGAGTTGGGAAGCCTTGCGTTAACCAAGGGGGATGCTTTCTCCTCCTACGCGCCGGATCCGGACGAAATGGCCTGTTTGGTGTTCACCTCCGGCACTACCTCCACCTCGAAAGCGGTGATGCTTTCCAACCGGAACCTATCCACCGTTTTGTTTGATCTGTTAAGAACGGAGGAGTTTTTCCCCACGGATCGGAACCTGATCTTCCTGCCCCTGCACCACACCTTCGGTTTTATGGGGCTGATGGTTATTTTGTGCAACGGCGCAACCAATGTTTTCTGCGACGGGCTTCGCTATATTCAGAAAAATCTGAAAGACTACCAAATCACCACCTTCATCGGCGTTCCTTTGTTATTAGAGGCTATGTACCGAAATATTTGGAAAGCCGTGGAAAAACGCGGAATGACGAAAAAGGTTCAAAGCGGCTTGAAAATGAGCAAGGCGCTTCTGAAAATTGGGATCGACGCCAGAAAAAAGATCTTCCGTCCCTTGTTGGCAGAATTGGGCGGCGCGCTTCGCTTTGTAATCTCCGGCGCCTCTTCCCTGAGCAAAGAAGCCGCGGAAGGCTTTAACGATTTCGGCATTTTGACCGTGCAGGGCTACGGGCTGACGGAAACCAGTCCGGCGCTGACTTCCGAAAACCGGGACCACATTCGCTACGGTTCCGTAGGCCTTCCGATGCCCTCGGTGGAGATTACCATCGAAAACGCAGGCGAAGACGGGATCGGAGAAATCGTAGCCCGCGGGAATAACGTCATGTTGGGCTATTATGAAATGGAAGAAGAAACCGCAAAGGTCATTCGCGACGGGAAATTTTACACCGGAGATTTGGGAAGATTGGACGAAGACGGATATCTTTTCGTCACCGGAAGAAAGAAAAACGTGATCGTTTTGAAAAACGGAAAGAATATCTATCCGGAAGAATTGGAAGAACGCCTTTCCAAGCTGCCCTTTGTATCCGAGGTCATGGTCTACGGCAAAGATAAAGAAGACGATCTTTTGGTATCCGCCAAAATCGTATACAGCAAAGAGTATTTTAAGGAAAACGCCCCGGAAAAGAGTGAAGCGGAGATCGGTGCATGGATCAAGGAAGAAATCGCCAAGATCAACGAGTTTCTCCCCGCCTATCAACACATCAAAAACCTCGTAATCCAAACCGCGCCCCTATCCAAAACCAGCACCGCCAAGGTCAAACGTCAGGAAGAAATCGCCAAGGGCGACGCCTGATCACCGACCTTTGAAAAAGCAAACCGTCCTTGACGAAGCCTTTTCTGTCAAGGACGGTTTTTTGCGCAATTTTCCGCTTGGGCGTATGGATCGCGCCCTTTTTTTGGTGCAGGAGAATTTTACCCCTGTTTCAAAGGGGGTTCCGAGAAAAAAGTTTCCGACAAAAAGGCAATACGGCGTTCTCCTTACGGAGAACGCCGTATGTTTTCTCTTACAATCCTTAGCCCACGATACCGGAGCGTTCGATACCCTGTACCAGATATTTCTGGAAGAAGGAGTAGATCAAAAGCAGCGGCAGAATAATGAGCAGCGCCGCGGTATTGATAATCGCAGAGGAATATACCTCCGCTGCCAGAAAGCCGGTAGTATCCAGGCTTGGCGGCACCGTAATGATATTCGGCATCAGATAGGTGGTGTTCCGGGTAAAGAACAGAGTGGAATAGAAATCATCCGTCCACTGCCAGGAGAAAGCAAAGAGGAATACGGTGATCATCATCGGGCCGGCAAGCGGCACAATGATTCTGACAAAGGTCTTAAACACACCGGAACCGTCCACATAGGCGGCTTCTTCCAATTCATCGGGCACGCCGCGGAAGAACTGACGCATCAGGAAGATATACAGCCCGTTCTTAAACGCAAGTCCGCTAAAGGACAAGAGCCCAATCGGCCAGTAGGTGTTGATCAAATTCAACGGCTTGCCGCCAATCAGTTTGATCAGGCCAAAGAAATCAAAATAACGGAATCTCGTAAAGAAAGCAAGCTTCAAGGCCTGGTGCGGCACAATCATGGTAAAGATAACCGCAAAGAAGACAACCGTATTGCCTTTGAATTTGAACTTTGCCAAACCGTAGCCGATGATCATGGTCATGACCATCTGCATCACCGCGCAAAACAGCGAGAGGATCGTAGTATTCAGCAAAGCCAGGAAATATTTATTTTCCGTAATAATTGCTTTATACGTATCCAGCGTCGGATATTTCGGAATCAGCTTTACCGTAATATCCATAAAGTCTTCCCTGCTCATAAAGGAGCCGGCGACCTTGGCAATAAAGGGATAGAGAATCACATAGGAAATTCCGATCAAAATGACATAGCGGAAAATCGCAAGGACTACGTTCTTCAGAAAATTCAGAGTCAAAAAGCGGCTTTTAAAACGCTGCCAGGGAGTTAATTTTCCTTCGAAATTGACCTTGAATTCGTTTCTGCTTTTCTTTTTGCTGACTTTCAATTCTGCATTCATGAATTCATCCTCCCTTCTTAGTCTCTGCGCTGATAGAACGTGTACGCGGACAAGATGCCCGCTACAACGGCAATAATCAGAATTACAATTAAGAAGTATACCCAATACATTGCCGTGGCCAGTGTGTTACCGCCGTCTCTTTCGCTATAAACCCGGCCAATGTAGTTCATAACCTGATTGGAGCTGGAAGTAAAGGAGTCGATAATGGTATAGACCGTGTTCACCAAGATCATCGGGCTGATCATGGGGAAGGTGATCTTCCAGAAGGTTTCCCATGCGGTTGCGCCGTCTATGGTACAAGACTCGTAGATCGCCGGAGAAATCGACTGCAAACCTGCCAGGAAGATCAGCATCTGTACACCGGAACGGTTTACAACCTGGTAAACGTCGTTTACAATATCGACCACGTAGTCTACCATTCCGGTACCGATCTTCATCGTGGAGAAAATCGCCTGCAGATCCATGGCGGTAACCAAATCCCCTGCCTGATTGATACTTTCCTCTTCCATACCGCCTTCGGCGTAGGAAGCAAAGGAGTTGTTCATATCAATATCATCGATCAAACCGGTAGAAAGGATAACCGGAATGAAGAAAATCGCACGGAATAAGGTTCTTCCCACCATTTTCTGGTTCAGCAAAACCGCCATGAAAAGGGAGAAAATAACGATCGCCGGAATTTCCAGAATCAATTGCTGAAGACCGCTGGTAAGCGTAGATACAAACAACGGATCCGAGAAAAACGCCGCTTCGTAATTGTCCCATCCCACAAAGGTCAACAAAAAACCGCTGGAAGTATTGACCATTTCGTTAAAGCTGAATCGAATGGAGTCAAAAATAACGGGAACGTAAATCAGAAGGAATACCAAAAGAAAGGGGGCTACGAAAACCCAGCCGGCTTTCGCTTTTTTCTTGTCCAGAGATTTGGCTTTTCTTTTTTTCGGCGAAACCTTTTTCGTTTTCGGTTCCACCTTTACAGCCGCTGCACTGTTCATATCATCACCTCTTCCTTTCCTTAGTTTTTCACAACTTCAAAGCCCATTGCTTCCAGAGTAATTCCCTCCGCTTTGACTTCAAAGTTGTTGTAATTCAGATAAATCTGGGTGCCGTCTTCATAGGTCACTCGAATCACGCGGTTACCGAGCGACTCATGATTGACAATGATCTGATCCTGCAAAGGAGAAAGCACTTCATTGATCTTGTTGTATTCGGTGAGAATGCTTTCCTTCCAAGTGGAATAGTCCACTGCGTAGTAGGAGCCGTATCCGTTGGTTTTCAGTTCGGCGGTATTGTCATACGCCAGAACGAAATACGGATTGGCGCCGTTTTCAATGGTTTTCAGAATCGTGTAACGGTAGTCGCCGGCCAAATTGAGCGGATCGCCCGCAAAGCGGATATAGCCGTGAAGTACGATTCCCATAAAAGGAACTTCCTGCGTAAAGTTGATACGGTTGGAAGAATCCAACGGGATCGCCAGCAAATGATCGGCATATTTCCAAGTATAGGCATTGCCGTTTTCCAGGATGATGCCGTCGTAAGAGCCGTCGATCGCTTCCAAAGCGGAGACGGTATAGTTCTTTGCATCCTCGCGGTTCAGCGGATAATCCTCGTCCTGGCTGGAGTTCAGCGCGCTGCCGAGCGAACCGACCGCAATATTCTTTTTGCCGTCGCCAAAGAGTGCGCTGTATTTATCCGTCACTTTCTGGAAATACGGAAGAATGGTTTTTGCGGAAAGCACATAGGCCACGCGAGAATTATAGGTCTGTACGCTCGGGTTGTAGGTTTTGTAGTAAGCGGTCTTGCCGTCGATGGTCTTTGCGGTGTCCTCGTCGATATCAAAGCCGTCGAACATCCGCTCGGTACCGACGTAGGAAAAATCAAAATCCATAAACAGCGAGAAGTTCTGCTCCTGCGCGTAGGCAATCAGTTTTTCAAGGCCCTTTTTTCCGCCGAGCTTGGATTCCACCTTCATCCGGTTGGCCGCGGTAGAAGCCATGCCGCCGTTGACCCATCCGAGATAGCGGACGTTCTGATTATCAATTCCCTTCCCCTTGAGTTCTTCCATTATGGTTTGGGCGTTCTCAAAGGTGGTCAGCGCCGTTTTGGTCGGGATCGGAACACCGAGGATGTTCGTAGTGGTGTCAATATCACCGATCAGATCCATATAAAGCGGAATGTTATCCTGCAGATCGGAGATCTTTTCCAGCGTTCCGTTGCTGATCAGGAAATTGCGGTAAGCATTTGCCATGCCAATATAGTTGGCATTCTCACCGGAAAGCATCTGATACTGGATGGTGTAGTTGCCGACGTATTTTCTCGGGATCGCTTTTGTATACATGGCAACGCCGCCGGTCACCGTGATACCGTCCAGCGGGTAGGAGTCCGTCTGCCGCGCGAATACCGTAATCGAGACGGAGTGATATTCATGCTGCGAGCCGCCGTTGACAGAATCGATGCGGGCAAGGCTGTCGCCCTCTGTAATAATGGCAACGTACCCTTGCTGCACTTCTTTTTCGGTATATTCGTAGACGGTTTCAGTCGCCTTGGCTTTGTTCTCCTCTTGGGTCGCTTCGGTCTCCTCCTCTGCTCCTTCAACGGGAACTTCAACCGCCGTTCCGGATCTGTAGTGGGAGTTCATAACCGTACCGAACACAGGCATACGCCAGGTCTGGTAGCTGGCAGTGCTCGCACTTACCGTCTTATAAAAGCCGTAATCGTTGCCGTAAAGCGTACCGGCAATACGGGTGTAGTTTTTGTTCTGATCGAACGAAACGATCGCGCCGGAGCCGTCCGGAATGAAGTTATATCCTTCATCGTCTCTTTGGAGCTCTTCTTCATCAGCGGGAGCTACTCTGCCCGCTCCGAAAAACGGCAAAATTGAGATCGTATCCAGCGTATAGGTAGTAGCGTCATACGAAATGCCGCGGGCGGGAAGTCTTACCTGGAGCCCGCTTTCGTTGAGGGTATACTCCAAAGCAAGGCGAAAAATAGCGGGGGAATCGTCTTGCAATTCATAACCGACCATCTCATGGTCAGACAGCATATCCTCCAAAGAATAAGCCGTGTATTTGCGAATGAAATTTTCCTCATCCTGCAGCTCTTTGCCGGTGATACCGCTGTCAATACTGTAGATCGCCATCTCCGCAGTGACCGGGTAAATATCGATCATCGCCGCCTGTTCACGCGGGGTCAGGCTGGGGTCGGACACGTCGAACAGCGCATAGAACGAAAGGAATTTCGCAAAATCAAAGCTTTCCGCAGCTTCCGCTTTGGCTTTGGCGGACGAGTCGCTGCCGTTTTTCATTTCGATGTATTCATCGAAAGACATGTTCTCGTCTTTCTTGGTTGCCTCGAAGAACGGTCTTAAAATGTTCTCTTCAAAGCGACTGGCTTCGATCTGACGCGGCACCACGCGCTTTTTCGCCGCTTCGCCTATGGTAAATTCCACACGCAGACCGCCGCGGATATGCTTGAGAACAACCTGCTGCTGGTCGGCTGCGTCAACGTAGCTGTCCAAGCTGTGCGAGTTGCCTTCATTATCGTTGTACGTCAGCGAGATCTGCGAAAGCAACTGATATTTTACCGAAGCGCTGGCTTTGGAATACCCCACGTCATACGGGTTGGTAAAGAGCATTTGTCCGGTCCTTTTATCAACCACGCAAACCTCAGCCGTATACTGCTGCACATAAAGCGCATAGCGGGTATTTTCGGTCACCAGCGTCATGGTGGCCAGCTTTTCCTCCGGGGAATCGTATTTTTTCGTGGAATAATTGATCTTCATCAATTCGTTGTAAATTTCCTCGTCGCGAATAATCGCGCCCTCGGCGTTGGCCGTAACAGCCAAAGAAGGGAGGATCATACCGGAAACCAAAACAAGCGCAATCAAAAAGGTTATAATGCGATTTCGTTTCATATTCAATTCCTCCTTTCTCAGACTCGTAGCGATAGCTCGGTATAAATATTGATAATAAACGAGGTAATCTTGGTAAGCAGACCGGAGAACAGCAGGATGATGAACATGATAAATACCATGGCGATCAAAGTGCCGATTACGGTCAGAATGTTCTTTCCGAATGTGTAGTCGTGTGTGACCATCACGCCAAAGAACAACAGGAAACCGGTCCAGATATAGCCCACACTGATCAGCACCGTAATAATGGCGGATTCATCCAAAGAAAAGATGTGCGTCAGCATCGTAGCGGGGATCAGCATCAGCGGCAGCGGAACCAGGGCATAGCAGGTTGCCAGGCAAATGTCCTTAAAGCTTCCCTCGCCCTCAAAGAGCGTGGTCAGGCACCAGTTGCCAACGGTGAAAAGGAAGAACGGGATCAGAACGCCGATAATTTCGGAGAAAATACTCACGCCGTTTTCCAGTGGATCGTACCAGAAAGACTGGCCGATATCCTGGTAAACGAAGGAAAGGATCGTCAAAACTACGAAGAAGACGCCCGCCTTCATATTTCCGCGTTTTTCGTGTTTCAAATCCCAGAAGCCGTCGAACGGATGGAAGATCACGTGGCAGCCGTACAGCGCAGCCTCCTTGAAGGTTCTCTTGTCCTTCATGACCTGCCCCTTCTCGTTTACCTTGGCGGCATAGCGGAAGAACCAGGAAATCAGAAGCACAATGGCGATCACTACGACCGGGATGAGAATAATATAGTCTTCGATCCAGGCTTTTCTGATTTTGGTGTAGCTCTTGGAGTACCCCTCGGCGTCGTACGCGTAGGAATAATATTCCTCGGCGCCTTCGTAATCGCCGGAGCGATAAAGGCTGTCGGCAATTCCGATATAAGCTTCATCGAAATTGGAGTTTCTTAAAAGCACCTGCTGCCAATAATAGGCGGACTGGTCATAGTTCCGATCCTCCACGTTCTGCACGGCGGCGGTCAAATACTCGCCGTATTCCGTTCTCTTGTAGATCGTGAAGCAATTGCTGGTTTTGTCCAGCGCCAGGAACGAAGATCCCTGGTAGCAGATTGCGGAAACAGCCTGATTATTCCCAAGCTGAACACCTTTATCTCCGAAAATATAGAGAAGGTTTCCGGCGGAATCGTAGGTGTAGAAGCGCTGTCTGCGAGAGTCTACGACACTCCAGATCCCAGCCTCGGAAAGAGCGACGTCGGTAATCAGCGAAACGCCGGTTACCGCATCGGCATCCACGTGGGCGTAACCGATCACGTTAACTTCACCGGACGGCGGCCAGAAGCCGGTTCTCATCATTACGTCTTCGCCCTGCGCATTCAGCTTTTTTACCGGAGCATAATCGCCGGATTTGGAATGACTGGAAATAGCGGAAGCTACTTTATCTTCATCGAGCGAGGAAATGGTGGCGTAGATAAAACCGGAATCATCAATGGTAATATTGTTGTACTCGGTCGGCACGTTGGAGATCATCGCGTTTCTCTGCTCTCTGGTCTGGAACATTCTCCAGAAAATCTGCCAGGCACTGGGAGCGGATTTCTGTGCGCCGAGAAAGCCCAAAAAGTCGCCGTTAGCGTTCATGGAAATGATACCGTAGTTGGTAGTGGAAGAAACCACGTAAATTCTGCCGGCGGTATCCACTGCGCAGGCAATCGGCTTATACACACTGCCGTCCGGGATCGCGCTGCTTTCCGGCTGCAGGATCCAACGGTCGTAGGTGGCGGATTCGATTTTACCGTCCTCACCGACGGTCTTTTTGAAAACTACGATACGGTTGTTTTCGGTGTCGCAAACATAGATATCATCATTCTTAATGTAAACGCCCTGGCAGGAAGCAAACGCATCCGGCACCCCGTATTCGTTGACAAACGTGTTGAGAATACGATTCAGCGTATAGTCCGGGTTCAGGATCACGATCCGGTTGTTCGTCGGATCGGCAATGTAAAGGTTCCCGTCTGCGTCCGTCTCCAGATCGGTCGGAGAATTCAGCGCGGTCTGCAGACCCATGGCGGCGGAATCAATAATCGTATCCGGCACGTATGCGTGCGGAGATTCTACATAAAAACCGTCAATGTCATAGGTATAAGTGGAATAGGGCACCATGGCGCTGGCAGTAGGAGCCAGAATGGCGGCAAGGCAGAAAATCAATAAGAATGATTTCCAAAACTTCTTCATTTCGATTTTCTCCTTTCCTTAATCTTTCATACCGGAAGTCGACATGGTTTCGATAATGTTGCTCTGCGTAATAACGAAAACTAAAATCGGAACCAGCATCATAATCACCGTAGAAGCAGCGCCCGCGCCCTGACGGGAAATACCGCCGGTCACAATCTGCTGGATCGCGTAGTTAAAACTCTTGTACTGCTCGGTGTAGATATAGATCGAAGCACCGGAGTTCCAAAGATCCTTAAAGCAGAACACGATCAGGGTCAGCCAGGCGGGCTTCACCATCGGCATGGCGATCTGCCAGAACACGCGCATCTCGCTGGCGCCGTCCAGTCTTGCGGATTCCAGCACCGTTGTCGGCACGCTGGTTTCCATAAACTGCTTCATCAGGTACAGACCCATACTCGTCGCACAGGCAGGAATGATTCTCGCCCAATAGGTATCGATCATATGGAGCACACTCATGGTGAAGAAGTTGGTGATCGCGGTTACGGTGGTGTGGAACATCAACGAATACACAACGATCTGGAACAGCACTTCTTTGCCGGGGAATTTCATCTTGGCCAGCGAATAGGCCGCCGCCGAGGAAAGCATTACATTGCCGAAGGTTCCCAACACCGAAACGAAAGCGGTGTTAAAAATGTAGCGGGAAAACGGCACCCAGCTGGTACTCATTAAGTTAAAGAGGGTTTTGAAGTTATTTAAAGTAGGGCTGCGCACGAAGAAGCGTGGCGGGAACTGCCACAATTCGTCCAAAGGCTTTAAGGACTGCAAAATTGTATACAGCATCGGCAAAAACATGAAAGCGCCGAAAATAAGCAGTACCGTGTTGATCCCGATATCGCCGCCGAGCGAACGGTTGAGCGCGTGGTTGGATTTTCTGATATGAAGTTTTGCCATCGTTATTTACCAACCTTTCCGAGAATCTTGCGGACCAGCATATTGGAACCGATCATCAGGAAGAACAGTACCACGGCGATTGTGGAAGCATAACCCATTTCAAAACGGGTGTTACCGTAGTCCTCCAAATGGTGCATGATCGTGTGCGCACAGTATTCCGGCGAGGGGAAGCCGACAAGGCCGGTAATGACCGCACCGAAACCGAACGACTGCGTAATGGCCATGACCGCGCCGAACAGCATCTGCGGGCGCATATACGGCAAGGTGATGTACCAAAGCTCCTGCCAACGGTTTTTGACGCCGTCCACGGCCGCCGCTTCGTAAAGCGAGCGATCCACGACCTGAAAACCGGCAATAAAGGTCAGGAACGAGGTACCGAGTGAGGTCCAGAGCGCCACAATTATGACGATCGGCATGATATAGTCGGTATCCTTCAGCCAGGCAATCGGCGTAGTGATCAGACCGAGGTTGATCAAAGTACCGTTCAAAAAGCCGTGCGAGTCGGCAGAAAAGATATACGTCCAAACCAAATAGATGTTACCGGAAATACTGGGGGCGTAGAAGATCAGCGTCATCAGCGCGCGGATCTTCGATGGCAGTTCGTTAATAAACCAGGCCAGGATCAGGGACAAGAGATACGAACCCGGGCCGGTGATAGCCGCAAACACAAGCGTGTTCTTTACAGAAAGAAGGAAAATATCGTCATCCAGGAACAGACGGATGTAGTTGTCGAACCAAATGATATGCGGCATTTCCAGCATGTTGAAATCCGTTAAGCTGAAAAGGATAGACAAGATAACGGGCAACACAGTGAAAATAAAGAAAATAATGTAGAACGGTGCGAGCAAGAAATATCCGGTCTTGTTGGCCTTCATTTCTTTCCATGTCCATTGCCATTTGGTCATGTCTTTTCTCGAGACCGGTCTCTTTACTGCTTCAGTCTTTTGAGACATATGAACATTCTCTCCTTATCTTCTTAAAGTGTTTCTTCGTAATCTTCCAGGGTAGGAAGTCCGAATTCCGAACGCTTTCTGGAAAGCTCAGCATTGATGGTGTCGATATAACCGAGCATTTCTTCCACCGGATCCGCGTCATCGTTATAGGCGCTCAGGAAAGCGAATTCAACGTATCTTGTCACAATATAACCGCCGGGCATTTCGGGCGTGGCCTGCAGCCAGTCGAACTGGCGCTGCAGCTCTTCTCTTTCCTCAGCCGTCCAGCTCATGGAGTAGAGCGCTTCCAGGTTGGCGGTCGCATACTGACCGGAGGCGCCGAGCAAAGCATAGTATTCCTGACCGTAGGTCGCCTGCGTTTCCGCACCGACCCACCACTTCATGAAGTCCCACGCTGCCTTAATCTCTTCGCAGCCGCGCATCATCACCACACCGGTAATAGTGGTGTCAGCCGTGTGGTCGATTATGACTTCTCCGTTTTTATCGGTCCGCACGGTTCCGGGCAGCAGCGTAAAGCCCCAAAGGCCGCGCAGCTCCGGCGCATAGATCGTAAGCTGAGAATAGATCGTGTACTGAGAAACGCCCACGGGCATTTCACCGGTACGGAAGCGGTTTACAAAGCTATAGGAGTACGGGAAGCCATACATGGTATACATTTCACAGAGATCCTTAAAGGTCTCCAGCGAAGTATTGGAATCCAGGTTGATCTGCATACCGAAGCTCAGGCCACTTTCATCGCCGGGTAAAGCCTCGCGGTAAAGCTGCTCTCCTCTCTGATACAAGAGGATCAGAAGACCTGCCAGAGATTCGTGATAACCGAACTGCAGGTTATTGGACTGCAGGGTAGGCAGCATGTTGTATACGTCGTCCCAGGTTTCGGGAATATCCAATCCCAATTGCAGCAGGATATCGCTGCGGTAGAACAGCATGGAGAATTGCTCGGTTTCCGGCAGCGCGTACGCCACGCCGTAAAGCTGCAGCGGGGTGGTCGCCGCGTCGGCAAACCAGGAAATCACTTCGTCATAATCCGAGAACACCTCACGGCACAACGCGTTCTGCGCCAGGGTCGCTTCGTCGTCCCCTTCCTTGTCCACGTAGCCGGCCGGATTGAGCGGCATGACGGCGGAGCGAATGGCGTAATTGATCACGTTGGCGGAAGTGGTGGTCAGGTTCACGTCCGGGCCGCTTCCGGAAAGCGTAGCGGGAAGGAGCGAACCGGCAGCAACAAGCTTCAGTTCCACTGCCACATTGTAATTCTTCGTAAAGGAGTCGCTCACAAGCGAACGGATAATCTGCGCCTGGTCACGACCGGAAGTGGTCCATACTTCAATCGAAGCATAATTCTCGGTGCCCTCGGCCGTACGGACGCCGTAGCTGGAATAGTCGCTGATCCAGCTCATCACAAACTGTCTGAATTCATAAGCCATCGCCGAGAAGAAATTCGCACCGGCGCGATAGCCGTTGTCCTTCAGGTAGCGGGCTGTGTTTTCTCCGGCGGCGGAAGTGGGATAAACCAGGATATAGTCAAATTCCAAAGGCTGGTTTCTCGTCGTCATGATCCAGGTACCGAGCGTACCGATATAGTCTTTGAGTTCATCGAAGTTCGGAGCGATCAAATCTTCGTCTCCGCCCATTCTTTCCAAAAGGAGCGCTACGTTTTCCAGGGTAACGGAATCGGACCCCTTGGTGCCGTTGATCTCTTCCAGCTGAGCGGAAAGCTCATAAAGCTTTTCCGATTCCTCCAGCATACCGACCAGTACCTCCGGCATCAGCTGGCCGAATTTATAATCGCGGTATTCATCCGGCTCCGCACCGGTAAGCATGAGGATCTGCAGGTAGTATTCATTGATATTGGCAAGCGAAAGCTCCACGTCGGTCAGAACCTGCGCCATATTTCCGAGCGCGACCCAGAATTCCATCCTGTGCTTGCCGGCGGTCAGATAGAACTTAAATTCTCTTTCCTCGCCGGTCGCTTCATCGATCACGCCGTCCGTGAGAGCGGAAAGCTGCCAATCATCGTCATATTTGAAGCGCAAATACTTGGCTTCAGCAAAAGGAGTGGCCCCATCTATACGAATGTCACGCGTTACATACATACCTTCTGCGAAGGACTGGTTAAAGCGGGGAGCGATGCTGTAATACCCATCGGACGCCACTTCAAATTCCCAAGAGATCCACTGCCCTACGGTTTCCCACTTTTCCCCGCCGATGGTGTTGAGATAAATATTGTAAGCGCTTTGGGGAGAGGTGATCGCCGAGCTGCGGTTGTAGGTGGGATAAATAATATTGGAAGAAGTCAGCTGTGCCTTTTCACCCTCCAGCATGACGATATCGCCGCTGGCGTTATCGGGCTTGGCGTTGTTCGCAGCCAAATACTCTTCGTAGGTGATTTCCGAATCATCGTAATAAATACGGATCGATTCGATCGCCACCGGCTCCTGCACTTCGGCAAGGGTCAGGGTGTGCGTACCTGCTTCAATATAATAAAGGAAGGGATCCACGATGTACCCGGTGGAATCGCTCGCCAAAATGGTACGCCATTCCGGCGCTTCCACCTTGTTCGGTTTGATTTCGTTTCCGTCGTTATCCAAAACAAAACCGCGATCGTTGACCTCCTCGTCCGTGGGAACGCTTTCGCCCCAGACGCGGCTCATTTCGATATAGCGGGATTCGCGGAACGGGTAAGAGTCGTCCAGCAGCAGAGCGCGCTCGATCGTCGCGGCGTTGCTTCTGATGTCGACTTTTCCGTCGCCGTCCAGATCGAGATTGACGATCGGATAGTAGGTAATGGCAATGTGGTAGTTCCCGGTCTTGGTAATTTCAAAATTCCAGGTCACGTCGCCGGTTTCGGGAATCAAAATCGTGCCTTTGCGGGAAAAGTCCGTTTTCTGCGTCGAAACTTTGGCAGTCGTTTTTTCAGGATCGAATTCGCTGCCTAGCAGCGTAATATCATCCGTCCCTTTTACGCGGCTGTCATGAAGCAGTCTGTACTCCGCATAGGTGTTGGACTGCAAAAGCTCTTGGATCTTCTGCAGCTTGGAAGTGGAATCCGACTCGGAAACAGCGGGCTCTTTCTCTGCGTTTTCCGCAGCGAAAACAGCCGTTCCCAAGCAGGAAACCGCCATCAAAACAGCAAGCAGAAGCGCAAGCGATTTTGACAGAAATCTCTTGATCATAATATGGGGTTCCTCCTATATGTCATATGTATGTAGACTAATTCTACCATAGCTTTTTTTCTTTGTCAAGAATCGAAAAACCGCTAAATCTCAGCGTTTTCACGCATTTTTTGGCAAGAAAAAAGCTCGATTTTCGCCTTGATGTGAAAATCGAGTGAATTATTGCATTTTAAAAAGTGCACAAATTTTAATGAAAAAATATATTCATGATCTGTTCACGCTTGAAATCCATTGAAAAATAAGGGATTATTTTTAAAAAAATCTTTAAATATTATATTTTTATCAACTAAAAAAAATATTCACATTTTCTAAATAATTATAATTTTGTGCATTTCAGCCCCCTTTTTCATGTTTTTGGGACGCATAAAATCGGCTGAAATTATTGTAAATTACTTACAATATTTTTTTAAATTTTTCTACAATTTGCACATAGCTTTTTGTGTTCAAAAACAGGCTCACTCCTGCGAAACTCGGTGCGATTCCGCCACCGCCATGGCGTCGCACCGCTCGTTGTAGGGGTGACCGGCGTGACCCTTGATCCAAGTGAATTTCACCTCGTGCCGCTGCAAAAGCGGCAGCAGCCGCTGCCAGAGATCGACGTTCAAAACCGGCTTTTTATCGGCCTTTTTCCAGCCGTTTGCCTGCCAGGCGCAAAGCCAGCCTTTTTCGATCGCATCCACCACATAGCGTGAATCGCTGATCACTTCCACAAGGCAAGGCTCCCTGAGCGCCTCCAGCGCCGCCAATACCGCCATGATCTCCATGCGGTTATTGGTGGTTTGGAATTCCCCGCCGGAAAGACATTTCTCCGTTCCCCGGTAAGTCAGGATCGCACCGTACCCGCCCGGTCCGGGATTGCCCATACAAGCGCCGTCTGTATAGACTACAACTTTTTTCATAGCTTCCTCTTTTCTTTCATCTGTTTTCATTGTATCATATTTTCTTTGATTCCGAAATATTTTTTTCAAAATTAACACAATTTTTCCTGTCTTTGTCCCAATTATTAATTTTTTGGTTTTGCTTGCTTTTCCTACCCTACTGTGCTATGATAGGAAAGTAGAAAAATGCCGTCTTTTTATTTTTTCTTATGCGAAAGGACATCCCCAATGGACGCACAAGTTTTCAAAAAAAGAATACTTTCCGCCGCCCAGCCCTCCGGAAATCTCACCCTGGGAAATTATCTCGGCGCGCTGAAAAACTGGGCGGATCTGCAAAAAGATTTTGAATGCTTTTATTGCGTGGCCGATCTCCACGCGATCACGCTGAAGCAGGAACCTTCGCTGCTGCGCCAGCGCAGCCTGCAAACGCTTGCGCTTTATATCGCCTGCGGGATTGATCCGCAAAAGGTCACTTTCTTTATTCAGAGCCATGTGCCGCAGCACACTCAGCTTTCCTGGGTGCTGGGCTGCAGCACCATGTTCGGAGAACTTTCCCGCATGACGCAGTTTAAGGATAAATCGCAGCGCCATGCGGATAACATCAACGTCGGCCTTTTCACCTACCCGGTGCTCATGGCGGCGGATATTCTCCTGTACCAGGCCAATCTGGTACCCGTCGGGGACGACCAGCGGCAGCACATTGAACTGGCGCGCGATATCGCCAAGCGCTTCAACGCCAATTACTCCGAAACCTTTACCATTCCCGAAGCCTATATTTTAAAATCCAGCGCACGAATCATGTCCCTGCAGGATCCCACGCGAAAAATGTCAAAATCCGACCCCAACCCCTCCGCGTGCATTTTCATACTCGATTCTAAAGATGAGATTCTGAAAAAATGCAAGCGCGCCGTCACCGACTCAGAAGCTGTCGTCGCAGCCGATCCGGCCAGGCCGGGGATTTATAATTTGGTGCAGATCTATTCCGCTCTCACCGGCAAAAGCGCCGAAGAAGTCGCAGCGGAATTTGCCGGCCGTGGCTACGGTGATTTCAAAGCCGCCGTGGGTGAAACCTGCGCCGATGCGCTCGCTCCGGTGCGCGAAGAATACGCGCGGCTCACCGCCGACAAGGCGTACTTAGAGGAAATCATGAAAAACGGCGCCGAAAAGGCTTCTTATATCGCACAAAAAACCGTTTCCAAAGTATACAGAAAGGTTGGCTTTTATCAGCCTCGATAAGTAACGTGACAGCACCAACGGTCATAATGAATGCGGCCGTCTCCGAAGCCACCGGGTTCGAGCTTTCCTCCCTGACGGCAAACGATCTCATCTACGGATTTCTCGCATTCTTATTCAGCGTACTGTTATCCTTCGCTCTCACTCCAGTCATCCGGGCGCTGGCATTCAAAATCGGCGCCGTAGATATTCCGAAGGATAACCGCCGCATGCACAAGGAACCGATCCCGCTGATCGGCGGTTTGGGAATTTTTATCTCCTTCTCCGTTTCCACCCTGCTGTTTATCCAGTATTTTTCCAATCAGGTGGCCGGCATGCTGATCGGCATGCTGTGTATGGTCACCCTCGGCGTGGTGGATGATATCCGCGATCTCAACCCTCTGGTAAAATTTTTCTTTCAGATCCTCGCTGCACTGATCCCCGTTCTCAGCGGGATTCAGATCGATACCATCATCATCGGGGAACGGATCATTGTATTTCCGGAATGGTTTGCCATTGCCATTACGGTTTTCTGGATCGTGGCCATCACCAATGCCGTCAACCTCATCGACGGGTTGGACGGACTTGCCTGCGGCATTTCGGTCATTGCCTCGTTCTGCTTGCTTCTGACGGCCATCATCAGCTCCTCGGAAGCGTACATTGCCCTTTTGGCGCTGCTTTTGGCAGGCGCGTGCCTCGGCTTTCTTCCCTTTAATGTGCACCCCGCCAAAATCTTTATGGGCGACACCGGTTCTCTCATGCTGGGCTACACCCTCTCTACCATTTCCGTGATCGGTGTATTTAAATTCAATGCTGTCATCTCCTTTTTGGTTCCCTTTTTGATTCTCGGCATCCCGTTTGGCGATACGCTGATTTCCATAATCCGTCGCCTTTTGCACCATCAGAGCCCATTTCAGGCAGACCGCGGCCATTTGCACCACCGCCTGATCGATATGGGCTTTTCGCAAAAAGCCTCGGTGCTGATCCTCTATGCGATCTCCGCCCTCTTGGGAATTTGCGCCGTCATGTTCACGGGCAACAACGTGCGAGTCGCGCTCTATGTGTTCCTGGTCGGCCTTGTGGTTTGCATCATCGATTTCGCCACCTTCAAGGGCAACCGTGAAACCCGAAAAAACACCGGCATTATCGAAAATCTCGATCGACCGGAAGAAAAAGTCCCTTCCGAAAACGAAGCGGAAGCACCGCCCGAATCCCCGGAGCCTTCTGAAAGCTCTGAAGAAACATAAAAAGCTCACCTCATTGGAAACCTGCCAATGAGGTGATTTTATTTATTTTGATAAAAGCAAATACAACAAAATTCCAATTAAGATCACGTCGTGTTCGCTGTTGTCGCTGAGAAAGAAAATAATCAGTGCGATCAGCGCCGAATCCTCCGGCGACAATTGATCCAAAAACTCCGCCAGATTGGCGGGCGCTTTTTTCTGTAAACGACCGAAAAACGATTCGCCATTTTCCTGTTTGCGGGGTTCCGGAGCGCTTTCTTCCTTTGGCTCCCGTACCTCTTCCGGGGTGTTTTTCGCCTCCTGCATTTCGCTCTGAAGCCTTGCCTGGTAAGCTTTTCGCCTTTCCGCATAGCGGAAATTGGTTTCATCGGGGTGAAACGGGCCTCTCAGATTTCCGGAATACATTTTGCTTTCCTTCCTTTCCGTTTATAAATTGGGCAAGCCGGATAACAATTCCAGCGCCTTCAGGGTTTGGATTATTTTATCCAGCTTCCCCTGCTTTTCTTCCCGCACAAACGGGCGCATGGCCTGCAAAAGCGCTACCCGTTCGTGGCTCCCCTCACCGAAAACGCGAACGATCTCGGCCAAATAGGGCACTTCATCAAAAATCTTTTTTCGTTCAGTCCCCCGCCCGTTGACTGGAATCGCCTCGTTTGAAACGTGTTCTTCTTCGGAAGGCGCGGCGGCAGGTTCCGGCCGCAGGGAAAAATTCTGTGCCAGATCCATGATTTTCGCCATACTGTCGGGGTCGGAGAGTACGGTTTTCAGTTTATCGGAAAGATCCATTTATTTTCCGTCCACTTCCCGGCGCAGGGTACTTAAAAGTTCTTCGCTTTTCTCCTTGCCCATCATGCGGGTAATCTGATCCAGATCCTTCTGAGTCAGCGAGGAAACCGCCTTTTTCACTTTGCCCATATCGCCCAAAAAGGCCGCGGTTTTCTTTTCCTCCACTCCCATTTGCTGCGCCACGGCGCGAATACTTTCGCGCAGCGCATCTTCATCCAGCGAGTTGATTTTATTCACCAGGTTTTGATCCAGTTCCATACTTGCTTCTCCTTTTTGCATTTTCTCAATTCATTCTATGCGCCGAAAACAGTTTTCGTGACTTTTTCTTCGCAAAACTTTAAAAAGATCAGCGGGGCGCCGCCCCACTCCCCGGTTACGCCCCGAAAGCTTTTCAAACACAAAAAAGCAAGAAAGCATAAAGAAAGAGGCTATCAACCCCGATAGCCTCTTCCCATTTTCAATTCAAAAAGTTTTGGAAAGTCAAGAAAACCTTTTTCAGGTCACCGCAAGGCGTGATTTCCTTGCAGGGTGTGGGACGCGCTCCGCAAATCGGGACACGGGGGCGAAGCCCCGTAATCGATTACTCCACAACGCGTACGGTACGAATCCCGTAGTATTGAAAAAGCGCAAGCTCTTTTTCACTCAGTTTCTCGCCGCAAGCGGCAATCGGTACCGCCGGCGGGCAACCGACGGAAGGAGATGCCAGTATTTTTCCCAAAGCATCCTCCACCGCACACACACGAGACGGCGCAAGCAGCGCCTCATGAGGGGAAAGCCCTCGGACAGGTCTGCCGATTGGCGGCGGCAAATCGGAAATCGGCTCTTTTCTTCCCCATTTCAAAAGCGCGTCCTCCAACCGAGCCGGCGCTGCCGCACCGTTTTCCGGCGTCAGCATCATCACCAGAAAATCCGGATCGGCAAATTCGCAAACGATTTCCTTTTCCGCCAGCTTTGCGGCTAGCTCTTCGCCGGTATATCCGTAGGACTTCGGCGCCAACGTAATTTTCAGCGGTTCTTCCCCCGCTAATTCAAATCCGTACGCGGCAATTTTTTCCTTCGTCTCCGCAATTTTCCGGCAAAACGCCGCCAGCTTTTCCCGGTAGTCGCCGGAAAGAGCGGCGTTGGCCGCATCAAGCGATTGCAAAATCAGGTATGAGGGACTGGTGGAAGCAAACAGCGCCATCGCCTCCTCCGCCGCCTCGACAAAAAACGCCGGCGCTTTTTCGGCAATGTGCAAATACGCGCCGCCTGTTAAAACCGGCAGGGTCTTATGTGCGGAATCACAGCAGAGATCCGCTCCCAAGGCAAGCGGGTGACGGCTCTCCGGCAGAAAATTCAAGTACGCACCGTGAGCATTGTCCACCAAAAGCAAAATATCATGCCGCCTGCACACCGCAGAAAGCGCCGCTAAATCCACGCAATTTCCCAAATAATCCGGACTGGTTACATACACCGCGATCGGCTTTTCCGGCAGGGCAGCCAGCGCCGCTTGCAATTCCTCAGCACTCAGGCAGCAGGAAAGCAGGGATCCCGGCTTAGCCGGATAAAGCCATTCCACCGGCAGGTCCAAAAGCGCCGCCGTCGTTAAAAATACCTTGTGGGCATTCCGCCCCGCCGCGATCAGCGGACGGCGCCCAACCGAGCGCGCATACTGCAAAACCAGCGCCAACATGGCGCGGATCGCTAAGGACGAGCCTTCCGTGGAATAAATCGTCCGGGCGCTGTTCCAAAGGCGAGCGGCGTTTTCTTCGCTCTCCCGGATGATCCCGCCGGCGCGGTACAATTCATCCGCCCCTGCGATCTCGGTAATATCGTAGCGCTCGATTCTCCCCTGCCCCTTGTGCCCGGGCATATGCAGCCGCAGAAAGTCTGCCCCGGCATAGGCTTTTACGAAATCGCAAATCGGCGTTTCCATTTTACTCTCCAAGCGTTTTGGCCGCTTCCAGCATGATCGCGCATTCCATGCGCTTGCGGAAAAGCCGGCAGCCGTATTCATAGGTGCCGTTTACCGAACCGGTCGCGTGGTAGGCGTTGGCGGCACAGCCGCCGGAGCAATAGAGCTTTGCCCAACAATCCTTGCACTCCGGGCGGGTATAAACATTGCAGGCGTAAAATTCATCCTGCACAGAGGCGTTCGTCACACCGTCCCACACAGTCCCGAGCCGAAAGGCTTCTTCGCCCACAAACTGATGACAAGGGTATAAATCGCCCCACGGCGTGACCGCCATGTATTCCGTTCCCGAACCGCAGCCCGAAATGCGCTTGTAAATGCAGGGACCGCCTTTAAGATCGATCATGTAGTGATAAAATGTAAAGTCTTTGCCCTCTCGGTGGCGTTCCAGCATGAGCTGCGCCAGCTTTTCATACTGCTCCAGCACCACCGGCAGGTCTTCTTCGGTAAGCGCCGAGGGATCGCCCGGCGCCGCCACCACCGGCTCCATGCTCAGCTCCGTAAAGCCCAAAGAGAGCATTTCCTTGATATCCTGCAAAAAATCAGGATTGGCGTGTGTAAACGTGCCGCGCATATAGTAGTTCTTCCCGCCGCGCGCCGCCACCAGCTTTTGAAACTTCGGCACAATCCGCTCCCAGCTGCCGTTCCCGGCAAAGTCTTTGCGGAAGCGGTCGTGAACTTCTTTCCTGCCGTCCAGGCTCAGCACCACATTGTGCATTTCACGGTTGGCAAAATCGATCACGTCGTCGTCGATCAGCACGCCGTTAGTCGTTAAGGTGAAGCGGAAACGCTTGTTTTTTTCTTTTTCGATCGAGCGGGCATAAGCCACAAGGCGTTTTACCACATCCCAATTCATCAGCGGTTCCCCGCCGAAGAAATCGACCTCCAGGTTGTGCCGGCTGCCGGAATGCGCCACCAGAAAATCCAGCGCCTGCTTGCCCACCTCAAAAGACATCAGCGCCCGGTCGCCGTGATATTTTCCCTGGCTGGCAAAGCAGTAGGAGCAGTTCAGGTTGCAGGTGTGCGCCACGTGCAGGCACAGCGCTTTTACTACGCCGGCGCTGCGCTCCTTGAGTTTCCCCGCCATAGGCGCAAAGGTATCCGGCGTAAAGAGCTTTCCCTCCGCTTTTAATTCCTCTACCTCTGCAAAAATTTCTTCGATCTCCGCGTCCGTCGTGCGGTCGGCAAAAATCTGCAAAATGTGTGCTTTCAGCGGCTCGTGCGGCTCTGTTTCGTAGTAAGAAATCACCTCAAAAGCAATTTCGTCCACCAGGTGCACCGAGCCGGAACAGCTATCCAGCACAATATTCATCCCGCCGAGCTTGTAGCAATGTGTCATAGTCGTTCTCCGATTTTAGACTTCATAAAAAAATGCCGCCGAAAAACAGCGGCAAATTCAAAGCGAATCGCAATTAGTCTTCTTTTTTGTTTTCGCACTTCTGGTTGGCAATACCGCAGCTGGTTTTGCAGGCAGACTGGCAAGAGGTCTGGCATTCGCCGCAGCCGCCGGATTTAGCGCTTTCACAGAGATTTTTGGTTTCCAAAGTAGTGATATGTTTCATGATTTTTCTCCTTGTGAGTATCGTTCTTTTCCGTATTATATCACAGCGGAAAAAAGAAGTCAAGATTTTGGAAAAAAAAAGCGGCTCCTTTTCGAAAAAAAGCGACGCCTATTCCGTAAGTTTGAAAGCTTGGGCTTGACTTCTTTTCCTTTTTCGTTATAATTCAAATTGAAGGTAAAATCGAAAAGGAGATCAAAATATGGACTATACTTATCAAACCCAGGGCGTATGCTCCATGGAAATTCACTTTCATTTAGAAAACGACGTTGTAACGAATATTCAGTTTATCGGCGGCTGCAACGGCAACCTCAAAGCGCTTTCCAAAGTGCTGGACGGCTGGACAGTCGGGCAAATCGAAGAAAAGCTTGCCGGCAATACCTGCGGCAGAAAGCCCACCTCCTGTGCGGATCAATTGGCGCGCGCCGTCAAAGAAGCCTATTCCGCCGTTCATGCGTAAAATCCATATCGGGAAGAAACAAAGAAAGAGGCTGTCATAACCTCTTTCTTTGTTTCGGAGCGTTTTCCTGCGGAGCGCAAACCCCCACAGAGATTGGGGACCGCCCCAAATTTTCTACAGCAGCGCCTCCAGTAAAATTTTGCCGCCGATCCCGACCAGCACCACACCGCCTACGAAAGTAGCCTTACGGTTATAGCGGCTGCCGAAACGGTTTCCGATCGCCACACCGCCAAAAGAAATCACAAACGTGATCGCCCCGATCAAAAGCACCTTTCCCAGCATATCCCAGGGCGTCATGTTCTGCCCGGCAAAAATGATCCCGGTCGCTAAAGCGTCCAGACTGGTTGCCACCGCCAGAATAAACAGTTCCTTGATATTCAGCCTGCCGCCGTCTTCCGACCCGGTTTCGGATTTTCCGCGAACCGCTTCCCAGATCATTTTGCCGCCGATCCAGCCCAGTAAAACAAAGGCGATCCACGGCGCATATTTTTCCACAAAAAAAGAAAACCCAATCCCCAAAGCATAACCCGCCGCAGGCATCAGCGCCTGAAAAGCACCGAAAAACAGCGCGATCACCAGTGTCTGTCCCCAGCGGATCTTCCGCATATTCAAGCCCTTGCAAACCGCCACTGAAAAGGCGTCCATCGAAAGACCGACGCCGATCAGTATGACCTCCCATAATCCCATAAAAACCTCTTGATTCCGTTCTGTCGCCCCATTCTACCAAAGCCAAACCGCTCTGTCAATCGAAAAAGGGCGAACGTCTATAAAAGCGGCAATTCTTTTTGCAGCGCCACACAAAGCGACAAAATATCCTCCGGATCGGTATCAGGAAGAAGGCGCACCGTGTAGCGATCCACGTTGCCGTCCGTTCCCAAAACGACCAGTTCCCCATACGAAACGCCCGCCTCGCGCAAAAGGGCCTGCAGTTCCTTGCAGTTTTCGGCAAAATCCCGCTTCTTTGTTTGCGAAGTCAGTTCGATGGAAAGCACTAAATACGGCGTCAATTCCTCTGTTACGGGGGCGTCGGGCGTGCTTTGCAGCGCTGCAAAAGTCTCCGCCCCGGCGCTCAGCTTCGCATCGCCCAAGGAAAACGCATCGCCGTATCTTTCACGCAAAATGGGGAAAAGCTGACCGCGCGCCGTATCGCAAAAGCGATCGGCAATTTCCTGAAAATACCCGTCCTCGGTTTTATCCTTCCACAGGATCCTGTCGGTGAGCTCGTTTTCCTCATAGGGAAAGGTGACCTCGGTCACATAACACTTTTCACCGCGGTCCAAATAGGTGCGCTGCCGCAGGAAGGTCTGCGCGGGGTATTTTTCTGTCAAATAGGCTTCCGCTTCCCGCTGGCGGGCAAGGTTTTCCCACGGAGTGCCGGTCCACAGCACATGGATCCCCATAGCGGCCAAGATCAGTACCACGGCAAAAAGGATGCGAAACACGCCCTTTTTCTGCAGCAGCCGCACCGCCGCCTGCGCCAAAAGAGAAAGCAAAGTCAGCACCAAAGCAAACAGGAAGGAAAGCCCCGTTCCCCCCTCAAGCGCAAGAGAAAAAAACAGCCCCGCCGCAAAGCTGAAAGCCGGCACCGGCCAGTTTTTCTTCACAATCAAAGCCGCCGCCAAAGCAAACAGCACGAAAAGCGGTAAGGTCGCCGAAAAGCCGCGCTGCGGCACGGCAAAAAACGCCCCCGGAAATACCAGCATAATCACGGCGGCAAGCCGCAGATTCTGTTCCTCTTTTTTCAGAAACGCTTTCAGGTTCATTCTACCTCCTCCCGTTATCACACAAATCCTACCATAAAATATAGGAAAAATCAAGCCAAAAGCACGGTCTTTGGCTTGATTTTCAGTAAAATTTGTTGCAAAATCGGCTTCTGTTTACTATAATAAGAATAGGAATTTATTCCACCGTCGGAGCAAGCTCTTTTTCCCGCAGGAAAACAGCCAGTACTTCTTTCTCCAATTCCCTGCGAAAATCGGCGTTAATGGGGTGCGCCACGTCGCGGAATGTGCCGTCGGCGTTTTTGCGGCTCGGCATCACGATAAAATACCGTTCGTTGGCATAAATCACTTTAACGTCATGCACCACAAAAGCATTATCAAAAGTGACGCTCGCCACGGCGCGCATAGGTCCTTCCTCAAACATTTTTCTGATTTTAACATCCGTGATTTTCATTTTGATCAGTCTCCTTTTGCGATACTTTTCTTTAGTATAAAAAACAAATGTGAATGTTAGGTGAATTCAAATGATACCCTATTGTGATTTTTTAGAACTGTTCAAAAACAAAAAAAGCATTTTCTTTCTGGGCGTCGGCGGAATCAGTATGTCCGCGCTGGCGTTTACGGCAAAAGCTGCCGGCGCGGTCGCGGCCGGGTACGACTCCACCCCCAGTCCCTTGACCGAAAAACTCGCGGCAAGCGGCATCCCTGTCGTATATCGCTTTTCCGAAAGCTCCTATGACGGCGTGGATCTGGTCGTCTATACCGGCGCCATTCACGACAACGACCCCAACCTTGCCTACCCGCGCTCGCTCGGGATCCCCGAAATGACGCGCGCGGAATTTTTGGGCTTTCTCATGAAAAAAAGCCGAAACCCCATCGGCGTGGCCGGCACGCACGGGAAAAGCACGACCACCGGGTTTTTGGCATCCATCTTTTTGGCTGCCGATGACCGCGATCCCACCATTATGCTCGGCGCGGAAATGAGCGCGCTTTCCGGCACCTACCGCATCGGTACCGGCGAGGATTTTATTTTTGAAGCCTGCGAATACCAAAATTCTTTTTTGAATTTTTACCCCCGCCTGGCGCTGATCCTCAACGCCGAATACGACCACGCCGATTTCTTTCCGAATTTGGAAAGCGTGTACGATTCTTTCACCCGCTTTGCCGATCTGGCAAAAGACGGAACGGCAATTTTTAATTTTGATAATCGCGGCGCCCGGATCGTGGCGGAAAGAACGGTTTCTCCGGTTTTCTTTTTCTCGCTGCACGAAAAAAAGGATCTGTGGTGCGAGGAGCTTACGGCGGAAAACGGGTTTTACCGCTTCCGGCTCTGCACGGCCGACTGGCAAATTCCCGTCAAACTGCGCCTACCCGGCTTGCACAACGTCGCGAACGCGCTGGCCGCCGCCTCCGCGGCTGTGCTTTCCTGTATTTCGCCGGAAACGATCCGCGCCGGACTGGAAAGCTTCGGCGGCGTGAAGCGTCGCTTTGAAGCCCGCGGCTTCTGCAATCACCTGCGCGTATTCGATGATTACGCCCACCACCCGGATGAGATCCGCGCGACCTTGACCATGGCGAAAACCTTGGGCTTTGAAAAGATCCTCGTGGTTTTCCAGTCGCACACCTTCACCCGCACGCAGGCCTACTGGGATGATTTCGTTTCCTCCCTCTCTTTGGCGGACGAGGTCATTGTCATGGATATTTACCCCGCGCGTGAGGAACCGATCCCCGGGATTACGGCGGAAAATTTGGCAAAAGCCATTCCCTGCGGCCGCTATGTGGGAAATGCGGACGCGATCGTCCAAAACCTTTTGCAGCGCAAGGAAAGCGGTTTATGCATCATCATGGGCGCCGGCAATATCATTCAGCTGACCGATCGGATTTTAACCGACAGAGGTAAGGTATGACGCCTGCAACCCTGCATTTTCTCGGCATTTTTTTGGCGGTGGACTTTGCCGCTCTCCTCTTCTTTCTCCTATTTTGGTTTCAGGCAAGGGCACGCCGCCGCAGGATCCGCCATTATGGCGACAAAGCGGAGGAAACCGTTGCCGAATACATCCGCGAAGCGTTTCCCAAATCCGTGCTTTTCAACGATATTTATTTGCAGACGCCGCACGGCGTCACGCAGATCGACCACCTGCTGATTTGTCAATGGGGCGTTTTCGTCATTGAAACCAAAAGTCATAACGGCAAAATCATCATCCATGAAAAAGAATGGGTGCAGCTGTACGGCGAAAAGGTGGTGCGCTTTCATTCTCCGCTTTTGCAGAACGAAACTCACGTCAAAGCGGTCAAGAGCGTGCTCTCCGGAGATCGGGCATTGAGCAAGGTGCCGGTACAGGGCGTGGTGGTTTTCACCTCGAAAAAAGTATATTTTTCTCAGTTTGAAAAGGGTGTGATCCGTCTGGATCGCCTGAATTCCTACATCAAAACCGGTCAGGGCGCTCAAAAACGAAGCGGCGACTATACGGTCTCCCCGAAAAAGCACTATCTTTCCCGGCAGAAAATCAGCCAGATCGAAAAACGGATCCGTAAATACTCCAATCGCGCCGGCAAACGCCGCCGCGAGCACGAAAAGGCCATGCAGAGCCTGAGCCGAACGGTATGAAAAACTTGGAAATCCTATTTTGGGACGACTGCCTTGCCGTCGTCCGCAAGCCCGCCGGGCTGCTTTCGCAGCCGGATCCGAGCGGGCGGGAAAATCTGATTTCTCTTTTGGAAGCGCAGCTCGGTGCGCCCATCTTCCCCGTGCACCGCTTGGACAGGGAAACGGAAGGAGTGCTGGTATACGCCCGCACAAAAGCCGCTGCCGCCTCGCTTTCCGCGCAGATCGCCGCGCACAAATTTGAAAAAGAGTACCTGGCCATTGCAGAACACCCTCCTCAGCCGCTGAGCGGGGTGATGGAAGACTTTTTGTTCCGGGATGCGGCGAAAAATAAATCCTTTGTGGTCAAGCGCGAACGCCGCGGCGTGAAACGCGCGCGGCTTTCTTATGAAACCCTGGTTGTAAAGGCCGGCAAAGCCCTTGTGCAGATTCATCTGGACACAGGCAGAACGCACCAGATCCGCGTACAGTTCGCCTCGCGCAGAATACCGCTTGTGGGCGACCGGAAATACGGCGGCTCCCCGGCGGATACCTTGGCGCTTTTCTGCCAACAGCTTTCGTTTTTTCACCCGCAGACCGGCGCGCCGCTCTCTTTCTCTCTTCCCCTTCCCCCAGGCCCGCCGTGGGAGGGCTTTTCATCGCAGGGTTCCACCCCACAGCCCCGCTTCAGGTGAGGGAGTCGAACGCACCCTACATCCCTCGCCTTAGAAAACTTTTAAAAAAGCTTTCTAAGAGCTTTCAAAATTTTTCAGACGATAGAAAAAGAGATCCGACAGGCAAAGCCTGTCGGACTTTTCTTTTCCAAAAATTTTAAAGAAAAAAAGTACTATTTTGTGCTTCGCACAAAATTATGCAGAGCTGGTATTGTATTCGCCTCCAAAACTCGCGAAACGAATACCACGCGCCGCAAGGCGAATCAAACTGCGCGTAGCGCCGGGGACAGCGCCCCGGATTACGGTGCTGTGATCGTCACCGCAAGATTCAGCTCCACGTCGCTCCCCATAACAAGGATCGCATATTCACCGGGAACAGCGTCCCCGGCTACCGGAATTTGAAAGCTCCGGCTGCCGCCGCTCACCGTTTCCTGAATCTCGCCGGAGGCAAAGGTCGCCGTCACGGCGATCGTTTCGCTCTGCGAAAACTGCAGCGTCAACTCAAAAGTGCCGCCCGGCTGCATTTCAGTCCCGCTCAAAGCGTGGGTAACCGGCTGATCGTAAAAAGTATCAAATTCATATTCCAGAGAGCCGTGGTAAGCACGGTCGTCGCGCACATACCAGTCGCAGTTCAGGAAAACCTGCAAATGCTGCTCGTCTTCCAATTTCAAAGGCGTCAGCTCCTCCAGACTGCCGCTGTAAAGGATATCGCCCTTTTCGCTTAAAATCCGCACACTGCAGAAATCCGGCTCCAGATTCAGAACCGCTTCAAAGGTGCTCCCCGCGGGAAGCGCCGCGCTTTCTCCGGGTTCTTCGGCAATTTCCTGCACGTCTTCGCTGCCGTCGGCTTTCCGGTGGATCCATTCGCCGGAAACCTTCGCTGCGCCGTACGCTTTTCCCTCCACCTGCAGCGCCGCCTCCGGCACCTGCACATAAGGCATCACGCGCGCGTAGATCGCACTTTGCAAAAGCAGCGGTTCCGCTTCCTCGCGCGGGATATGATAGAGAACGCCTTCTTCATCCGTAAACAGGCAGTCGCTCGCCGAGGCGGAAAAATACAGCATATAGGAAAAATCTTCCCTTAGTTTATGAAAGATCAGGCTGATTTTTTCGTATTCTTCAATCGGCTTTGCCGGTTTCTCCACGGATACGCCCTTTTCCACCGCGTTTACAAACAAGGCAATTTCGCTTTCTTCCTCCAGGATTACCGTTTCCTCCCCCTCGCCGGTATCGGCAAAAATCAGCTCCGCCCGGACGATTTTCCCGGAAGAAAGCCCGCCCTGCAGGTTCTGCCGGACGATCAGTCCCACCACCAAAAGCGGGATAAACAGTATTACAACGATCAAAAAAATCGTGCCGGGATTTCTTTTTTTCGGTTTCATACAGTCTCCTCTTGCGATGCAATTACTTTTCCGACCAATTTCAAATCATCGGTCTCCAAAACATGGATCGGGTCATACGCCGGGTTCAGCGAGCATAAATACACTTCGCCGCCGCGCCGCTCCCATTTTTTGCAAAGGCTTTCGCCGTTCAAAAGGAAAATTCCCACCTCGCCGGGGAAAATTTCCTGGCAGCGCTTGACGTAGACCAAATCGCCGTCGTGGATTTTCGGCTCCATACTGTCTCCGGAAATGCGGATCCCGAAAGAAGCATAGGACGGCACCTTTGCGGGATCGATCAAAAGCGAGGTCTTTTCGTCCGAAAGCACCGGCAGCGCCGCACCGGCCGCCGCAGGCGCGTCGAACACCGGGATTTCGCGCAGCACCCTGCCTTCCTCGGCGCGCTTTTTTGCTTTGCGTCCGTTTTCTGCCAATTCCGCTTCCTTTTCCAAAAGGGAAACCACCGTTTCCCTGCCGCGTTTATCCAGCGCCGCATACAGCGAAAGAATCCGCTTTTCCTCCTCGGGAAGCGCGGCCTTGGCGGACGAGGTATCCAGCACCAATTCCTCTACGCTCGTTCCCAAAACTTCAGCGATCCGCAAAATCTGGGAAAGGCGCGCGTTGTCGGAATCCCGCTTGAGCATACTGTCCAGCGTGGTATAGGGAATTCCGCACTTTTTGGCAAGCGCGGCTTTGGTCATTCCCTTTTCTTTCAAGAGCTCTGCAATTTTCTGATTAAACGCCATACTGCCCCTCATTTTTCTCCAGTTTCATCGGAACCGGAATTATTGTAGCATATTTCGTAAAGTTTGTAAAGAGAAATTACGATTTTTCATAGTCGGGCGCCAAAGCTTATCAAATTCAAAAAGATGCTATAATTCATTGGTATAGATCATTTTTTATCTTTTCTTGTAAATTCTTTTCCTATATGTTAGAATGAAAAGGAGCGAAATAAAATTAAAATCCCTCAAAAACTAAAATAAAGAAAGGCAATTTTGCAAAGGTGTTTTGAGATGGCTGCCAAAAAACAACTGGTTATCAACACAAAATGGTGCAAAGGCTGTGGCGTTTGCGCCGCTTTCTGTCCGAGAGGCGTTCTCGCGCTGAAGGGCGAAAAGATCCAGGCCGTTCAGCCCGAAAGCTGCATTCGATGCGGTTTGTGCGAGCTGCGCTGCCCCGATTACGCAATTTATCTTGTTGAGGAGGAAGACGCATGAAACAAGTCAAACTGATGCAGGGCAACGAAGCCTGCGTGGAAGGCGCACTCTACGCCGGGTGCCGCTTTTACGCCGGTTATCCGATCACTCCCTCCACGGAAATCGCCGAGGGCTGCGCTGTCAGAATGCCGCAGGTAGGCGGCAGATTTATTCAGATGGAAGATGAAATCGCCAGCTGTGCCGCCGCGATCGGCGCCAGCGCCGCCGGTACGAAGTCTATGACCGCGACTTCCGGCCCCGGCTTTTCTTTGAAGCAGGAAAACCTGGGCTATGCCTGCCTGACCGAGGTTCCCTTCGTTCTGGTAGACGTCCAGCGTGCCGGCCCCTCTACCGGTCTTCCCACGTCTCCCTCTCAGGGCGATATGATGCAGGCCAAATGGGGGACGCACGGCGATCATCCGATCATCGCCATTGCCCCCTCTACCGTGGAAGAATGCTATAAGCTTTGCGTACGCTGCTTCAACCTTTCCGAAAAATACCGCACGCCGGTTCTCTTTATGATGGACGAAATCGTTGGTCACCTGCGCGAGAGTGTGGAGCTTCCTGAAGACGGAGAACTGGAAGTCATTGACCGCGCCGCGCCCGCCGATCCCAAAAACGCCGGTCCGGCCTATGCCTGCCCGAACGGAGAGCTCGTTCCCGTGATGGCGCCCTTCGGCCAGGGTCAGCGCTACAATATCACCGGTCTGATTCACACCGACGACGGCTTCCCCACCAATTCCAACGATATTGCAGACTCCCAGGTGAGAAGACTGATCCGCAAGATCGAAGAAAACCGCGACGATATCATTACGTATGAAGAAAAAGATCTCGAAGACGCCGATACCTGCATCGTTTGCTACGGCGGTACCGCCCGCAGCGTATACAGCGCCGTCGAAACCCTGCGCGCCGAAGGCAAAAAGGTCGGCATTTTCCGTCCGATCACCGTTTGGCCCTTCCCCGAAAAAGAGCTGGAAGCAATCTCCGGGAAGGTCAAGAGAATCGTGGTTGCCGAGCACAACGACGGTCAGATCCTTCTGGAAGTTCAGCGCGTGGTAAAAGACAACTGCAAGGTCGATTTCATCGGAAAGATCAACGGCACCGTTATCACGCCCGATGAAATCGTTGCCAAAGTAAAGGAGGCATAAACATGGCGTCTAAATTGATCGATAAATATTTCCGCGAAGCACATCTGCCTCACATCTGGTGCCCCGGCTGCGGCCACGGCGTTCTCATGAGAGACGTTGCCCAAGCAGTGGAAAACTTAGGGCTGGATAAGGACAAAGTGGTTCTGGTTTCCGGCATCGGCTGCTCTTCCCGCGCTGCCGGCTATATGGATTTCAATACCATGCACACCACCCACGGCAGAGCGCTCGCCTTTGCCACCGGTATTAAAATGGCGCATCCCGAGCTGGAAGTCATCGTCATCATGGGCGACGGCGACGCCAGCGCCATCGGCGGCAACCACCTCATTCACGCCGCCCGCCGCAACATCGGTATCACCGCGATCGTGTTCAACAACGATATCTACGGTATGACCGGCGGTCAGTATTCTCCCACCACGCCTTACGGCGAAAAGGGCACGACCGCTCCCTATGGCAATATTGACAGGCCGTTCGATATCCCCAAGGTGGCCGAAGCTGCCGGTGCGACCTACACCGCCAGGGGCACGGCTTACGACGCCAGACTTACCACCAAGCTCATTGAAGAAGGCATTCGCCACAAAGGCTTTTCCATTATCGAGTGCGCTTCCATTTGCCCCACCTACTACGGCAGAAAGAACAAAAAAGGCAGCGCCGTGGATATGTACACCTGGCAGAAGGAAAACAGCATTCCCGCCGCCAAAGCCAAAGACATGACTCCCGAAGAGCTGGAGGGCAAATTGGTTGTGGGCGAACTTTCGCGCAGCGAATTCCCCGAACTGACCGAACAGTATCAGAAGATCATCGACAAGTTCCAGAAATAAGGGAGGAAATGATATGAGTAAAATGGAAATCCGTCTCGCCGGTACCGGCGGACAGGGCCTGATCACCGGCACCATCATTTTGGCAGAAGCCGGCATTTTTGAAAACAAATTCGTCGCGCAGTCTCAGTCCTACGGGCCCGAAGCCCGCGGCGGTATGTGCAAGGGCGAGGTTATTATTTCCGATGAAAAAATCGGCTTTACCAAAGTAACCAAACCCACCTTCGTCATGGCGCTTTCCCAGCTTTCTTTTGAAAAGTATTGCTACGGACTCAGCGACGAGTGCTTCGTATTGGTGGATGAAACCATCGAAGTTCCCGCCGATTACCAAAGAAAGAATTTCTTAAAGCTTCCCATTCTGGCCACGGCAAGAGAAAAGGTCGGCAAAATGCAGACCGTCAATATCGTTTCCATCGGTGCGATCAACGAAATCCTCAAGCTTTCCTCTTTCGAAAATGTCAAAAAGGCCGTTCTCCTGCACATTCCCAAAGGAACGGAAGAATTGAACCTGAAAGCGCTCGAAGAAGGCGCGAAACTGCTTACGAAATAAAGGGAGGTTCACTATGAAAATTCATGAGTATCAGGCAAGAGACCTGTTTTGCCAATACGGTATTCCCTGCCCGGCGGGTATTGTAGCCCAGACGGCGGAGGAAGCCAAAGAAGCCTTTGCCAAAATCGGCACGACGCCCGTGGTGGTCAAAGCGCAGATTCACTCCGGCGGGCGCGGCAAGGCCGGCGGCGTGAAGCTCTGCCAAAGCGCAGATGAGGTCTATGACTTTGCCAAAAACCTCATCGGCAGCCGTCTTTACACCCACCAGACCGGCCCCGAAGGGCGCGAAGTCCAGAAGGTCTTCGTTGCCGAAGGCACCCACATTGCCAAAGAATACTATTTCTCCATGACCGTGGATTCCGCCAACGCCGCCGTTGTAATGATCGCTTCGGCCGAGGGCGGCACGGAAATCGAAGAGCTTTCCAAAAACCACCCCGAAAAAATTCTTCAGCAGCGTATTAACCCCGTGATCGGCTACAAGGATTACGACGGTTGGGAAATGGCGCAGAAGCTGGGTCTGACCGGCGACAAGGCCAAAATTTTTGTCAAAATCGCCCGCGGTATGTACCGTCTCTTCCTGGAAAAGGATTGCTCCCTGGTGGAGATCAACCCGCTGGTGGAAACCGCAGAGGGCACGCTCATCGCCGTTGACGCCAAAGTCAATTTCGACGATAACGCCCTGTTCCGTCACCCGGATATCGTAGCCCTGCGCGACTTTAACGAGGAAGACCCCAAGGAAATTCAGGCTTCCAAGTACGACCTAAACTACGTTTCGCTCGACGGTTCCGTTGGCTGCATGGTAAACGGTGCGGGTCTGGCGATGGCCACCATGGATATCATTAAATCGTTCGGCGGCAGCCCTGCCAACTTTCTCGACGTGGGCGGCAGCGCTACGACCGAACGTGTTACCGCCGCTTTTGAAATTTTACTTTCCGACCAGAACGTAAAGGCCATTCTGGTGAATATCTTCGGCGGTATCATGAAGTGCGACGTCATTGCTCAGGGGATTGTGGAAGCCGCCAAGGCCATGGAAATCAAGGTTCCGGTCGTTGTCCGTCTGGACGGCACCAATGCCGACGCCGGCCGAGAGATCCTCGGGAATTCCGGGCTTTCTCTGGTTCCCGCAGAAACCTTTGCCGAAGCTGCCAAAAAGGCAGTGGAACTGGCAGCACAGAACTAAGGAGGGGAGAAAATATGATTCTGGTAAATAAAGATACGAAAGTTATCGTACAAGGCATCACCGGTTCGCAGGGAAAATTCCACACCGAGCAGATGCTGGCTTACGGCACCAATATCGTAGGCGGTACCTCTCCCGGAAAAGGCGGTATGGAGGTACTGGGCGTTCCGGTATTCAATACCGTTAAGGAAGCCAAAGAAAAAACCGGCGCCAACTGCTCGATCATCTATATTCCGCCGGCATTTGCCGCCGACGGCATTCTCGAAGCCGTGGATGCGGAAATCGAGCTGGTGGTCTGCATTACCGAAGGCATTCCGGTGCTGGATATGATGCGCGTAAAAAACTATATGGAAGGCAAAAAGACCCGTCTGATCGGGCCGAACTGCCCCGGTCTGATTTCCCCCGGCGCCTGCAAGGTGGGGATCCTGCCCGGCTTCATCCACGTACCCGGTCACGTCGGCGTTATGAGCCGCTCCGGCACCCTGACCTATGAAGCCGTGCATCAGCTTACTCACCTCGGCATTGGCCAGAGCAGTGCGGTCGGTATCGGCGGCGACCCGATTCGCGGTACCGGATTCATCGACGTATTGAAAATGTTCAATGAAGATCCCGAAACCTACGCGGTCGTGATGATCGGCGAGATCGGCGGCAGCGGCGAAGAAGAAGCAGCCGAGTGGATTCAGCAGAACATGAAAAAGCCCGTAGTTGCCTTTATCGGCGGCAAGACCGCTCCCAAAGGCAAAAGAATGGGTCACGCCGGCGCGATTATTTCCGGCGGAAAAGGCACCCAGGCCGGCAAGGTTGCCGCTCTGGAAAAAGCCGGTGTGCTGGTAGCTCCCACGCCCGATAAAATCGGCGAAACACTGGTTACAGCGATCAAAAAAGCCGGTATTTACGAAAAGTGCCTCGTAAAATAACCCCTGTACAAAAAAAGACAGATCCCATGGGATCTGTCTTTTTTTATTCTCAGGGCGCTGCCCTGAACCCCATTCCGGGAACTTTTCAAAATGCTCTCTGAAAATTCTCAAAACTTTCAAGATAACAAAAGAGAAAATGATTCTTATCCTTTTCTTTTTTGTCTGAAAAATTTTTGAAACTCAAGAAAACCGTTTATAAAAAGCTTTCTTGCAGCGCGTGGGACAGCGTTCC
Source organism: uncultured Clostridia bacterium (assembly GCA_947589595.1). Classification (GTDB taxonomy): domain Bacteria; phylum Bacillota; class Clostridia; order Oscillospirales; family SIG627; genus RGIG5579. The sequence continues at coordinate 97,825 of CANQBV010000003.1, forward strand.
GCAATTCATCGGTTATCAGCCGAAAGCAGGTAGTCGATGAATTGCTGCGCCGTCCGGCCCGATACACCGCCGTGGCGCATTTCCCAGCGGTTGGCCTCGGCGCGCAGCACGGCCTCGTCCAAGAGAATGCCGTTCCGTTTCGCCAGACCGGATACAATCTTGTAAAAATCGTCCTTGGAAGGCTTGGAGTAGCGGATCGTAATGCCGAAACGGTGCACCAGAGAAAGCTTTTCCTCCATGGTATCCGAACGGTGGATCTCATCATCCGTTCTTTCCATATCGTCCCGGTCTTTCCAGATCTCCTTGATCAGATGGCGGCGATTGGAGGTTGCATAGATCACCACATTCTCCGGCTTGGCCTCCACACCGCCTTCGATTACCGCTTTCAGATATTTATACTCAATCTCAAAGTCTTCAAAGGAAAGATCATCCATAAAAATGACGAACTTGTAATTCCGATCCTTGATTTGCGCAATCACATCGGAAAGGGCGCGAAACTGGTGCTTGTAGATTTCGATCATGCGCAAACCGCTTGCGTAAAACTCGTTTACAATCGCCTTGATGCTGGTGGATTTTCCCGTGCCGCTGTCGCCGTACAGCAAAACGTTATTCGCGCGTTTGCCCTCTGTAAAGGCGCGCGTATTGGCAACGAGCTGCTCTTTTTGTTCCTCATAGCCGATCAGATCGTCCAGCAGCACCGGCTCCATGCCCTGCGTGGGATAGAGCGCCGCTTTCCCGTCTGCCTCCGCCAGTACGCGGAACGCCTTGTTCAGTCCGAGCATTCCCACGCCGCATTCCCGGTAAAAGGCGGTAAGAACGGCAAAAAATTCTTGATCATCCGTCGCCCGCGCCAGGCGATCGCTCAGCTTTTCAATGTTCTCGCCGGCCGTACCGGAACCCCGACGCTGCGGGACAGATTCATAGGAAAGCAGCTCCGGAAGAAACGCCGCGTCAAGCTTTCCGCGTAAATCGTTGAAATCATAGAAAAATAAACGGCGAAAAATGCGAATATCGTGCATGGCAAGCCGGTCGAGACTACCGTTCCCCGCGCCCACCTTTTCGCAGGCCAAACTAAAGGGGTTTTCATCCATTGCCAGCAAATATGCCAAATAACGCTGCCAGAGATTCTTTGTAAAACCGTAGTCCGAAGCAAGCTGCAAAAGCGCCCTGACTTGACGGTAGAAAGCAGCGGTCAGTTCTTCCCGGTCAAACGGTTCTGTCTTCACCGCGTTTTGAATTTTGAACAGCTGCTGCAGGATCGCAGCCTGCGGCACATTGCCGTACAGCAAAAAATTCACAGCGTCTTGCATTTTATCCCTCCCGGATTTTTCCCTTACAAAGCCCGGTTCCGGCGCCGGAACCGGGCTGACTTTTCATTTTTCCGATTTTTTTAATTCGCGTTCGATCGGGATCATGGAAAGGAGCGGAACCAGCGACCCCAGTAAAAACAAAACCAGACAAAGAGTCCCCTGCGCTTCCACAGAAAAAAAGAACCACGCTACTCCGGCAAACGCACCGCCCACAAAAAGAAGCGCCCAACCGGACTGCCAAAGAAAGTGTGCCAGCATGAGATTGGCCTTTTCCCATGCGGCTTGGGAAGCGGTGGAGCGGGGGGTACGATAGCCGATCAAAGCCTGGATCTTTTCCTTGGCAGCTTTCCGACAAACACGCGACAGGCACAAATAGAAAACCGGCAGGAAGAGATCCAGCGCCAAAAAAGCAACTCTCACGCTTTCTTCCTCTCCCGCGCCGTTTTCCGTATCCGGAAAAGAGCTGTCAAAACTACCACCGCGCCAAACCCGGCCAAAGCGCCGGAAAAATCGATCATGACGTCCACCACGGCGGGATACCGCCCTTTGGAAAAGGTCTGCAAAAATTCATCCGTCAGTGCGCAGAACAGCACACTGAAAAAAATCTCGTATCGGCTATGCAGAATTTCTCCCCGCCGCACAAACACGGAAAGCGAAAGCAAAAAAGCAAGCAGTCCGAATTCAGAAGCGTGCGCCAGCTTGCGGATTATCGATTCCGTTTTTTGCTGCGAAATCGGTCTTTTTACCACTTTTTCAATGGTCTGTACCACCACTTTGGTCACCTGCGAGCTCTTTTTGGAGGAAGCGCTGGCATTCTGCATGGAATTGGAAAAAACAAACAGCAAAACGGCCAGCGTTAAAAGCGGCAAAGCAATACGCCAGAATTTCTTCATTTCGTTTTCCTTTCCGGGATGCCGACTTCAGCAGACCCAAAGTATTGCCGGAACCCCCGGCCTTGTGCGGTTCAGGATATTTTGCTGTCAAGCGGACTCGGCAGCCGTGCAGAAAAAGGGGCGGAAAACCCCCTGGCTTCTGGCGGCTGCCGGTTTCCGTTTTTACTTTGTTTCAGGATCTTTCGGCAATATAATCGCAGAGATCCTGCAGGGTGATAATGGAGTGAATATCGGCCTCGTTGATTTCCGTACCGAATTTTTCTTCACAGATCACAATAAAATCCGCAATTTCCAGCGAATTTAATTTCATATCGTTCACAAATTCCGCTTCGGGCGTCACCAAATCCTCGCTGACTTCCAATTCTTCCACCAAAATCTTTTTAAGGACTTCGTACATATGTGTTTTTCTCCTACTTTGATTCTTGAATCTTATAGCGCTTGATTTTCTTTGTCGTGGTTTTGTCAAACTCCGTGCGGCGCAGTTCAATCCCGCGGATCTGCTTGAAGCTCGGCAGCGAACGGTTCAGAACGCCAATTTCCTTTTTGATCGTTTCGCCGATCAGATTCAGATCGTCGCCAAGCCCTTTTTCTGCGGCTTTTGCAAAATCAGGATAAATCAGCGCCGTTACCGCCACCGTATCGTTTTCGGGATTGGTTCTGCCCACCACCGCGCATTCGCAGATCAGATCGATCTTTTCCAGGTATTCCTCGATTTCCTCGGGGAATACGTTTTTACCGTTGTTCAGTACGATCACGTTTTTCTTTCTGCCGGTGATATATAAATATCCATCTTCATCCTGGTAACCGTAATCGCCGGTACAGAACCAGCCGTCCCGGAACACGGCGCGGGTGGCTTCTTCATCTTCGAAATAGCCCTGCATCACATTCGGGCCTTTCACAAGGATCTCGCCGTATTCCTCGCCTTCCTCTTTATCGATCCGCACTTCCACACCCGGCACCGGAAGTCCCACCGACCCGGCGCGGTTGGCATGTTCGGGGCAGACGCTGATCAGCGGCGCGCATTCCGTAATGCCATAGCCCTGGCAAAGCGCAATCCCGAAATTGTCAAATTCCTTTACAAGCTCCGCAGGCATGGGCGCGCCGCCGCAGATAATACGAACCAAGCGCCCGCCAAAGGCCTCGTTCACGCTCTTGAAGAGAACCTTGCGCGGGTCGATCTTTACTTTTCTCAAAGCGCCGGAAATGCCGATTAACCCTTTTAAAAGCTTGTCGCGGTGACTTTTCTTCGCCGTCTCCCATATTTTTTTATAAATCGTAGAAACAAACAGCGGCACCAGCACCAAGCCCGTGGGACGAAAGGTCTGAAAATTGCGCACTACGTATTTTAACGAGTCGTTGACCGCAACGGTAGCGCCGATCAGGATCGGCGTCAGAATCCCGCAGGTCATTTCATAGGTATGATGGATCGGCAATACCGAAACAATGGTATCGTCCTCACAAAATTCTGTCATATTATGCGAAGCGTTCACGCCCGCCACCAAATTGCGCTGACACAGCATAACGCCCTTGGAGGTACCGGTCGTCCCGGAGGTAAAGAGGATCGCACAGGTTTTTTCCAGATCGATGGGGTTTTCCGCAAAGCGAACCGAGCCCCCGGCAATTTTTTCTCTGCCGAGTGCCAAAAGATCCAGAAACGCTACCTGCCCTTTCTGCACGCGCTCGGCAGAGGGCGCAAATTCTTTGGGTACCGCGCCGAACTCTACAAAATATTCCACCGTGCCGAAAGCTTCTCTGTTTTCAAAATATTTGCCGTAGTCCTTGGAAAATACCACACACTTGCAGCCGACTTTATTGATGAAATTGCAGATTTCATCGCGCGCCAATTCTTTATCCAGAGGCACGATGACCGAGGAGGAATTCACGGCGGCAAGGTAGGTCAGGATCCATTCCGGACTGGTTTCTCCTAAAACGGCAACCGTTCCGCCGGCAACGCCGATTTCAAAAAAGGCTTCTCCCAGCGCGAACATTCTTTCCCGGAATCCTTCGAACGCGACCGATTCCAGCGTTCCGTTTCTTTTGTATACCAGATAATCCTTTTCAGGATTCCGCTCAGCAGCCTGCACCACCAGATGCCTCAGGTCGTTGGCCTGGCGCTCCTTGGGGGGCGGATATAGATTTTGGTTCATGTTTTTCCTCCTCATTTTGCGAAAAAGGGGTTCTACTCGTTTTCCGCTTCCGTGATCATTTGATTTGTCCGGGCAATGAATTCGTCTAAATCGCCGTCGTTCAAAAGAAATTCGTCTGCTATGGCGATCGGGCCGCCCTTTTCCATCGTTTCAATTTCTGCGATATCGCGGCTCTCGGCCTGTTCCGGCGTGAGCGGGCGCAGCTTTCTTTGGCCGATGCGTTCGTAACGCTTTTTCTTGGGAGTCACAATCGCCGCCACGGAAAGCCGATCTCCGAATTCTTCGCGCAAGACCTTATATTCCGACCACGAATACAGCCCGTCCAGGCAGACGTTTCCGTGCGTCAGTTTTTCCCGGATCACCGGCAAAAGCTTGATCGCAAAAGCGGCAGGGCCGAATTCACGGCGAAGTCCCTCGCGCACCGTGCGTTCGTTCTGCTCGTTTTTCTCCAGTCCCAGCCGTTCCAGCTCGGCCATGGTCACGCCGCCGAAATATACAAATTCCCAGCCCCGTTTCTGAAAAACCTCGCAGCAAACGCTTTTACCGCTTCCGCACATACCAACCAAAGCGATGATCCGATTCATAAAAACACCTGCCTACATATACTTGTCCTATTTTACTCCAATCCATGAAAAAAATCAAGTATTTTGGTAAAAAAAGCAGGTCTTACGGGAATTTGACTTTTTTCCTTTTCCGTACTACAATATGATTGAATTGAATTTGTATGAAAGCGTATTTGCCAAAATGAAAAATTTTCTTTGTCCCGCTCAAAAAAGCCTGCCGCGCGCCCGCAAAAGCCGCGCCGCCCTCGTTGCCGAAGAATTGGAAGCCCTGTATCCGGCTGCAGAGTGCGCGCTCAGCTTTGAGGGAGATCCGTTCCGGCTGCTCATTATGGCGCGGCTTTCCGCGCAGTGCACCGACAAGCGGGTCAACCAGGTTTCCGAGCATCTGTTCGCCGCTTTCCCGGACGTTTACGCCATGGCAAAGGCGCCGCTTTCCGAAATCGAAGCGCATATCCGCTCCTGCGGACTGTACCAGATGAAGGCCAAAAATATTCTCGAATGCTCTCAGATCCTTGTGGAGCAGTACGACGGCAAAGTACCGGCAGATAAAAAAGCCCTGCTTTCCCTGCCGGGCGTGGGTGAAAAAATTGCCAATCTCATGCTTGGGGACGTTTTCGGCGATCCGCACATTGTAGCCGATACCCACTGCATTCGCATTGCCAACCGGCTGGGGCTTGCTGCGAGTGAAAATCCCTCGCAGGTCGTAAAGTCGCTGGAGGCGATCGTTCCCAAAGCGGAGCAAAGCAGTTTTTGTCACCGCATTGTGTGGTTCGGGCGGGAGATCTGCCGCGCGCAAAGCCCGCGCTGCGCCGACTGCCCTCTGTGCGGCAAAATAGAGTCGAAAAACCACCTTTCCGGTCGATCTAAAACAAAAAGTGTTACCTAATATCATTAAGTAATATTGATCAAATGATTGCTTTTTTTAACACTTTATAGTAAAATAGAGTATCATCCGAGATTAAAGGAGCCTTCTTTATGGATAAAGTGGACGAAAAAATCATTCAGATGTTGCAAAGCAACGCCCGGGTTCCCGTAAAAGAGATCGCCAAAGAGGTTTTTCTCTCCTCTCCGGCGGTATCTGCGCGGATCGAACGGCTCACCCAGGACGGGCTGATCAAGGGCTACCATATGACCATTGACCGCACCAGGCTCGGCTATGCCATTACCGCCTTTATCAATCTGGAAATGTCGCCCTCTCAGAAGCCGACCTTTTATACCTTTGTTAAGGATTGCCCCAACGTATTGGAATGCTGCTGTGTGACCGGCCAGTATTCGCAGCTGATTAAAGTGGCGTTCCGCGATACTTCGGAGCTGGAACATTTTATCGGGCATTTACAAAATTTCGGCCGTACCAGCACGCAGATCGTTTTTTCCACGCAGGTGGAGCCGCGCGACATCGATGTTTCCATTTAAAAAATAACAAAAAGCAGTTCCGTGCGGAACTGCTTTTTGTTATACGGGCTCTCCCCAGTCATTTCTTTCAGGAACGAACGGTTTTCTCTTTCTTCGCGCGCTCCGGCAAGGCGGAAAAAATGAGCGCTAAAAGCAGAAAGACACAGCCGCAGATTTCCTCTGCCGTCATAGCGGTTTTGAGAACCAGCGCATCGGAAAACACGGCAAATACCGCTTCCGTACACATCAGGATCGAGGCCACCGCCGGCGCGGTTTTCTTTTGACCGAGAATCTGACAGGTATAGGCGATACTGCAGGAAAACACCGCGGAATACAAAATACTGCCGCGCGCCGCCAGGATCCCTTCCCAGGTAGGGGTTTCAAAAAGGAACATACAAACAAGTCCCATAAGCCCGCCGAAGAAAAACTGCAAAAAGGAAAGCAAAACGCCGTCGAACCCCGCGGCAAAGTGATCCACCGCCAAAATCTGGCAGGCGAAAAATACGGCGCAGATCAGGGTAAGCACGTCGCCAAAGCTCATGGAAAGGTTTTGCGCCACGTCCTGCAGCCCGCCGGAAAAATCTGCCACGCATAAAAGATACATCCCCAAAATTGCCGAAAGGATGCAGAACCATAGCTGCCGGGGAATCTTTTTGCCGAGAAAGATGCCGAAAACCGGCACGATCACCACATACATGGCGGTAATAAAACCGCTTTTCCCGGCACTGGTGCCATGGTAGATCCCGAACTGCTGAAAACTCGACGCCACAAAAATCCAAAAGCCGCAAACCGCACCGCCCCATAAAAGCCTTTTACGATTCTCTTTCTGCACCGCGGCAAAGAGACGCCCGCGGGTTTTCACGGCGATCACCGGCAAGAGCGCCAGGGAGCCGATGATCATGCGAAGTCCGTTAAAGGTAAACGGCTGCACGGAGTCTGTCGAAACAGACTGCGCCACGAACGTCGTCCCCCAAAAAAACGCCGCCAGCAGCAGAAACAGCGGCCCTTGTATGCGCTTGATTTTTTCTTTCATTGCTGCCCTTTCCCTGCCAAAGAAAAGAACGGGCCCTTGACCCGTTCTTTTCTTTGGCAATTCTACTTTATTTGCCGTAGCAAATCTGGATTTCCTGCTCGGGAGTTACAACGGTGTCCAAACGAACGTTGTCGTCGCCGTTGACTACAAAGTACCAGGTGTTGCCGCCCGCCTTGCTGATGCCGTCGATCTTCGTGAACATATTCAGGTCTTCATCAAAAACATAGTCGCTGTTCTGCTCGTCCACATAAGCCTGGACTACGTCTTTCACGGTGATGTCCTTGCCTTCCGCCACATACACAGCGACCGCGCCGCTGAAAAGAACGTCCTCATAAGCTTCCGGCTCTTTGGTTTCTTTTGTTTCCTCGGCGCCGGTTTCCTTTTCCGTCGCGGAACCGGCGTCGGGATCTACAAAGGTCTTCACGGTAATGTTGAACTCCACCCCGTCTCCTTTGCTAGTGCCTCCGCAGGCAAACAGCATGGGCAGCACCATCAGAAGTACAAGAGCGATCGAAAGAACTCTGATCTTTTTCATTGATTTTACCTCTTTACTATTATTTGCGAAACGATTCTCGCTATTCAAATTATAGAATAAAATTCCTTTACTGTCAATATATTTTTGTGAACAAACCAAAAAAGACGGATGCGAGATTTTGTATGAAAAAATGGATCTGTACGGCTCTGATCTTCCTCTGCCTGGCTCTTCTTTTTTACGCTTCTCCCTTTTCGCTTTCCTCTTTAACCTGCCGCCTCACGCTGCGCCTTTGCCAAAACGAACTTTTCAGCGAGGTATTCGGGCTGGATGAAGAGGAGGCCGTCGAGGTTTTTGCCGATGAAAACGGAGCCGCCTTTTTGTGAGAAAGCCGAAAATAAAAATCGAACCGCTCGCCCTGCCTTTTCTTTTCTTTCTGTTTTTAGCAAATCCCCTGCGAGATCTTCTGCTGTTTTTTTCCGCGGCGCTCTGGCATGAATGCGGTCACTTTCTGGCAGGGTGGATCACCCGCAACCCGGCGGCGTGCATTTCGCTTTGCCCGTTCGGCATGAAAATTGAATTTGCCGATTCCCTGCAGCACTATAAAAACGATCTTTTCCTGGCGCTGTGCGGCCCGCTTTTTAATTTTTTAGCTTCCCTTGCGCTTCTTTTTCTTTTGCGCATCTTCCCGGATAAATCGCTGTTTCTGCTTTTTTATTCCCATCTGTTTTTGTGCTTTTTCAATCTGCTGCCGCTTTTTTCCTTTGACGGCGGAAGAATGCTCTTTGCCCTTTTGGCCTTGTCTTTCGACGCCGACCGGGCGCAGAACTTTTGCCGGGCAGTGAGCTTTGTTTTTTCCGCCCTGCTTTTTGTCGGCGGTGTTCTGCTTTTTCTTTCTCCGGCAAAAAATGCTTCTCTCCTTTTTCTTTCGTTGGTACTTTTGGCGGAGGAGAGCACACAAAAAAATAAAGCTACGAATTTTTATTCGTAGCCTAATTTTTTTGTTTTAACCGGCAGCGTTGATTTTTTTAGCCATCTGGCTTTTCTTTCTCGCTGCTTTGTTCTTATGAACATAGCCCTTGGCCGCAGCAGTATCGATTTTCTTCACGGCTTCTTTGTGAGCAGTACGGATACCCTCTGCATCGCCTGCCTCGATTGCACTATCAAACTTTTTCGCGGTCGTTTTGATGGTCGATACAAAAGACTTATTGATCTCGGCCTTTTTTTCGGATACCAATACGCGTTTCTTCGCAGATTTGATGTTCGGCAAGTGATTCACCTCCTTGATGTATACTCTCAACTGCTACATGATAACACGGATTTTTTGAAATTACAAGTGTTTTGGCGAAAGTTTTTTAAAAAAATGTCAAGAATAGCGGTATCGAAGTAAATTTTCTCTTGGGAGGAAAGCCGTGACGATTCGCACAGATCTTGCCATTGAACTGGTCGACGACGTAAAAAAGAATAATTCATCCCTTTCGGGAATAGAATGCAGTAAAACGGAAAACCCGCTTTTGGAGATCGACCGCGTCCGGATCACCACTGCGGAAGGCGCCCGGCTTGCCGGAAAGCCGATCGGAGAATACGTTACCGTTAACACCGGTAAGCTTTGGATGGACGAGCGCGGCGTATTTAAGCGAAAGGTCTATCTTTTCCGCGACGTAGTCCGTGAATTATTAAAGGAAAAATTCCGCGGAGGCCGCTCTGTTTTGGTAGCGGGGCTGGGAAACCGCAATATCACCGCCGATTCGATCGGTCCCTGTGCCACGAAAAATCTCATCGTCACCCGGCATATCCGCGCCTCCTCGCCGCTGGTATTTGAGGATCTGGGGCTTTTTGATCTCTGTGCCATCACGCCGGGCGTTTTGGGGCAAACCGGGATCGAAAGCTGCGACATTATTCAGAGCGTGGCGGAAAAAATCCGCCCCGGCGCGGTAATCGCAATCGACGCTTTGGCCTCGCGCAATCTTTCCCGCCTGGTTTCCACGATCCAGATTTCCGATTCCGGCATTCAACCGGGAGCCGGTGTGGGCAATGTGCGACCGGAGATTACCGAAAAAACGCTCGGCGTCCCGGTGATCTCCATCGGCGTTCCCACCGTGGTAGACGCCGCCACCCTCACCGCGGACGTGACGGAAACCTATCTGGGCGCGGCGGTGGATCCGGAGGAAATACGGAAAAATTTATCCAAGGGCGATCTGAACTTTTTCGTAACCCCCAAAGAAACAGACCAGATCATTCATTTTATGGGGGCGTTCATCGGCTACGGGATCAACCTGGCGCTGAATGAAAAACTAAGTTTTGAGGACATGCTTTCACTGATCGGGTAAAAAAATGAAAAAAACAACGAAAGAAAAAATGAAAAGAATAAAAAATCAATTCCTGCGCTGCTTTGCCGTGTACGCCGTACTGCCGATTCTGTGCGGTGCGATCCTCGGGCTGATCTTCACGCTCCATTCCGTGGGCGCGGAGGAAATCGAAACCTTTATGGAGGTTTACGGAGAGCAATCTCTGTTTGTCGTTACCGGCGCTACCACGCAAAAAGAAGAACCCCACACGGGCTTCTATTTTCTGTCTGCGGATCTGCCGCACTATCTAAAAACCTCCGCGAAAACCATTTTTTCCACCCTGCGAAAGAAGGACGAGCAAACGCCGGCGACCCCGGAAACGCCCGCTTTGCCCGCCGTCCCCGGCACGGTTTACGATTCCCTGCCGGAGGGCGCGGTCGCCGTGATCCCGGTGGATCTTTCTTCCCCCTCGTATACGATCAACACCACCAAGTACACGATCGATATCCCGGCAGCGCGCAGTGCCGCCTTTCCCTCACGCACAAAATCAGAAAACGGCGAACCGCTGGTTCTGGTCCTGCATACCCACGCCACTGAATGCTACTTAGAAGACGATACCAACCTTTCCGATTTTGCTCCCAACGGGGTGGAGACCTATTTTCTGCCCGATAAAACCTCGTTCCGCACCACGGATCCCGAAAAAAGCGTGGTGGCGGTGGGTAAGGTTTTTGCGGATACGCTCAATTCTCTCGGCGTTCCCACCCTGCACTGCACCGTCCAGCACGACGCCGAGGATTTTAACGCCGCCTACACAAACGCCGCCGCCACAATCCAACAATATCTGAATGAATATCCCTCTATTGAATATGTGATCGACCTGCACCGCGATTCGATCACCCGCGGCGAAGACTATGTAAAAACCAGCACCGAGATTGGCGGCGAGCCCTCCGCGCAGGTCATGCTGGTCGTCGGCACCAATCAGCTGGGAAAGCACCCGAATTGGGAAACCAATCTGATCGTGGACACGGCCTTTAAGGACGCGATGGACGCCAAATTCCCGGGACTTTCCCGCTCGCTGTATATGCGCACCGCACGTTTTAACCAGGAATACCGCTACGGCTCCATGCTTTTGGAGGTCGGCTCCTCCGTCAATACGCTGGAGGAAGCCAAAACCGCGGCGCGCGCCGCCGCCGAAAGCTTTGCCGCCATGCTGCAAAGCCGCTGAAAAGCGATAAAAAGGACAGAACCTTTTAGGTTCTGTCCTTTTTTGCATCAGTAACAAATTTTGTAGCTGCGGGAAATCACTTCTCCGGCTTCGGAACGCAGCACGGCAAACAAAATGTTATCATACGCAAAGGTAAGTTCCTGAATTTCCCAGCCCGCTTCCTTTTCCGAAAAGGAATGATAGCGTTTTTCGCTCAAAACCACCACGTCCTTGCCTCCATCCTGTTTTTCTGCTTCGGCAATGGCGTAATTTCCCTGCGGGGACACGGAAACAAGCGTTGCCGAGCGGTACTCCGACTTTGGCAGCGTGGCGGAATAGGCGGTTCCCAAAAGACAATTCGTCCAGCCCAGATGCAGCTCTTTTTCATCCCGAGCCTCTTTTTCCGTGGGAAGACGCTCCAAATACACGCGGCTGAGAAGCGCGCCGTATTCCGCGTCTGCCAGCGGCGCTTCGACCACTCCGAGAGTATTACAGTCCATTGCCAGGAAGACGCGCCTTCCCTCCCGCTCGGCGGAGAAAAAAGCGCTGCGTTCATTGACAAACGCGTGAAAGCGAATCTCGGTTCCGTATTCGTTCAGATCCACGGTTTCCACGCGCTCCACTTTCATGCTTTCCGCGTCCGAATCGGAAACAAAAATCGTCGCCACACCGTCCCGCAGGCCAAGCGCAAAAATCCCGTTCGATGAAAAGGCCAGCACGTCCTCTCCGACCGGATCCACGCCCTCCACGGAATCGGCAAACATCGGGTAGGCTTTTTTCCTTTCGGTATCAATGCGGATCTTTTCACCGCCGTTCAAATAGATCAGTCTCTCTTCCGAGGAAACGGGCCAAAAGCCCTCGTAAGCCGGATCCGGCGAAATCACGATCCCGTCTACCACAAAATAAGGGAAAATCCCCTCATAGCCGTATTCGGCAAGATCAACTTCACCCTTCTTCAACTCCTCGTACGTGCTACTCAGAGGACGGTAATACAGTGCCCGCTGTCCGTCTTTTTCCAGAAAAATCAGTCCGTTGTAAGAAAACGCTCCTTCCGTTTCATAAAACAAGTGAAAATCCCGCCCGGAAAAAATGGAAATTCCCAACCAGACGGCGCCGGCAATGAGAACCAGCGTCAGCGAAAGGATCACCGTGGCAATAATTTGATTTTTTTTCATATTCGTCTCCTTTCCTGTGGAGAAAATCGGAAATGGAATTGTATTTTTTGCGCCCTTGTGCTACAATGGGTGTTGTACTGACAAACATCGGCAGCGCTCACGCCTGCCTCGAGGTGAAAGCATGAAACTTCTTTTCGTTTGTACCGGCAATACCTGCCGCAGCCCCATGGCCGAAGCGCTTGCCCGCAAAATCGCCGCCGACGAGGGGAAAAACTGGCTTTGCTCTTCCGCCGGTCTTTTTGCTGCCGAGGGCGCGCCGATTGCCGAAAACGCCCGGCTTTGCCTGGAACAAAATTACAAAATTCCGGCGTTTTCCCATGCGGCACACCAAATTAGCCGTCGGGATTTTGAAGAAGCGGATTTTGTGATCGGCATGACAAAAGATCATCAAACCTACCTGGAACAGCTTTTCGGAAAGAGTGAAAAGCTTCTGGCGCTCCCCCTGCCGGTGGGCGACCCGTACGGCGGCGGCCCGGAAGCCTATGCCGCGGCCGCCGAAACCATTTTTCAAGGGCTCCGGTTGCTGCAGGAACAGGGCGTTCTCTCATGAATCCCGTTCGGTTTTTGCAAAAAGAGGATCTTCCGGTCATTGCCCGGCTGGAAAGGGCATGCTTTTCCCGCCCCTGGAGCGAAACGGCTCTTTTTTCTCTCTGCACCGAGGAAAATCAATTCGGGCTTGTCTGGGAAAACGACGGGCAGCCCGCCGCGTATCTTGGCGCCGTGTTCACCGGCGAAGAAGCGGAAATCGCCAATCTTGCCGTTTTTCCCGACTTCCGGCGAAAAGGCGCGGCGACCGCGCTTTTAAAAGCGCTTTTCGGCGTGCTGCAGGAAAAAGGAATCAAAGCCGTGTTTTTGGAGGTGCGCGTTTCCAACGCCGCCGCCATCCGGCTCTATGAAAAATGCGGCTTTCACCGCATCGGCACACGCAAAAGCTTCTACTCCCTTCCCCGGGAAGACGCACTGCTTTTTCGAAAGGACCTTCCATGAAAATCCTATCCTTTGAAACCTCCTGCGATGAAACCGCCGCCGCGGTGGTGGAAGACGGCAGAAAAATTCTTTCTAACGTTGTGCTCTCGCAAATCGAAACCCATCGGCGTTTCGGCGGCGTGGTGCCGGAAATTGCCAGTCGCGCCCATACCGAAGCGATCTGCACCGTGTATCACGAAGCGCTGAAAGAAGCGGCGCTCAGCATTGAAAAAATCGACGCCGTTGCCGTGACTTCCGCGCCGGGGCTGATCGGCGCGCTTCTGGTGGGCGTCAATTTTGCCAAATCTCTTGCTTTTGCTACACAAAAGCCTTTGATCCCCGTCAACCATATCGAGGGTCATATTGCCGCCGCCTATCCGGCCTTTCCGGAACTGGAGCCGCCGTTCTGCGCTCTGGTGCTTTCCGGCGGGCACACCTCCGTTATCGGGGTGGATACCTATACTTCCTTTTCGCTCATCGGCTGCACGCGCGACGACGCCGCCGGCGAAGCCTTCGACAAAACCGCCCGTATTTTGGGGATCCCCTATCCCGGCGGCAAACAAATGGACGAACTGGCTTGCCGCGGCGACCCGAAGGCCATTCCCTTTCCCAGCGCGGCGATCCGCGATTCGCAGTATGACTTTTCTTTTTCCGGGCTGAAAACCGCGGTCATCAATTTTGCCCACAAAGCCGAACAGCGCGGCGATTGCCTTCCCAAGGAAGATCTCGCTGCCTCCTTTACGCACGCGGTCTGTACGGGGCTGGAAAGCCGACTGGAGCATGTTTTTCAGGACTATCCGTACCGGAAACTGGTGCTGGCAGGCGGCGTTGCCGCCAATTCCCACATCCGTGCCGCTCTGCAGGATTTCTGCCGTCGGCAAAGGATCTCCCTGTTCCTGCCGCCGCTTTCGCTCTGCGGCGACAACGGCGCCATGATCGGCGCGCAGGGGTATTATAATTTCACCGCCGGGATCACCGCCGATGCGTCTTTAAACGCTTCCGCCGTGTCTTTTTTCAGCTTCAAAGCGCCGAAAAATAAAAAAAGTTTTTCTCCTTCTGCTGGGGAAAACCCGGTGAAAAATGGGTAAAACCCCGTAATTTCAAGGGTTTTTCCGGCTCTTCCCTGGGGAAAACTCCCGAAAAATTGGTAAAAAATGCAAATTTACCTGTTTTCACCGGAATCCGGCAGGGTGCCCGTCCCGCGCAAAAAGCGGATCGCCCGCTCCACGGAATCGCGCGCGTTTCCCCAGGGTTCTTCGGTATAGCGGTAATCAAATTTTTTGCAGAACCAAGAAACGTCGTCTTTCAGTTCTGACAACGCCTTCATTTCCAAATTCTGCGCCGCGTCCAGAAAATCACCCAGCTTCTTTTTGGAAATATAGAGCTTGGCGGTTTTCAGCATTCGGGTATAGCAGGGCAGACAAAAATACGGCTGTGCCTCGAATTTTTTGCGGAACTCGGCGTCCATTTCCCACAGAAGGCACGCGGTTTCAAACATTTTGCTCAGGTGAAATTCCACTTTCTCGCAAAGATAGCAGGTACTGGAAAAGGAGTGGCATTTTTCCGCCACCATGGCGCTCTTTTCCTTGAGTGCAAGCTTCGGCGTTTGGCATTCCTTGCGGATCTGATCGAGATGGCTCTCCAGCATCAGCGCCAGCGGCAGCCGTTTCTGCGCGGCAAACAGCGCTGCAAAATGCGGACCGCAAAAGCCTTTTTCGTTGGTTTTGATGCGGATATCCGGCTCCATCATGGAAGCGCCGAGAATCAGTTCGATCTCATTGTTTTCTAATTTTTCTTTCATGCGGCAAAAAGGACAGCCGCACTTTTCATCAAACGCTTCGTTTACGGGAATGGTATAAATCTTTTCCATGCAAAGCTCCGTTTTTCAATACTCGGGTTTTGTAAATTCCTGTGCATTTCATTGTAGCACAAGCCGGGTACTTTTTCAAGGGCGCACAGGAGAATCTTTTGCCCGCAAGGAGAAACTATGTCAAAAGAACTGCAAGCCATCGACGATCGCCACAGCATCTATCAGTTTTCCGAAGGGTTTTCTTTCGGCACGGACGCGGTGCTGCTCGCAGGCTTTATCCGCTGCAAAAAAGGGCAGGTCGGCGTGGAATTCGGCACCGGCACCGGGATCATTCCGCTGCTGCTTTCGTTACACAAGGAATTCGGCCATCTCTATGCGCTGGAAATTCAGAAGGAATACGCCGATCTTGCGCGGGAAAACCTGCGGCGCAACGGCTTTTCGGAAAAAGTCACCGTGCTGGAGGGCGACCTGCGCGAACGCTTGCCCCTGCCGGAAAAAATCGATTTCGTCTTCAGCAATCCCCCCTATATGAAGGCCGATTCCGGATACCTGAATGAGAACGAAAAAAAGCGCGTCGCCCGGCACGAAATGTTCGGAGATATCGGCGAGATCTGCCTTGCCGCTTCCCGGCTTTTGCAGGATAAAGGCGAATTCTTCTGCGTCTACCGCACCGAACGCCTGTGCGATCTGTTCTGTGCCATGCGCGCCGCAGGGCTCGAACCGAAATGCCTTGTCCCCGTGATCCCCAAAATCGGCAAAGCCGCCGCCCTGGCATTGGTGCGCGGCGTAAAAGGCGCCAAAAGCGGCATGAGGGTACGCGAAGCCTTTGTTTTGCAAGACGATTCCGGCGAAAAATCCCCGGAAAATCAGCGATTATATGAAGAAGGTTTTCTCCGCTATGAGAACTAAACGGCTTTGGGCGGCGCTTCTCTTTTTTTCTCTGCTGCTTTCCGGCTGCACTCCCGGGAACGAAAGGCTTACGCCCAATGATTTTCTTTCGATTTTGCAAAACGACGACCGTTTCCCTCTCGCCGTGCAGGAGCTGGAAAACAGCGGGCAGGATCGCTTTTACGTCGCCCTGGAGGAAAAAGAAAGCGCCGACTCCGAAAAAGAAAAAAGCACCGGGACACAAGAAAAGAAGGAACTCATTTTGGTTACCTACGTCTCCAAAAGCTCCAACCACGAGGAAATGGAAAGCGAGCTTCTTTTTTCCCTTTTGCAGGACTATGGCTTCCGGCTGATCTATTTCCAAACCGCGCGCGACGGCAGGCGGTGCATCCTTTTCAGCCTGGAAGAAGAAAGCGAAAGCTTTGTACAGGGGATCTACTATTCTTTTGACGCCCAGCCCTGCGCCTGGTGGGGACGGCAGGCGGAGCTGAAAAAGAAAGACGACCGCTATTTGCAGCTCAGCGAAAACGGCAACGCATGGTATTACACCCTTCCCCTGAAAGACGGCTTTTATTATTTTGAAAAGCAGGGCAGTCTCGTCGCCTGAAACGAAAGCCGAAAATCTGTCGTTTTGTTTACAAAATATTCACAAGTATAAACAAAATCTGTGGTACGATAAGGTTGTAACGATTTATTTTAAAGAGAGGTGCCCAAATGAAAGAATATACCCCTCCGGATATTGAATTTTATAAATTTCATACAGACGCCGTACTCACATACAGCAACCCCAATGAAGGCGGCTTTATCCCACGCTACCCGCTCGTGTCGGGAGAACAGAAAAAAGTCTTTGATTAGGCCATACAATCGGTTGAAAAGAAATCTTTTCGACCGATTTTTTTAAGAAAGAGCAATATTCGTTGACATCCCTTTCCAAAAAAATTATAATACTCTTGAAATCAGTACGTATTCTCGATTTTTTGCAAAAAGGAGATTTTTATGGATCCTTATCTCTATAACCGTACCCCGAGAAAGAAAAAGAAAAAGAAGAAAAACTTTTCTCCGTATTGGCTGGTGCCGGTTTTCCTGGTCGTCATGCTGGTGCTTGCCGTGTGGGCGTCGTTTTCCGGCAAGACCGCGGTCACAACCGAACCGCCCGCCACAGACCCGGCTGTCACCGGTACGGAAGAAGCCCCCGTCAGCGAAGAGATTCCCGAGGTTACCGAGCCGCACCCCGTTGCTACCGCTTCGGTCGGCGTCACCGGCGACATTTTGATCCACGATCCCATTATCAATAACAACCGCACCGCCGACGGAAATTACGATTTCAACAACATTTACGCCGATATCAAACCGTATTTTGAAAAATACGATTTCATGATCGCAAACTTAGAGGTCACCCTTGGCGGGGCGGAAGCGGGCGTCTATTCCGGCTATCCCAGGTTCAACTGCCCGGACAGCATGATCGACGCGCTGAAAAATGCCGGGGTGGATTTACTCCTCACCGCCAATAACCACAGCTACGACACCGGCTACAACGGCATGCTGCGCACCGTGCAGGTATTAAAAGAAAAGAACATGTCCTATATCGGCACGCGCGAAACCGAAAACGAAAGCTTTATTACCGTGCAGGATATCAACGGAATCAAAATCGGCATGTCCTGCTACACCTACGAAACCGAAACCAGTAACCCGAACCGCAAAGCGCTGAACGGAAATCTGTTGAGCGAAGCCGCCGGGCCGCTGATCCAGTCCTTCAGCTATCAAAGGCTGGACGCTTTCTACGCACAGGTGCAGCGGGATTTGGACACGATGAAAGCGCAGGGCGCGGAATTTACCATGTTCTACCTGCACTGGGGCAATGAATACCAGTTCGTGCCGACCTCCTACCAAAAGCAAATCGCTCAAAAATTGTGCGACATGGGCGTAGACATTATCGTAGGCGGCCACCCGCACGTCATTCAGCCCTACGAAACGCTGCAAAGTAAAACCGGCCACCAGACGCTTTGCCTGTATTCCACCGGCAACGCCATTTCCAATCAGCGCCAGGAAATCATGGACAGCGAACCCACCGGTCACACGGAGGATGGCATTATTTTCGGCGTCACCTTTGAAAAATGGAGCGACGGTACGGTGCGCATTGCCGATCTGGATTTTCTTCCTACTTGGGTAGAACGCAAATACGTCGGCGGCAAGCTCGCCTACCGCATCATACCTTTGGATATCAGCGATCCCGATTGGTCGCACTATAATCTGGAAACGCTTGCCCGCGCGCAGCGTTCCTACAACCGCACGCTCGCGCTGGTGGGCGAAGGGCTCAACGCCTACCGGGCTCAGCTCGGCCTGGATCCGGTTCCCTTAACCGTTTCATAACAAAAAAAGCAGATGCGATGCATCTGCTTTTTTTGCTATCGATCGGAAAATCAATTTCTTTTGCCAAAAAGAAGCGGTTGAATCCGGCAGGAAAATATGGTAGAATGAAAAAAACAAATTCAAAGAGGACCCCTCCATGGCAAAAACCAAAGCTTCCTTTCCTGTCCTTTCGGAATATTCCATCCCTGCTCCCATCCAAAAGCGCTTACGCTTTGCCTTTGTTTCCGATCTGCACGATTGCGACAACGCCCCGATTCTCGAAAAAATTGCCGCGCAAAAAATTGACGCCATTCTGATCGGCGGGGATTTTGTGCACAACACCCAGCGCTTTCAGCGCGGGATCGATTTTTTGCACCTTGCCGCCAAAACCGCTACCACCTTCTGTGCCATCGGCAACCACGAAAAAAAATGTCGGCGCGATTTGTATCCCCTGATCCGGGAAAGCGGCGTGGTTCTTTTGGATAATGCCGCCGTCCCCTTTCAGGGCATTCAGATCGGCGGGCTGACAACCGGCTTTTTAAAAGGGCAAAAGCAAAGCAAGCTCCAAAAAACGCCGCCGCCCAAACTTTCGTTTTTAGAAGAATTCAGCCGTCTTGAGGGCTTTAAGCTGCTTTTGTGCCACCACCCGGAATATTACAAACGGTACGTCCGTCCCCTTCCCATTGACCTTACCCTTTCCGGCCACGCCCACGGCGGCCAGTGGCGCTTTTTCGGGCGCGGCGTTTTCGCCCCCGGTCAGGGTATTTTTCCCAAATACACCTCCGGGCTGTATGAAAACCGGCTCTTGGTCGGGCGCGGCCTCGGAGACGGGCATTCCGTTCCCCGCATTTTCAATGCGCCGGAGATCATTCTTCTGCACCTTGTCCCCCAAATGAAAGAGCAGTTCCGCTGATGCAGCCGGGAAAAACGGATATGGCAAAGGTATTTCTGATCTGCGGGAAGCTGTGCAGCGGCAAAAGCACCTACGCAAAAACGCTTTGCCTGCAAAAGAAAGCGGTGCTGCTCTCGGTCGACGAAATCATGCTGGCGCTTTTCGGCCAGGACGCCGGAGACAGACACGATGAATTTGCGCAGAAAACGCAAAGGCTGCTGCTTCAGAAATCCGTTCAGCTCGTGGAAAGCGGCGTCAGCGTCGTCCTCGACTGGGGCTTCTGGCAGAAAGAAAAAAGAAGCCTTACGAAAGCATTTTATACCGAGCGAAGAATCCCCTGCGAATTCCACTATCTCGACGTCGACGAAAAGACCCGGAAAGCGCGTCTGGAAAAACGAAACCGCGCCGTACAGGCAAATGCGCTCCGCGCTTATTATGTAGACGAAGGTCTTGCCGCTAAATGCGAACGGCTTTTTGAGCCGCCCTGCCCGGAAGAAATCGACGTGTGGGTGAAGCAGTAAGGCATGCCGCTTTTCAAAATTTGGCAGAGAACAAAAAAACAAACAGGAAAAAACGACTGTCGTTACAAGGAGCTTCCCCATGAAAAAAGAACTGGAGCCCTATCAGATCATAGAGCGCAGCATATTGAAGGATTTCCGCAAAACGCTGTGGAACCCTTTTGTCGGCGCGGTCAAGCAGTATGAATTGATTCAGCCGCAGGATAAAATCGCCGTCTGCATTTCCGGCGGTAAGGATTCCATGCTGCTGGCAAAGCTGATGCAGCTCCTGCAGCGTTTCAGCGAGGTGCCGTTTGAAGTGCTTTTTCTCGTGATGGATCCGGGCTACAACGCGCCGAACCGGCAGAAGATCGAAAACAACGCCGCGCTTCTGCATATTCCGATCACGGTTTTTGAAACGAATATTTTTTCCGTGGCCAACCGCACCGAGCACTCTCCCTGCTATTTGTGCGCCAAAATGCGCCGCGGACATCTTTACAGCAAGGCCAAAGAGCTGGGCTGCAACAAGATTGCGCTGGGACACCATTTCAACGACGTCATCGAAACCACCGTTATGGGAATGTTCTTCGGTTCTCAGCTGCAGGCGATGCTCCCAAAGCTGCACAGTCGGAACTTTGCCGGCATGGAGCTCATCCGCCCGCTTTACCGCGTACACGAAGACGATATTCTGGCGTGGAAACGGCAAAACGGCCTGGAATTTCTCCAATGCGCCTGCCTCTTTACTGAAAGCAGCGTTTTGCACGACGGCGTTTCCAAACGGCAGGAGATCAAAACCCTGCTGCACGAATTAAAAAAGGAAAACCCCCGCATCGAAAAAAGTATTTTCAACAGCCTCCATTCCCTCTGCCTCGATACCTTCCCCGGCTATAAAACCGGAGGCGAAGCCCACTCGTTTTTAGAAAACTACGACGCCGATTTTTAGCCCTATAAAAGGGCCGCGAAAACAAAAGTTTTCGCGGCTCTTTTGGGTTCCGGGGTTATTCGACCGCTTTCAGGGATTCCGCCATGTTCACCTTGCCGATCTGTCGCTTCATCAGAAGATTGACCACAAGGGCAAAGAAATCGGTGCAGATCAACGCCAGCACATAGCTCAACGGCTTGATTTGAATGGGATAGGCCAGAAAATCGATCACGATCATACGCATCACCGCCGCATGGAACAGCGTGCCGATCGGCAAGCCAATAAAGCCCGCCAACACAGAAAGAACCAAATTCTCCCGCAGAACGTAGCTTTCCGTTTCGCGCGGGGTAAAGCCCAGTACCCGCACGGTGGCAATTTCGCGGCTGCGCTCCGCCAAGTTGATATTGGTCAGGTTGAAAATGACAATAAATGCCAGCGCACCGGAAAACAGCACCACAATGCCGATAATATATTTTAAAGAAGCCAGCGCGCTCTCCACGGCGTCTTTCGTGTTCGAAAGGCGAACCACCCCGGTCACGCCGTCAAGCGCCGTCAGCTTTTCCGCCGTGTTGTCTTCTTCATGATCCAGCGCAAGCAGTAGGGTATTGGCGCTCCATTCGCCAAGCGCCTCCTCATAAGTATCTGCGGAAATCACAGCAAAATTATCGATATAGCAGTCAAAAATTCCACTGACCGTTACCGAAAATGTTTCCCGGTCGGCATTTTGTACCTTCATCACATCGCCGACGGAAATCGAAAGGTTTTCCGCTGCCCGCAGGCTGATCAGCGCCTCTCCCTTCCCCGGGAACGCAAGGCTCTCCTCGCCGGTGTGAAAATCCCAATACTCTGCAAGGCGATCGGCGCTTTGGAAGCTCAGCAGCCTCACCGTGGTTTGCCTGTCCTCGCACTCCAGATCTACACGGTGGACCGAGCAGGAAAGCGGTTCTTTGATCTCGTCCATTTTTTCGATTTCGGCCGCAACCTCGGTTTCGTCCCCCTCCGAAAGCCCCACTTCAAATTCATATTTCTGCACCGAACCGAAATGCAGTTCTCCCACGTGCAGCATGGAATCGCCCACGCCAAACGCCGTTACCACAAGCCCCGCGCAGCAGCCGATGCCAATGATCATCATGATCATGCGGCGCTTATAGCGGAACAGATTACGCAGGGTGATTTTCTGTAAAAAGCGCAGGCGTTTCCAGAGGAACGGGATCCTCTCCAAAAGGATTCTCTTGCCCGATTTCGCTGTTCGGGGACGGATCAGCCTGGCGGGCTCGCTGCGCATTTCTTTGCGGCAGGAAAGCCAGGTGCAGCCGAGAATTCCGGCAAGCGATACCAAAAGCGTTACCGCCGCCCAAAAAGGACTGAATAAAAAACGGATCGGCGCGAAGCTATAAAGCGCATGGTACGCCATCCAAAAAACTTTCGGTAAGCCCCAGGTTCCGAGGAAAAAGCCGACCGCCCACCCCAAAACCGTGGCGCTGCCCGCATAGAGCAAATACTTTGACGCCACGGCAAAGTCTGAAAAGCCCATTGATTTCAGCACGCCGTTCTGCGTCCGTTCTTCGTCTACCATGCGGGTCATGGTCGTCATGCACACCAGTAAGGCAACTAAAATGAAAAACAGCGGAAAAATATTGGCGATCCCGCTGACAATGGACGTGTCACTCTCAAAATTGACGTAGCCGGCATTTTCAGTCCGCGTCAGCACATAAGTCTGCGGTTCCGAAATTCCCAATAACGCCGCCGTTTCCGGCGTCAGGCCGGACTCGGCGAGCAGCGCGCGGTACCTTTCGGCTGCCCTCTTTGCAGTGCGATCGGCAATCTCATCTTTCTTTTCCGCAATCAGATCGTCATAGGCGTCGCTGTATAAAGCCTCACCTTCCTGCAGCGTCAGATTGATCTCCGTATAAACCTCGCTCGTAAAACAGGCTTCGGGAACATATAAAAATCCCCGCAGCGACCCGCTGCCGATCCCGGTGGTGCCGCGATCCAGCCCAATATACAGCGGCGAATGCGCAATGCCGACAATCTCCAGCTCCGTTTCGCAAAGCGCTTCAAGGGTCGCGTTCTCGTTTTCCCCGGTAATACGGATCACCGTACCAATCTGCTCTTCCCCAAATACTTTGGCGTCCGCCAGACATTCGTTTGCCGTTTCCGGCATGCGCCCGGCGTCGAGCGACGGAAGATTGACCTTTTCCGGCAAGCTCAGCAGCTTAAAGGGAACCGCATCCCCTTCGGATTCCGCCAGTACGTCCACGCTCTTGTTTCCTTCCGCTTCGGCCACGGCGGAAAGCTCGTGCAGACTCTCTACGTCGTCCGCGGTAAAGCCCAACGTGGAAAAGAGGCGAAAATCATAGAAACACTGCTCCTGCAGGTACCTTTCGCCGGTATGGAGCATGGCGTCTTTGGTGATTTTCAGTCCGGCAAAAAAGCCGGCGCTGAGCGCGACAATCAAAAGCAGTGCCATATACCGTCCGAAAAACGAACGGATGCTGCGCCGGGTCAGTTTCAAAATCACAAATCTCACCGCCGTCACCACTCGATCTTATCGATCGGCACCACGGCCGTGTTGATTTCATTGGACTGAATTTTGCCGCTTTGAATGCGGATAATGCGATCGGCCATTGGCGCAATCGCCTGATTGTGCGTAATGATCACCACCGTAGTGCCCCGTTCGCGGCTCAAATCGTAAAGCAGCTTTAATACCGCTTTTCCCGTTGCGTAATCCAGCGCGCCGGTCGGTTCATCACAAAGCAAAAGCCGGGGATTTTTCGCCAAGGCGCGGGCAATCGCCACGCGCTGCTGCTCCCCGCCGGAAAGCTGAGCCGGAAAATGATCGGCTCGCTCCGCCAGTCCTACCATAGCCAGCGCTTTTTCCGCCGGGATCGGATCTTTACAGAGCTGCGCTGCGATCTCTACATTTTCCAGCGCGGTCAGATTGGGGATGAGGTTATAAAACTGGAACACAAACCCCACGTCGTAGCGGCGATATTCCACCAGCTCCCGCTTGTTGAGAGCAGAAATGTCCCTGCCGTCAAATTCAATTTTTCCGCTTGTAACGGTGTCCATCCCGCCGAGCATATTCAGCAGCGTGGTTTTCCCTGCGCCGGAGGATCCCAGCAAAATGCAGAACTCCCCTTTCTGAATCTCAAAACTGACGCCGGCAAGCGCGTTGATCTGCGCATCCCCTTCGCCATAGCTTTTCACTACATCCCGAAAAGCAATGTATGATTCGGTCATATTTCCTCCCCGTTATTCTCTTTTTTCTTTGTTCATTCTATGACTTAATTAAGAAATTTGCATGGATATAAAGCAAAATCGGCAAAGTTCCACTAAACTTTGACGATTGCTGGTGCACCAAAGCATTCTATAATCGAACCGTTTACCTCTTGCAAGGTGACGGTTTTATTTGCTTCCCCGTAATTGAATGTGATGACCAGCTTGTCGTCGTAGAGATATATCGCTCATCATCATTTCGCGGGTGTGCCGAACGACAAGATCCTCGATCCATTCCTTTTTGACCGTCTTTTTATCGCAGGCATGCCGGTACTTGGCGCCGTTGCATTTATAGTACCGATGCACCGCTCCGCTTCGACCCGTACCGCTTTCGCCGGTCATATAGCGCCCGCATTTGCCGCACAACAGTTTGGTGGTCAGCAGGTAGTCGTTCTCCGCTTTGTGCCGCGCCGTGGCTCTCTTGTTTTTCTCGCGCTCGGTCTGCACCTTGTCGAATAACGCCTGCGGTACGATCCGGGGGATGCCGTCCTTTCGGACGATATCCCGAAACTTGTATTCCCCGATATACCGACGGTTCTTCAACATATCCGTGACGATGTTTATGGTGATTTTTGCGCCGCGAGAAGTGGTCAAGCCTTTGGCGTTCAGCATCTCCACAATTTCCTTGATCGTTTTTCCGTTGGCGTATGCCTCGAATGCCTGTACCACGTAGGGCGCTTTCACGGCGTCCACCTCAAAGAATTGTTGATCGTTGATGACGTACCCGATAGGGACGGCGCCGCCGTTGAATTTGCATTTCAGCGCGTTCTCGGTCATCCCTCTGCCGACCTTTTCGGCAAGCTCGGCGGAATAGTATTCCGCCATCCCTTCCAGCACCGATTCGAGCAAAATGCCTTCCGACCCCTCGGAGATATTCTCCGTTGCCGAGATGACTCTGACGTTGTTCTTTTTCAAAACGTTTTTGTAATGCGCCGAATCGAACCGGTTTCGGGCAAACCGGTCGAGCTTCGATACAATGACCACGTCGAATTTCTGTTTGGCGCTGTCTTTGATCATCTTTTGGAACTGCGGGCGGTTGTCCGTTTTGGCGGATAAGGCGCACGTGTCGAAGATCGAAATTTCTTCTCGCTCTGCAAAAGCGTAGCATTCCCGAAGCTGACCTTCGATGCTTTCCTCTCGCTGATTGTCTGAGGAATATCTCGCATAGATCACGCCGATCATTCGTTCTTCACCTCTTTCAGAACCTGAACCACGGTTTCTTTCAACCGGTCGTTGAACAGCGTTCCGGGGGTGAAGCACATTGCCATCAATGCTTCCAAACCGCCTTCTTGTGAAAGAGCCTCTTTGATCGCCGTGTGCTTTCGGATGCCCTGCGGGTCATCGGTTCTTCCGAAGATGTAGTCCAGCGACACATCAAAAAAATCGGCATACCACAGCAGCTTTTGCAGCGGCGGTTCGGCAATGCCGGTTTCGTACCGACCGATGGTCGCCTGCGTGGTTTCGCACAGATCGGCCAACTGTTTTTGCGAGTAACGGGCTTCCACACGCAGTTCTTTCAGCCGCGCTCCGACAATATTCATATTCATCTCACCTGCCTATACAGCCTGCGTTTAGTATAACACGATTATAGCTTTAAGTCAATGCAATTACAGATTATTTTGAAAACAATTTACGACCGATTTTGGTGACGAAAACATATCGTTCAGCTTGCACGGTAAGAAAAGCGCCGTTTTTGTGCCCGGTCTACGCTTTTCCGTTTTCCTCGGCGCATTCCTTCATCCACTTTTCAAATTCGGCTTTCCCTTCCCCGGTTTCCAGAAGCTTTTCGATTTCTTCTATAAATACGGCGCCAAGGGAGTTGAGGGCTTCTTCGGGAATATCCGACTTGAAAACAATCTTGGGTGTGTTCATGGCGACACCTCCTTTGCTAAGAATTACCTCCCTTCCGCCGGAGGCAGGCTGTTCCGTTTTCCATTGGGATCTCTCCTTCCTAACTAAAAATCACTTTTTTATATCCCATCATCTCAAAGCGAGAATCCGAAGTCATCTCGTAGCGAGCGTGCGTCTTTCGTCATTTCAAAATGAGGAGCTTGCCTGAAATAAATCTAAAACAAATCCAACATTAATCTATAAGCGTCATTTCAAAATGGCAGCGCGGATTTTCGTTTCGAAAAGAAAGTCATCGGCATTTTCAAATGACTGTCATTTGAAAATTTTATTCCCATAAAGAAAGCAGACTGCGCGAAAAGCGCCGGACGAAAATTTGAAATTTTCATCCGCAAAAATCACAGTAGGGTTGGCCGTGTGTTTCACTTTGTGAACGAAAATTTTGAATGAGGAAAGCAAAGACGCAACCCCGCAGCTTCCGGATGAATTTTCGTTCACAAATGAGGCCACAAAAAATTTTCACACTTTTTCACCACAACGACCTTGCAAAAGTTCGTTTAACCGTATATAATATTTATATAGAATGAAAAGGGGGATTTTTCATGCTCGACGCAATTTCCGTAAAAGAAGCTGCAGAAAAATGGCAGATTTCCGAACGACGAATTCAGAAGCTGTGCGAAAATGGCAGAATTGAAGGTGTGAAGCGGTTCGGGCATTCTTGGATGATCCCCGCAGACGCAAAAAAGCCCTGTGATTTAAGAAAACGCCGAAAGGCTGTGGGAAGCGAGGTGGAAGTTCGTCATGAATATCAATAATATCAATTTTACGTCCTTTATCCGTGTGGCGGAGGCAGGCAGCTTCAACAAGGCCGCCGAGGATTTATACATCACTTCCACCGCACTGATTAAGCAGATCAATCTGCTGGAAAACGATTTGGGCGTGCGGCTCTTTGACCGGACGCACCGGGGTCTGACGCTGACGAAAGCCGGTGAATCCCTATACAAAGACGCCAAGTACATCACCGACTACTGCCGGGAGGCGGTGGAGCGCGCCAAAAATGCGGAGCTTGAGCAGGAACAGCTGATCCGTATCGGCACCTCGCCCATGACGCCCGCCCAGCTTCTCACCGATCTGTGGCCGCAGATTCACAAGCACTGTTCGGACATCAGCTTTCAGCTTGTCCCTTTTGAAAACACCCCGGAAAACGCCAGAGAGATTCTGAGGAACCTTGGCGATAAGATCGATGTGGTGGCGGGAATCTTTGATGAGACCATGCTGAAACTGCGGGAATGCGACGGCTTTGAAATTTCCAAAGAGCCGATCTGCGTTGCCGTGTCCATCTATCACCCGCTGGCGCAGAGAGAGAAACTGACGGTCGAAAATCTGTATGGTGAAACACTGATGATCATGCACCGGGGCTGGAGCCGCCAAATGGACGAAATTCGGGACGATTTGACCGAACATCACCCAAAAATCGCACTGGAAACCTTTGATTTTTACAATATGGAAGCGTTTAACCGGTGTGAGCGTGAGAAAAAATCCCTGCTTGTGATCGGGAAATGGTCTTGCGTCCACCCGATGATGAAGGTGCTCCCCGTCGAGTGGGACTATGCCATTCCTTTCGGGATTCTGCACTCCCCGACGCCTACCAAAATGCTTTCCCGCTTTCTCTCCGCCGTGCGGCAGGTGACAAGCGAGAACAGGTCATAACCTGCGGTTAGAACCGATAAACCAATCGAGACTTCTCGTTCGGGCGGCGAAACGCTACGATAAAATCAAACACATACAAGGAGGATTCTGTCATGCAGAGCGTTTACGATTTTTTGAAGAAGGTCGGCACCTATTATCTGGCGACCAATGAGGACGGTCAGCCCCGCGTGCGTCCGTTCGGCACGGTCGATCTGTTTGAAGGCAAGCTGTATATTCAGACCGGCAAGGTCAAAGAGGTATCCAAGCAGATTGCAAAAAATCCGCTTGTGGAGCTGTGCGCTTTTGACGGCGACAAATGGCTGCGGCTTTCCGGCCGACTGGTGCGCGACGACCGTGTCGAGGCCAAAAAGCACATGCTCGACGCTTACCCGAATTTGCAGGCGATGTATTCGCCAACCGACGACAACACCGAGGTACTGTATTTTGCGGATGCCACCGCCGTGTTTTCCTCCTTCACAAGCGCACCGGTCACCGTCAAGTTTTAAGCATAATTAGAGGACGACGGCAAAAGCGAGTTTTATTACTTTGCAAAAGACGGCGAATGGAGCCGCATCATTCTCTGAGTCATAACCTGTGGTTAGAACTGATTAACGAATCGAGACTTCTCCGGAAGCCTCGATTTTTTTATAATTATATTGTGGATAGGCAGAATGAATTGCGCCCACAAGAAGGATGATGAAGATGAAGCAAAGAATTGCGATATGTTTAATTTTCGCTCTGCTCCTGACGTTTCTCTGTGCCTGCAACGGAAATCAGCCGGGTACCCAAACGTCGGCAGAGGAATCGTCGCAGGGAACGGAAACCGTCAGTGACCCGGAGGGAAACAGTTCCCCCGCCGAGAGCGAGGAATCAGAGGTGAATGAAATGGAGATACCGCAGACCGGCTGGACGGAGGCGGTTCCGGCAGCGTACACACAAGCGGCAGCCGAACAAGGCGCTGTCGTTCGGCTCGACTATGAATCCGAAGATTATGTGCGAGAAGGCGGCCCTATTACAAAAACCGCTTACGTTTATACGCCCTACGGCTACAATGAGAACGACCTTGAGGTGCGGTACAACATTCTCTATCTCATGCACGGCTGGGGCGGCCATGCCGGAGAATATTTTGATTTTACGGCGACGAAAAATATGTT
>CANQBV010000004.1 GCA_947589595.1 uncultured Clostridia bacterium
TTTCAGGGCTTTTGGAGGATTTTATTAAAACACTGTAACCTCTGTTGAGAGGTCATAATTTACTGATGTTCAAATTCTAATTTATGAAGGAGTTGATGAACAAAAGAATAGGTAATCAAATACACCACAACGATAAGTCGGACGGGGTTTCCCGGATTGACGTGCATATTTGAATAGCGCTTATCATTCTGGCGATGATAGGCGTTCTTTTTTTATCGTTTTTGCGCTCCGCTTCCGATTACCGGAGGCTGAGAGTCAAAATATATCATCTGATTTGGAAGGAGAGATCAAAATGAAAGAACCATAGCGGAAGAAATGAAAACAGGTCGCGGCAAACGCGTAATAGCCGAAAGCCGGAAACACGCTCTTTATCGCTTCGAGAGGACAGATGACAAATGACCGTCGGTTCGAGAGGAACCGTCGTTTATCGTTTCGAGAGCGGAGTCGTTTTTATTGAGCGAACGAAGTGAACTCAATAGAAACGACTCCCGGAACCCCTTTCGGGAGGCGTGCCGTCAAGGCATACCGCCCCGCCTCGACGCGGAAAAACAAAGAAACGGATCCGATTTTATAGATGGAAGGGGTATGCCTTGACGCTGTCTTTTCGATAGGAAAAAGGATTTTCGCTTTGAGATGATAAAAATTTTGAAATGATTCTCGTTTTGAAATTCCGAAAAAATATCGGCCGATTTTCGCTTTGAGATGACGCCGGACGGTCGCTTTGAGATGACGGCGCGAAATTTTCGTTCAGAAAGATTCGGAGCTTTTCCTGACGAAAATAATGTTTTCTTGAAACGCGATGATAAGGACGGCGTCAGAAAGCAAAAGTGGCAGACAACGGGACTTGACGCCCGGGGCAATCTGCGCAAGGCGAAGGAAATTTTGAAGGAACGGATCGACGAGATGGAGAACGAGCTCGAATATATCCTCGACCCGAGCAAGTGGCCGGATATCCCGTTTTCACGGTTTTTATCCGACTGGCTGGAAACGGTCAAGAGTACGATCCTCATCACGACCTATTCGAGCTATCTGTATTTCGTTGAGAAGCGAATCAATCCGTATTTTGACGAAAAGAAGATCACCCTGCAAAACGTGCGGACGACCGGCATTCAGGAATACTACAACTCGATGCTCAAAAAGGGACTCAAATGGAACTCGGTCAACAAGCACCACGCCGTAATCCGCAGGGCGCTGGACTACGCCGTGAAAATGGAGTACATCCCGTCCAATCCGGCGTTGAAAATTGAAGCGCCGAAAAGGCAGAAATACGTTGCCGAGCACTACGACCGGAACGAATTGCAGCGGCTTTTTGAAGCGATCAAGGGCGACCCCATTGAGGTGCCGGTGATCCTCTCGGCCTTTTACGGCCTGCGCCGCAGCGAGGCGCTGGGTCTGAAATGGAGCGCGGTGGATTTTAAGGAAAAGACGCTCTGTATCCGTCATACGGTTTGTATGATGGGGATGGGCGGCAAGCGGGTGATCGTGCAAAAGGACACCACCAAAAACAAGGCGAGCCTCCGCACGCTCCCGTTGATGCCGGAGATCGAGGCGCTGCTCGTCAAGACGAAAAAGGCGCAGACCGAACGGCAAAAGCTCTGCCGCAGTTCCTACTGCAAGGATTATCTCGATTATATCTGCGTCGATTCGCTTGGCAATCTGCTGACGCCCGATTTCGTCACGCACCATTTCAACTATTTCCTGAAAAAGCACGGAATGAAGCATATCCGCTTTCACGATCTTCGCCACTCCTGCGCCAGCCTGCTTCTCGCAAACGGCGTCAGCCTGAAAGAGATTCAGGACTGGCTCGGCCATTCCGATTTCGGCACGACGGCGAACATATACAGCCATTTGGAGTACGGCGCGAAGATGAAATCGGCACAGACGATAGCGCAGACCTTAACACTGAACGAAAAGAAAGAAGACTGATTTTCGCTTAAAAAAACAGGGCGGTTTTTACCGCCCGAACCTACATATTTGACCCTCTTCTAACAGCTTTTCTAACAGTTTTCTAACAGAATTCTAACGGCAAAAGCGGCGTTTTTATGCCCCGAAAAGGGTGCTTTTTGCCCCCGATTTTGAACATAAAAAATCCCGGAAACCCTTGATTTTACTGGGTTTCCGGGCGATGGTGCGGGTAGCAGGACTTGAACCTGTATGAGGGAACCCTCACTAGAACCTGAATCTAGCGCGTCTGCCAATTCCGCCATACCCGCAGATGGATGAATTTTAACGGTTTTTTTGCAGTTTGTTAGAAATCCGTTAGAATCCGAAAAATTTTGAGCGTTTTTCCGAGTTTCAAAATCAAGACCAAAATGCTCGAAAAGCCTTGATTTTACAGGGGTTACGGGACTTTGACAGCCAAAGAAAACCGCTTTTTGGTGCGTTAGAACCTGAATCTAGCGCGTCTGCCAGTTCCGCCACAGGTGCGACTTTTGTCCTTTCATTTCTACACGGCAAAGGCAAGCCGAGGCGGGACCTGCTTTCGATTAAAAACTTACTCTTCGATCTGATCCGCGGGCGCTGAATGGGCGCTTGCCCTCACTCAGCTTTGCCATTATAGCAAAAAAGAAAGGAATAGTCAAGATGGAAAGTAAATTTTTTTCAAAAAATCGAAAAGGAATTTTGAAAGGCATCTTTCGGATCCGTTTTCGGAAAAAATGCAGTTTTACTTGATTTTTATAGAGATTTTGGCGTATACTGAGGAAAATATGATTTTAAGTGGATCGGAGAAAATCGTTGAACCTACTTTTTAAAATCCTTGCCCTGCTTTTCGATCTTTTGGGGATTTTTCTGTGGCGCTGGCATCCTGCGCTCAGCCTCTTGGCAGGGCTGGGCGTTTACCTGGCTTTGCAGGCGGCGTACGTCGTGCTGCTGTTTTTGATCAGCCTGTTTCTGCCGAAAGGGGAAAAAACGGATCGCTCCCTGCCCTTTTGCCGTTTTTTCGTCCGCCTGACGGCCACGTGGGTTTTGGACCTGTTCCGCATCAAAATCGAACTGACCGGCGCCGAGCTTTTGCCGGAGGAGCCGTACGTGCTGATCCAGAACCACCGTTCCCGCTTCGATCCCATGGTGGTTTGCCGCGCCCTGAAAAAAACGAAGATGGGTTATATTTCGAAAATAGAGAATTTTAAAATTCCGATCGTCGGAGCATTTATCCGCAACGCCGGCTTTTTGGCGCTCGACCGGGAAAATCCGCTTCAGGCCATGCGCATTCTTCGCAAAGGCGCGAAAATGGTGCGGGAAGACGGTTTTTGCATGACCATCTACCCCGAGGGTACGCGCAACCTTTCCGGCAGCGGACTTCTGGAATTCAAGCCCGGCGCCTTCGTTCTGGCAAAAAAAGCAGCGGCGCCCCTGGTCGTCTCCGCCGTTGCATACGTTGGCAGGGCCTCCAATCCTTTCCGCCGCACGCGCGTCCGCTTTGCGGTGCTAGGCGTTCTTTCCAAAGAGGAGGTTGCCGCCCTTTCACCGGAAGCACTCGCTGAAAAATGCCGAGAGAGTATCGCGGCGTTTTTGCCGAATTAACGCCGTTCCCTACTGCATTTTCACCAAAAAAATTTACAAAACTTAGTGAAAAAACCAAAAAGCGCCTTGCAAAGCCCCCGCCGCAATGCTATACTATAGGGGAAGCTTTTGAAAATCAAATCACGGTAGAATAAGGAATTCGTATGGAAAGAGAAAAAATCAGGAACATTGCCATCATTGCCCACGTAGACCACGGAAAAACCACGCTGGTAGACGCCATGCTCAAACAAACCGGCACCTTCCGGGAAAATGAGCAGGTAGAAGAGCGGATCATGGATTCCAACGATCTTGAAAAAGAGCGCGGGATCACGATTTTGGCCAAAAATACTTCGCTGTATTATAAAGGGATCAAAATTAACATTGTGGATACCCCCGGCCATGCCGATTTCGGCGGCGAGGTAGAAAGAAGCCTTTCCATGGTGGATGGCGTTGTTCTTTTGGTAGACGCCTACGAGGGCTGTATGCCGCAGACCCGGACCGTACTGAAAAAAGCGCTGGCTTTGGGCTTGGTCCCGGTGATCGTGGTCAATAAGATCGATCGCCCGATGGCGCGCCCGCAGGAAGTGACCAACGAAATGTACGATCTGCTGATCGATCTCGGCGCCACCGAGGAACAGCTGGATCTGCCCGTGATCTATGCTTCCGGCAGAGACGGCTGGGCAACCATGGATTTTAACCAAAAAACGAATAACCTGACCTGTCTGTTCGACCTGATCATTGAAGCCATTCCCTGCCCGCAGGTGGAGGCGGACGCCCCCTTTCAGATGATGGTTTCCAACATTGACTTCAACGAATATACCGGCAGAATGGCGGTCGGCAAAATTCTGCGGGGTTCCCTTTCTGAAAAAAGCCCGGTTTCGATCGTGCGGCGCAACGGCGACGTTGAAAAAAGCAAGGTCATGGGGATCTATACCTTTGAATCTCTGAAAAAGAAGCCCGCAACCTTTGCGGAAGCCGGCGATATTGTGTGCCTGACCGGTCTTGCCGATATTGAGATCGGCGATACCGTTTGCGACCCGGAGCACCCGGAGGGACTTCCCTTTGTGAAAATTGAAGACCCGGTGCTTTCCATGTATTTCTCAGTCAGCACTTCCCCCTTCGCCGGGCAGGACGGCACCTACGTCACGTCCCGTCACATCCGCGAACGGCTATACCGGGAATTGGAATCCAATATTTCTCTGCGCGTGGAAGATACCGACACAACCGATACGCTCAAGGTATCCGGCAGAGGAGAGCTGCACCTTTCGGTTTTGATCGAAAATATGCGCCGCCAGGGCTATGAATTCCAGGTTTCCCGCCCGACGGTTATTACCAAAGAAATCGACGGCGAGCTTTGCGAGCCGTATGAAACCCTGTATATCGACTGCCCGGATGAATTCAGCGGCACCGTGATCGACCTGGTCAGCCGCCGCAAGGGTGAGCTTTTGCAAATGGCGCCGACCACCGCCGGCTTTACCCGGTTGGAGTTTTCCATTACCAGCCGCGGCATGATCGGCTGCCGCGCCGAGCTCCTGACCGCCGCCAAGGGCAATGCGGTCGTCAATACGGAATTTGAAGGCTACCATCCCATAAAGCCCGGTCTTACCGCCCGTTCGCGCGGGTCGCTGATCGCCTGGGAGGAGGGAGCCGCCACCTCGTACGGGATGTTCAACGCTCAGGATCGCGGCACGATGTTCATCGACGTGCAGACCCATGTTTACGAGGGGATGATCGTTGGCGAATCCAACGATTCCAAAGACCTGGTTGTCAACGTCTGCAAGAAAAAGCACCTGACTGCCATTCGTTCCTCCGGCGCGGACGAAGCGCTGCGAATTGTCCCGCCGCGGCAGATGAGCCTGGAAAAATGTATGGAATTCATTGCGGATGACGAATTGCTGGAAGTAACGCCAAAGGCGCTGCGTTTGCGCAAAAAGATTTTGAACACGGAGCTGCGCGCCAAGCAGAAAGCCAAAGAAAAGCTTGCCGACTAAGCCGGGTCGCACCCAAAGGAGATTTTGAAAATGAATCTGTCTCATTTAAAATACGCGCTGGAAGTGGAACGGACGCACTCGATCACCGCGGCGGCCGCCAATCTTTTCATGTCCCAGCCCAACCTTTCCCGTGCGGTGAAGGAATTGGAAGAAAGCCTGGGGATCTCCATTTTCAAACGCACCTCCAAAGGAATCGTAACCACGCCGCAGGGCGAAGAATTTCTCTTTCGAGCCAAAAGTATTTTGCGGCAGATCGAGGAATTGGAATCTCACTACCAAAAAGAGCTTCCCAACCGGCAGGCGTTCAATATCTCCACCCCGCGCGCCTGCTACATTACCCGCGCCTTTACAAGCCTGGTTTCCTCGCTGGATAACACGCGCGAAATTGATCTGAATTATAAGGAAACCAATTCCGAACGCGCAATTATCAATATTTTGCAAAGCAATTACAATCTCGGTATTATCCGCTATCAGACCGGTTTTGAATCCTATTTCATGAAGCTTTTAAAGGAAAAGGATCTGAAATCGCAGGAAATCTGGGAATTTGAATACGTGGCGCTGATGGATCGGAACAATCCGCTCGCCAAAAAGAAAAATCTCAAAAAGGAAGATTTCCGCGACGGGATTGAAATCGTACACGGCGACCCCTACGTCCCCTCCCTGCAGATCGCCTACGTGCGCAAAGCGGAGTTTTCCGATCTGACCGACAAAAAAATCTATATTTACGAGCGCGGCACCCAGTACGATCTTCTGCGCGACGTCCCCTGCACCTTTATGTGGGTGTCTCCCCTGCCGGAGGACGTGCTGCAGCAGCACAACGTGGTGCAGAAGCACTGCGAGGGTCTGAGCTTGAAATACAAAGACGTTCTCATCTATCGCAGCGGTTACCGTCTGACCCCGATCGATGAAAAGTTTATCGAGGAATTAAACCGCGCCAAGCACGACGCCGCCCGCTCCCCGAAGGATTAAGGGAAAGACAGCGCCCTGCATGACCAAAAAAAAGCCGCCGGCAAATGCCGGCGGCTTTTCAGCGGCTCGATCAAGATTCAGTTTTCAGCATCGCTTATTTCCAAATTCTTGAGGTAGGTGTCAAGCGCCTTACGGGCGGAATTCAAGCGGGCTTCATAAAGAGACGTCAAATTTTCGTAGTTCACATCGGAACCGACAGCGAGGGTCTTGGTACCATTGGTGCCGCTCCAACCGTCGCAACCGGCGTCGCGGAAGATATAGCCGATCGAACCGAAGTTGTAGAACACAACCGGGTCGATGATCTTATTCTTCAGCGCCAGATCCAGCATATCGGCCGTTTCCTGGTTCTGCACCATCTGTCTCTTCAAGAGCTGATCGTAGAAAGCAATGGTCAGCGTATTGCGGGATTCATAGCCCATGGCGTTCAGGAAGTAGCCGACCATTTCCACACCGGATTCAAATCCGGCAGCCTGGTACTCGGAAATCTGATCCACGGTGACCGGGATCGAATAGGCGTAGCAGATTCCCGATTCCATAATGGTATAATATTCTTCCTGCTCCGCGTTGCGTTTCGGGAAGGGGATCACGCCGAAGTTGATGGTCGTATCGCCGTAGAGCTGCAAAGAACCGAGGTTCATGGTATAGAAACCGGCTTTGCCGTTTTTGAAACGGGAACCCATGTCGGAAACGTCGCGGTGCGGGTTGGTCAGAATCGGCTTGAGCTCAGCCCAGACGTTCAGAACTTCCTCGCTCGGATAACCGGGCATATAGATATCGCCCGATGAGGAAACGGTGGAAAGGGTCACGCCGCTGGCAACCACGTGCGCCCAGTTATTCTGAGACGGGCAGATATAAGCGAAGACGTCTTCGCCGGGAACCGCAATGCCGTCGCCGTTGTCTTCAAAGGTCGCTTCACTCATTTCATAGAACTTCTCGTTCGTCCAATTGCCGGACTTCACCAATTCGTACGGATCTTCCAGACGGTTCTTTTCAATCAGGTCGCGGTTAAAGAACATGACCTGGCTGGAGCGGTCGTCGCTGGTGCCGGCGTCACCGTTCGCAAAAAAGCTTTTACCGGAAATCTGCAGGCCCGTACGCATGTTCTGATCCCACCAGTTTTTGTCGTACTGGAAATTTTCAACGGCGTTGAGGTCTACCAAAAGGTTGGCGGAAGAGAGGCTGCGCGAGGTAATGATCCGGTCATAGATCACGTCGTAGGTATACTCGCCCGCGATCAGCGGTTCACGGATGGTGTTGTAAACGTCGGAAGCAATATCCTGCTGAATGGTGCAGTTGTACTTTTCTTCCAGAATCGCATTTCTTCTGTAAACGGCGTCGTTGATGATTTCGTTGTTCAATTGCTCCGCATACACTTCGTTCAGCTTCAGGTGCGCGGCAGGAACGTCTCTGATAAGGAAGTAGAACACGTGCCCTTGCAAATCGTGCGTTTCCAGATCCCAGACGTCGTTGGGGTCGACCTGTTCTTCGGTTTTGTTGACGATCAGATTGTCCAAATCCCCGGTGTTGTTTTCTTTGCCGCCGCAGGCGACCAGCACCAGAGAGCAAACCATCACCAGAGCCAGGAACAGGGATGCGAATTTGGTTGTTTTCATTTTGAAAAACCTCTACTTGTATTTTTATTTTCCCCGTGGGGACAACTTTACTATACCATAGCCATTTGGTGAAAGTGATGAAAAAAGTGTGGGGAAATTGTGTCTGTTTTGTAAATTTTCACAATATGTGAATTCCGCATAAAATGGGGCGAAATCGGCATTTTTGATCGTGGAAAAATGTTACAAATTCACATTTTTTCTCCCCTCTCGGAGCTTTCCTTTTTTCGCTCGCTTTTTCTGCAAGAAAAAGACAGCCGCACGTCCGGTGCGGCTGTCTGTAAACGGTGCGATGGTTTCGAGCGACCCCCCTTTTCTGCGGAGGCGGTCGAACCACGCACTTTCATGTGGTCTATGGGATTACGACGCTTTGATCGATCCGTTTTCAATGGCCTCCAGCGTATCCAGATACGCATTCAGCGCAGTCCTGGCTGCCGGCAGCGCTTGTTCATAGCTGGAAACCAGCGTATCGTAATTGACGTCGGATCCGTTTGCGGTTTTGACGTTACCGCCGGAGCCGCCCCAATCGCCGGTTTTTTTCTCGTCGCCGCTGCAGGCCGCGAGCGCCAGAGAACAAACCATCACCAGAGCCAGGAAGAGAGATAAAAGCTTGGTTGTCTTCGTGGGTATTTTCCTTTCATTAATATTAGGGGGGTCTATTCCAATTGTACAATGGAAAATCGATTTTTCATAGAGTTTTTGTGATTGTTACACATTTTCAGCGATCGGCACAAATAACGCGCCGTGAATTTCGGCAAAACCCCAATCTTTCGTCGAATGAAATATGAATCATCTCAAAAATGAAAAAACGTAGGCAAAATCACATTCGACTTTCGCTCATTTTCGCGTTCAGCCGCCATGAAAAGCCGCTTTCTTATCTCTGCAGGCGCCGGATTTATTTGACGCCGGTACTGCCGAAGCCCCCCTCGCCGCGCACGGTTTCGGACAGCTCTTCGGCAAAAGAAAAGTTTGCTTTTAAAAACGGCGCGATTACCAGCTGGGCGATCCGTTCGCCGCGCTCAATCCTTTGAGGCCGGCCGGATTGGTTATAGAGCGCCACCATGATCTCTCCGCGGTAGTCCGCGTCGATCACCCCGACTTTATTGGCGGGCGCGAGCCCTCTTTTGCTGGCGAGCCCGGAGCGGGCGTAAATAAAACCGCCGTAGCCCTCCGGGATCTCCATGGCAAGACCGGTGTGCACAAGCTTCGTTTCGCCGGGGAGAAGGGTAAGCTCCTCTTTTTCGGCGGCGTAAAGATCCGCTCCGGCGGCAAAATCCGAGCCGTACTGGGGCAGCACGGCAAGCTCGGAAAGCTTTTTTACCTTAATTTCCATCTTTTTCTCCTTTTCGGGATTTTTTTCTTCCAGAAAATCATACCACAAATCCCCTTTTCGGTCAAGAAACGCCCCTCAAAATACGGCGTTTTTTCTCGAAAGTTTTCCGTTTTTCTCTTGACAAATCCCGGCAGGAGGGCTATAGTAATGGGCGGAAGAAACGGTTTTTCGCCCCACAAAAAAGGAGAACGCCATGCCATTTTGATCCCGAACAGAACTCGCGGCAAACCGAGCAAAAAGCGAAAGGAACGACTTTGGACCATGAAACGGCTCTTTCAATATTTAAAACCCGATACCGCACTGTTAGCATTTACCCTGTTCATTAAGGTCATTGGCACCATGATGGACCTGGTGATCCCCTGGATTTTGGGAAAGATCCTCGACGAGATCGTTCCCATATGCACAAAGGAAAACCTCTGGCCCATTTTTCAATGGGGCGGGTACATGCTGATCTGTGCGGTAATTGCTTATTTCGGCTCCACCTGGGCCAACCGCAACTCCGCCAAGGTCGCCCGCAACGTGGTGGGCAAAATGCGCGGCGATCTTTTTGACCGCATCCTGCGCCTCTCCCCGCACCAGACCGATACCTTTACCGTGCCCTCGCTGGTTTCGCGGATGTCGAGCGACACCTATTTTATTCACAACATGGTGCTGCAGACCATGCGCTCGGGGATTCGCAGCCCGATCCTTCTGATCGGCGGGATCGTGATCACGCTCGCCATTGAGCCGGTTCTTTCCCTCTCTCTGATCGTGCTGCTGCCGTTTTTAGCCCTGATCGTCACACACATTTCCAAAAAGGGCGTCAAGCTGTACCGCCTCAAGCAGGAAAAGGCCGACCGTATGGTCGAGGTCGTGCGAGATAATTTTTCCGGCATCCGCGTGATCAAGGCGCTTTCCAAGGTAGATTTTGAAAAGGAGCATTTTCAGAAGATCAACGTCGAGCTCAGCCGGAGCGAGGAAAAGGCCGGCAAAACCATGGCCCGCTCCCATCCGATCATCAGTATGTTTTTAAACCTCGGCATGACGATGGTAATTCTTTTGGGTGCTTTTCGGGTTCTTTCCGGGCACACAATGCCGGGACAGATCATTTCGTTCATGTCGTATTTTACCATCATTTTAAATGCGACCATCGCGATCACGCGCATTTTTACCGTCATTTCCAAAGGCGCTGCCAGCGCCGGCCGTATTGACGAGGTCATGCGCACGCCGGAGGAGCTTCTGGTGCAGGCGGCCGAACCGAAAAAAGAAGACGCGCCGTTTGTGGAATTTCAGGACGTTTCGTTTTCCTATAATAAAACGATCCCGACCGTGGAGCATATCTCCTTTGCGCTGCGGCGGGGGGAATCGCTGGGGATCATCGGCGGCACGGGCAGCGGCAAAAGCACCATTATCCAATTGCTTCTGCGCTTTTACGATATCGATTCCGGCCGGATCCTTTTGGACGGGCGCGATATCCGCTCCCTTCCGCACAGCGAGCTGCACACACTGTTCGGCGTGGCGTTCCAGAACGATTTTCTGATGGCAGACACGCTTTCGGAAAATATCCGCTTCGCCCGCAGCATCGGCGGGCAAGAACTGGAAAAGGCCACCGAGGTCGCCCAAGCGGCAGAATTCATCTCTCAGTTGGAGGACGGCTTTTCCTATGAGCTCACTGCCAAGGGGCAGAACCTTTCCGGCGGGCAGCGGCAGCGCGTGCTCATCTCTCGCGCGGTAGCCGGGACGCCGCCGATTTTGATTTTGGACGATTCCTCCTCGGCGCTCGACTACAAAACGGACTCGAACCTGCGCGCGGCGCTGGCCGAAAAAATGCGGGAGGTCACGAGCATTATCGTGGCGCAGCGCATTTCCAGCGTGAAAAACTGCGATCACATTTTGGTGCTGGAGCAAGGCGCTCCCATTGGCTACGGTACGCACGAAGAGCTTTCGCAAAGCTGTGGCGTTTACCAGGAAATTGCGCAATCACAAATGGGAGAGCTGAACGCATGAAACAGGAACCGAATTCTCGCAAATACGCCGGGCGCAACGTCTACCTGCGGCTTTTCGGCTATCTTCTCGCCTTTCCCGGAACGGCGCTGATCGCCATTTTTCTGGTTTTCAGTTCCAATATCCTCGCGCTGATCGGCCCCGAGCTTTCGGGCACGGCGATCGATGCGATCCGGTACGATTTCGAAACGCACACCGCCTCCGTCGACTGGCACGTTTTGCTGCTCTATTGCTTCCTTATGGTGCTGTTTTACGTTGCCAGCGCAGTTTTATCGTTCATTCTTTCTACCCTGATGATCTCCTACAGCCAGAAGATCACCCGCAAGCTGCGCAAGGAGCTTTTCGATAAGCTGTTGGATATGCCGGTAGGGTATTTCGATCAGCTGCAGGCGGGCGACGTCATCAGCCGTATTTCCTACGATATCGATACGATCAATACCTCCCTTGCCAACGACCTGTTGCAGATCTTCACCTCGCTGATCTCCGTGACGGGTGCGTTTATCTGCATGCTGCGCATTTCCTGGCAGATGCTGCTGATCTTTTTGGTGACGCTGCCGCTCTCGATCGGCTACACGGTGTGGAAAACCAAAAAGGTGCGGCCGCTGTTCCGTCGCCGCAGCGCCGCGATCGGCAATTTAAACGGCTATACCGAGGAAATGCTTTCCGGTTTGAAAACCATTAAAGCCTACGGTCGGGAAAAGCAGTTTTTAAGCCGCTACCAGGGGCAGAACCGCGAAACGATGGACGCCTATTACATGGCGGATTACCAATCGGCGTCTCTGGGGCCGAGCGTGAATTTTATCAGCAACCTTTCCATTTCCATTATCAGTGTCAGCGGCGCGTGCTTCTACGTTACCGGCCTTTTGAGTCCGGGCAGGATCTCCTCGTTTATTTTATACGGACGAAAATTTTCCGGCCCGATCAATGAATTTTCCAATATTTTGAGCGATCTGCAGAGCCTGCGCAGCGCCGCCGAGCGCGTGTTCTCGCTGATGGACGAATTTCCCGAAAAGCCCGACGATCCGGACGCGATCGAGCTTAGCGAGGTGCGGGGCGAGGTGGAATTTGACCACGTGAAATTCCGCTACACGCCCGAACGCGAGATCATTCACAATCTTTCGCTCAAAGTGCCCGCGCAGAAAACGGTTGCGATTGTCGGGCCGACCGGCGCCGGGAAAACCACTCTTGTCAATCTTTTGATGCGGTTTTACGACGTGCAGCACGGCCGGATCCTTCTGGACGGCGTACCGATCGAAAAAATCCGCCGGCGGGATCTGCGGCGCGCCTATACGATGGTGCTGCAGGAAACCTGGCTTTTCAACGGCACGGTTGCCGAAAATATTGCCTACGGTGCGGATAACCCCACCCGGGAGGAAATTGAAAACGCCGCCAAGGAGGCGGGAATTCACCGCTTCATTCTCTCGCTTCCGCAGGGGTACGACACCTATCTTGCCGACGGCGGCCTGAATATTTCCAAAGGGCAGAAGCAGCTTTTGACCATTGCCCGTTCCATGCTTTCAAAGGCGAAAATGCTGATCCTGGACGAAGCCACCAGCAACGTAGACACGCGCACCGAGATCAAGATCGAAAAGGCTATGCTGCGCCTGATGGAAAACAAAACCTGTTTTGTGATTGCGCACCGCCTTTCCACCATTAAGAACGCCGATCTGATCCTGGTGGTGAAGGACGGCGACGTCGTTGAAATGGGCAACCACAAGGAACTGATGCAAAAAGGCGGCTTTTACGCCGAGCTGTACCGTTCGCAGTATCAATAATCCTCAAAAAACTTTCAAAGGATTCCTTATTCATGAAAAAATTTTTGGCCTTTTTTTATCTTGCGGCCGCGCTGCTCTTTTCGGGCTGTACGGTGGTAGAATCTCCCGAGCCGACCTGGCCGGAAGAAATTGTTTCCTATGAGGAACGCACCCAGATCGACTACCAGGATATCAGCGGCTTTGGCGTTGCCTTTTTTTCCGATCATACCTGCGCCGTTTCCGAGGTCAACGTGGAGCTTCACCCCGAACGTACGCTCGTTATCCCCTCTTCTTTCGACGAAGTGCCTGTCACGGAAATTTCCGAAAACTGCTTTTCCGGCTCGGAATTTGAGGAAATCGTTCTTCCGGAGGGGCTGGAGCGAATCGGCGCCAACGCTTTTCAGAGAAGCGGAATCCGACGCCTTACCCTGCCGGACCGTGTTGCGGAAATCGGAGAAGACGCTTTTGACAACTGTCTGCAGCTGCAAACGGTAACCCTGGGAAAGGGTCTGCGCGTTTTGCCGACCGGGAGCTTTTATTCCTGCCTGGAGCTGACGGAAATCAACCTTCCCGAAGGAGTCGAGGAAATCGGCGAGGAGGCCTTTGCCGCCTGTCCGAAGCTGAAAAAGGTAACGCTTCCCTCTACGCTGAAAGTCATCGGCGCCTATGCGTTCTGGCATTCCGGCGCCGAGGATCTGCGGTTTACCATTCCCGATGGGGTGGAAGAAATCGGCTGCAGCGCCTTTGCCGGCACCGCCTGGCTGACGGCGCAGACCGAAGAATTTGTAATCGTCGGGAACGGCATCCTGCTCGCCTATCGCGGCACGGCCGAAAGGGTTGCGTTGCCGCCGGAGGTTCTCTATCTTTCCGACGCGTTTGCCGGCACGGCAGTAAAAGAAATCACCTCCTTTGAAAACCTGCGCGGTATTTGCGAAAACGCCTTTGAAGAAACGCAGATCACAAATCCGCCGCGCGTATCTGAATCTTAAGGCGAGGGAACTTTTAAAAAAGTCCCTGAAACCTCTTCAAAACTTTTCAAACGAAAAAAGGCTTCCTGTTTTGCGGCTTTCCCTTGTGGGAAAAGCGCAAGCGCGCCCTTTCTCCTATTGAAAAAAGGAGCTTGCAAAAACACTTTACAAGTTCCTTTTTTCTTTTGACGATAAAAGCTTTGGACGATCCCCTACCCCCAGGCTCCGCGCGCGATCAGCCCGACGACCTGCTCCGGTTCCGTGCCGAAGGTGGGCGGGCATTCCGAAGCATCGAGCACGCCGATCCTACCGGAGGTTCCCGCGCCGATATAAAAGAGCCGACCGCCGGAAGAAAGCGCTTGCGCGACGCCGTCCACCGCCTGGGCGACGGCGGGAAGCGCCCCGTATGGAGGAAAGCCTTTTCTTTGAGGTTCTCCCCTTTTTTTTCGGTTTCCTATGAAAAATAATTTTTTCACTCTTTCTATTGAAATATAAGCCGTTTATCCCGACTTTCTTTCAAAATCAGATCAAAGCTCCCCTCTTGACGAAACGGAAATTCTTTGCCATAATACCCGTAGTACGAAGAAAAGGAGCGTTCCCATGGAATTTCTTCCGCTGACTTTCCGCCCGAAAGACAGCTCGATCCAATACCTTCGGATCAATCGGCCGCAAGGATACCGCGCCCAGAGCTTTCATATGCACGATCTGGAGGAATTGCTTTTTATTACCTCCGCCTCCACGGTAGAGCTGGTAAGCAACGGCAAAACCTTTTTTGTTGCCACGCCGGCTTTGGTGATCCACCGCGCCGGCACCTATCACGAAACCGTCTCCAGCCGCCCGGAAGAGAAAGAATTCCAAAGCCAGGTGCTTTTTTTCCGTCCGGAAATTTTCTCGTTTCTGCCGGAAAAGCTCTCGCTGCAAAGCCTTTTGGCGCCCGACTGCCGGATTCTTCCTCTCACAAAAGACGAAACCGCAGATTTTGCCGCCTATTTTGCGCTTGCGGAAAAAGAAACTTCCCAAAGCCTGCTGTTTTTGCTGCTGAGCATCCTTTTCAAGATCCGCCAGCTTTTGGAAAAAGGCCACGCGTGCGAAACCTTTTCCACCAAAGAGCGCTATATTTTCCGCGTGATTCCGTTTTTGATCGAGCATTTTTCCGAAAAGATCCCCATCGAAAAAATCGCCGAAAAATTTCATATCAGTCCCGGAAAATTGAAAGCGGATTTTAAAAACATCACCGGGCAATCGATCAAAAATTTTGTTTTGGAAATCCGCTACCGCCACGCCGCCGAGCTTTTGGAGGAAGGCGGCGAGCTTTGCGATATCGCCTATACCTGCGGCTTTTCCAGCGAAAGCCATTTCGTTTCCTCTTTTCACCGCTTCTTTGGGGTCACGCCCGGCGTCTACCGGGAAAAGGCGTTGTCGCAGCACGACAACCGCAAAGACAGCCTCCATTCGTAAACAAAAAGGACTTGCAACGAGTGCAAGTCCTTTTTTCAGTTGCATTCACACCGCGCCGACAGCGTCCAGC
The DNA here is from genome assembly GCA_947589595.1 of uncultured Clostridia bacterium. GTDB lineage: Bacteria > Bacillota > Clostridia > Oscillospirales > SIG627 > RGIG5579. The sequence continues at coordinate 15,641 of CANQBV010000004.1, forward strand.
GCCGCCCAAATCCCCTCGGGATCGGCGTAAAAATCCAGGGTGGAAACCGTGGTGACAGCGCCGTTCGGAACGATTTTCCATCCCCCGTCCGTCAAAACAAGCTCCCAATCCAGCATGCGCGAGGACAAAGGAAAATCCCCTTCGGCGATTTCAGAGGTCAAAACGATCTGCGCCGCCAAATCCAGGCTGATATCCTTGCCGTTCAGGCTCTGTGCCACCAGTTCCTGCTGGATCCGCGGAATACTGTGCGCAAATACCTCGGAAGAATCCACAAACGAAAAGAGAAAAACCACCTTTGCGCGATCCCCCGTTACTTCTACCGACTGAATTTCAAAAGAGGATTTTTCAGAAGCAACGGCAAGATAGGTGTTGTAGATCGAAGAAATTTCCTGCACCGCCAAATAGGCGTCGAACTGTTCTTCCTCAAGACCGTAAAAATACAGCTCCCGCTCCTCGTCGGATAAAAGAAGCAAGGCCTCTTCCGCGGCGCGGTCATATTCTTGCGCGGCCTTCAGAAAACGCTCCGCCACCTTCTGCGGCTCGGGTTTTCCACAGGAAAAAAGGCTGAAAAGCAAAAGCAAAAGCAGGCCGAAGCCCCCGAAACGAAACGCTTTTTTCATGAAGGCGCCTTGTCTTTTTTTAACTTCGGCAAAAAACGCAGCCGATCCAGCAAAGGAGACAGCGCATTCATTATCAGCACCGCCACAACCGCCCCCTCCACCGAAAGGTCGGTTTTGCGCAGACAGAAAGTAATCAGCCCGCAGCCAAACCCAAACAAAAGCTTACCGGTTCCGGTGATCGGGGTGGTGCAGGGGTCCGTTGCCATAAAAATCACGATCAAAAAGAGTCCCCCGGAAAAAAGCTGCCACAGCATATATTCCCAGCGCGCCCCAAACGAAGGGAACAGGAAACAAAGCAAAGCCAAGGAGGCGAAAAATCCCACCGGGATGTGCCAGGAAATAACGCGCTTAAAAAGCAGGTAAAGCCCACCCGCCGCCAGCAGCAGTGCGCTCACCTCCCCGATCCGTCCGCTGTAAGAGCCGGAAACCAGGTCGTACAGAGAAAGCCCGGTCGGAAACTGACCGTTTTTCAAAAAGCCCTGCGGAGTCACCCCGGCGGAAGCCGCCAGCACTTCTTCGGAAACACCGATCGAAAAGACCGGCAGTTGGGAAAACGGCTCCACAAAAGAAGTCATGGCAGCGGGAAATGCAAGCCGCAGGCACGCCCGCGAAGCTAAAACGGGATTCAGCATATTTTTTCCGATCCCGCCGAAAAGCTGCTTGAAAAGCACGATTGCCGCAAAGCTGCCCACAACCGGCATCCAAAGCGGAACACTCACGGAAAAATTCATGGCCAAAAGCAGCCCGGTCACAACCGCCGAGCCGTCGGAAACGGTGACCTTGCGGCGCAGGATCATTTGAAACAGCGCTTCAAAGCCCAGACAAAAGCCCACGCTCAAAATACAAATCAAAAGCGCCCGCCAGCCGAACAGATAAACGCCCCAAACAAGCGCCGGTACCAAAGCCAAAATCACATCCGCCATGATCGTACGGGTGGAATCGGGCTGATGCCGGTGCGGGGCGGATTTTACAAGAAAGGAATCCATTTTTACACTCCTTTTTTCGGCAAAGCGAGATTTTCTTTTGCCAGACGGATTTTTTTCAAAAGCGGAATCCCCGCCGGGCAGACATAGGTGCAGCAGCCGCACTCGGAACAAAGTCCGGCGTCCCAGGTTTTGGTTTTCTCCCACTGGTTTTGGTCGCTGAAGCGTGCAATATAGAGCGGGAACAACCGCTCCGGACAAACTTTCACGCAACGGCCGCAGTGAATGCAGGCGCTATCTTCCCGGTCCTCCGCTCCTTGCAAAAGGGCGATCACGGCGCCGGTTTCCTTCCCTACCACGGCTTTTAAGCTTTCCTCTGCGATACCGGTCATAGTCCCGCCGGACAGCACGACCTGCGGCTTTTGCACAAAACCGCCGAGATGCCGGATCACGTCTTCAAAGCTTGCTCCGATCGGGACGCGGAGGTTGGCAGACCGCTCCAAAGCATCGCCGCCGACGGTCAGTACCCGTTCCGTTACCGGCAGACCATATACAAACGCCTGGTACACGGCAAAGACGCTTTCAACGCCTATGATGAAAAAGCCCCGATCCAGCGGCGTTTGCCCCTCAGACAGACGCTTTCCGGCAAGCGCCTCCGTCAACTGACGGTCGGCGCTTTGCGGATATTTGCTTTTTAAAGCGGTGATTTTAAAATTCGGGCTGGCGCCGCACAGCGCCATCAGCGCTTCCGCCGCCTCCTGACGACTTTTTTCTACCACAAATACGGCTTTTTCAATGCCGGTGGCACGCAACAGGATCTTAGCGCCGTTGACAATTTCCTGCGTTTTTTCCAAAACCAAGCGAAAATTGGCGCTCAGAGCCGGCTCGCTTTCCACACAATTTATAATCAGGCGGCGCGCCTTTCCCTGCGCCTTTTGCAAACGCCGGGCCAGCGGCACGCCGCTTTTTCCCAGATCTGTGATCCCGGCGGCGCGGATCACCTCGCAAAGCTCCTCGGGTTCGGCTTTCGAAATCGGTTTTTCAAAGGGAACAACGCTTTCGGAAAGCGCGTTTTTAAAATCGTTTTCAATGACGATCGCACCCACGTTCCCGTCGGTGCAAACTTCTTTTACGATTCCTGAAAAGGGAGCGTGCACCGGCACGGAGTTTTCCGTTTCCGGCTCGGCAATAAGCTGTCCGCGCAGCACCCGGTCCTCCGGCTGCACAACGGGCGCGGCTCTCTCACCCGGCTTCCGGGAAAACGGAACCGCGGCAAAAGCAGGCGCCGGTATGGCTTCTATGGCAAGCAAAGCAGACTTTTTTGTTTCCTCCAGGGCAATCCCACCCCGAAAACTCAATGCCATGAATCTCACCTTTCTCTTTCGGGCTTGCCGAAAGAATGGATTGTGGAAAAATGTTTTTCCGCATTTCTATGGGTTATTTTACCACTTTTCTCCCACGAAGTCAAATTTTAGTTTATTTTCCCCCGCAAAAGCGCCTTTCATGCTTTTTAAACTCTGCGAAAAAGGAGCTGGATTTTCTTTTGCCGATGTGGTATGATGGTCTTACAAAATTACAAACAAAGGAAAAATTATGGGCTTATTTGAGGACGTTCAAAATTACACCCCGGTGAATCCGCAGGAAAAAGAAGATCAGGAAGTGATGCTGCACTATATGCAGCACAGTCAAAACTACCTGGAGCGGGAAAACAGGATCGCCCATTTTACCACCTCCCTATGGACGGTCAACCGGGCGCGCACCCAAACGCTTTTGGCCTACCACAACCTCTATGATTCCTGGGCATGGATCGGCGGCCATGCCGACGGGGAGGAAAGGCTTTCCGCCGTTGCCCTGCGGGAATTGCGGGAGGAAACGGGCGTTTGTCGGGCTTCTTTGGTGAGCGAGGAGATTTTCAGCCTGGAAATTCTGCCGGTCGAGGGGCATATCAAAAAGGGCGTCTATGTACCGAGCCATTTGCACTTGAATGTCACCTATCTGGCAGAGGCAAGTGAGAGCGAAAAACTCATTGTCAACCGGGCGGAAAACCGGGCGGTAAAATGGTGGTCCTTTGAAGACGCGCTGAAAGTGCCGAAGGAAAAGTGGTTTCTGGAGCGCATTTACCCAAAGCTGATCGAAAAATGCAAACAGAGGTAAAAACCCGCCCCGCCAGCGCAGGCAGGGCTTGCGGGCGTGGCCCCGGAACCCGGTTGTTTCACATAAAAAACGGAGTGCTCTGCGAGCACTCCGTTTTTTACGAAACTTAATAAAGAGAAAGGATCTTACTGGTTTCAATCAGGCTGTCTTCAATATTCTTTTCCATCTTCAGAGCTTCTTCAATGTCGTAGTCCACAACTTTTTCGCCCTTCATGGCTATGATCCTGCCCGAAATCCCGTTTGCCAAAAGTTCGGCGGCCTTGACGCCAAATAAACTTGCCGCCACACGGTCGCGCACGGTGGGGCTGCCGCCTCTCTGCTGATGACCGAGAATGGTCGTGGTCGTGGAAATACCGGTGATCTCGTGGATCTTTTCGGCGATCTCCATGGTGCCGCCCACGCCCTCGGCGTTGATAATGATATAGTGGTGCTTGCCGGCGTTGCGGCAGGAGAGGATGGGCTTGATGATGTCTTCTTTCAAATCAAATTGCTTTTCGGGAATGATGCAGGCCTCCGCGCCGCCGGCAATGCCGCAGTGCAGCGCAATATAGCCCGCGTTCCGACCCATAACCTCCACCACGCTGCATCTTTCGTGGGAGTAGGCGGTGTCCTTGATCCGGTCGATCGCTTCCTTCACGGTGTTCATAGCCGTATCGTACCCAATGGTATAATCGCTGCAGCCGATATCGTTATCGATCGTGGCGGGAATGCCGATCACCGGCACGCCGATCCGGTGCAGATCCCTGGCGCCGCGGAAGGAGCCGTCGCCGCCGATCACCACCAGTGCGTCCAGCTTAAAAATTTCCGTCATCGCCTTGCCGCGCTTCACGCCTTCTTCCGTGGCAAATTCCTTGCTGCGCGCGGTCAGAAGAATCGTGCCGCCGCGGCTGATGATATTGGAAACGGAATGATTGTTCATTTCGGCGATTTCGCCGTCCAAAAGGCCTTCATATCCGCGCTGGATTCCAAAGATCCGCAGCCCATAGTAAAGCCCTGAGCGCACTACGGCGCGAATGGCCGCGTTCATGCCGGGCGCATCGCCCCCGGAAGTCAAAACCCCGACTCTTTTGATCTTTTTTTCTGCCATGCTCTTCCCCTCGAATCTATTTAAAATACCAATCACAAGTATACCATATTTTTAACGATTTGCAAGGCCTTTCCCAAAGAATTTCCGCTTTTTTCAAGTTTTTTTACAAGCTTTTTTACGGGCGTGGGAAAAATTCCTCCACCAAAAGATCCAGCTCCCGATCCTTTGAAAACGCGCTCAGATACAATTCCGGCAGCGCGAACAGGGCTTTGAAATCCAGCTCCGCCACTCCCACGTCGCCCTCGCGGTACAAAGAAAAGCCGACCCGGTGATCCCGACAAAGGCTGATCGCCCCGAAAAGCGGCAGAAAGAAAGTGGCGTTTGCCTGCTCCCTCTCCTCTTTTTCAAAAAGAAGCGTCGGGTAAATATCAAACAAAGAAGCCCGGTCGGCAAAGCGCAGCTGCAAATAAACGCGCTCGCTTTTGGTATGCACCGAAAGGGAAACCTCGTTTTCTTTTTCGTACCGAGAAATAAATTGCAAAATCTGCAGCAAAATCAGCGCCAGATCTTCAAACGGCAGCCATATTACCGGCCCCGGCGGGCAGTCTATTAGAAGCGAAAAGCCCGCGGCTTTTAATTTTTCGGCAAGCTTTTTCAAAAAATGCGCCAGCGAAATTCTTTGCGGATCCCGGCTTTTGCGTTCGCACTGCTTTAAAAAGCGCAGGAAAACGCTCTCGTACGGCGCCAACTCCCCACTTTCGTGAAACAGTTTCCGGATCTCCTTTTCCTTTTCCGGCAAAAGCGGCTCGCCTGTCAGCACCGTGCGCAAAGCGGCGTCGAACCGCCGAAACAAAAATTCCTGATTCTTTAAAATATGCGCGAAAGCCTTGGTTTGTACAGACAGAAAATCCTCCAAAACGGAAAGAAGGAACTGCGTTTCTCCCTCCCACAAAATTTCGGAAACGCACACAAAACACGGTCTGCCGAAAAGTTCCTGCAGAGAAACCGTACCCGGCTGCAGTACAAAACCGCTCGTCCGGGAAAGAAACTGCCTGCAGCGCAGTCGGGGAAAGGCACGCCGCGCCGAAGAAGCGGCAAACAAAACACGGGTCTCTTCCGTACAAACCAAAGCCGGAAACGGCAGATCCTGCAAAGAGGCGGGCTGTATTTTCAAAGGTCTGCTTTTCACAGTGGTACTCCTCATCCTTTTCAAAATCCTTTCACGCATTTCATTTAGCCTATATTTTAGCAAAATATTGAAAAACTGCCAAGAATTTTTTGAAATTTTTGCAAATAAATCGTATAAATTCTCGCTTTTTTCACTTTTCTATGCTATACTTATTCTTGGATTCTTATAAAATCTCCGAAATTTTATATTTTCGGGAAGCTCCAAAGCCCGTTTTTCGGCTTCCCGTTTCGGCTATACTCTTTTTACTCAGGAAGGAACCCTCGATTATGTCCGTATTTTCCGAAAAACTGGATCGAATCGCGCTGCCGGTTGTGGCCCTGCGCGGCCTGGTGGTGTTTCCGGGGATCGATACCAGCTTTGAAGTTGCTCGTCCGAAATCCGTGAAAGCGGTGGAAATGGCGCTGCGTGCCGATCATGTGCTGTATCTGGTCACCCAGAAAAGCCTCGCCGCGGAAGTGCCCGAACCCGAAAATCTCTATCCCGTGGGCGTGGTCGCCCGCATCAAGCAGTCCTTAAAGCTGCCCGACAAAAGCTATCGTTTGGTGGTGGAGGGCATTGAGCGCGCGGAAACGATCCGCATTACCGATTTAAAATCCGGCGCGCTGATGGGTGAAGTCATGCGGAAAGCCCTTGTTTCCGACGAACCCGTGGAATGTGAGGCCGCCAAAAGGCAGGTGCTGGCGCAGTTCCACGATTTCTGCGGTCTTGCCAAAAATTTTTCTTCTGATATTGCCAACCAGGTTTACAGCATCCGTGACCCCGGTTTTTTGGCCGATTTCATGGCGGCAAACCTTTTGCATCGGACCGAGGATAAAATCCGCGTGCTGGCGGAGTTTGACCCGATCGACCGGATCGAGGCCTTTTCCGCGGTTTTTGCCAATGAAATTGAAATCGTCCGCACCGAACAAAAAATTCAGGATAAGGTACAGCGCCGGATCGACCGCCAGCAGCGGGAGTATTACCTGCGGGAACAGCTGCAGGTCATTCAAAACGAATTGGGCGGCAAAGCCCCCCACGAAGCGGACGACGAGCTTTCCCCCGAGGAAGACGATTTAAAAAGCCGCGTGGAAAGCTCCGCCCTGCCGGACAATGTGCGCGAAAAGCTGCGCAGTCAGATCCGTAAACTCACCTCCATGCCTTACGGCTCTTCCGAAGCCGCGGTGATCACGGGCTATGTGGAAACCTGCCTGGAAATTCCGTGGCTGAACTTTTCCGAAGACGAAATCGATTTGGAAAAAGCGGAAAGAATCCTCAACGAAGACCATGAAGGGCTGGAAAAAGTCAAGGAACGAATCTTGGAATTTTTGGCGGCCAAAAAGCTCGGCGGCACCATGAAGGGGCAGATCCTCTGCCTGGTGGGAGCGCCGGGCGTGGGTAAAACCAGTATTGCCGCTTCCATTGCCCGCGCCATGGGCAAAAAATACGTGCGCATCTCATTGGGCGGCGTGCGCGACGAAGCCGATATCCGCGGCCACCGAAAAACCTATATCGGCTCCATGCCGGGCAGGGTCATTCAGGCGCTGCGTGACGCCGGCACCATGAACCCGCTGATCACTTTTGATGAAATCGACAAACTCACGCGCGACAGCCACGGCGATCCCGCCTCCGCCCTTTTGGAGGTGCTGGACAGCGAGCAGAACAAAGCGTTCCGCGACCATTTTGTGGAGCTGCCGGTCGATCTTTCGCGTTGTATGTTCCTGGCAACCGCCAATGAGATCGATACCATTCCCACCCCGCTTCTGGACCGCATGGAAGTGATCCGGCTGCAGGGTTATACCGAAAGCGAAAAAATCGCCATTGCCAAAAAGCACCTTTTGCCGAAGCAGGAAAAGGAGCACGGCCTTCAAAAGAAAAACCTGCGCCTTTCCGACAAAGCGCTTTTGGAGATCATCCGCTCCTACACCCGCGAGCAGGGTGTGCGCACGCTGGAGCGGAACCTGGCCCGGATCTGCCGCAAATGCGCGAAAAACGTAGTGGACGGTATCGAAAAAACCAGCGTCACCGAAAAAAATCTCTTTGATTTTCTGGGCAAGAAAAAATACGCCCCCGAAAAAGAAGATCTGCTTCCCAAGTGCGGCGTGGTCAACGGGCTGGCCTGGACCATGTCCGGCGGCGAGCTTTTGAAGGTGGAAGCGCTTGCGCTGCCCGGCAGCGGCAAGATCCAGCTGACCGGTTCTTTGGGAGACGTAATGAAAGAATCCGCCGCCGCTGCGGTTTCCTATATCCGCGCCAACCGCGAAAAGCTCGGCATTGCCGAGGAGGATTTTTATAAAACGCGCGACCTGCACGTTCACCTGCCCGAGGGCGCCGTGCCGAAGGACGGTCCCAGCGCCGGCGTCACGCTGATCACCTGTCTGGCTTCCCTGCTTTCCGGCAAGGCCTGCCGGGGAGATCTGGCCATGACGGGCGAAATCACCCTGCACGGGAATATCCTGCCCATCGGCGGTCTGCGGGAAAAAACCAGCGCCGCCCTGCGCTACGGGATGAAAACCGTCTTATACCCGGCGGAAAACCAAAAGGATCTGGACGAGGTGGATCCGAAGGTATTGGAAACGCTGGAACTGATTCCCGTCCGTCACGTGGACGAGGTTTTGAAAATCGCTTTGAGGAACGCATGATCAACAAACAAAAAATCACGCTCACCCTTTCGGCGGGAAGAAAGGATCAGTTGATCCGCGATAATCTCCCGCAGATCGCCTTTTCCGGCCGCAGCAACGTGGGAAAAAGCTCGCTTTTAAACCGTCTTGCCGGCAGAAAAAAATTAGCGCGCGTCTCCGCTGAACCGGGCAAAACGATTACGGTCAATTATTTTAATATCGATTCTCAGCTGTATCTGGTGGATCTGCCGGGCTACGGCTTTGCCAAACGGCGCCTGGACGAAAAAAAGAAGTGGTCGGATCTGACCAACGCCTATTTTCAGAACAACGAAAAGCTATTGATGGTACTGCAGCTGATCGATATCAAGACCGGCCCCAGCGCCGATGATGAAATGATGCTCGACTGGCTGAACGCCACCGGGACGCCCTACGTTGTCGCCGCCACCAAATGGGATAAGCTGAACAAGACCAATCAACAAAAAAACCTCGCCGCCCTGCGCGAAACGGTGGGAGAGGAAACGCCCGTGTTTCCCATTTCCTCGCTCACGGGGGAAGGTGTGGAAATTCTGTGGAATTTAATTGAAAAATCCGTAGCGGCCGTAAACGGCGTTTCGGGATAAATTCTGTTTTTCTGCCCATACTATAAAAAAAGTATGGGAGGGAAGCACATGCAAATTGCCGTCAGCGAGCCTTTTCCTCTGCTGGAAAATTTATTGCGGAAAAATTTGCGAAACAAACCCTACTGCCAAAACCTTTGCATTCAGCCTGCAAAAAACTGCACCGGACCCGTGGCGCTCTTTCTTTCCGATGAAACGACGTTTCCCGGCCGGTTTTTTGTGGAAGCGGAGCTTGTGATCCTGCAAAGTGCGGTAGCCTTACCCAAAAACGCCGAAGCCTTTCCTTTTCTATGCGCGGGGATGGGGCTTTCCGATTCGCTCACGCTCTCCAGCATCCGCGAAACAGAGGCTATGCTCTGCCTGCAAAAAGAAGTCCGCTTCGGCGATCTTGTTTTGGAACCGCTGGAGGAAAAAATCCCCTTCGACCCCAATTTCAGCATTTACAAAAATATTGCCGCCGGGTTCGTGGGCGTTCTGCTGGACAGGTTCTATGAGGAGGAAACGAAATGGATGGCGAACAGATCCTTTCCCTGAATGAAATTCTGCCGTATTTTTGCCGGAATCATTCGCTTTGGGAAAAAGTGCCCGAGGGAAAAAAGCCCCCGCGGGACTCTGCCGCCGCTTTTGCTTCTTCCCGCAGCGAATATCATTCCAAAATTTCGCTTTTTCTGCGCTTCCGGCTCTCCGGCAAGGCGATCGCCCTGCAAGGCGAAGCGGACGGCGTGGAAATTGAAAACGGCCGTGTGACCGTGGACGAGTACATCTTTTTACCGCAGCAGGCGGATTTTTTCGGCTCCGTGCGCGAAACCGCCCTTTTCCGCGGCAAGCTCCTGGCTCTGGCGCTTGCCAACGCCAAACAATACCGTGAAATCTCCCTGCGGCTTGTGGTATTTGCCGAGGGCAGAACCGAATGGCAGACAGAGCATTTTACCAAGGAAGAGCTCTCCGCGTTTTTCCGGCCGCTTTGCCCGCGCCTTTTGGAGATCGCCCGGTGGTTCGAAAAGCGCGAAAACTGCATCCGCTTCCCCTACGACCATTTGCGCGAAGGGCAAAGGGAGCTGATCAAAAGCGTTTACAGTGCCGTCAAAGGCTCGTATCGGCTCTACGCCTGCGCCCCGACCGGAGTCGGTAAAACGCTTTCGGTGCTGTACCCTGCCATGAAGGCGTTGGAGAAAGGCGTGGTTTCACAGGTTTTCTACCTATCTCCGAAAAACACGCTCAAAAAACAGGCCGCCGAAACGGCGCTTTTGCTGCAAAATGAAAAAAAGCTGCGCGTTTTAACCCTTTCCGCCAAAATGGCTCTCTGCCCCCATGCCCTGGAGGAATGCGACATGGCGCGCTGCGAATATGCCGACGCCTTTTACGCCAAGCTTCCCGGCGCGCTGACGCGCCTTCTGGACGCTCCGGAGATTGACGCCAAACGGCTGCAGACCGTTGCCGGAGAAGAAAAAATCTGCCCTTTTGAACTGGCGCTGCAGGCAATCCGCTTTTGCGATCTCATTATTTGCGACTACAACCACGTTTTCGCACCGGGCATTGCCCTGCCGGTAGCCGGAAAGGACAAGCTGCTTCTGATCGACGAAGCGCACAACCTACCGCTGCGCATCCGTGAAAACTATTCCGAAAGTCTTTCCCCGCGCGATCTGGATCCGCTTTTTGCCGATGAAAGCCTGATCGCCCGGCTGGCGGCCGCCGAGTGCGGCGAACTGGCCGCGCACTTTGCCGCCATGCGGAAGGAATTTCAGGAAAAGAAAGTGTATTTTTCCTTTGAAGCTCCGCAAAAGCTCCTTTCTCTCTGTGAAAAGCTGGCGCCCAAGCTCGGCTTCGCCCTGCGGGACGGTTTCGGTTTTCCGGAAGAAGCCACCCGCCAAACGCTGCGCACGCTCTACGTCAAGTGCCGCCGGTTTGTGTTTTTAGGGAAAAATTTCAATGCGGATTTCGCTTTTCTCCCTTTTGCCGAGGGCGGCGGAAAAATCGCTCTCCTGCACCCGCGCGGCAAAATCGAAGAAAGCCTTTTTTCCTGGAAAAGCGCCGTGTTTTTCTCCGCCACGCTGCTCCCCGAGGCCTATTATTTCGAAACGCTCGGCGGCCGGGACTGCGATACCTTCCTTTCGCTTCCCTCGCCTTTCCCGCGGGGCAATTTGTTCGTAGGGATCTGCGACCTGGACGTTTCCTACCGGCAGCGCTACGTGACCGCGCCGAAGCTTTGCAGCATTATCCGCTCCGCCACGCTTTCCAAAACCGGCAATTACATGGTTTTTCTTCCCTCTTTTGAATACTTAAACCTCGTGGCGCTGGAATATAAAAAACGTTTCTGCGACCAAAAAATCCTTGTGCAGGAAAAGTTCATGACCGCAGCGCAGCGCCGCGCTTTTTTGGAGGAATTTTCCAAGCCGCGCGCCGCCACGCTGATCGCCTTCTGTGTCATGGGCGGTATTTTCTCCGAAGGGATCGATCTCTATGGCGACGCCCTCTCCGGCGTGGTCGCCGTCGGTACCGGCTTCCCGCCTCCCAGCGCCGAAGCGGAAGCGGAAAGCGCTTCCTACTACGAAAAAGGGCTGGACGGCAAAAGCTTTGCCTATACCCTGCCGGGCTTTAACCGGGTCCTGCAGGCGGCGGGCCGCGTCATCCGCAGCGAAACCGACCGCGGATTTCTCCTGCTGTGCGATACCCGCTACTGCCAGGAGGATTTAAAGGAGCTGTTCCCCGAAAGCTGGGAGAATGCGGTGCTTCTGGAACGCGACCGCCAGATCCGCCTTTCTTTGGAAAATTTCTGGCAATAGTCCTTGCAAATTCAAACGGAATTCTATATAATCATCATTGAAAAATCACTTTCGGAAAGGAGAAAAAATGTCCGGATCCCAAAAATCACCCTCGATGGATTCATTCTTTTTAGGCAATATGATTTCTTCTTCCGAGACGAAAAAAGAATCGGTACCGGCCTCTGCAAAAGAGCCGGCGCTTTCCGGCGAAAAGCCGAAAAAGCACGCCCTGCGCCCCCGGCGGGATATAAAAAAAGCGGAACCCGCGCCCTCTCCCGTAAAGCCGGAAACGGTCGATCCGCTTACCTGCATTTCTTTCGGCGATGAAGAAACAAAGGAGGAAGTCCTCCTTTCCGTCGTAAAAGAAAAATCGCAGCCTGCCAAAATCGAAGCCGCTGCGGAAAAAGCGCCGCCGGCGCCGTCCGAAAAAGAAGCAAGCGCGCCGGAGTCTTACCGTCAAAAGAAAAAAAAGAAAGAAGCAAAACGCGCCCCCGAAAAAACGCCTTTGAGCGCGGCGCCCGAAAAACCGGTCAAAAAAATGCCGCCGATCCCGGCGCCCGAAAAAGCGCCGGATACGGAATTTTCCCGTTCGCTGGACGGGGAATACGGCGTTTGGCAGGACCCGGAAAAAAACAAAAAGCGCGCGTTTTCCCTGCAGGATAAAATCCGCTACGCTTTTTTGTTCGTTTCGATATTCGGTTTTTTATTCGCCGGCTTTCTGGTCGGCCGCAAGCTGTACAGCTATTACGAAGCAAGCGCGCTCTATCAGGATTTGCGCGATATGGTAAACCAAACCGACCGTTTTGCGGAAAGCTACCTCCCGCGCAATCCTTCCAGTGTGGAATCCTTAAAAATTTCCGATCTGTTAAGCGGAAAAACCGTCTCCTCCAACGGCGGCAGCACGGCTATGAACTCCGCTCAGCAAAACTTGGTTTCCAAGCTCAATAATCTCCGCGCCATCAATTCCGACCTTGCCGGCTGGATCACCATTTCCGGCACGGTGGTGGATTATCCCGTGATGTGGACGCAAACGAAAAGCTATTATCTGCACCGCGATTTTTACGGCAATTATCTTTCCTCCGGCACGCTGTATATCGACAATCGCAATTCACGCGATCTCTCCCAAAACCGCAATACCGTCATCTTCGGGCACAATATGACCAACGGCAGCATGTTTGCTTCCCTGTACGATTTTTCCTCGCCCACGCTTTTCTACGGCGCGCGGATCGAAATCGCCACTACCGATGGCATTTATATCTACACGCCGTTTTCAGTGCATGAATCCAACGCCATGGATAATTACTTCGAAACCGATTTTGTTTCCGACGCCGACTTTTTGGATTTCTGCGAAGAGCTCCAGTTCATTTCGCTCCAGCCGATGGAGCACGAATTCACGCGCGACACGCAAATTCTCACGCTGTCTACCTGCACGAACAACCACGGCGCCGATCAGCGTTTTGTGGTACACGCGTATCTTTCGCAGGTCATCCGCTGATTTACAGCTCCAGATCAATCGCCGCGCGGCTTTCGCGCAGGGGCCGCATAAACGCGCCGACCGCCTTATGGTCGGGGTGAACGATATACGCATCCAGGTCCTCCTGCGAAGCAAAATCGCTGATCAGAACAAGATCCGCGTTTTCGGGATTTGCCCCCTTTTTGTTGATATAGGTTTCGCTTTTTAAAATCAGGTCAATCTTCTGCGGAAGCGCATCCAGCATTTCGCGCGTCAGGCGTACGTTTTCTTCTTTTTTTCTTCCTTCCGCTTCCTCTAAAAAGCGGAACAAAACGATGTGTCTTACCATAGTTTTCTCCTTTTTGCAGCGCTTCGGCGCTGCATTTTTTTATCGGTTTTTATTGTACCATACGCGCTTCCCGATTACAAGCCCGAAAAAATTCGAAATTTTGTTAAAAGAAAATAATTTTTTATTAAAAAACTTGACATAGTTTTGATAGGATGCTATAATACTATACAGATAGATATAAGGATAAGAATGGAATGGCGAATCCGAAGGAAAAAACCGATCCCGTTGCAAAAGAAAGCCTTCTTTTGCAGTGCGTTTCGCTTTTTCGCGCCGGAGACAGCGAAGCTTTTGGAAACCTGGTTTCCCTTTCCGCTTCCCTGATAGAAAGTGTCGTTGCTTCTTTCTCTGTCCCGCTTTCCGAAAAGGACGATCTCTACCAGGAAGCCCTGATCGGTCTTTATAAAGCCGCTCTGGCCTATCGTCCCAGCCTTTCTTCCTTTTCCACCTTTGCCTATCTTTGCATGAGATCCAACATTCTTTCCTTTCTGCGCAAGTCGCAGAAATCCGTTTCGGTCGATTCGGTGGACGATTGGGAAACCGTTTTCCCGAAAGACGCCCCTTTTTCCGATCCGGAGCATGCGCTGCTCGCCCAGGAAGCGCTGCAGCACCTGCTGCTGCAGATCGACCGGGTGCTCTCTCCTTTGGAGAACCGCATTCTCGGGCTGCATTTGCAGGGGCGCACGCGCGAGGAAATTGCCGCGCTTTGCCAGCTGGAAGTTAAGAGTGTGGACAATGCGCTTTTCCGCTGCCGCCGGAAACTGAAGTCGGTGTTGGAAAATTAAAGAATATGCCCGTGTAGCTTAAAGAGAGCGTTTTGATCGGCAACGATCTAAAAGGGTAGCGGTGCAAGTCCGTTCTGGGCAACAATTTTATTTTAATGAGGTATGGCACATGTACGAAGACAAGACTTTAGTATGCAAAGAATGCGGGAACGAATTCGTTTTCACCGCCGGTGAACAGGAATTCTATGCAGAGAAAGGCTTCCAGAACGAGCCCCAAAGATGCAAAGCCTGCAGAGACGCGAGAAAGAACGCATCCAGACAGGCAAGAGAGTACTTCACTACTACCTGCGCAAACTGCGGCAAAGAAGCAAAGGTTCCTTTCCAGCCGACCAGCGATCGTCCTGTATACTGCAGCGACTGCTTTGCAGCTATGAAGGAAAACAACGAATAATTTACAAAAACAAAAAAGGTAACTCGCCTCTTGGCGAGTTACCTTTTTTGTTGCCGGCGTATTACGATAGAAGAGCAAAAGAAAAATTTTTGAAGGGTGTGTAAAACGACAAATTCCGATGCAACTTTTGCAAAGCACTCCTCGCCCGGCACACTATTTCTGAATACTCTTCCGCCCGCTTTCCGCGCTCTGCTTGGGTTCCAGTCGGACGCGAAAGGGTCTTAGCTGCGGCGAACGGTGAAAAAACTTTCTTTGCGCCAGATCGCGGCTTTTCCGCCTGCGGATTGCCCGCAGACCGGTTTCGGAAAGCCGATAGCGATGCGTTTTGGTTCTCCTGACCTGCGGCATTTCTTTTAAAAGCCGGGCGCGCAGCTCTTTTTTGGCGCGGGCGCCCTGCCGGTACACAGTTCTCAGCGAATAAAAGCTCCGGTCGGCAATCTCCTCATGTGTGCAGCCGTATAAATACCGTTGGATCGCGTATTGCCGGATCGGCCCGGAATCAATTTTTTCACAGGCGGCGGCGATACGCGCAGCATATTTACAGTAAAGCCTTTGCATCCGTCGAATTCTGATTTCCCATTCCTTTTCCGGCATGACCACCGATTCCGGCAAAATCGCCAGCGCCCGTGTCTGCCGCGCCTGATCGATAAACAGCCGGAACTGCGGACTGGCTCGCAGGCATTTTTCTCTCTGGATCTCCGTAATTTTCCGTTTCAGCGCCTCAAAACGCGCCATATATTCCTCAAAGGTCATATCGCTTCCCCGGAATTTTCTTCTTCGCCAAGACGGGCGACTCTGCCGGCAGATCCGGCGCTGTGAAGCTCCGTTTCGATCTCTTCTAAAATCCAATTCAATTCCTCGCCCGTTTCCGGCAAAATCGGCACAATCAGATCCTGCAAATCCTGCATTTTTTCATAAGCGCGCAGCAATATATCTTCCCGGTCCAAAAACCCGGTTTTCTGAATCATTGTTCTCCCTCTTTTCTTTTTCTGTTTTCCATTGCTCGCGCCTATTGTATCACGAAATTTCGTAATAGTCAATATGTTTTAACTAAATTTAGTAATTTTTTACGAATTTTCAGAATGGAATTCACAAAAAAAGACCCGGCGGCCTGCGAAAGCCGATTGCCGGGTCTTGTTCTCGTTCCTATTTAGTTGTTGTTCGAACCCATATTGCTGCCCGAACCGGGTTCACCGCTGAGGGCGGGGTTATTGTCCTGGTTGGGCGCGCCGCCGCTCAGGTTGCCGTCGTCGGCGTCATTGGTAAGGTCGTCGTCCATACCGCCGAGTCCGGGGTCCTCGTTGTTTCCTTCCGAGGTCGTAAAGCCGGGATCGGTCATGTCTTCGGTCAATTGATTGGTATTTTCATCCCAGAGATCGGTTTCGTTTTCTTTTGTTTCAGGAGCGGTTTCATGATACGTGCCGCCTGTAGGATTGTCGATCTTTTCGTCCTGGCAGGCAGTGAAAGGGATCATCATAACAAACGAAAGGATCACTGCAAATAATTTCTTCATTCTTTTTTCCTTTCTCGTATGGGGGCAAAAATAGTTTCCCCGGAAAGGCAATTTTCATGTACGACGGATTTTTATTTTACGTGAAAAAGCGCTTTCAAAATCCCCCGGAATAACTTCGGTGATTTCCAAACAATAATTTTCATCCGAATCCCCCCTTATGAATTTGAAAAAAGAATACCGGTCGTCACAATCACGCCCGCTTCCAAAATGATCAAAAGTGTTTTCGGCAAAAAGAATGAAACCAGAATCCCCGCGCCGAAAGCGGCCACGCCGATTCCGACCGTTTTTGCTGTGCCAACCATTTTGTTCACTCCAAAATATGTTTTCACTTTCAGTATATGCAGCGCCTCGGAAAAGATTTCACTGGCAAGCAGGAATTTTTTTCATAAAATACAATGAGGTGATCGCGTGAAAAAACATTCCTCTCTGACTCCGCTGCCGGAAGGGAGAAAATACCCGGGCAGAGATACCGTTTGCGGGAAGCTTTCTTTTACCAAAATCGAAGGAAAAGCGCCGGCCGGCGACGTTTTTATGCGCTATCTTTTGCGCTTGCCGGAATTTGAGGAAGAAAGGATGCAAAAAGCAAATCGGCTTTTCCGAAAATGCGCCGAGCTGTTTTTTCATTCCTCCCTGGAAGAAACAAAAAAAAGTGCCGCGCCGCTTTTTGCCCGGCTGGAATGGGAACCGATTCAGGAGGGGGAAACGCTTGGGCTTGACCTGTATTATGATTTAGCGCCGTTTGAAAAACAACAAAAGAAATTTTTCGGCAGGATCCTGCTTTTGGAAAACGGTACGCTTTTTTCTTTCAAGAAAAAAACAGCCGACTCCCCGGAAGAGAAAAAACCGGTGCGCTTATCGCACCGATCTTTGTTTCGGGGATTTTTCAAGAAAAAATCCCCGAAACCGTCTTAAATCAGTCCCGATTTTGCCTGCGCCCCTTTATCGGATCTTATCGCCGGAACCGGGCTCGGTAAGCCGGTGCGGATCGAGCACCTTTTCCAAAAGCTCCCGGCTCATCATCCCGCGCCGCAGGATGATATCCTTCACCGCTTCGCCGGTTTTCAGCGATTCTTTGGCGATCTCGGCGGCGGTTTTATAGCCGATATAAGGGTTGAGCGCGGTCACAACGCCAACCGAACGGTGTACCAGGTTTTCGCAGTGCTCGCGATTGACGGTAATCCCCTCAATACAATTATAGACCAGTGTTTTTACCGCGCCGTTGAGTGCGGAGATCGATTCGAAAATCTGGTAAAACACCACCGGCTCAAACGCGTTCAGCTCCAGCTGCCCCGCCTCGGCCGCCATGGTAATGGTCACGTCGTGACCGATCGCCAAGAACGCCGCCTGATTCACTACTTCCGGGATAACGGGATTCACTTTTCCGGGCATGATCGAGGATCCGTTCTGCCGCGCCGGCAGGTGAATTTCCTCCAGTCCGGTGCAGGGGCCGCTGGAAAGCAGGCGCAGATCGTTGCACATTTTGGAAAGATTGATCGCCAATGTTTTCAGCGCGCCGGAAACCTCGGCAAAGCCGTCGATATTCTGGGTACCGTCGAAAAGGTCCTCCGCCTGTTCCAAATCTTCCCCGAACAATTCGGAAAGCTGCCCGCAGATTCCCTTAAAATACGCCAGTTCCGTATTGATCCCGGTGCCGATCGCCGTCGCACCCATATTGATTTTGCGCATCGCTTTCAGGCTCTCCCGAATGCGGCGGATATCGCGTTCAATAGCCACGGCAAACGCGTGAAACGCCTGTCCCATACGCATCGGCACGGCGTCCTGCAGCTGCGTTCTGCCCATGGTGAGCACGTCGTCAAATTCTTCCGCCTTCGCCAGAAGCGCCTCATCCAGCTTTTGCAGATTTTTCAAAAGCCGGCTGCTCAGGGAAAGCACCGTCAGCTTGCCCGCCGTGGGAATGACGTCATTGGTGGACTGCGCCATGTTGACGTCATCATTTGGATTGACGATCGCGTAATCGCCGGGGTTCCCACCCAACTTTTTGATCGCCAGATTCGCCACCACTTCATTGGCGTTCATATTCGCAGAGGTACCGGCGCCACCCTGCACCGCGTCCACAATAAAGGAATCCCGGTAAGCACCGGTCAAAATTTCATCGCACGCCCAAATGATCGCCTCCGCCTTTTCCTGCGGCAAAAAACCGGCTTTGGCATTGACCATGGCCGCCGCTTTTTTGATCAGCGTAATACTCTTTATAAAGGTGCGGCTCATCGAACGGCCGGTAATATCAAAATTTTGGTTCGCGCGCAGTGCGTGGATCCCGTACAGCGCCTCCTTCGGTACCCGCATCTCTCCTACGGAATCTTGCTCTACCCGAAACGTTGCTTCTTCCATTTTGCAATCCTCTCATCTTTTCAATAGGTTTGGCTTTTTCTTTTATTTTGATTATAGCGCGCCAGACTTTCAAAATCAAATGCAGATTGAGATATATCAATTATAAACAAAATTGATATCAAATTTTTATTTATTTTTTTAAGTTAAATTCATTTTAAACAAAATATTTTTTAAATCAATATCCGGCTTGGTTTTCTTTCTTAATGAAAGAAAAGGCGGCTTTCCGGAAAATTTTTTAACATACAAAAAAACGAATGCCGGGCATTCGTTTTTTTGTTGAAATGATTTGATTACAGAGCTTTTTCCTTCCGATCGGGAATTTTTTCATTCTTTTGTAAGAAAGGTCTGCAGTTCCGAAAGCCTTGCCAGCGCCGTCTTTCTGCCCTCATCGTAGGCTGCTTTCAATTTTTCGGGATCCTTTTCGGTTCGACTTACGGGCAGGGTCGCGGCGGGCGCAAAAACGAAGGCTTTTCCCTCTTTTTCCCGCTGAAAGACTTTCTTGGTCTGCGCATTATAAACCTTGTGCCGCTGCGCCATGGCTTGAACGAGCGCGGGGTATTTCCGGTAAACCGCGCGCACCAGCGGCAGAGCGCCGTTTTTCCCTTTCACATAGTCGCGCGGCTGAGTGAGGATGACGACGTTTTTTTCATAGCCGCCTTTTTCCAAAAAGTCAAGCGGGATCGAATCGGACATGCCGCCGTCCAGGTACTTTTCGCCGTCGATCGCTACCATGCGAGAAACCAGCGGCATGGAAGCGCTGGCGCGGTAGATTTCCAGAACGCGCTCCTTTTCGCCATCGCAGAGAAAATAGGCCGGTTTTCCGGTGCGGACGTTGGTACAGACCGCATAGAACTTTGTGGGGTTTGCCCGGTAGCTTTTCCAGTCAAAGGGATCCAACTCCTGCGGCAGAGCGCGATAGCAGAAATCCGCTCCGTAAAGATCGCCCGTGGTCACCAGTGACCAAAGGCTGCAATAGCGCTTGTCGCGGCAGTAGCGCGTGTTATAGCGCAGCGCCCGGCCGGCCTGCCCGGATTTAAAATTGCAGCCAAACGCCGCGCCGGCACTCACGCCGACGATCGCGTCGAAACCGACTCCCGCTTCCAGCAGCACGTCCAAAATCCCGGCGGAAAAAAGCCCCCGCATGGCGCCGCCCTCCAGCGCCAGTCCTACCTTTGCTTTTTCAGACATATCGCGTTTCCTTTCTTTTTCGGGGCTCCGCCCCGCACCCCGCAAAGAAACTTTTTAAAAAAAGCTTCCTTGCCCTTCAAAAACCTCGGAATCGGGTTTTCCAAACAATGCGCCGCTTCCTTTTTCTTTGAGAAAAGCATAGCAAAAAAACGCCCGGGGTGTCAATACAGGGGCCCTTCTCTTATTCCCTACACAATTTCTTTCTTATCCGGCGTTCCCAAAAAGCGAAGGCCTTTTTCTCCTCTTCGCGTTAATTCAAAAGCAGCGCAAACAAAATTGGAATCGTAATCACCGACATGAGATTCGAAATCAGCGCCATGCTGGCCCCCGGAGTCGTATCGGCTCCGTACGCCGCCGGAAACACGATGGTGTTCAGTCCGAGCGGCATAGCCGTAGCACAGAGCGCTACGAGCACGATTGCCGAATCGGTATGCAAAGCTTTTAATACCAAAACAAAGATCGTCGGCAGAAAGATGAGCCGGATTACGGAAGCAAAATAGATTTTTTTCTCCCGCATAAGTTTTTTCAAGCTATAGTCCCCAATCACAAAGCCGGTTAGCAGCATTGCCAGCGGCGACATACAATTTCCCGCCAGGGTCACGGCCTGAGGAACAAAAGAGAGCCAGGTCGGGAATTGGATCGAAAGCAGCCCGAATACCGCGCCGACAACAAGTGAAATGAAACTGGGGTTAATAAACATTTTCAGCTTCAGTCCCTTGCCCTGGTTCTGAGGGATGAGGGACGCTATACCGTAAGAATACACGTAAAGGTTCAACGGCAGCGTGAACATCATGTAATCAAAAAGCACTTCCGAGCTGTACAGGCCCTTAACCACGGCAATGCCCATAAAGCCGAAATTGGCAACGGCAAATGAATAGGCATAAATCTTCCGCAGATAGCGTTCTTTCGCAAATACCTTTGCCAGTACGATACCAATGATAAGCGAAACGATCGTTATCACAGCGCCGTAAAGAATATAAGTCCATTTGGCTTTGAAATGTTCCACGGTGCAATTTTCATAGAAGGTGTTGAAGATTACGCAGGGGAGTAAAAGATTGGTCTCCAGTTTGGAAAGCACCACGGAATCGTTGGCGGGCAAAAGCTTTCTTTTATTGAAAAAGAAGCCAATCAACATAAAAAGAAACAAAATAAGCATTTGATTCAGCGTTGTTGAAAAAATTTGCAGCATAGATACCTCTTTTTCAAAATATTTCCCTTTCGGGCATTGGAAATTATTGTATCACAAGTCTTTACAAAACGCAATCACAATCTTTCTCCGAGCGCCGCCTCCAAAGCCGTGCAGGGAATTTTGATAAAAGTCCCTTAAACAAGGCGTGGAGCAGTGCCCTGCAGACTTTATGCATACGGGAATCGACCTGCACTGCGGTGCAGGCCGCTCTTCGGCTGCCACCGCAAAAAACCGCACTTCCCGCTACGCCTTTCGGCTTGCGCTCCGTGGGATTTTGCGGCCGGGAATCTTCGCAAACGCCATATCATGGCGTTTCCTCGCTTCCTGCCCTCGAGAGTTCGATTCCCTGCTCTGTTGTATGCAAAAAGAAAGCAGGCGCAACGCGCCTGCTTTCTTTTTGGTGACCCGTACGGGAATCGACCTGCACTGCGGTGCAGGCCGCTCTTCGGCTGCCACCGCAAAAAACCGCACTTCCCGCTGCGCCTTTCGGCTTGCGCTCAGTGGGATTTTGCGGCCGGGAATCTTCGCAAACGCCATACCATGGCGTTTCCTCGCTTCCTGCCCTCGAGAGTTCGATTCCCTGCTCTGTTTGTATGCAAAAAGAAAGCAAGCGCAACGCGCCTGCTTTCTTTTTGGTGACCCATACGGGAATCGAACCCATGTTTCCACCTTGAGAGGGTGGCGTCTTAGCCGCTTGACCAATGGGCCGTCTGCAAGAAATAATCATAACAGAAAAAGCCCCTTTTGTCAAGAATTTATTTCACAAAATCTTCCGGCTGGTAATGAAAATCGCGGATGTTGCCGCTGCGAATGAAGTATTCCGTTTTGATCTGTCCTTTTTCTCCGCCGAAAGCGTCGATCAGAACGAGCTTTACTTTCATTTTGGAAGGAATGATATTTTTTATATAAACCGAACACGCCTGTCCTACGCTGACGTCCCCGCGCCATTCCGCAAGCCCCGCCAGATTGGGCGCCAATTCAATAAAAATTCCATAGCTTTCGATACTGCGGATCATGCCGACTACCGTTTGTCCCACCGAAAAGCGATCGGCGTTTTGCTGCCAAGTGCCCAATAATTCCTTGTGCGTCAGGGAAATCCGGCCGCGCGTACCCAAAATGGTATCGTCCCGCCCTTTCACGGCACAAAATATGCTTTCACCTAAGGAAAAGCGGTCGCTGGGATGCGAGATCCGGGAAACGGAAATACAGTCGATCGACAGCAGCGAAACGATCCCGCAGCCGATATCGCAAAAAGCGCCGAACGGCTCAAAATGCGTGATTCGCGCTTCCAGCACGTCGCCGTCCTCCAAAAAATTCAAATATTCCGCAAGGCACTTTTCCTGTGCTTTGCGGCGAGAAAGATATGCCACCGGCCCCTCGTCGCCTTCTTCGATTTTCTCGATCACAAACGAACACGGCTTTCCTACCCGGGTGATCACGGCAATGTCGCGTACTTCCTCGCCCTTATCGGAAATCGCCGCCTCCTGACGCGGCATGACTCCGCGCACCTCGCCGAGATCGAAAATCAAATTCAGTTCGCGGTCGCACATCATCGCTCGGGCTTCCAATATTTTCTGCTGCTGCATGGCCTTTTCCAGCCCCTGCAGGCTGCGGGTCAATTTGATATTTTCCGGGGTATTGATTACGATTCCTTCCGGATAAAATTCACTCATGGCGTCCTCCACAATTCGGTATCTTGTTTTTCCAAGTCTATGAGAACGCACCGCAGAATATGCAAAAGCCCACTGCGTCTTTGCAGTGGGCTTTAATGCGCAAAACAAAATACAAAAACGTGCATGGCGCCCGCAGCCTTCAGGGCTCTGGCCGCTTCGATCACACTGGAACCGGTCGTTACAACGTCATCGATCAGCAGCACGCTTTCTCCGGCAAGCGGCCGGCAGGCGCAGTATTTGTCTTTGACGTTGCGCTCGCGCTGCTTTGCCCGCAGGCGGTGCTGCGGCAGCGAAAGGCCGCGGCGCTTTAAAAGCGTTTCAAAAGGAATCGACGCCGCTTCGGCAAACCGTTTTGCCATAACCTCCGACTGATCGATATAAAACTTCCGGCGCCGCCAAACGGAACGCGGTGAAAAAGTCACCACGTCGATCTTCGGAAGAAACGGCATCTTCTTTGCGGCTCGCATGGCAAATTCCAAATAGACCTTTAAATCGCTTTCGTAATCGCACTCTTTCAGGTCAAACAAAATATGCTGCACCCGGGGATTTTTGTAGGGAAACAGGCAAAACATTTCATCCGCATAGCCGTTTCCGCCGCGGCAAAGAAAAGCTTGTGGAGAAAACGCCCGCTCCAGCGCCGGACGGCACTCCGCGCAGAGCAGGTCGCCCTCGTCTTCATTGATCTCCCCACAGCCGGGGCAGCAGGGAGAAAACAAAAAGTCCGCGGCCTTTTCCAGAAAACGCATGCTAGTTCCCTTCGGCACGGCTGCCCACAGCTTCGCCCATTTTCACTTTTTTCTCAAAGCCTGCACGCGAACGCTCCAGCAGCGTTTGATCAAATTCGGCACGACCGGGCGGCAAAAGCAGAATCACCGTAGAACCGCCGTATTCAAAATAGCCTTTTTCCTCACCGCGCCGAAAAGCGTGTTTTTGATGAAGATTGCAAATTTTCCCCACCAGTAGTGCGCCGACCTCCATTTGCACCGCATCCCCGAAATTTTCGGTATGCAGAACCGTATACTCGCGGCTGTTTTCTGCGTAGATGCGGTATTTCTCTCCGGCAATGGGGTTCACAGTGTGCAGCTTTCCGGAGATAACAACATTTTCCTCTTTGATGCCGGCGTCGAAATAGCAATAGCGATGGTAATCGCTGACTGTCAAACGAAAAATTGCACAGTAACCGCCCTCAAATGTCGCGGCAAGCGCCTCGTCCTGCAAAAGAGACGCCACCGTATAGGTAGAATTTTTAATGCAAAACCGCGCTTCCTTTTCAATCGGAAACACGGAAAGAAAAGAATCGCAGGGGCTAATCAGAGTACTCGGTTCCGGATCGATCACACGCATGCCCTCTTTTAAGCGGCGTGCAAAAAAATCGTTAAAGGAGCTGTATTCCCTCTCCTCCGCTTCTTCCACAGCAATATGATTCTTCTTCACGAAGCGTGGGATCAGCCGGCGCGATGCGCGACTGTCCAAAAAGCGGCCGGCGACTTTGGAAAGCCCCGGACGCGTCAGCCCTTTTAACAGAAAGCGCCCGACTGCGGTATCATAGTAAAACCGCAGATCGGAGCGTACTTCCGGTTTGTAGTAACGATTTTCCTTCACTTGTTAAACCTGCAGCTCTTTGCCGAAAAGGATCAGGCAGGTAAAGACGGCAATTCCAAAAAGGATCATGAGCAGCTTCCCCACGCCGTATGGTTTCCTAATCGGAATGCGGCTGACTTCGCATGCGGCGAATACCAAAAGGCAAATCGGCAAAAACAGAGATTGGCGGAAATGAAACAGCAAATTCAACAGCAGAAAAAACGGCAGTAAAAGGGACACCAGCGTTACCGGCAAGCCCAAATAGACCTTGCGCTTTTCTTCGCGGTTGCGCATGGTTTCCTGCACGTTAAAAAAGCCAAGACGGATCACCGACGCCAGGATCAGCAAAATTGCCGCCACCCGGGCAAGGCGCGTATTGCCGGCCAGATCCAGGCAAATCACTGCCGGAAGCACACCGAACGCCACCAGGTCGCAAAGCGAATCGATCTGTATGCCAAACAGCTTCTCCTCTTCCTTGCGGGGACGGCGCGCGGCAACAACGCCGTCAAGCATATCACACACGCCGGAAAGCATCAGGCAAAAGATCGCCGCAAAAACATGATTTTCCCCGCCGGAAAACACCCGCGTGATCCCAAAGGCAGAGAAAATAAGACTAAGATAAGTAAGAATCACCGTGTAGTTATAATAGCCGATCATGAAAATTTCCTCATTATCTCATAACAAAAGTGTTTTCAAACTCTATGATACATGATAGAGTTTAAAAAATTCACTTAGAATACCACTCTTTTATTTTACCACAAAATTTAAAATCGGTCAACACTTTCCGCTCTCAAATCCTCCCGTGACGCCGGTCAAAAAAATTTTTCCGGCAGGGTGTTGACATTTCCGCTCCGCTTTGCTATAATAACCTTTGCCGACGACAGGAGCATTTGCCGTTGTGGCGGAACTGGCAGACGCAAGGGACTTAAAATCCCTCGACAGCAATGTCATACGGGTTCGATTCCCGTCAACGGCACCAATAGAATATCGCGGGGTAGAGCAGTTGGTAGCTCGTCGGGCTCATAACCCGGAGGTCGTGTGGTTCAAGTCCCACCCCCGCAACCAAAGCAAAGCAGAACCCTCATGGGGTTCTGCTTTACTTTTGCTGATGAGAAGATTTCGGCCGTTTTCCGGGTTATGAGGCCGACGAGCGGAGCTCGTTGGGCAACCCCACCGAGCGCGCCCGGCGGGCGATGAAGCGACGGCGGCGTTGGCGCAGCGGTCGAAAAAGCCGAGGAACAGCGCCGGTAGGCGCCCGACGGCTTTTTCGGGTACCGCAAGAGGCGCGAAGCGATAACCCGGAGGTCGTGTGGTTCAAGTCCCACCCCCGCAACCAAAGCAAAGCAGAACCCTATAGGGTTCTGCTTTACTTTTGCTGATGAGAAGATTTCGACCGTTTTCCGGGTTATGAGGCCGACGAGCGGAGCTCGTTGGGCAACCCCACCGAGCGCGCCCGGTGGAGCAAACCTCACTTGGCCCTTGAGCGCTGCTTTTTTCGCCCGCTGTTCCCGGCGGCTTTTTTGGCCGGGTGGGAGGGAGCGGCGCGTTTTTTGGCAGACTTCTGCGCCGGGCGTTTTCCTGCGGCGGCGGAAGCGCGCCCTGCCCGTTTTTGGACGTGGGGCGGGAACGGCCGGATCAGGCATTTTTTATCGGTACCGATCAGATCCTCCCGGTGCGCCTTTTGCAGCGCCTCCCGGACAAGGGCGTAGTTTTTGGGATCGCGGTATTGGATCAGCGCCCGCTGCATGGCCTTTTCGTGGGGATCGGTCGGCACATAGACGCGCTCCATCGTGCGCGGATCCAGCCCGGTGTAGTACATCACGGTCGAAAGGGTCGAGGGGGTAGGGTAAAAATCCTGCACCTGCTCCGGATTGTACCCCATATCTCGGATATACTCCGCCAGCTCGATCGCCTCTTTTAACCCGCTCCCGGGGTGACTGGACATCAGATAGGGCACCAGAAATTGCTTTTTACCGAGCTTCTGATTGAGTGCATCGTACTTTTCCACAAAGCGTTTGTACACCGCGTTCCGGGGCTTTCCCATGCGGGCGAGAACCACGTCGGAGACGTGCTCCGGAGCGACTTTCAACTGCCCGGAAATGTGGTGCTGCACCAGCTCCCGGAAGAACGTGTCTTTTTTATCGGCAAGCAGATAGTCAAAGCGAATGCCGCTGCGGATAAAGACCTTTTTTACGCCCGGCAGCGCCCGGAGCTTCCGCAAAAGCGCAACGTAGTCGCCGTGGTCGACCGTCATGTTTTTACAGGGGGTCGGATAGAGGCACTGCCGGTGAGAGCAGGCGCCGCTGGTAAGTTGCTTTTGGCAGGCGGGCGCCCGGAAATTGGCAGTGGGGCCGCCCACGTCGTGGAGGTAGCCCTTAAAATCCTTGTCCTGCGTCATGATTTTGGCTTCTCTCAAAATGGAATCGTGACTGCGTGTCTGAATGATGCGTCCCTGATGAAAGGTCAGCGCGCAGAACGAGCACGCGCCAAAGCAGCCCCGATTGCTGACCAGGCTGAATTTCACTTCCTTGATAGCCGGCACACCGCCCAGTTTTTCGTAGCTGGGGTGGTAGGCGCGGCAATACGGGAGATCGTACACCGCGTCCATCTCTTCCGTGGAAAGAGGCTTCTGGGGCGGATTCTGCACGACAGTTTCCCTATCGTAAGACTCCGCCAGCCGCTTGGCGGTGAACGGGTCGCAGTTGGCAGCTTGCAAGCGAAAGCTTTCCGCGTAGGCACGCTTATCAGCCTTGAGCGCCGCGTAAGAAGGCAAAACCACGGTGGGAACGCTGTCGTCCGGCGTATCGGTGCGGTAGGCCGTACCGTCGATATCAGTAATCTGTTTGACGTCTAAGCCGGAATCGAGCGCTTCCGCGATCTCCACAATGCTCCGTTCGCCCATGCCGTACATCAGAAGATCCGCCTGACTATCCAGAAGAATGGAACGTTTCAGGCTGTCCGACCAATAATCGTAATGAGCAAGGCGGCGCAGGCTCGCCTCAATCCCGCCAATCAGAATCGGCACATTTTTATACGTCTGCCGGATCAGGTTACAGTAAACGACGGTCGCGTGATCCGGGCGCTTCCCCATCACGCCGCCGGGTGTGAACGCGTCGGTCTTTCTGCGGTGCCGCGTTACCGAGTAGTGGTTCACCATCGAGTCCATATTCCCGCCGGAGACCAGAAAGGCCAGTCTCGGCTTTCCCAGAACGGCAATCGACTGCGGGTTTTTCCAGTCCGGCTGAGAAACGATGCCGACCCGAAAGCCCGCGTGCTCCAGCACCCGGCTGATGATGGCGGGGCCAAAGGAGGGGTGATCCACGTAGGCGTCTCCGATCACGTACACGAAGTCGCACTGCTCCCATCCCCGCTTTTCCATATCCGCCTTTGAGATCGGTAAAAAGTCCATAGTCGCCTCCGAATTTGCCTTTTCAATTTGCCTCTGCTACCATTGTAGCATAAAATGGCGAAAAATGCGAATGGATCCCGCACATTCTTGACGAAATGTGATACAATGGAGAAAAAGCAAAAATCACAACGAAAGCGACCAACAAAATGAAACTGATTTTCAGACACTTAAAACGGTATTCAAAATGGGTCGCGCTGGCGATTCTCATTAAACTTTTCGGCACCTTGGTCGAGCTTGCGCTCCCCTATATTTTAGAGCATATCATCGATTACGTGGTACCGGCGGGAGCGCTTCTCCCGGTGATCCTGTGGGGCGGGCTGATGTTTGTCGCGGCCGTTTTGTGCCGCTTTATCAACGTCAAGGCCAACGAGCTCGCCGTGAACAACGCCCATAAGATCAGCTATAACATCCGGCAGGAGCTTTTTGCCAAAACCGCAAACCTTTCCGGCAACCAGTTCGATTCCTTTGGACTTCCCAGTCTGATCAGCCGGATGACCTCTGACAGCTACAACGTGCAATCAGCCGTTCAGCAACTCCAGACCATGTGCGTGCGCGCGCCGATCATGCTGATCGGCGGCGTGACGGTATCGCTTTTTATGGATGCGCACCTGGCGCTCATTATGATCCTGATGCTGCCGGTTCTGATCGCGGTGGTGATCGCAATCTCCGCCAAAGGGATGCCGATGTTCGTAAAGGTTCAGGAAAAGCTGGACAATATCGTGCGTGTGATGCGGGAAAACATCACCGGCATTCGGGTCGTGAAGGCACTGAGCAAATCCGACTATGAGACTCGCCGTTTCGCCGCGGCCAATACCGATATGACAAAGCAGGATATCGCCGCCGCTACGATGATGGCGATGCCCGGCCCGTTCATGCAGATGTGCCTGAATACCGGGCTTGCCCTGGTCGTGATCATCGGCGCCGGCCGGGTCAACAACGGGCTGATGAAGCCCGGCGTCATTCTCTCTTTTCTCACCTACTTCAATATGATCTCGATGGGCGTTATGGGAATCAGCCGCATTTTTATGTCCCTCTCCAAAGCCAACGCCAGCGCCAACCGGATCGACGCCGTCATCGGCACGCACACGGATCAGCAGATTCTTTCGGAGCAGGAAGCCGCGACCCCCTCGGGAGAGGGCTTCGTGCGTTTTGAGCACGTCGATTTCAGCTACGGCGGCGAGGCCGCCCCCGGCGATGAAAGCGGATTTGCCGGCCACGAACGGGAAAAGGCTCTTTCGGATATCTCTTTTACCATCCGGAAAGGCGAAAGTCTCGGCATCATCGGCCCGACCGGCTGCGGAAAAACAACGATCATCAATCTTTTGATGCGTTTTTACGACGCCGATGCCGGCGGAATTTTCGTAGACGGTCGGGACGTGCGCAGCTACGATAAGGACGAGCTGCGGAAGAAATTCGGCGTCGTGTTCCAAAACGATATGATCTTTCAGGATACGCTGCGTGAAAATATCGTTTTCGGCCGCGCGGTCGGTGAAAAAGAAATCCGCAGTGCCGTTGAAGATTCGATGGCAGCCCCCTTTGTGGACGGTCTTGAGAACGGGCTCGACTACGAGGCGGCGATTAAAGGCGCCAATCTTTCGGGCGGACAAAAGCAGCGCATTCTGGTAGCAAGGGCGTTGGCGGCATCCCCCGAGATTCTGGTCTTGGACGACAGCTCCTCCGCGCTGGACTACCGGACGGACGCGGCGATGAGAAAAGCCATTTCCGAGCACCATTCTGAAAGCACGGTCATTATGATCGCACAGCGGATCTCCAGCGTGATGAATCTGACGAAAATCCTGGTGCTGGACAACGGAAAATGCATTGGCTACGGCACCCACGAAGAACTGATGCAAAGCTGCGAGTCCTATCGTGAAACCTACACAGCCCAAATGGGCGCGATCGAATGAAAGGGGGAATCCGTCATGCCGGGACGCGGTGACAGAGGCGGAGAAAAGCGCAAACCCAAGGACGCCAAGGGGACGCTGATCCGTATCGTAAAATATCTTTCCGAATACGTTTGGGTCGTAGTGATACTGGTGATCCTTTCCTTTCTTTCCAATTTGGGGAATCTGTTGGGCCCAAGGCTCGCCGGAAAAGCGATCGGCGCTACCGAGGCCGGAGCGGGCCATGTGGATATGAGCATCGTGCTGCATTACGCGATTCTGATGCTGGTGTTCTATCTTGGCGGCAGCATTCTGAACTTTCTGGCCAATATCGGGATGACCCGGGTCGGTCGAAAGATCGCCCGCAATATGCGCCGGGACGTCTTTGCCAAGCTGATGAAGCTGCCGGTAGGATTTTTCGACCGCAATCAGGCGGGCGATATCATCAGCCGCGTCAGCTACGATATCGACGTCGTTTCCATGAGTCTCTCCATGGACGTGATCCAAATTCTGACCAGCGTCGTAACGGTCGTGGGCAGCTTTCTGATGATGCTGATCATCTCGCCGCCGCTCATTTTGTGCATGATCTTCACGATCCCCGTTTCCATCCTTTTCACCCGTCGGATGTCCAGGAAAACCCGCCCGCTCTATGCCAAGCGCAGCGCCGCCTACGGCGTGATGAACGGCTTTGCCGAGGAAATGTTCACCGGCCAGAAAACCATATTGGCCTATGCCAACGAGGATACTATTACCGAGCGTTTCAGCAAGATCAACCGCAACGCGGCGGAGGCCTATCGGAATGCGGACAGTCTGGGAATGCAAATGGGCCCCACCGTCGGTATGATCAACAATTTCGGTCTTGCCGCGATCGGCGTGGGCGGAGCCATCCTGTATATGTTCAGGATCATCGGATTGGAGCAGATCTCCAGCTTCGTTCTCTACAGCAGAAAGTTTTCCGGCCCGATCAATGAGATTTCCAATATCGTCAACGAGATCTTTTCCGCTCTTGCAGCGGCAGAACGCGTCTTCCAGCTTTTGGACGAGCCGGAGGAGGTCGCCGACCTCTACGGCGCCGTCGCTCTTGAAAATTGCCGGGGCCAGGTGGAAGCAAAAAACGTGTCCTTTGGCTATTTGCCGGAAAAGACAATCCTCCATGATCTGAATCTGGAAGCCAAGCCCGGCGAAACCGTGGCGATCGTCGGCCCCACCGGCGCAGGAAAAACGACGATCATCAATCTATTGATGCGCTTTTACGACGTGAACGACGGTCAAATCCTGGTGGACGGCGCCGATGTGCGCCGCTACACCATGCAGTCCCTGCGGCGTTCCTTTGCCATGGTATTGCAGGATACCTGGGTGTTCCGCGGTACGATTTTCGACAACATTGCCTACGGCAAAGAGGGCGCCACGATGGAGGAAGTCGTGGAAGCGGCAAAAGCGGCCCGCATCCACAGCTACATTATGCGGCTGCCGCAGGGGTATCATACCGTGATTTCAGAGGACGGCGGCAACATTTCAAAAGGGCAAAAGCAGCTTCTCACCATCGCAAGGGCGATGCTCTACAATACCCGGATGCTGATCCTGGACGAAGCCACCAGCAACGTCGATACCAACACCGAGCAGCAGGTTCAAAAGGCGATCCGAAGCCTGATGAAAGGCAAAACCTGCTTTGTGATCGCCCATCGCCTGAGTACGATCCAGAACGCCGATAAAATCCTTGTCGTGGATCACGGCGACGTGGTGGAGCAAGGAAACCACGAAACGCTCATGGCGGAGCGCGGCTTTTATTACAAGCTCTACGCCAGCCAATTTGAATGATCGCTATCTGCAAAAAGAAAACGGTGCGTTGCGCCGTTTTCTTTTTGTCTTTGTAAGCGCCGGCGCGCGCCGCGCCGCTTTTCTCTCCAAAGTCGGGCGTTGAAATTTTTTTGCTTTCGTTCGAAATGTCTATTTTCAGTTTTGGCAGCATTGACTTTGTTTTGCAGACACGGTATAATACGGAAGAGGTGAATAGAATGAAATATGATAAAGTAATAGAAATTGTGAAATCGACAAAATCGATCATCGATAACCCGGATTTGAGAAACGATATCCGCATGAAAGGAAACGCGGATTTCGTAACCGCCGTCGATACGGGAATCAGTAACTATATGAAATCAGAGCTTGAAAAAATATACCCCGATCACGGATTTTTTTCCGAGGAAGAAGAAAGTCGTTTGAGCGATCCCTGCTGGATCCTCGACCCAATCGACGGAACTACCAATCTTGTTTACGGGTACAGACAAAGCTCCGTTTCTTTAGGACTGTTTCAAGGAGGCGAAATCGTATTCGGAGTCGTTTATAACCCTTTTACCGATGAATGTTTTTCCGCCTGTAAAGGCGCGGGCGCTTATATGAACGGAGAAAAGATCAGGGTCAGCGAAAGAAAATTTTCCGACAGTATCGTAGAATTCGGAGCCGGATCCACAAAAAAGAATCATGCCGATGAAAACTTTGATTTAGCAAAAAAGATTTTTAAAAGCGTCGTTGACCTCCGGCGCATTTGTTCCTCTGCGCTGAGCATTTGTTATATCGCGCAGGGCAGACTCGACGGATATTTTGAAAAGGTTTTAAAGCCTTGGGATTACGCTGCGGGTTCCTTGATTCTTACGGAAGCCGGCGGCGTGTTATCGGACTACGCCGGCCGGCCTTTAAAATACGATTCTCCGACCAGTATTATTGTCGGGAATCAAGATACCCACAGCGGCTTGTTAGCCATAATCAAACAGTATTACAAGATGTAATTGAGGAACGTTTATCATGCGTAAAGTAAAAAAATTCAATATCCGCTCAACCATGGATGATTTGAGTAATGATAAAAGAGACGAGCGTTTAACCGGGATCCACAGTTTATACACACAAGCCACCGGCATCTTTGTGTCTTTGCTCATTTTCTATTCCTTTTTGCTGAAGTTCAATATCGTCGGCAGTACAGGGTATCTGAGAAACGTGGTATTAAAGGACCTGTTTCATAATGAAATTATCAGCGGCGCTTATGATTTGCTTTTTGAAAATGTGATATTAGCCCTGCTTTTCTTTGTTTTACTGGTCATCCTGCGGTTTTATAATCAAAAAATGTGGATCGCCAAAAACAAAAGAATATGGGTAAAGGGATTGTGGCTGCATATTCATGAAAAAAGCGATTCTTCCATCCGGGTCGGATATGTTAAAATAACTCAGAGCTTTGACAACATCAATGCAGAAGCGTTCAATTACGATGCGAAAGAAATTACAAATCCCGGTAAAAGAACGACCTGGGAATATTACAACGCCCGGATCGACCAGGAGTATTTGCGCGGGTTTTATCATTCCGTAAAAGCGGATCAATCCACAAACTCGGGGATGCATAATTTAAAGATCGTCAAGCGAATCTTTGATTACCCGGTCGAATTGCAGGGGCATTTTGGCGATCATTATATTTTAGACAGCACAAAGCTGTTAGATATCAATGACCATAAGCAGCATTGCGGATTGCTTACTTTCTTTCGAATGACAAAGAAACAGGAAGACTTTTTAATTGAGAACGGCGAAATCACCGCCGAAAAGTTCGAGGAAATGATCAAGTCTTTGGATTTTGAAAATGATGAATTTGTCAAAAGATACAAAGAAGCCATGAAATGAAAAAGAAAATACTGCCCAAGGAGAGATCTGTCATGAAGGAACAAGGATTATTAAAAGAAGCGGAAACGCTGCAATCGGAATTGGAGCTGATCCGGCGCGATCTGCATCAGCACCCGGAAATCGGGTTTGATCTGCCGTATACGAAGGCGTTTGTCAAGCAGAAGCTGCAGGAATTCGGTTATGAACCGCAGGAGCTCGGCAAAGCGGGGATCGTAGCGCTTGCCGGAGGAAAAACGCCGGGGAAAACCATCCTGCTCCGCGCCGATATGGACGCGCTCCCGCTCGGAGAAGAAGCCGACGTGGAATATCGCAGCCGGCATGAAGGAAAAATGCACGGCTGCGGGCACGATATGCACACGGCTATGCTGCTGGGCGCAGCCAAGCTTTTGAAAGCGCATGAAGACGAACTGCAGGGCACAGTCAAGCTGGAGTTTCAGCCTGCGGAGGAGATCTTCCAGGGTTCGCCCGATATGCTGAACGCCGGCCTTTTGGAAAATCCCCACGTAGACGCCGCCGCAATGATCCACGTTACCGCGGGCATGCCGCTGCCGAGCGGCACGGTCATGGTATCCGGCGGAGGAATTTCCTCCACGTCGTGCGAGCAATATCATATTACGGTCAAAGGCAAAGGCGGGCATGGTTCCACCCCTCACGAAGCGATCGACCCGATCACGGCCGCGGCGCATATGCACATCGCGCTTCAGGAAATCAACAGTCGTGAACTGGACGGAAACCAGTTCGGAATTTTTACGACCGGTCATTTTGAAGCGGGCAAAACCTCCAACGTCATTCCCGACACGGCTGAAATGTGGGGAACGATCCGTACGACCGATCCTGAAAACGAAGTCGGTCAGCTGATTAAGACCCGCATGAGAGAGATCTGTGAGGGGATCGGCGCCGCTTTTCGTTGCCAGACCACCGTTGAGTTTTATGATTATTGCCCCTGCATGGTGATTGAGCCGAAACTTTCGAAGGATGCGCTGCGATATATGCAGGATCTGTTCGGAAACGCCGCGATCGATCTGTCGCTCATTTCGGGCGGCAAAGCCGGCGGCGGCAGCGAGGATTTTGCTTTCGTCAGTCACCGCGTACCGACTGTCGGTATGTTTCTGGTCGCAGGCAGCAGCCGCGACGGCTTTTCCTTTGGTCAGCACCATCCCAAGGTGCGCTTTGACGATTCTGTTCTGTATCGCGGCAGCGCGGCCTATGCGCATATGGCTCTCTGCTGGCTGCGTGAACACGGCGAATCGGAAGCGAAGAACCCGTAATAAAAACGGTATTTTTCAAAACAGCGCCCGGCGGCGGAACCGGGCGGCAAAAAATTGCGCCTCCAAAAGTAAGCACTTTTGGAGGCGCCTTTTTTATTACAGGTTTTTTGGCGAGCAAGGAGCTCGCCGCGACGTTTTTTATTGAACAATCACTGCAATGCCGTCGGGAATCACGGTGATTCTACTGTTTTTGCCGACAATGGCCTCGGCCTTTTCCATGGCTTCTTCAAGGGTGAAGGCGTGTCCGATATGCATGGCCTTGATGATTTCCGGGTCGCAATGGCGGCTTACGATGATGACCGTGCATTTGGTCAGTACGCGCGCCAGCACCTGCGCTTCCCACTGGTCAAACTCCGTTTCGGAGGGGTGCACGCCGTTAATGGCGTCGTACGCGGCCTGCGCCGAGGGCTGCTCGGCCAGCAGCTTATAGATAAACTCGCCGCCGTGACCGTCCACACAGGAGGAAGCGATGATGATAACGCCGCCTTCCCGCACGCAAGCCTCGCCTGCCGTCATTCCCTTCACCGTTTGATAGATGTTCTGATCCAAAGGATATCCGCCGTTGGTGGTTACCACGATATCAGCGGGGATCGCCTTTTCCTGCGCCAGCGATTTAACAAACGCGCAGCCTTCCGCGTGCGCCTTGCTACAATCCCCCGCGAAAGCGGCGATCACTTCTTTTTTGCTGTTGATCACAACATTGAGGATAAACGAAAGCCCTACTGCCTGCGCGGCAAACAGCATGTCCTTGTGAATGGGGTTTTCCTCAAGGCTGCCCGCACGCGCGTGTTGATTGGCAATAAACAGCGCATTGTGGTTCCAAAGCACGCTCTTTTTGGAAGCGATCCCCGGCAGCACGGATTTGCGCCCGCCGGAAAAACCGGCAAAGAAATGCGGCTCGATAAAGCCTTCGGAAATCAGCAGATCGCACTCCACGGCAAGCTTGTTGACCCACAATTCACCGCCGGAGGGGAGAATGCCCTGAAAGGCCATGTCTTCATCGCGATACGCGTTGTGTACAACGATTTCTTCGTTTTCCACAATTTCCGCGCCGTATTTGGCCACAAGCTCTTCGTGCGTGGTAGCCCGGTGCATACCCGTTGCAATGAGAATGGTAATGCGGCAATCCTGATTGGTACTCCGGATCTCCTTCAGCAGAACCGGCATGGTCACCGCACTGGGGACCGGGCGCGTGTGGTCGCTGGAGATAATCACAATATGCTTCTTGCCCGCAGCAAGGGCGGAAAGTCTCTCTGACCCGATGGGATGAGCCAGCGCTTCTTCCACAAGCTCGGTCTGGCTGAGCTTGGGAGAAAATTCCTCGGAGCGGCTGACAAGCACGCCCGCCAGCCTCTCATCGGGAACCTCCAACTCCAAATGCCCCGTGTAATAAGGCAGATAAAATTTCGCCATCTTGAACCGTCAATAGTTGCCGGAAAACATTTTGCTGCTGGTATTGGCGGCAAAATCTCCGAAGTATGCCTTTACGTCCATGCCGAGGTAGTTGGCCATGTCAATCATTTCTCTGACGGTATTTTCATTGACGGGCACGCCGTTTTTAAGCCGGTCTGCCTGAGCGGCGATCTCTTTTTCGCCGTGCGTGTAGATGCGTTCCTGCCCGTCTGCCTTGGGGCTTTCACGAAGCTCCTGCAGATAGGTGCTGAAATGTGCCTTAATATCGTCCGCGTTGCCGAAGTAGGACGGGTTGATCGCCATAAAGCCATGGCAGATACCGCTTTTGCCGTTCTTCATGCAGCTGTTGGAGGTAACCCCCTGCGAAAGAATGGAAGCAAAAAATTCGCAAACCATGCCCCAGCCGTAGCCCTTGTGGCTGCCCAGCTTTTCGGTAGAACCGCCGAGCGGCATGATCCCGCCGCCGTTTTTGGCTACGATATTCTGCAAAACGTCTGCCGCGTTGGTAGAAGGATGGCCGTCTTTATCCAGCGCCCAGCCTTCCGGCAGGGGCTTTTCCATTTTGTTATACATTTCAAGCTTGCCGCGGGTCACAACGGTGGTGGAGGCATCGAAGAAGAAGGGGTACGGGTCTGCCGGAGCGGACATGGCGATCGGGTTGGAGCCGATCATGGCAAGGCGGCCGAAGGTGGGCACCATGATCGCTTCGGAGTTGGTGCAGGAAAAACCGATCAGTCCCCTGTCGCAAGCCATTTTGGCATAGTAGCCGGCGATCCCGTAATGGTTGGAATTTTTAACGGAAACAATACCGACGCCGGCGGTTTCCGCTTTTTTGATCGCAAGCTCCATGGCGGCGCGACCCACAAGCTGGCCCATGCCGTCGTGCGCGTCGATCACTGCCGAAACAGGCGTTTCAAAAATAACCTCCGGCTTGGCGTCGATTTTGATCGTTCCCTTTTCAATGCCTTTGTGATATCTGACCAGGCGCTGCATACCGTGGCTTTCGATTCCGTAAAGGTCGGAAAGCAGCAGCACGTCGGTAATGATTCTGGCTTCGGATTCCGAAAAGCCGAATCGGGTAAACGCCTCCATACAAAACTTGTCAAGATGAGCTACCGGATACTTTACATATCCCATTTCTATCATTCCTTTCGAAATAAAAACTTACTTGATTTTCACAAAAGAAAATTCTTTCCTTTCTTTATATGTTTACCATAATCAGCGCCGTTTTGCAAGTAATTTTTCAATTTTTCCAAAGCCCGGGCGCGCCTCTTACCTTGGGCAGAAAAAAAGGTTCGAATGCTCCGTATGGACCGCGAATTTCGAAGCTGTCGGAGATTCCGGGATCCCCCGATACCAAGGCGAAATTCGCAAAAAAGAAAACGGTGCGTTTGCACCGTTTTCTCATGGGGTTAAGCCAGGGGGTGGCTTCCGAATCCCGACCATCCGACCTGACCGTCCGCCCAGAATTTTTCCCCGTCGATGGTCATTTCGATCCACTGATGCGTCCATTGATTTTCATTGACGTGCGTCCACTGGTAGCCCATGCAGGAAAGCACCAGCCCCAACGCTCGGCAGCACCCGGCGCAGGAGGATTCCCGCTTAATAAACACGCCGTAGGCTTCGCTGTAATGGTTGTTTCCGCCCTCGACATGCTTTCCTTTGTAATACTCATCCGATACCAGCTGCGCCGCCATGGCGACCCATTCGGCAACCGTTCCGTTCGGGAGCGCAGCGTCGATCTTTTTCACAATTTCTCGCGCCGCCTTCAGCGCCTCGGCGTTTTCGGCATCGCTGAGCTTGTTTTTAA
Source organism: uncultured Clostridia bacterium (assembly GCA_947589595.1). Classification (GTDB taxonomy): domain Bacteria; phylum Bacillota; class Clostridia; order Oscillospirales; family SIG627; genus RGIG5579. The sequence goes on from CANQBV010000004.1 coordinate 53,444, forward strand.
AAAGCTTGGCTTCTTCGGGCGTCAGGGGGCCGTTCGTATCGCCGCATCTCGTACATTTTCCGCCCGAATAGTTATGCCCGAGCGCACTGCCGTTAGTGGCCTTGCAGCGGGTGCAGGTACTGGGAGCCGTGCAGGTCGCGGCGGCATAATTATGCCCCAACGCTTTGCCCTGAGCGCCGCAGCGCGTGCAGGTCGTAGCAGCCGTGCAGCTTCCTCCGGTAAAATTGTGCCCCAAGGCGGTTCCCACAGCGCCGCATTCACACTTACCCGCCTGGGTGCAGGTCGCGCCGACAAAATTGTGCACGTGCGCGTTCGTGTCCGCATCCGTCTTGGAATCGTCGTTGCCGTCGGGCTTGGAATCCTGCTTTTCCGTTGTCGCAGCAGGATCCTCCGGTTTTTCCGTTGTCGCGGTGGAATTCTCCGGCTCTGGCGTCGTCGTGTTTTCAGCGGTCTTTGTTTCGGCTGCAGAAGACTCGGCGGAGCTATTTTCGGCGGTTCCGGTCGCCGGACGGTTGAAGGGTTCTTTGCAGGATGACAAAACCAATGGCACAATCATAAGCATGACAAAAAATCCTGCGCTAAATCGAAAATGGCTCCTCATAATAAACAATCCTCCTATCGATTCAAATGGAGGCTGCCTTTTTTCTTCATTATACAGCGGCGCAAATTCAAATTCAAGAAGTTTGTAAAAAAATGTGGAACGGAATTTCTTTCCAATCCCCATGCGCCCGGGAAACAAAAAAATTTTTTCCGGGAACCAAAAGAATTTTGCAAAAGGGCTTGAAAATTGTCGAAAAAGGGAGTATAATGTGAAAAGATTTTCTGTATGACGCTTGCAGGAAAGGGCGTTTTGCCGCCGAAGGAGTAACACTCTCAGGTCTTCGCAGAGAAGGAAGACTGTAAGCTGACAGAACTTTGGAGAAACCCATTTGGTTGGGTGCCGAAGGTGCAAAGCGCAAAAGCGCTAATCTCTCAGGCAAAAGGACAAAGTTTGTTTTTTCACTTTGTGTTTTATGAGTGGATTGCGTTTTTGCGCGCAATCCATTTTTATTTTTTCAGGGAGGATTTATGGCAGAATTTCTAAAGCAAATCGAAAACGTCAACAATTCCGTCAACGGCTTTGTCTGGGGCATGGTCGGCCTTGTGCTGCTCATTGGCACCGGCATTCTCATGACCGTGGTCACCCGGGGCTTTCAGGTTTCCCGCCTCGGACACTGGTGGAAAGAAACCATTGGCAGTCTGTTTCACAAAAACGTAATCGGCCATTCCCGGGAAAAGGGTTCCATTTCCCCGTTCCAGGCGCTGTGCACCGCTCTTGCGGCGACGGTAGGTACCGGGAACATTGCCGGTGTAGCCGCCGCGATCTGCATCGGCGGTGCCGGCGCGGTCTTTTGGATGTGGGTGGCCGCGTTCTTTGGGATGATGACCAACTTTTCCGAAAACGTACTGGGGATCTATTTCCGCAGACGCAACCAAAGCGGCGAATGGTCGGGCGGCGCCATGTACTACCTTGCCGACGGTCTGGGTCGGAAAAAGGGCTGCAAAGGCATTGCCAGGGTTTTGGCCGTTCTCTTTTCCATCTTTACCATGCTGGCAGCTTTTGGGATCGGTTCCATGGGTCAGGTCAACAAAATCGTTGCCAACGTGGCGAGCGCCTTTCACGTGGAATCCCTCTCCTCGGTGGAGGTTTTCGGCGGAATCAGCCTTTACAACGTGATCCTGGGCGCCGTGATCATGCTGCTTACCGGGCTGATCACCCTGGGCGGACTGAAAAGAATTGCAAACGTGGCCGAAAAGATCGTTCCCTTTATGGTCGTTCTTTTCGTTGCGGGTTCTCTTGTTATTATCGCCGTGAATTATGACGCCATCCTCCCCTCTTTGAAAGCGATCTTTGTCAATGCTTTCGCTCCCGCGGCGGTGGTGGGCGGCGGCGTCGGCACCGTCGTTTCCAAGGTTATGACCCAGGGCTTCAAGCGCGGCGTCTTTTCTAACGAAGCCGGTCTTGGTTCTTCCGTTATGGTTCATTCCAATTCCAGCGTCAGAGAACCGGTAAAGCAGGGAATGTGGGGTATCTTCGAGGTTTTTGCCGATACGATGGTCGTCTGCACCATGACCGCCCTTGTGGTTCTTACCTCCGGCGCGTATAACACCGAAACCGGCGCGCTCCTGGAGGGCTATACCGATGCGACTCTCGTCGGCGGCGCTTTTAACCAGTTCTTCTCCTGGGGCAATTTGGGTGAAAAATTTATCGCCGTCGCCATGTTCCTGTTTGCCTTTACCACCATACTGGGCTGGAGCCACTACGGCGCGAAGGCCTGGGAATATCTTTTCGGCTCCAAGAGCGTTTTCGTCTTTAAAATCGTGCACATCTGCACCATTATGTTCGGCGCGATCATGACCTCCTCATTGGCGTGGGATATTTCGGATACCTTCAACGGGCTGATGATGATCCCCAACCTGATTGGTGTGGTCACACTGTCGCCGCTGGTGGCGCGCATCACGAAAAACTACGTCAGCCGCCGTCTGAAAGGAAAAAACGAAAAACCGATCCTCTCTTACGACGACGAAATCCAAAAAGAAGCGGAAGAAGCCTTAAAGAACGAATAATCCGCAAACGCAGAAAATGCCGGAATCCGGGGCGGATTCCGGCATTTTCTTTTTCTGTTTAAAAAAATTTTTCAAAAAGCCTCTTTTGCCTATTGTCAAAGTAGGTTTTATGTGATAGGATAGGGATGGCGTAAAAAATTGGAAGCCGGAAAACGCGTGTACCTCGTGCTTTCCCAATCGGTTTCCCACGCAAAATCACGTACGAAATTCAGAATAAGGAGAAAGACGAAATGAAAAAGAATCTTTTATTCAAGGTATTGGCCCTGGTTCTCAGCCTTTCGCTGGTCTTTGCTTTGGCTGCCTGCGCAAGCGAGGGATCGAAAACGGGCGATTCCTCCCAAACCGCCGGAGCCGGCGAAAAGGATCTGCTTGCCCGCATTCGGGAAAAAGGAGAAATCGTCATCGGTACCGAGGGCAGCTGGTCTCCCTGGACCTACCACGATGAAAACGGCGAGCTGGTCGGTCTGGACATTGAGATCGGCAAACTGATCGCCGAAGGCCTGGGCGTGAAAGCCAGGTTCGAAGAAACCAACTGGGACGCCATTCTGGCGGGCGTACAGGGCGGCCGGTTTGACATTGCCTGCAACGGCGTCGGCTATACCGAAGAGCGCGCGCAGTCTTTCCACTTCTCTACCCCCTACGTTTACACCCACAATGTGCTCGTCGTCCGAGCCGACAACAACAAAATTACTTCCTTTCAAGATCTAGCCGGCAAAGCCACCGCCAACACCGCCTCCAGCACCTACGCTGCCATTGCGGAATCCTACGGCGCGACCGTAACGCCGGTCGATACCCTGACCGATACGATCGAGCTGGTCAGCACCGGTCGCGTGGACGCGACCATCAACGCGCAGGTTTCGATTGAGGATTACCTGAAGGCAAACCCCGACGCCAATATCAAGGTCGTGGCCATCGCCGACGGCGATCCGGTTTGCTACCCGGTTCAGAAGAGCGACGACGCGCTCAGCCTGATCGAAGAAGTCAACCGCATTCTCGAAGAAGCGCGCCAGAACGGCAAGCTGGCCGAAATCAGCAACAAATACTTCGGGCTGGATCTGACGAAGAAAAACTGATTCCCTTTTGTAAAATTCAATTTCGGAACGGAAAAATTCCGTTCCGAAATTTGTATATTCCGACACAGTACTTGGGGGAGAGAAAACCATGAAAAACAGCGATCTGTTTTGCCATGAAACCGATTTTTCCGATTTTGACGGCGACCGCGCCGTGCAGCACCTTGCCGAAGCGCTGCGCTTTGAAACGGTGAGCTTTGTCGACGCCGCGAAAATCGATTATACCCGGTTTGACGCCCTGCACGATTCTTTGGAAAAAAGCTTTCCGCTGGTATTCCGAAACGGAAAGTACGAAAAAATCGGCCACAGTCTTCTGATCACCCTGCCCGGCACGGATGGGAGTTTAAAGCCCGCGCTTTTCATGGCGCACCAGGACGTGGTGCCCGTGATCCCGGGTACGGAAAAAGACTGGCTCCACCCGCCCTTTTCCGGCGACGTTGCCGAGGGGTTTATCTGGGGGCGCGGCGCGATGGATATCAAGCAAATGCTGATCGGCATTCTGGAAGCCGCCGAATATCATCTGCAAAAAGGAAGGCCTTTTCGCCGGGCGGTGTACTTAGCCTTCGGGGAAGACGAAGAAACCTGCAGCACCGGCGCGAAAGCGATCTGCGCGCTGCTTGCTTCCCGCAAAGTGGAGTTGGAGTTCGTTTTGGACGAAGGCGCGGGCGACGTGATCGAGGCTTCGGACTACGGCGCGCCCGGGATTTATATTTGCCCGATCGGAATTTACGAAAAGGGCTACGCCGATTTAAAGCTTTCCGTCAAGTCCCGCGGCGGGCACAGCTCCAATCCCTTCCGCGGCACCTCCCTGGGCGTTCTTGCCAAGGCCATTACCACGGTTTTGGAGCATCCCCTGCTCCCGCACCTGCCGGACTGCGCCAAACGCACGCTGCGCTACCTTGCCCCCGCGATTCAAACCGAGCCGATGGCCAGCCTTGTACAAGACCTTGACAAAAATACCGACGCTATTTTACAATGGTTTTTGCAGCATGAATCGCTATACCACCAGGTACAGACTACCATTGCCCCCACGCAGATCACTCCCGGCGCCCCGGCGGGCAACGTCATGCCGCAGGCTATGGAGGCCGTCATCAATTTCCGTCTGGCGCCGCCGGACACCCCCGAAAGTCTTTTGCAGCACTACCGGCCGCTGATCGATCCTGAGGTCAAACTGGAATTTGTGCAGAAGATTCCCCCATCCCGTCCCTCTGAAATCGATTCCTACGGCTTTTGGCACTTAAAAAGGGTACTGGAGCACTATTTTGCCCCGCTCACCTTTGTTCCTGCGCAGAACCGCGGCGCCACCGACGCCCGGAATTACGAGTCCATTTGCCGCTGCTGTCTGCGCTTCGGTCCCTTTCTGGAGGAGAAAGATCTTTCCGCCGAGGGGATTCACGGCACAAACGAGCGCATTTCCATTCGCGCCTATTTACAGGGGATCCGCGTGCTGTTAAAGCTCATGGAAGAAACCTGCCTTTAAGGAGAGCAAAATGTCTGAAAAAATCTGGAGTATCCTGATCGAAGCCCTGCCGAAAATGCTGGAATACGGTCTGAAGGTCACCATTCCGCTGACGCTTTTGTCGTTTTCCTTCGCTCTGATATTATCTGTCCTTGTGGCGCTGATCCAATACGCCAACGTCCCCGTACTGAAGCAGCTTTGCCGTGTTTATATCTGGGTCGTTCGCGGCACCCCGCTCTTGGTGCAGTTGTTTTTGGTTTTCTACGGTCTGCCGAAGATCGGCATCCTGCTCCCCGCCTACCCGACCGCTGTTCTGGTATTCGGCTTCAACGAGGGCGCGTACATGGCGGAAAGCCTGCGAGGCGCATTGGAGGCCGTGCCGAAAGGGCAGTTGGAGGCCGGCCTTTGCGTGCGGATGTCGTATATCAAAATCATGTGGCACATTGTGCTGCCGCAGGCGTTCCGCACGGCGTTTCCGGCGCTGTCGAATTCTTTGATCTCCATGGTCAAAGGCACCTCGCTCGCCGCGACCATTACCGTAACGGAAATGTTCCGTCAGGCGCAGGTCATCAATGCCAGGGTCTATCAGCCCCTTGCCCTCTATACGGAGTGCGCGCTGATCTACCTGGCGTTCTGCTCGGTGCTGACGGTGCTGCAGCACCTGATTGAGAAAAGACTGAATCGCTACGGAGGGGTCAAGTCATGATGCTGGAAATCAACGGAATCAGAAAGGCCTTTGGTAAAAAAGAGATTCTCAAGGGGATCGATCTCCAGGTGGAAAAGGGCGACGTCGTCGCCATTCTCGGCCCCAGCGGATCCGGCAAGACCACGTTTCTGCGCTGTTTGAACTTTCTGGAAATCGCCGACAGCGGCACTCTTATTTTCGACGGCGAGCATTTTGATCTGCACGCCGCAAAGCGCCGCGACGTCGCCCGCGTACGGCAAAAAACCGCCTTTGTTTTTCAGAATTATAACCTGTTTTTAAACAAAACCGTTTTGCAGAACGTCACCCTCGGGCTGACAAGCGGCGGCAAAATGAAAAAGGCCGAAGCGCGGGAAATTGCCGTCCGTGCTCTGGAGCGCGTGGGTATGGGCGACCGGCTGGACAGCTATCCGAATCAGCTTTCCGGCGGCCAACAGCAGCGCGTGGCCATTGCGCGCGGGCTGGCCTCCGACCCGGAGATCATTTATTTTGACGAACCCACCTCCGCGCTCGATCCCGAGCTGATCGGCGAGGTGCTGGGCGTCATGCGGCAGTTAGCGCAAGAGGGCATGACCATGCTGGTCGTCACTCACGAAATGGATTTTGCGCGCACCGTTTCCAATAAAGTGGTCTTTATGGAGGACGGCGTGATCGTGGAAACCGGTTCCTCCCGGGAATTTTTTGAGCGTCCCAAAACGGCCCGCTCCAAAGAATTCATTCGTTCCATTCTGGAAAAAAGCGAAAGCCCGATGGAAAGGAGAACCCCCCTGTCAAAAATTTCAAAAATCGAGCCGGAAACGCTGAACTGAGGAGAAAATTCATGACACTCGAAGAAAAATACCAAGCGCTGCAGCAAAACCTGCGGGAAATGAAAAGCGTTGCCGTCGCTTTTTCCTCCGGAGTGGACTCCACCTTTTTACTAAAGGTCGCGCACGATACGCTGGGGAATCACGCGGTGGCCGTCACGGCGCGCTCCGCTTCCTTCCCGGCACGGGAATTCGAAGAAGCCGAAGCTTTTTGCCGACAAGAGGGCATCCGCCAGATTGTGCTGAATTCCGATGAAATGAGCCTGGAGGAATACGTACAGAACCCCAAAAACCGCTGCTACTTCTGCAAGCGTGAGCTTTTTACCAAAATTCTGGCCATTGCCGAAGAAAACGGTCTGCAATTTGTTTGCGAGGGTTCGAATATCGACGACAACGGTGATTATCGCCCCGGGCTGCAAGCCGTGGCAGAGCTCGGCATCCAAAGTCCGCTGCGCAAGGCCGGCCTTACCAAAGAAGAAATCCGTACGCTGTCCAAGCGCCTTTCGCTCCCCACCTGGGATAAACCCAGCTTCGCCTGTCTGGCTTCCCGCTTTGTCTACGGAGAACGGATCACCGAGGAAAAACTTGCTATGGTGGATCAGGGCGAAGAATTTCTGCACCAGCTCGGCTTTCGACAACTGCGCGTGCGCATTCACGATAAAATGGCAAGGATCGAAATTCTGCCGGAGGATTTCCCAAAGCTGATGAAAAACGAAATCCGCACAAAAATTGTGCAAAAATTTAAAGAAATCGGCTTTTCCTATGTTTCGCTGGATCTTGCGGGCTACCGCATGGGCAGCATGAACGAAGTCCTAAAGCTTTCTTAAGGTGAGGGGGAGGCGGCGTCGGGAAAACTTCCGTGCGCCAAGTTTTAATAAAAAGCTTCCGAACTGTTTTATCATTCCCTGCCGCCGTGCAAAAGCACGGCGGTTTCCTTTTCGAAATATTTTCAATCTTTCGTTAATTTTAAGAATTATTTCATAGACAAGTACTCTTTTTCTATGGTATACTTTAGGTAGACAATCCATTGAGGACAGATTCATCACAGGGAGGCAGACAGATTGAAATCCAAAAAGAATCTTTTCAATATTTTGATCTGCCTGGTCGGCGGGGTCATCATTACCGCTTTCGTTTTCTTTTCCACGGGGGTGGAAACCCTGGCAAGTCACTTCCGTTCCCTGAATCTTTTCTGGGTGGGCGCGGCGGTCGGTTGTATGCTGCTGTACTGGCTCCTGGAAACAGCGATCCTGCACGTCATGACAAAGCCCGCCTTTCCCGAACAGAGCTTTCGAGGCTCCCTTTGTGTTTCCATGGGCGGGCAGTATTTCAATTCGATCACCCCCTTTGCCTCCGGCGGGCAGCCCTTCCAGGCGTATTGCCTGAAAAAGCAGGGCATGGAATTGGGCAGTGCGATCAATACGCTGCTTTCCAAATTTCTCGTTACCCAAACGTGTCTGACGGTGGTTACAACCGTGCTCCTCATGGTACGGCTTCCGTATTTCCGGGAAATTCTTCCGAATTTCACGGTCGTGATCTGGATCGGCTATCTCATTACGCTCCTTGTTTTGCTGGCGGTGCTCTCCTTTGCCGTTTTTCCGCAAGCGGCGCGCCGGTTCTGCCTTGCGGTCATTTTACTCTTAACAAAGCTTCGTTTTCTGAAAAATCCTGAAGCCAAAATCCGCTATATGGACGAAGAGCTGGAAAAATGCAGAAAAGGCTTCCGTAGCCTGATCCGCAATCCTTCCGCGCTTTTTCGCGCGTCTGGATGCAGCATTTTGCAGCTTATTGCCTATATGGCGGTGCCCTATATGATCTACCGTGCCTTTGGGCTTTCTGAAATCGATTTTCTGACCATCCTTGCCGCCCAGGCCTTTGTCATGATGACAAGCTCCTTTGTGCCCCTTCCCGGCGCAAGCGCGGGGGCCGAAGGCTTTTTCTACTTCTTTTTCCGGCAGTTTTTTATTCAGGACGGGCAGGTCGGCCTGGCGGTCATCCTGTGGCGTGTGATCACTTTTTATTTCACCATTGTCGTAGGCGCGGCTTTTGCCGTGCGCGCGAATCGGATTCCAAACAAATAAAAAGAGGCGCTTTCTTTTGAGAATCGGTCTTTTTAATGATTCTTTCCCGCCAACGATCGACGGCGTGGCCAACACGGTGGTCAATTACGCCGGCATCATTCAACAAAAATTCGGGGAAGCCGTAGTCGTCACACCGAAATATCCCAACGTGGTCGACGACTATCCGTTTCCGGTTTTTCGCTACCATTCGGTAAAATTCGCGGGCGAATTACCCTACCGGATCGGAAACCCGTTTTCTCCGCTGGCAATCCGCGAGGTGCACAAAATGAAGCTGGATCTGATGCACGTGCACAGTCCGTTTGCTTCCAGCGTGTTTGCGCATGAGGTGGCGCTTCTGCACCGAAAAAAAGTACCCACGGTCTTTACCTATCACACGAAATTCGATATTGATATCGACCGCTTTGTCGAAAACAAAGGCTTCAATGCGATCGCCCGGCGGTTTGTGCTGAACAATATCCAAAACGCCGATGAAGTGTGGGCGGTATCGCAGGGAACCATTTCCAGTCTGCGCCTGATCGGCTATCAGGGAGACGTGCGGATCATGCCGAACGGAACCGATTTTCCCCGCGGGAAAGCCGCAAAAGAAGCGATCTGCGAAATTGACCGTATGTATCAAACCGAAAAAGAGCCGCTGGTTTTCCTGTACTGCGGCAGAATGATGTGGTATAAAAACCTTAAAATCATTCTGGACGCGCTGGCGATTCTGAAAAGCACAGCAATCCGTTTTCGCATGTTTTTTGTCGGGGACGGGCCGGATCGCCCGGCGATCGAGCAGTACGCCCGGCAAATCGGTTTGAAAGACCACGTTATTTTTACCGGCGCCGTCTACGACCGGGAAAAGGTGCGCGCCTTTTTCAGCCGGGCCGATCTTTTTCTTTTTCCCTCTACCTACGATACCTCCGGGCTTGTGGTCAAGGAAGCCGCTGCCTGCGGATGTGCCTGTGCGCTTGTGGAAAAAAGCTGCGCCGCCGAGGGGGTGGAGGACGGCGTTTCCGGGCTTTTGTGCCGCGAAAAGGCCGAGGACTTTGCCCAAACAATCCGCACAGCGGCGTCCATCCCCGGCTTTTTGAAAAAAATCGGGGCGGCAGCGGAGGAAAAGCTGTATTACTCCTGGGAAGATTCCGTTACCGCCGCCTTTCACTGCTATGAAGAGATTCTGGAAGAATTCAACCGAAAAAATAAGAAGCAGAACTCGCAGGAGACTGTATGAAAATACTGCTCTATACCGAATATGAAAAATCTTTGGCGAAATCCGGTTTGGGGAGAGCCATCCGGAGACAAGCGCAGATTTTAAACGAATATCAGATTCCCTATACCAAAAACCCGCAGGATGAATTCGACCTCGCCCATATCAATTACTACGGGCCAAAATCCTACCGGATTGCCAAAAAAGCGCGCAAAAACGGGAAAAAAGTGATCTATCACGCCCATTCCACCGAAGAGGACTTCCGCAATTCCTTTCGTTTTTCCAACGCGGCGTCTTCGCTTTTTAAAAAATGGATCTGCCGCTGCTATACCCTGGGAAACTGCATCCTCACACCCACGCCGTATTCCAAATCCCTGCTGGAAGGGTACGGCCTGCAAAACGTTGTCGCGCTTTCCAACGGCGTGGATACCGAATTTTTCTGCCGGGAGGAAGCGGCGGGAAAGCGTTTTCGCCAAAAATACGGCTTTTCCGAAGAGGATAAGGTAATCGTTTCGATCGGACTGTACTTGGAGCGAAAAGGCATTTTGGATTTTGTAGAATTGGCAAAGAGAATGCCGGACGTAAAGTTTATCTGGTTTGGGCATACTGACTTTTGTCTGATCCCGCGCAAAATCCGCAAAGCGGTGCAGACGCGCCTTCCGAATCTCCACTTTCCCGGCTTTGTGGAACCGGATGAAATCAAGGCTGCGCTGAACGGCGCCGATTTATTCCTGTTCCCCACACTGGAGGAAACCGAAGGGATCCCGATTTTAGAAGCGTGCGCCTGCAGACAAAAAGCGCTGATCCGCGATATTCCGGTTTTCGATGGCTGGCTGGAGGACGGCGTTACCGTTTACAAAGCCAAAACGCTTGCAGAATTCGAAGAAAAAGCGCGTGGGATTTTGGAAGGGACTCTGCCGGATCTGACCGAGGCCGCCTATAAAATCGCGTGCGAGCGGGATATCCGGGCGGTAGGAACAGAGCTCATCGCGCTTTACCGCCGCGTGCTTACCGAATAAAAGCGGTTTTCCGTCGAATTTTGCCGAAAAGACTTGCAAAAAAACAAAAATTTGCTATACTGATAAAAATGCTTTTGGTGCATTTGAGCGCCAAAAGCATTTCTTATAAAACTTTTCCGGCAAAAGGAGCCCTGTATGAAGAAAAAAGTGTTTTACGCGGAATTGGCCTACCCGATCGGACTGGTTCTTTTGGCGTTCAGCGCCGCCCTGATGAATCAAGCCGATTTCGGACTTTCCATGGTGATCGCGCCCGCGTATTTGATCCATTTAAAGGTTTCGCAATTTCTGCCCTTTTTCTCGTTCGGCATGGCGGAATACACGGTACAGGCGGTGCTGCTCCTTGTCATGATCGTCGTGATCCGCAAATTTCGCGTTTCGTTTTTGTTTTCGTTTCTCACCGCGGTTTTGTACGGGTTTGTTCTGGACGGGTGGATCTTTGTCGTGTCTCTGTTCCCGGCGGAAAGCTTTGCGGCGCGGCTGCTTCTTTACGTTGCCGGGGTGGTTCTGTGCTCCTTCAGTATTTCGTTTCTGTTCCACACCTATATTCCCGCGGAAGTATACGAGGTTTTTGTGCAGGAAGTGGCGGCGAAGTTTCAACTTTCACTGCCGGTATGCAAAACGGTTTATGACTGCAGTAGCGCGGTGCTTTCCGTTTGTCTGTCGTTTCTCTTTTTCGGGTTCGGGCATTTCGAGGGTGTGAAATGGGGAACCGTTCTCTGCGCACTGGGAAACGGCGCTCTCATCGGCTTCTTTTCCCGCTTTCTGGAAAAGCGCTTCGTGTTTTCCGACGCCCTGCCCTGGCACCGTTTCTTAAGGTGAGAGGCAACGCCTCGCAAAAACCGTATTCAGCGCAGAAATTTTCGGATCGTGCTTTCCGGCACCTGCGGAAAGAGTTTTTTTAAGTGGCAAAAAAGTCGCTCGTAAGACTCCTCGGGGCTTTTTTGGTAAACGGCGTTGCAGAAATCGACGCCGAAAAATTTTTCCGGCGTGGAATACTGCGCAATCCCCCAGCCGTATTCGCGGCCGCGGCGATCGGTGGCATAAATAAAATCGCTCACCAGCACATACCCCTGCGACTGCAGACGCGTAATCCGCGTATCAAAGCCCTTTTTCCCGTGTTTCCCGTAATTTCCGATTTTCTTCAGTTCTTTGGAAAGAATGGGCGCGTGCGCATCGATCCGATCGAAAAGTTCTTTATCGCCGAAATACGCCTTGCCGTCGTCGTAAAGCGCGTCGAAATCGTAGCCGTCGCGGCGGAAATTGGCAAGATCACAGAACCACGCCGGGGAAAGAAACGCAGCCTTTTTTTCAAAAAATTTGCCGTAGGCAAACCTGTTTTCCCGGATAAGCTCCCCTTTCCATTCCCAAGGGCCGGGCGTATTGGTAAACCAAATCGCCGGATCCGCCCGCTCCTCTATGGAAAAACCGGGGATCGAATTCGAAAAAAACGGCAGAATTCCCCATTCCCGCACCGCTTTGGCAACGTCGGCTTTGGTTTGGAACTGTTCAGATGGCATCATTTTCTTTCTGGCGCATGGCCTTAAACGCCTGAATTTCTTCTTCCGTATACCCGAGCTGCAGCAAAAATTCCTTGACGCTTTTGAATTTTTTATGATAGTAAATGTTCTGCACCTGTACCACAATATTCAACCGGTCATAAACAGCGGCGGCTGATACCGCGGTATCCGATTTTTCCTGCCGAACCAGGCGATTGAAAAGCGCGATGGTATCGTGATAAAAAATCTCGCTCATTTCTACCAGATATTTGTTGTTCTCCATGCTTTTTCCGTACTCCTTTTTGCGAAAAAACCGCATTCTTCATCCGACGGACCGGCGAGGTTCGGCACTGCCGCTTCGCCGGCCTATTTTCATCATAACAGAGAATATCAAAAAAAGCAACGGATTTTTTGATGGATTTTTTAAGGCTTTTTCCAAACGATCTCGTCCGTGCGGCAGCTGGCCGACGCCTGACGTATCAGCAAGCCCTCCAAAAAATTCACCGGCCCTTCTCCAAAGGATTCATCCCTTCCCATGACCGACAACGAAAGAAAAATCCCGTGTCTTGCTCAACGGGATTTTCTTTATTCAATCGGTATTTCCCGAAAGGCGCCGCCACGAAGCTGCCAGACCGAGGAAAAGCCGTACTGCTTACAAAGCGCCAGCGCCTGGGGATAGAAAAAGTTCACCGCATCTACATGGTGAGCGTCGGTATTGATCACCATGCGTCCGCCTTTTTCCCGGATCCGGCGCATGAAAAATTCGTGGGGATACGGATGCGTGCGGTTGCCGCGAAAAATAGCGCCGGTGTTCATTTCGATCAGCTTCCCGTTTTCTAAAACGACGTCCAGCGCTTCCAGTGCGACTTTGCGGTAGGCCTCATTTTCATCGTCAAAAGCGCCGTATTTGGCAATCACATCGAAATGCCCCTGAATATTGAACTTTCCTTTCAGGGCGTGTTCGGCCACGTTTGCATAATAGCGCTTCGCCAATTCCAGGGGATCTCCCCGGCCTTCTTTGGCAATAAAATCCGCCTGACTCTGCCGGTCGTCGACTGCGTAAAAATCGTTCCCGCACTTCACATAGTGCACGGAACCGATGGTATAATCGAAATTTTCATAATCGATCTCAGAAAAGAAGTCCTTTTCCAGGCCGCAGTAGAATTCGATCCTGTCGGCGTATTTTTCCTTCAATTCCCGACAAACGGCAAGGTATTCGGCATACTGCGCCTTTTTCATACAATAGCTTTGGTCGCACGGGGTATCGCTGTGGTCGGAAAGCCCGTAGGAAACAAAATTTTCGGCAATCGCCCGCTGCAGCATTTTTTCCGGGGAAAAATCCCCGTCTGAAAACGTGGAATGGGTGTGAAGATTGGAAAAGCGCATCTTGCGTTCCCCCGCCTTTTCTTTACAAGTCGCCACGCAGCAGGTCTTCCAGCGTCTCCCGCCGCACGACGATTTTTTCCTCATCCTTGCCCAGCATCACGACCGCCGGACGGGGAACGCGGTTGTAATTAGACGCCATGGAATAATTATACGCCCCGGTCGTCAGCACCGCCACAATATCGCCGCGCTGAACCGATTCCGGCACCGCCACGCCGGGCTGAATGATATCGCCGCTTTCGCAGCAGCGCCCCACCACGTCGGCGGTCATAGTCGTTTCTTCCTGCATTTTGTTGGCGATATAGACCGTATAGGGCGAACCGTACAGCGCATAACGGGGGTTATCCGTCATACCGCCGTCGACCGATACGTAGTTTTTATAGCCGCGGATTCTCTTTACCGTGCCCACGGTATAGAGCGTCAGGCCGGCGTCGGCGACAATGCTTCTGCCCGGCTCCATGCGGATCGCCGGCACGGGAATCCCAAGCTCCCGGCATTTTTCGTGCACGAACTCGCCGACCTGCAGGATATTTTTTTCAATATCGATCACCGGGTCCGACTCGCAATAGCGCACGCCGTACCCGCCGCCGAGATCCAGTTCCCCCGCAAGAAAGCCGGTCTTTTGCCGCATTTCGGCAAGAAAGGACAACATACTATCCGCCGCACGGACAAAAATATCGGAATCAAACACCTGCGAACCCACGTGGCAGTGGAAACCGCAAAGCTCAACATGCTCTTTGGAAAGTGCCAGCCGGGTGATCTCCTCCGCCTGACCGGTTTCAATGGCGCTGCCGAATTTGGAATCGACCTTACCGGTGCTTACCGCCTCATAGGTATGCGGGTCAATGCCTGGCGTCAGCCGCAGCAGAATTTTCTGCCGGATGCCGAGGGAAGCGGCTTCCTTTTCGATCGCTTCCACTTCCTCGGCATTATCGACCACAAAATAGCCGATGCGGTGCTGCATGGCGAAGGCAATGTCCTCGTCCGTTTTATTATTGCTGTGAAAATACGCGTTTTTCAGCGGGAACCCGGCCTTCAGCGCCGTGGCGATTTCCCCGGAGGAAACCACGTCGATTCCGATTTTTTCCTCTTTGGCAAGGCGGTGGATCGCCGTGATGCAGTTGGCTTTGCCGGCGTAAAGCGGCTTTGCCTCTTTCCCAAACGCCTGCTTCATGCTGCGCGCGTAGAGGCGCATATTCTCACGCAGGCGCTCTTCGTCCAGCACGTAGAGCGGCGAGCCGTATTTTTTTACCAGATCCTTTGTTTTTCTGCCGGCAAAGAAAAGATCGTCCCCCTGCACGGCAAGATTTTTGCAAATCATACTTCCTTTTTTTATTCCTCCGCTACGAACGCCGCGTAAATCGCGCGCATCGCCCGTTCATAATCCTTTTCTTCAATGCCCACAATGATATTGATTTCGCTTGAACCCTGATCGATCATGCGGATATTGATATTTTCCTTTGCCAAAGCGCCGAATACCTTGGAGGCGGTTCCCTGCGAACGGATCATACCGCGCCCCACCACGGCGATAATCGCCAGCCGGTCAAACAGCGCGATCCGGTCGGGCTGCACGGTTTCCTGCAGCTCCACAAAAATCTGATCGACTTCGTCCTTCAGTTCGGCGGTCGAAACGACCACGGAGATCGTATCGATCCCGCTGGGCACGTGCTCCACGCAAACGCCGTGGTTTTCCAGCGTCTGCAAAACCTTGCGCACAAAGCCGACTTCATTGTTCATGCGGTCTTTTTCAATATAAATCGCGGAAAAGCCCTTTTTCCCCGCCAGCCCGGTAATATGCCCGGGGACGGAATTCGCCGCCGGCAAAATCATGGTGCCGGCGTCGCCGGGAGCGTTGGTGTTGCGGATATTGATCGGAATCTTTGCCGCACGCACCGGGAAAATGGCGTCCTCATGCAAAACGGAAGCGCCCATATACGAAAGCTCTCGCAGCTCTTGATAGGTCACGGAAGCGATCGCGCGCGGGTTTTCCACCACGCGGGGATCCGCCATTAAAAGCCCGGAAACGTCTGTCCAGTTTTCATAGAGATCCGCCTGGCAGGCGCGCGATACCAAAGAACCCGTAATATCGCTGCCGCCGCGGGAAAAGGTCACGACCTGGCCTTTGGCGTTCGCGCCGTAAAAGCCGGGGATCACCGCGCGCGGGTTTTTGCGCAGTACCGCCGCCAGGCGCCGGTTGGTTTCTTCCTCCAGCAAAGCGCCGTTTTCATCAAACAAAATCGCATCCGCCGCGTCCACAAAGGCGAAGCCCAAAAACTCGGCCAGCAAAATCGCGTTGAGATATTCTCCGCGGCTGGCAACGTAGTCCAGCGTGGCGCCTTTTTTAAGGGCTTCCTCGATCACGGAAAACTCTTTTTCCAGATCAGCCTTCAGGGAAAGCTCCTTTGCAATGGAAAAATATCGTTCGCGGATTGTGCTTAGCGCTTCGCGGTAATCGCTCCCTGCCGCGGCAAAGCGCTGGCAGCGCAGCAAAAGATCGGTAATTTTATCGTCGCCGGAATTTCGTTTGCCCGGTGCGGATACCACCACATACCGGCGGGTGAGATCCTCTTTTACAATGGCGGCGACTTTGCGAAACTGATTGGCGTCCGCCAGGCTCGACCCGCCGAATTTCACGGTTTTTAACATGAATGTCCTTCTTTCCGGGATCGCTTAAACGCGAATTCCCTGCGCGCGCATCTCACGAAGCAACGCCTGTTCGTGCTCTTTTTCCATGGGCGTCAGCGGCAAACGCAGGCGGTTTTCGGCGTACCCCATATGCGCCATCGCGCTTTTCACGGGAATCGGGTTGACCTCGGAAAAGAGAGCGTGGATCAGCGGCAGCAGTTCGAGCTGCAGCTTGGCGCTGCCCTGTACGTCGCCCTCAAAAAACTTGCGGCAGATGGCTTCCGTTTTGGCGGGCAGTACATTGGAAAGCACGCTGATCACCCCCTGACCGCCCAGCGCAAGCAACGGTACGACCTGGTCGTCGTTGCCAGAATAAATGGTCAAATTGTCGCCGCAAAGATGTGCCGTTTCCGCTATCTGGGCAATGTCGCCGCTGGCTTCCTTAATCGCGGCGATGTTCGGGTGCTCGGAAAGCGCCCGGCAGGTTTTCGGCTGAAGATTGCAGCCGGTGCGGGAAGGCACGTTGTACAATATGATCGGACGGTTCACCACGTCCGCCACGGCGGTAAACGAAGCGATCAGCCCGTTCTGCGTGGCTTTGTTATAATAGGGCGTAACCATCAGAAGCGCATCCGCACCTGCTTCACAGGCGAAAACGGAAAGCTCCTTGGCGTATTCGGTGTCGTTGGAGCCGGTTCCGGCGATCACCGGCACGCGCCCGGCGACTTTTTTAACGGCAAACGAGATCACCTCGCGGTGTTCTTCGTCCGTAAGGGTGCTGCTCTCGCCGGTCGTGCCCGCTACGACAATCGCGGAAATGCCCTCGGCAATCTGCCAATCGATGAGGCGTGCGAAGGCCTCATAATCCACGGCGTTCTGGTTCATGGGGGTGATGATCGCGGTTGCCGCGCCCCGGAAAATCGGTTGTTTCATAGTTTTCCCTCCTGAAAATAAAAAAATGAGTGGCCGAAAATGCAGCCGCTCGTCCAAAACGAATCAAAAGTTTATGCTTCTTTCAATTTTGGATAGCGCTCCGCATCTTCTGCGACAGCAGCAGAACTCTTATTTCCTGCTGCCAGCGGATCCTGCCACAAATCCACTTCGGCGCCCGACCCCTTTTACCTGCAAAGCTGCTGGCACAGCCAAAACCTGCAAGCTACTCTTGGTAAAGCGCACCTCTATCTGCTGCTACCTTAGCATACTTTTACGTAGTTGTCAAGTCTTGCAGCTCAAAAAACGCAAAAAAAGGCGAAAGACGTTTTTTTCTCTTCCGCCTTTTTATTTCATGAACCCTTTTTCAAAAGGGTTCAAACTCCTAAAATTTTTGAAACGCAAAAACGATCTTTCTGATTCCCGAAAGTTTTGAAGGTTTTCAAGGGACTTTTCAAAAAGTCCCTTGAATGGGGTTTCGGGGCCAAGCCCCGAATTTTACTGAATGTCCGTGACCTTGTAGTCCTGGTCCTCCACGGCTTTTTTCAGGACTTCATTGGCCGTTTCGGCTTTCAGCGTCACCACGGCGGTGCCCTTTTCGTGGCTGACCACGGCGCTTTCTACGGTCGGCAGCGCTTCCAGCGCTTTTTTGACGCTCGCTTCGCAGTGGCCGCACATCATACCCTCAATTTTCATGACCTTTTCCATTTGTTTTTTCTCTCCTTTTTCTTCCGTAGATTTTTTATGGATTCTCCGATCCCTTTTAGGATCGTGAATACGAAACAGATTCAAACGCAGCGCATTGGTCACCACAAAAAAGCTGGATAAGCTCATGGCCGCCGCTGCGAACATGGGATTGAGCTGCCAGTGGAAAAGCGGAATCCAAACGCCCGCCGCCAGCGGAATTCCCATGATATTATAAATAAATGCCCAAAACAGATTTTCGTGAATATTCTTTAAGGTCGCACGGCTCAGGCGGATTGCCGCCGGCACGTCCAAAAGGCTGTTTTTCATCAGCACCACATCCGCCGCGTCAATGGCAACGTCCGTTCCCGCACCGATCGCCAGACCGACGTCCGCTTGAGTCAGCGCCGGCGCATCGTTGATACCGTCGCCCACCATTATGACTTTTCCCTGCTCTTTGAGGGTACGGATCACCTTTTCCTTGCCGTCCGGCAGCACGCCGGCGATCACCTCGTCCACCTGCGCTTCCCTGCCGATCGCCCGGGCGGTTTTTTCGTTATCGCCCGTCAACATCACCACACGGACGCCCATGTCACGCAGCTCGCGGATCGCCTGCGGACTGTCTTTTTTGATCACGTCCGCCACGGCAATGACGCCGCAAAGCGCGTCCTCACAGGCAAAGAAGAGAGGCGTTTTGCCGCCTTGCGCCAAAGTGGCGGCTTTTTCGCGCATTGCCGCCGGCACGTCAACCTTCGTCTGAATGAAATTGAAATTGCCGCCGCACAGCGTCTTGCCCTGCCACACTGCCGCAAGTCCATTGCCCGGCAGCGCCTGAAACTCGGTAACCTCCTCAGCCGTTTGCCCTTCTTCCTGCAATTTCTGCATCACCGCGCGCGCCAGCGGGTGCTCGCTTTTCTGCTCCAGCGCCCCGGCAAGCTTTAAAAGCTCTTCGGCGGAAAAGCCCTCTGCCGGCAAAAGATCGGTCACCTTCGGTTCCCCGGCCGTGATCGTCCCGGTTTTATCCAGTGCGACAATATCGGCCTTTCCGGCCTCCTCCAGCGAAACGGCCGTTTTAAACAAAATCCCGTTTTTCGCGCCCATACCGTTCCCGACCATAATCGCCACCGGCGTCGCCAGTCCCAGTGCGCAGGGGCAGCTGATGACCAATACCGAAATACTGCGCGCCAACGCGAAGCCAAGCGTCTCGCCCACCAACAGCCACACCGCTAAGGTTACCGCGGCGAGCCCGATCACCACCGGCACAAAAACGCCCGAAACCCGGTCCGCCACCTTGGCGATCGGCGCCTTGGTTGCAGCGGCGTCGCTGACCATTTGAATGATCTGCGAAAGCGTGGTATCTTCCCCGACGCGCGCGGCCTCGCAGCGCAAAAAGCCGGATTTGTTCAGGGTACCGGCGGAAACGGCGCTACCCGCCGCCTTGTCCACGGGAATGCTCTCGCCCGTCAGCGCGGATTCATTTACGGCGCTGTTTCCCTCCAGCACCACGCCGTCCACCGGGATATTTTCTCCCGGCCGTACTACGAAAACGTCGCCTTTTTTTACTTCTTCCACCGGCACTTCTACCTCCTGCCCGTCCCGCAGGAGCGTTGCCGTTTTCGGCGCCAGCTTCATCAGACTTTTGAGCGCATTTGTGGTTTTGCCTTTGGAGCGAGCTTCCAGCGTTTTGCCCACTGTGATCAGCGTCAGGATCGTCGCCGCCGATTCAAAATAAAACTCGTCCCTATAGAACATCACAGCGTCCGCGTCTCCCCGAACCTGCGCTGACGTCATGGCGAACAGCGCAAAGGTACTATACAGAAACGCCGCCGTCGCGCCCAGAGCCACCAGGGCATCCATATTGGGCGCACGGTGCCAGAGCGAGCGGAAACCATTGATAAAGAATTTCTGATTGATCACCATGACCGCCACGGTCAGAAGGAGCTGCAAAAGTCCCATTGCCACGTGGTTCCCGTTCAAAAACGGCGGCAGCGGCCAGTTCCACAGCATATGCCCCATGGAAAAGTACATCAGCACCAGCCAAAAGCCCACGGAAGCAAAAAGTCTTTTTTTCAAAACGGGCGTTTCTTTATCCTGCAGCGCGTCCTCCGAATCGGAAAGCGCGGCCTTTTCCCGGCCGCCTTTCCGGGAAGCGCCGTAGCCGGCCTTTTCCACCGCGGCGATGATCTCCCGCGGTGCGGCCGTGCCCTCTACGCCCATGGAATTGGTCAATAAACTCACGGAGCACGCCGTAACGCCCGGTACCTGCGAAACCGCTTTTTCCACGCGTGCGCTGCACGCCGCACAGGTCATGCCCGTCACAAAGTATTGTTCCATTTTTCTCCCCCCTTTCCTCATAGTATATCCAATTCTATTTCATCAATTTCTGCAAAGTCGCGACCAGCTCCTCAATGACCTCGTCTTTTCCCTCGCGCAGATCGCGCGCCACGCACCCCGCAATATGGTGTGCGATCAGATCTTTGTTAAAAGAATTCATCGCCGCATTTACCGCTGCGCACTGGATCAGGATATCGTTGCAGTACGCGTCCTTTTCC
This sequence comes from uncultured Clostridia bacterium, assembly GCA_947589595.1. Lineage (GTDB taxonomy): Bacteria > Bacillota > Clostridia > Oscillospirales > SIG627 > RGIG5579. The sequence goes on from CANQBV010000004.1 coordinate 74,042, forward strand.
ACCATACCGCGAATCCCGCGGATCTGCCCCTCGATCCGGTTCAACCGGTGAATGAGCTTTTTGCGCTCTTCCTGGGAACGCTCGGTTTTCTTTTCACAGCAGCATTTTTCCGCCATTCCATTCTCCTTATTTTTTTGTATACCCTATCGGGGTATCTATATAATATACCCCTAAGGGGTATTTGTCAAGTGCTTTTTTCGAAAAAACTGCGCCGCGATCAGAAAAAATAAAGACTTTTCAGAATTTTTCTCACAGAATCCTTTTTCCTTTTCTAGATATTCTACCATAAAACCGGAAAAGATACGAGAGTGTGAAAAACGGATTGATTTTGGAAGAATTCCATGCTATGATAGGGAAAGAAAGCGAGAGAAACCGATGAAAACGATTCTTTTTCAGGGCGATTCGATCACCGACTGCGGCCGAAACCGCGAGGATGATACCAGTCTCGGCAGCGGCTATGCCGCCATGGTCGCCGGAGCACTCGGCACAAAATACCCGGGTGAATACCAATTTTTGAACCGCGGTATCAGCGGTAACCGCAGCATCGACGTTTATGCGCGGATCAGCAAAGACATTATCAATCTGAAGCCTGACTATATGAGCCTGCTCATCGGTGTGAACGACGTCTGGCACGATTTTTCTTTCCGGCAAAGCGGCATCAGCGCCAAGCTTTTTGACCGCAACTGCCGTATGCTGTTGGACGAAACCCTGGAAGCGCTGCCCGATTTAAAAATCATGCTGCTGGGCGCTTTTTTAACCCCCGGCGAAGTCATTGAAAAATACGGGGAGGATTTTCTGACCGAGGTCTGCCTGCGTGCCGATGTGCTGCACCGGATCGCAGACGATTACCACCTGCCGTTTGTCGATCTGCAGGCAGCGTTCGACAAGGCCTGCACCCGGGCGCCTGCAGCTTACTGGACCAAAGAGGGCGTTCATCCCTGGGCGCCGGGTCACGGCGTCATCGCCAACGAATGGCTGCGTACCTTCGAAACGATGAGATACTATGCAGTAAAATGAACACGGCGCATTGTATGATCTTTCACAACGATTAAAAAAATTCTCGTTCCAAAGAACGAGAATTTTTTTTAATGCGAGAAGGGACTCGCTCCGGACACTTTTATCCTTCAGCGGCATATCACGCAACGCCAAAATCCGACCTCTCCGCCCGCATCCATTTCATTGGAAAGCAGAGAAGACTTCGGTTCGCTTAAAAAATGCCCGGCAGTATTCTCGCCAAGAAGAACCCCGCCCCAAACGATACTGAATTCGCCACAAGAGAATAAATAATATAATACCAGTTTTTCTTCTTCGCCTCGGACACTTTTTTCAAAACCGTGCAGTACAAAATTGCCTCTATCGCAAAAACGGCAATCTCAAGAATCACATAAAAGACGGCAAACGCCAGCGGCCCGGAACTGTAATTGATAAGGTTGAGCGCCACATTCAAGGCAATCTGCGTGATGACGTTGACCAAAGCCAAAATCAAAAGCTGCTTCTTTTTTCGGAATCCGAAAAGCAGGGCGACAAGCATTTCAATGAGGATGGTAAGAACGATCCGCGCCGCCAGCGACCACAGTTCCTGCCGGTAATTATACGATCGCCAGGCGTCGATCCGTTCGTTTGTGCTGTGCGTTTCATCGTACTCCACCGAACCGATGTTCACGCCGTCCATATCCACGGTGTAATAGGTGTCGAAAGCGTATCGCTCACAAATTCCGCTGGATACAAAGGTTTTCGTTTCCGGATAGTACAGGAGGATCTTAAAACTGGACGGCGGATAATACGTCCACGCAATTTCCCCGGTTTCACTCACTTTCCAACCGACCTGTAAAAAATAATATCCGTCCGGGTCTTTGTAATTGACAAACGCCTCCCATATATTGCGGTCAAGATAGTCGGAGTACGGGAAATTTTCGCTGGTTCGGGCATTCTCTTCCGTTCCGTCCCAGGCGCTCTCCGGGCCGGTGGATTTTCTTTTTGACAGCAGCGTGCCGTAGCACAGCTCGTCGCCCATATTTTCAAACCGGATCCGTACCGACGCTTTCGGTCCCATATCGGCATTTGCAGTCATCGGAAGCGCAAAGAATACAAATACGACACACAGCATCGTAATAAAAATTTGACTGTGCTTTCTTTTTTGCATCTTGAAATCCTCCTCCAAAAGACAGATTCAATCGATTCCGGCAATCGACCATTCATTCAGATAAAGTTATTATAGCATACAAATGGGACAAAATCTACTGCCATCAGCGGTTTTCGCGGTGGGAATCTGTAGGATTACAATTAGCCAAGCTTGATCGAATCCCACCTGACTAATTTATTTTTCTGTGTTATACTAACTCTATGCTTCCCGATATTCATGCATTCTTTGAATCCGAAGAAGGCAAGCGCAAATTTGAGGAATGGAAAGCTCTGCAGGGAAGGAAAGCGATGAAGAAAGAAAAGAAATAAAAAATTTATCAGGTTGCCAACCTTTTTTCAATCCCTTACACTATATAGATGAGAGCGCTCGGAGAAAATAAAAATGGAAAAGCAAAAAGCTGATAGGCACATGGAAAAACAACCTTACCCGCGATTATGAATATATGTATGAATTCATAAACGGAAAATTGGACGATGAAGTTGTAAATGCCGACAAAATAAGTCGTCTCAAAGCACGCAAATTCGTTGATGAGAGCGGAAAGGTTCAGATAATGATATGTAAAGGAAGCGACAAGGATTTCTTTGCATGTATTCCGAAACTTGATGACAAGATCAAAGAACGATTTGCAGATTGCGCACTTGAGATTGCATTACAGGAAGCCAAACGGTTTCCTCCGCAGATGCAGGATTTGATTGTCGCATGGAACAGCGAGTTTATTGACAGAACAACCGCTATGATGGTACTCGATCTGTTGTATGCTGATGGCGGATTAAAACCACTTACGGATCAGGAACGTATAACAGCAAATTTAATTATGTTCAGCGATGTTTTGCCAAAGCAATGATTTATTTATCAATAATCCTGTTTGGTGCGAGTATTCATAAGGGATTTGGCAATGAAAAGGGCGTTCACAAAGGGAAATCCCTTGTGAACGCCCAAATTGGTGCGAGAAACGGGACTTGAACCCGTATGGTGTGAACCACACGCCCCTCAAACGTGCGCGTCTGCCAGTTCCGCCACTCTCGCGTTGACAAACGTTATTATAACCAGAAAAAAGAAACCTGTCAAGTACTTTTTGCGAAAAAGATTTTCGGCGCGAGCGCTTTGCGGGGCAAACTGGCCTTGCTGTTTTTTCTATCACACAATCACCGGGGGCGCATACGATGATAATGAGCCGGCAAACAGAAGCCGGTATCAACCAAAAAGGAGAACACTCATGAACTGCGTAACCAATCTGCTCAACGAAGATTTTTGGCTCTGGGTAATCCTCATCGCTGTTTTGATCCTTCTGTTCTGCTTCAGCTAAGCAAAAAATGCGGGGAGAGGAAAACCTCTCCCCAGATTTTTTTGCCGCAATCGATCCAAACGGTATTTACTCTGTTAAATTCACCTTTACAGGATAGGTGCCGACCACGTAGTACAGCCCTTCCGTGGCAGTGGTCTGCACAATTTGAATCTCCACCTCGCGCTCACCGGGAGTTGTATAGACGGAAAGATCGATATGAAAGAAGAAATCCTCTTCGGAAGCCGCATAAATATTCTGCGAACGGCCGCGCACGCGGAATTTGAGTACGTCGATATCGAAGCTGTACTTCAAATTTTCCGGCGCGGTTACTACCACGTGTGAGGAATTGAGGTTCACCCGCAGGGTGCGGACCATAGAATCCACCAAATTCAGCGTCAGATCCACGTCGCCCATGGTGCCTGCCAGCTCCACGCCGTCGGGCAGCTCGAGCTGATCGGGGCTGATTTTTTGCGTATAGCGAATAGCATCGATCTTCGATTCATCGAGCGTGACCGCGCAGATTTCCTCTATCGCGCCGACCACAGCGGGGTCGCCCTTGATCATAACGTTTCCGGGCGAAAGGGTGTAGGTGATATCTCCCTCCTGCCAGTAGCCGTGTGCGGAGCGTACCACGAGCGGTACGGTTTTTTCCCGGGTCAGGCGGAAGGAAACGCGCTGGCTGCGCTGATCGAGCACAAGGTAATTGTCGGAAATCTCCCTGCCGTTTACGTCGAACAGTTTATATTCCAGATTGCGCTCAAAGCCGGTGGTCACCTTGGCCAGATCCCCGGTTTCCAGTCCGGCGAACGACACGGTATCGACCAGGCTTTTCGGCCCTTTGACTACCACGGTATCCGCCGAAAGCTGCGGGGTCAGGGTGACGTCTGCTTCGGTTTCATATTCTCCCATCAAAACGCGCACCGGCACGGCGGCGGCAACGGTTTCATCTACAAAAACGGAAACTTTCTGCGGGAAGCACTCGGAAAGCTCCGCGCCCTCCGGCAGCAGCACGCTCACATCCATATCATAGCGCCCGGCACGGGTGATCTGACTCAGATCCAAATACGCCTCCAGGTCGCTGGCTTTGATTTTATTTAAATCGCTCCGTTTGCCGCGCAGCGTCACGTCGCAGCTCACACCCTCTCCTGTAATGGCGGAAAGGCCGCCGGAAAGGGACTGGATCTTCACGTCGACAGAGGAAAAGGTTTTGGTATAATTGGGCGATTGCGCATCCTGCACAAAAAACCACACCACGATCGCCAACAGGACGGAAAACAAAATCGCCGGCAGGGAATTTTTGCGTGGGATTTTTGCGGAGGACTTCGCCTTATCCCTCCAGAGTTGAATTCTCTTCATGATTCGATTCCTCCTGTGCTTTGCGAACGCCTTTTTTCTTTCCTCTGCGCGGCAGGAATTCATTAGTCATGCGATGGCGCAGCACCTTGACCGATATTCCCTTATCGATCTCACCGTTGCGGGCAACGGAAATGTCACCCGTTTCCTCCGATACAATGACCACGAACGCGTCGCTGATCTCGGAAATACCGAGCCCCGCGCGATGGCGCGTGCCGTATTCCTTGGGCAGGTTGGGGTTGCCGGTGAGCGGCAGAAAGCAGCCGCAGGCGTGGATCCTGCCCTCGCGAATGATCATGGCGCCGTCGTGCAGGGGCGCTTTGTTATAAAAAATATTGCCGATCAGAAATCTATTGATTTCCGCATCCACCAGCACGCCGGTTTTGATCTCATCACCCAGGCGGGTGGTTTTTTCCATCACGATCAGCGCGCCGGTGCAGCTTTTGGAAAGCTCCTCCACCGCACTGCAGAGCTCATCGACGTAAGAAAGTGTTTTCTCCTCCGGCGGCGCTTCGGCGATCGGGTTGAGGTTATGAAAATTGCCGCCCATTTTTTCCAGCGCCGAACGAAGCTCCGGCTGGAAAATGATGATCAGCGCAATGATGCCCACGTCGAACACACGATCCATAATATAGTTCAGCGCGTTCAGCCCGGCCACGTTGCTGATCCACATAATGAGGACAAACGCCAAAATTCCCAGCGCCAGTTTCCCTGCCCTTCTTTGCCGCACAAAGCGGTAAGCGTAATAAAAGATGATCGAAACAAGCAGGATATCCACCGCGTCGGAAATTTTAAGGGACGCGATCTGGTTGAAAACATAATGAAAGAAATCCGCAATGCTCTGCAAAAAATCGGCCATAGCTTTTTCTGTCCTTTATGCGTTATAAAGTAGATCGATGCTGGAATCAATAAATTCCTGCAGTTCTTCCTGGGTAAAGCTGCGTTGCGCGATCACGGCGATCATATAGACCTGTTTGGCAAGAGCCCGGGCTTTTGCCTTTTTCTTTTCATCGCCCAGAAGGCTCATGATGCGGGCGATCAGAGGGCAGGAGCGATTGATCACCAGCGTCACTTCCTCCTCGGGCGCCGAAAGTCCCGGAATGGTGCCGGAATACTGCTTCAAAATTTCCGCCAGACGACGCTTTTCCTCGGAGAGGGTAAGGATCGCCGGGATCTTTGAGGATTTGAGCATTTCCTGCGCGATCTGCACTTTTTCCGGCACCACTTCGCGGAACAGTTCTTTTAATTCCTCGCTGTCCTCGGCCGTATCCTCCGAGCGCAGCACCTTGTCCGTTTCGCTGTCGATGCGAACAAAATGCGTAGCGTGATCCTGCATTTCCAAAAACGAAAGAAAGCGGGAATCGATGATGCCGTCCAGCAGCGCCACGGTGATGCCCTGTTCGCGGTAGAGATTGATATACCCGACCTGCTGCAATTTATCGCTGGCGTAATACACGGTGTTTTCCGCGCCTTTGCCTTCGTTTTTCTTTAAATATTCTTCTATGGTCAGAAATTCACCGTCTGTGGTTTCATACAGGATCGAATCCTTCATGCGCGAGAAAAATTTTGCATCGCGCGTGCAGCCGTATTCCACAAAGGGCTTGATATCGCGCCAGAGCGAAGCGAGCTTTTCACGGTCGTTTCGGAACAGGCCGGTCAATTTATCGCAGATCTTTTTTGTGATATGATTGGCAATTTTCGTCACATAGCCGCTGTTCTGCAAATAGCTGCGGGAAACGTTCAGCGGCAGCTCGGGGCAATCCAGCACCCCGCGCAGCAGCATCATATATTCGGGAATCACTTCCTTAATATTATCCGCCACATAAACCTGATTATAAAACAGCTTGACCTGCCCCTCCAGCGACGCGTATTCATCCGGCAGCTTGGGAAAATAGAGAATTCCCTTGAAATTCAGCGGAAATTCCGCGTTGATGTGAATGGTGAACAGCGGATCCAGCGGATCGGCAAATACCTTATGGTAAAACGCCTTGTATTCCTCCTCCGTGCATTCGGAAGGGTTTTTCAGCCACAGGGGGTTCGGATCGTTGATCGGCTCCTCTTTTTCTTCGTTTTCCCCCATCACGTGCAAATAGATCGGCGCCGGCATAAAGGCGCAGTATTTGTCCAGAACGGCGCGGAGCTTTTCTTTTTTTAAGTATTCCTTTTCTTCCTCGGTCACATGCAGGGTGATCTCGGTGCCGCGCACGGTGCGCGTACCGGGCTTCATTTCAAAATCTCCCCCGTCCGTGCAGGTCCAAAAGGCGCTTTCGGCGCCTTCTTCAAAGGAAAGGGTATTGATATCCACACGGCTTGCCACCATAAACGCTGAATAAAAGCCCAGGCCGAAATGCCCAATGATGCCGGCGGCGTCATCCTCGCCGCTGCCCTCGTACTTTTCAATAAATTCCAGCGCCCCGGAAAGCGCAATCTGATTGATATATTTTTTAATTTCCTCCGCCGTCATGCCAATGCCGTTATCCGTAATGCGGATCTCGGAAAGCGCTTCGTCCAGCGTCACGTCGATGCGCCAGTTTTCTTCGGTTTCCATTTTACCGAGACTCACAAGGCGCTTACACTTGGTAATCGCATCGCACCCGTTGGAAACCAATTCGCGCACGAAAATTTCCTTATCGGAATAGAGCCAGCGTTTAATGACCGGGAAAATATGCTCCGTGTCTACGCTGATTCCGCCTTTTTCCTTTACTTCTTCCTGATTCATTTGTTCCTCCGAAAAAATTCTATTCTGAAATGGATTTGAGCATGACAATCGTCATTTGAAAAGACGCGGTTTCCGTTTTGGCGGAAAGCTTCACCCCCGGCTTGATTTCCACTTCGCCGGCAAAATATCCGCTTTCCTTTTCCGTAACACTCACCTGAGCGCGGCAAGTAAGCGTGGAGATTGTGATGGTACCTTCTTCTTCATTGACGTATTCGCGGGGTTTTTCCTCCAGAGAAAGAATTTCCCCGATTGGCAGACTGCTCTCCAGAAGCGTGATCGTTTCTCCAACCTGCGGCCGACTGATGGTTTCATCGGTAACGTCCCTGATCACAAAGGTGTATTCCACCTCAACAGCGGTGCTTTCGCCCAGAAAGCGCCGGATCGGTTCGCGGAAAAGCGCCGTGACAACACAGACGACCGCCAGCAAAAGGATCACCAGATCGATGACGGAAAAACCGCCGATGCCGCCGTTTTTTTTCTTTCCCTTATTCATCTGTTCCGCTCCTTTCCGCCGCTTGTGCCGAACTTATGGATTCTGCGGAAATCACTGCCGCCCGGAAGGCCAATTCCTTCGTGCAAAACTCCGCTGTTTGCCCCGGAGCCGGATATTCGCTTTTCATTTCGCATTGCAGGATGACCCGGATCTTCCCCTCCGGAGTGATTTCCGGTTTCACATCGCTTATAATGCCGATCGCGTTTTTTTCGCGGTCAAACAGCGTTTGCCCCGGTCGAATCAGATCGAGGTAGGATTCATATTCCAGTTCAGCAGTCAGCACCGCCTGATCGTTTATTTTTACGGTGCTCCTCCGTGCTTCCTCCCGCCAGTAAATGCCGACTGTAACTGCCAGGAGCAGCACCAAAAGCACCAGAACGTCCACGACGGAAAAAGTCGGACGCACTTTGTTTTTTTTCACTTTGCTCTCCTTTCGCTCAGTACGGCAGACGAATCTCTTCGCGCCGGCAGCCTTGCAGGGCCGCTTTCGGGAAGGAAAGCAGCAGCAGATACAGCGCGATTGCCCGGCCGCTTGTGACCGGCAGGAAAAACCCGGCAAACAAAAAGATCAAAACGCCGCACAGCGCCCCCAAAACGATCGGGTGGATCTCTCGATGCGCGGTATTTTTGGCAAAGTACCAGCTTCGCCACAAAAAGCCGATCAGCAAAAGATAAAAGAGAACCATCCCCACCACGCCGAAGGCAATGCCGACCTCAAAATAGATCCCGCTGGCCGAGGAGGCCTCCGTTCCCAGCCCGACGCCCCACGGCATGCTTTCGGAAAACAGCTCGGCGGAGTGCAGATAGCCGTTATGCAGCTCCAGCCAGCTTTCGTCGGAAATTCCGAAAAAGGAAAGCACGACGTCGACAACGCGCGGCGGAAACAATGGAAACGCCGCCAGACCCGCCAGCGCCGCAATGACCGTGATCAAAAGCGCCGAGAGGAACGAAAGCAAATAGAAAAGCAATAGTCCCAATAGAAACGCGATCCACAAAAAGGGATTGCGCACCAGAGAAAGCACTGCCACCGCCAGCCCCACGGCAAAGAACAGGAACACGCGGTCGGAAACGCGGCCGAAGCGGATCATCCCCAGCGCCACCGGACAGACCATGGCCAAAAGCCATGCCGGAGAAACCTCCGCACGCATGAGGAAAAATAAATTCGCTTCCTGCCAGTCCCAATACGGGAAGAAAAAGCAAAGCGCTTCGCCGGCGGCCATGGAAACCGCGCCGAGCCCCATGGAAATCGCCAGCGCCAGCCCCACCCGTTTCAGCCACGCCAGGGTGCGGATCAGATTGCCGCACAGCGTATAGATCAGTGCCAGAAGCAAAAGCTGAAAACCGGCGCCGAAAGAGAGCCCGCTGAAAGCCAGGATCCAAATCACGACAGGCAAGAGAAACAGATCGGAAAGACCGAAGCGCAGGCTGCGCTTGCCTAAAAGAACCTTCAAAAGGAAAGAGACCCAGGTGACGCCCAAAAGTACGCCGCCCACAAAATCACTTGCCCAGAAAAGCGAGAGGCAATACAAAATCAGCCCCGCTTCCGGCTTGTGGAAAATCAGCGCCGCGGCTATGAATATCACCACAAAGAGCAAAATACTTCCGGGCGTAAAAAAGAACCCCAAAAGGCCGAGCGCACAACCCGCCGCGACCATCCACAGGATATTTCCATTTCCCACGCCGTCGGGGATTTCCCGGCTTTCCACCCCGAAAACCGGCTGCAGAACAAAACGGAAAAACGCGCTGCCTTTTAAAGCGCGCCCCACGCTGCGCCGCTCAAGCGCCAGCCATACGGCAAGAAAAATTTCGCAGATTCCCAGAAGCAAATGCTCGGGTTCCGCCGCCGCAAGACCGACCGCGTTCCGCGTAAAATAGGAGAGCACGTTCAAAAGGCCGCTGAGGAAAAACAAAATCCCGAAGCTGTGCACCTTCACGGCAAAAAAGCCCCGGACGCCGCCGCGCAGCAGATTTAAAAGAAAGCTCTGCTCGCTGGCTTTGGCAAACATGATTTTCAGGTTCAGGCGGCGGCGCGCGTCGAAAACGCGCGGCAGCGCAAAACGCTTTTTCTCCTCCTCAGGCTCATTTCCGCTCTTCCAGGAGACTCCGCCGCTTGCCGGGGAAAACTGGATCGCCGCGCCCGCCTTTAAAAGCACGCGGGAAATCCACCCTTTTTGCGTTTCCTTTGCCATGGCTCTCCTTTCCGAAAGCTCAGCGCTTCCTTTTCTTTTTTTCCACAGGCGGGTGCGCCTGCAGCCAGGCCTCGTAAAGCTCCGGCCGGCGGTCTTTGGTCAATTCCAGCGACTTTTCCAGCCGCCAGGCTTCTATTTTTTCGTGATGTCCACTCACCAGCACCTCCGGCACCTCTCTGCCGTGGTACGAAAACGGGCGCGTATACTGCGGATATTCCAAGAGCCCCGAAGCCAGACTTTCGTTTTCATAGCATTCCGGCGCCGCCAAAACTCCGTCCTTCAGGCGCGAGACCGCGTCCACCAAAATTGCCGCCGGCAGCTCTCCGCCGGTCAGCACATAATCCCCGCAGGAAATTTCGTCGTCGCAAATTTCATCGATCACCCGCTGATCCACCCCTTCGTAGTGCCCGCAGAGCAAAACGAGACGCTTTTTTCCGGCAAGGCTTTTTACCGTTTCCTGAGTGAGCACCCGGCCTTTCGGGGAAAGATAGATCACATAGGGCTTTTCCGCGTTTTCTTCGCACTCATGCAAAATAGCGGAATAGCATTCATAAATCGGCTCCGGCTGCATGAGCATTCCCTTGCCGCCGCCGTAGGGCGTATCGTCCACCCGGCGGAATTTATCCTGCGAATAATCGCGGATATTGCGGCAGCAGATCTCCACAATCCCCGCCCGGCGCGCCCGGCCGATAATGCTTTCGGAAAGAATGGTCTCCATCATTTCCGGAAACAGCGTCATAATATCAAAACGGATTTCGGCCATCAGTCAAAAAGTCCCTCCGGCGCTTTCACAAAAACGCCCTTTTCCAGGTCAAATTCCAGGATCCATTCTTTGATCGCCGGGAAATACGCCTCCGTACCGTCCGCCTTGCGGATCACATAGAGATCGCTCGCGCCGCGATTGACCACGTCAAGAATCTTGCCGTAGCGCTCGCCCGTTTCCTTTTCGATCAGATCGAGTCCGAAAAGATCCGCGTAAAAAATCTTCCTGCCCTCGGGGTCGATCTGATCGCGCGCGGCATACAGCGTTTTTCCTTTCAGATTCATTACCGCGTCCACGTCCTCAAGCCCCTCAAACGCCAGCAAAAACAAATCGCCCTGGCGGCGGCGGGAACGGACTTTCAGTTCCCTTTCCCCCGTCTCTTTTAAAAAGAAGCGCTTAAGATTCGCAAAAACCTCGTCGCTTTCCAGCCAGTTTTCCGCTTTTACTTCCCCGTGCAAGCCGTGAACATTGCGGATTTTTCCCGCCTCTAAAATCGTTTTTTTCATCCTTCTGCCTTTTATCATACTCTTATGGATGATTGTAACATAAAACGGGAAAAATGACCATAGCTTTTTTGCAAATTTTAAAATTTCTTTCCATTTATTCTAAAAATTTCAGCTTTCCGGAATTTTTTTCAAAATTTTCTTGACAAAGCCTACGTCCCCTGCTATAATAGGGGGAGCCGTGAGAGGTCTTTTTTTTTCGGCGGCGAGACTGCAAATTTTTTCGGAGGAAAATCGACATGACTGGAAAAGGAAAAAGAGAAAGAATCACCCTGGTTTGCAGCGAATGCAAACAGAGAAATTACGATACCATTAAAAATAAAGCCAACGACCCCGACAGACTGCAGATGAACAAATACTGTCCGTTCTGTCGCAAGCACACGCTGCACAAAGAAAGCAAGTAATTTATAAGGAGATTTTGTAACATGGCGGAAGAAACCAAGAAAGCTGCGGAAAAGCCTGCCAAGGCGGAAAAGGCGGCGAAAAAGCCCCGCAAACGCGGCAGAATTGCCAATTTCTTCAGAGAGTACAAAAGCGAACTGAAAAAGGTCGTCTGGTATCCGAAAAACGAAGTGGCGCGCGATACCGGCATTGTTGTGGCTTCGCTGGTGGTTGCCGGCGTGGTGATCGGCGTGCTGGATCTTATTTTCACACAGATCATTCTTCTGATCGGTCAGATCGGCTAAGCACTCAGGTTTTTCAAAGGAGTTACTATGCTGGAAGATAATCTTACTCCGCATTGGTATGTCGTGCACACGTATTCGGGCTATGAAAACAAAGTGGCCGTCAACCTGGAAAAGATCGTCGAAAACCGCAAGGTGAGCAATCTGATTCAGGCGATCCGCATTCCCATGGAAAAAGTGCCGGAATCCGAAGGCGGCGACGGCGTGGCCGAACGCAAAATTTTCCCCAGCTATGTGCTGGTGAAAATGATCATGAACGATGAAAGCTGGCATATCGTGCGCAATACCACCGGCGTCACGGGCTTTGTCGGCCCGGGGTCCATGCCGGTCGTTTTATCGGACGAAGAAGTGGCGTCCCTTGGAGTGGAAAACGACGCCGTTTCCCTGCCCTATAAGGTGGGCGACAAGGTTCGCGTGATCGAAGGCCCTCTGGCCGCACACATCACTTCGGCTGTGGTGGAGGAAATTTCTCCCGACAGCAAAAAAATCAAGGTGCTTGCCGAGCTTTACGGCCGCAGCACCAAAATCGAACTGGATTCTGCCTGGGTAGAACCGTTCTGAATTCGATTTAAATCCCGCTTGGGTTTTAAATACTGCCTGCCAGGCAGTGTGGGAGGGAATCAAAACTTAGGTTCCCGCCAAACCACGAAAGGAGTCTATTATGGCAAAAAAAATCGTAGCTTATGTTAAGCTCCAGCTCCCGGCCGCAAAGGCAATGCCCGGACCCCCTGTCGGTCCCGCCCTCGGCCAGCACGGTGTCGCCATCCCGAATTTCTGCAAAGAATTCAATGAACGCACCAAAAACGATGTCGGATTGATCATCCCTGTAGTGATTACCATCTACTCGGACAGAACCTTCTCCTTCATCACCAAAACGCCCCCCGCCGCCGTACTGGTGAAAAAGGCGTGCGGAATCGAGTCCGGCTCTGCCGTACCGAACAAAACCAAGGTAGCCAAGCTCACGCAGGAACAGCTCCGCGCCATCGCTACCCAGAAAATGCCCGACCTGAACGCCGCTTCCATTGAAGCCGCCATGAGCATGATCGCCGGAACCGCGCGCAGCATGGGCGTTACGGTGGAAGAATAAGAAAGGAGCGTTTTGAAGATGAAAAGAGGAAAGAAATATACCGAAAGCGCAGCCGCTTTCGATAAAAATCAACTCTTCGATACCGAAGAAGCTTTCGACCACGTCGTTGCCAGTTCCAAAGCTAAGTTCGATGAAACCATTGAACTGCACGTTCGCCTGGGCGTAGACTCCCGTCACGCAGACCAGCAGGTCCGCGGCGCGGTCGTTCTGCCCAACGGTACCGGTAAAAAGGTCCGTACGCTTGTGTTTGCCAAAGGCGACAACGCCAAAGCCGCCGAAGAGGCCGGTTCCGACTACGTCGGCGCCGAGGACTTCGTTGCCAAGATCCAGAACGAAAACTGGTTTGAATTCGACGTCGTGATCGCCACGCCCGATATGATGGGCGTCATCGGCCGTCTGGGGAAAGTCCTCGGTCCGAAAGGTCTGATGCCGAACCCCAAAGCCGGCACCGTTACGATGAACGTAGCGAAAGCCGTGCAGGACGCCAAAGCCGGTAAAATCGAATACCGTCTGGATAAAACCAACATCATCCACTGCCCCATTGGCAAAGCTTCCTTCGGGAAAGAAAAATTAGTGGAAAACTTCAACGCAATCATGGGCGCAATCATCAAAGCCAAACCCGCCGCAGCCAAAGGTCAGTATATCAAGAGCTGCGTGGTGGCCTCCACCATGGGCCCCGGCGTTAAAGTCAATTCCGCAAAACTCGGCTAAAATTTGTACTTGACAGGGAGGTTGTACCTGTGGTATAATCTCCCTGTTACCGAAGACAACAGGTGAAACGCCAGTTTCTTAAAACGCGCCTGTCGAGGAAAACAAAAATCTTTCTATGGATCTGTTTTTGTGTTTCTTCGGCAGAAGAAGCACTTTTTTTATCGGCTTTTTCCGATCCCGTTGTCTTGAAATTCAAATGGAGGTAAAGAAAATGCCAAGCGCAAAAATCCTTGAACAAAAGCAGGCTGCCTGCGCCACCCTGACGGAAAAGATCCAGAATTCCGTTGCCGGCGTCCTGGTCAGCTATGCCGGTATCACCGTGGAACTGGATACCCAGCTCCGCAACGCGCTCCGTACCGCCGGGGTTGATTACAAGGTTTACAAGAACTCCCTCATGGGCAGAGCTTGCGAAGCCAGCGGCTACGGTGAACTGAAAACGCATCTGGAAGGCATGAACGCGATTGCAATTTCCGCGGAGGATCCCATCGCTCCTGCGAAAATTCTCAAAGAATATGCGGACAAAATCCCCACCTTTGAGATCAAAGCCGGCTATATCGACGGCGGCGTGATCGACGCTGCTGCTGTGAACGAACTGGCCAGCACGCCTTCCAAAGAAACCATGGTTTGCAAAATCATGGGCAGCATGATGGGCCCGCTCTATGGTCTTGCCTACGTTCTGCAGGCAAAGATCGACAAAGAAGAACAAGCCCCGGCAGAATAATGACACACTAAAAAACTAAAAACCATTCGGAGGTATTGAAAAATGGCTACTGAAAAAACCACTCAGATTCTCGAAGAGATCAAATCCCTTACCATTCTTGAAATGAAAGACCTTGTTTCCGCCCTGGAAGAAGAATTCGGCGTTTCTGCGGCTCCCGTTGCCGTAGCAGCCGGTGCTCCTGCCGGCGGCGCTGCTCCCGCTGCAGAAGAGAAAACCGAATTCGACGTTGTTCTCACCTCCTTCGGCGAAAAGAAGCTCGACGTCATTAAGGTCGTTCGCGAAATCACCGGTCTCGGTCTGAAGGACGCAAAAGATATGGTAGAAGGCGTTCCTTCCAAGGTGAAGGAAGGCGTTTCCAAGGCTGACGCCGAAGAAATCCAGAAGAAGCTTACCGAAGCCGGCGCTACCGCTGAACTCAAGTAAGATCCCGTACACAATCAAAAAAGAACCGATCTTTTGATCGGTTCTTTTTTTGCACTTTTTGAGAAAAAATGCAGAATCGGCGAAAAAGTTTCCTCTTGATTTTCCGCCGCAATATGATACAATATAGAAAAAGCAACAAGGAGGATGCAACTATGCTTCCCTATATCATTGGCGGTATCTTGGTCGTTCTGCTGCTGGTTCTCATTTTCAGCTGCGTGAATATTGTCCCGCAAGCTTCGGAATACGTGGTAGAACTGCTCGGTCGCTATAAAACCACCTGGTCTGCCGGGGTGCATTTGAAATTGCCTTTTTTGGAAAAAATCGCCCGCAAGATCACCTTAAAGGAGCAGGTACTGGATTCCCCGCCGCAGCCGGTTATTACCAAAGATAACGTTACCATGCAAATCGATACCGTGGTGTATTTCAAGGTGTTCGACGCCAAGCTTTATACCTACGGCGCTGTAAACCCCATCAACGCCCTGGGAATGCTGACCGCCACCACGCTGCGTAATATTGTGGGCGGGCTGGATCTGGACGGCACGCTCACCTCGCGCGATGAGATCAACGGGCAAATGACCCAGCTTTTGGACGAAGCCACCGACCAATGGGGGATCCGCGTCACGCGCGTCGAGCTGAAAAACATCATTCCGCCGAAAGAAATTCAGGCGGCGATGGAAAAACAGATGAAAGCCGAGCGGGACAAGCGCGAAGCGCTCTTGCAGGCCGAGGGTCACAAGGCCGCCGCGATTACCCGCGCCGAAGGCGATAAGCAAGCCATGATTCTGGCTGCCGAGGGCGAACGCGACGCCCGCATTGCCCGTGCCGAGGGCGAAGCCAAAGCCATTTTGCTGGCCAAGCAAGCCGAGGCCGACGGCCTGCGCGCTCTGCGCGAAGCCGCTCCCAGCGCCGCAGTGCTGGAACTGAAAAAATATGAATCCCTGGTGGCGCTTTCCCGCGGTCAGGCCAGCAAAATCATTATTCCCAGCAACGTTGTCGATACGGTGAATCGCTCGGTTCTCTTTTCGGAAGTGACCGGTCTTGGCGACGTCACGCCCGCCGGCAGTGAACCGGAACCCGAACCGATGGAAGATCCCTGCTGCGAAAAATATCAGAAGGAGGAAAACCCCTCATGAAAAAGCTTTTCATTGCCCTTCTCGCGTTGCTGCTTGTTTTCTCTTTTGCTTCCTGCAAAAAGAAAGAAGAGGAGCCCGCTGCCAGCGCCGACATCCAAACGCCTGCCGATTTGGTTGAAAACGGTGGCATTGTACTGGAAGACGGCTTCGAGACTCCGATCATTTTCCGCAACTAGCCCTGTTTTGCGGGGCGCTGCTCCGCACGAATTCAATCCGCAGGGCCACGCACCCTGGGTTCAGGGGGCTTTTCCAAAAGCCCCCTGAACACCCGCAAAACTTTTGGAAAACAAAAAGAGGTTATCATAACCTCTTTTATTTTTGTTTCAAGCGCTTTTGAAAGTCAGGAAAACTTTTCGCGAAAAGTTTTCCTGCAAGTTGCGGGGCGAAGCCTCGCATCGCAGGACGCGGGGCGGCGCCGCTAAACAGACCTCGGCATTTTATAAGGTGATTTCCATGCGAATATGCGGGACGCCAAGCTCCAAAAAGGGCTCGGAAA
Organism: uncultured Clostridia bacterium; assembly: GCA_947589595.1. Lineage (GTDB taxonomy): Bacteria > Bacillota > Clostridia > Oscillospirales > SIG627 > RGIG5579. The sequence goes on from CANQBV010000004.1 coordinate 90,744, forward strand.
CTGCACAAAAACCGCATTTTTCATAAAAGGGGCGCGCCTGTATTTGCGAATCCAGGATGACTTTTTCGGCGCCCAATTTCTCTTTTGCGGCCTGCAGCCCCGCTTTCACAATGGTTCTCCCTAAGCCGCAGCCACGCTTGACGGCAATGACGCGACCCATGAAGGCAAGGCCTTTTTCGACAGGAAAAACGCGCAAATACGCCCGCAATTCCCCTTCTTCGGTGAGAAATACGTGCAAGGCTTCCTTCTCCTTTTCGTCTACTTCCCGGTGGAGCCACTGCTGCTCCACCACAAAAACGGATTCCCGCAGGCGGAAGATTTCCAGCAGCTCGTCCAAAGACAATTCCTGATACTTTTTCACAAAAATCGGCATTCTGTTTTTTCTCCTTTTTCTTCTGAATTTATGATACAACATTTTTGTCTGTTCGTCAAATTTGACACGGCTCCGTAAAAAAAGCATACATTTCTGTTTTTACGCATAAATTTCTACTAAATCTAAGGAGGGTTCTTTATGAAAAAAGTTATTGCGGTCTTGATGATGATTCTGATCCTTTTTCCCACGACGTTTCCACTGACGGCAGCGGCAATTTCGGAAGATAGCGCCGAAACGGCGGGCAGTCCGGAGCAGGAAGCCGCCGCTGACGCAACCGCGGCGTTTACCCTACCCTGCCGGGGCGCAATCCTGATCGAGCAAACCACCGGACGGGTTTTATATGAATCCAACGCCGATGAACCGATGCCGATCGCCAGTGTGACGAAGGTCATGACCCTGCTTTTGGTAATGGAGGCACTGGACGCCGGCACGCTCTCTCTGGATGAAAACGTACCGATCAGCGAACTGGCAGCTTCCATGGGCGGCAGCCAGGTCTTTCTGGAAGTGGGCGAGGAAATCTCTTTGAACGACGTCCTGAAGGCGGTATTTGTCTCCAGCGCCAACGACGGCGCGGTGGCGCTGGCGGAGCTGGTATCCGGCACAATGGAGGGGTTTGTGGCGCGCATGAACGAGCGCGCCGCCGAGCTGGGAATGACAAGCGCCGTTTTCTACAACCCCACCGGCCTCGATGATCAGGAAACCAACCTCTGTTCCGCGCGCGACGTGGCGATTATGTCGCGCGAGCTGCTTTCCCACGAAAAGGTTTACGACTACACCAAAATCTGGATCGATTCCATCCGCGGCGGCGCTTTCGGTCTTTCCAATACCAATAAGCTGGTGCGTTTTTATCCGGGTGCGACCGGTTTAAAAACCGGCTCGACCGGCAAAGCCAAGTACTGTGTCTCCGCTTCGGCCGAACGCGGCAATTTGAAGCTTTGTGCCGTTGTACTGGCAGGCGAAACCAGCGCCGACCGCTTTCAGGCGGCAAAGACCATGCTGGATTACGGCTTTGCAAATTACGCCTATTATGTGCCCGAAGCTTACCAGGAAGTGTCAATCCCCGTTTGGGGCGGCACAGCGGCCTCGGTGGGAACCGAAGCGACCGGCGCCGGCCTTTTGCTGGCAAAGAGCGACGCAACCGGGCTGACCTCCCGCATTGAAATAGCCGAGGAGCTCAATGCCCCGGTAGAAAAGGGGCAGGTCGTCGGAAAAATTCTTTATGAAAAAGGCGGCGCCGTGATCCAGGAAGTGCCGATCACGGCCAAGGAAGCCGTCCCGAAGCTGAATTTTTGGGGAATTTTCCGCCAGCTCTTGCGGGTCGTTCTCTTCTCGAATCCGCAAAGAGACGCCGCGAGCCACCCCACTGCTTAAGGAGATAAACGCCCATCCAGGGTAGCAGCTTTGAGTCTTCTCCTCGAGGAGCTGCCGTGTCCTTGGGTACCCGGAGGGGAGAACCCGAAACGAGAACAAAAAACCGGCTGAACGGGATTCCGTTCAGCCGGTTTTTCTTTTTGAGGATCTATTTATTTTTCAATTACATATACCTTCGCTTCGCAATCGGCTATGCACTTCCAGATCTCCTCATAGAATTCAACGTATTCATCTACAAGGCCCTTGTACTTTGCATCGAAATTATCGTACTGAGCGGCGCGGTAAGTGGTTCTGTTGACACTGTTCAGATAGCGGACTGCGGCGTTGCGGAACACTTCCAGTCTGGGTTCAGCCTGATAGATGGAGCGTTCAGCCGAGCCATAGTACTGAGACATACTGCTTGCCGTAGCGGTATTGTAGACGTAGACCGTGTTGCCTTGAGCGTCCTTGAGCGTATTGCCGTCTTCGTCAGTAGCGGCTATCTTCGGCATCATATCCATCGTGTAGCGTTTGTTGGCGTCCGCGGTGCCGTTGATATAGGTGATCATATCCTGGATCAGCCAGCAGGCAATGTAGTAAACGCTCTTGAATTCATATTCGCCGTAAACAACCGTGCCGTCTGCATAGCGAATGTAGGGACGCATGGAGTAGAAGGTGAAGAAGTCGTCGAAATCATCATAAAAACCGGTCACGCTCGCCACATAGGAAGAGCTGCCGTCACGGTTGGTTTCGTAGGGCTTCTGCAGATCGGCAACCGCGGTATGCACGGTGTAAATGCCGCTGGGCTTGCCGCCCGTTTGGTCGAAACTCATGAACGAATCCGAATCGTTCGGCGTAGCGCTGGCGGCAAAATATTTGTCATTATCGTCGCACAGGTTGATCCAGCCGGTCAACTGCATCTTCTTGCTGCCGTCTTCATTCAGGACCGGTTTTCCTTCTTCATCCAGCACTTCTTCATAGAGCGGACCGTAGAACTCGGTGAAGTCCTCGTTGTAGTAAGCAATCTGCTTCATACCGACCGTAAGGTGCTGACGGCGAGCCACTTCCGTGGGTGCTACGAGCACACCGACCTCGGCAATTTCTTTGTCGGTTTTCGGAACCGTCACTTTCATGCGGAAGCCCTGGCCTACTTCGTCGTTGATACGGATCTGAGCGCCGTCGAGCGTGGGACGGGCATAATCGGCATATTCCTGACCGGACGTGATCCAGATATCATGGATGTAACCCGTGGTGACGGTGTGTTTATCGCTCACGGAATAGTAGTCGGTGACAAAATAGTCTCTGGAAATGACGTTGTAACCGGAAGAATAGTTGGCCCAATGGAAGTTGTACACACCGAAGGGCATACCGGTGGCAGAGGGATAACGCATGGCATACAGCGTCTTGGAGTAGTTCCCCGTGCTGCCGCCGCTCAAAGAACCGGGCAGATGCCGGGTATCTCTGGGAAGACCGAACTGGAAGAAATAAATACCGCGGCCGATGCTGTTCTCAAGCTGGAGCTGGGTATAGAAATTGAACCAATCCGGAACGGCGGTCTTGTCTTCGTTGGGGTTGTAGTTATCATTGACAACCGTCCAGGGGATCTTCACCTCGTAGGTGGTGGTACCGTAGGTGCCGGAGGAAAGGTCGACGCTTTCTTCCCCGGCGGCAGGATCTTCTTCGTCCGGGCTGACGGCGGGCTGATTGGCGTGAGTCTGCGCATAGGTCTGATGGGAAATGTTAAAGTAGGTACCGAGCGTGAACACGTCGTTGATGCTGGTCGCGTTCGGGTTGCCGAACTTATTGATAATACCAATCTGATACCCGTCCGTATTCACGTTGGTGGCTGCGTTGGTACGGGTACGGACAAGGGTGTTTTTCACGACGCGGGGTGCAGAGCCGTCAAGCGCCTGGAAAAGATCGATCGAAAACGAGTTCGAAGCGTTCACGATGCCCATCTGAGCAGACTGGTCGACGCCGTAACGGAGGAGGAAATGGTAAGGCGCTTTCTTGCGATTCGATTCGACCACTTCCCACGCCTGATACAGGTAGGTGGAATCGTAGCGGGCGTAGACCTTGATCTCTTCGGGCAGAATCACGTGGTCGGCCTTCATACGGGCGACGGTCGCCGGCTGCGTGGTCGCGCCTTCGCTGGTGATATAGAGCTGATTCGTGTGTATCTGCTTGCCGCCGTTGGTTGCGGTGCCGAGCCTATAGTAGGTATTCGGCTTGAACTCCGGAGCCGTGCTGCCGGTGACCCTCGAATAGACTTTGGCCATTGTAGTAGCCGACGTATAGCCGAGCGTGTAGTAGCTTGTGTACTTGGTTTCCCAGTCCTCGGGCTGCGTGGTCAGAAGATCGTAGCCATACACCGGGTCGCCGGAGGAATTGTAGATCAGGCAGTCGGTCAGGCAGTTCTTGTTCCAGTTCTCCGTCGTATAATTCTTCGGCGGATAGGCTCTGGTAAAGGCGCCGGTATCTTCTCTGAAGTAGTAGTAGCTGGTCGTAGCCGACCACGTGGTCGCCTTTACATAGGTGGTGATAACGTAGCCGCTGTCCGTGGTGGTTTCGATCGAGGAGATCGAATTCCAGACCTCCTGGGGAGAGTCCGGGGTGGGATAGCAGTAGTAGTTACCGGCGTTATCGCCGTCGGTGCGCATTTTATATTCCGGGCGGAGCTTGAAATTCTCCTCGTAGACTTCATTGCCGGAAGTCACGCAGTAGCGGATCGAGTAGGTTGCAACCGGTTCGCCGTAGTTGTCGGACTCTCTGACGTAGCCGTCAATTTTGGGAGCGGCGTTTCCTTTGGTAATTTCGTAAACATAGTTATGCTTTTGGCCGAAATCCTTCCACGCCATGGTCGGCGGGACGTAGGGAACGGCAGAAGGATAGAGAGTTGCCAAAGACGCAACCATCGCAATACAGAGTATAAATGCGAAAATTCTCTTCATGTGCTCAAACCTTTCTTTCGTAAAAATGGGCATAGATGGCTCCAAGCCTATTGTACCTTATTCATTATACCACAAGTTTAAGAAAAAGCAAGGGATTTTCCGTATATTTTCCAACACTTTTCTTGGTAATTTTTCATAAAAAAATGGGAAAGAGAAGGAAAGAATTTCTTCTCTTTCCCTCTCTTTCAGGACAGCGGAATGCCGAGAATGCGGCAGGCAATGGCGAAATACAAAAGCACGCTGCAGGCGTCCACAACGGTGGTGATCAGCGGCGCCGCCATGATCGCCGGATCCAGCCGGCATTTTTTGGCCAGCATGGGCAGGGCGCAGCCGAGCGTTTTGGCCAGCATCACCACAAAGATCAGGGTAAGGCTGGTGATCAGCGCCAGACGAAAAGTTTCTACCTGGCCGTTGTTTGAATAGAAAAGATAGACCCGGCCGAAATTGACCGCCGCCAGCACCAGCCCCACCAAAAGGGCAATGCGAATCTCGCGCAGCCACACGCGCAGAAAATCCCGGGGCTTCATTTCCCCCAGCGCCAGGCCGCGGATTACCATGGTCGAGGCCTGGGAGCCGCAGTTGCCGCCGGTATCCATGAGCATGGGGATCATGGCGACCAAAATAGGGAGCGCGGCGAACGCGGTTTCATAGCGGGTGAGAATCGCGCCGGTCAGCGTGGCGGAGACCATCAGTACCAAAAGCCAGAGAATGCGGTTTTTGGCGTGCGTGAAAATCCCGGTTTCAAAATAGCCCTTTTCGCTGGGACTGATCGCGGCCATTTTTTCAAAGTCTTCGGTGTTTTCCTCCTGCATGACGCTCATGGCGTCGTCAAAGGTGACGATCCCCACGAGCCGCCCTTCCCCGTCAATGACGGGCAAGGCAAGAAAGCCGTATTTTTCAAAGGCGCGCGCGACTTCTTCCTTGTCGTCCCCGGTATAGACCGTGACGACGTTGGTTTCCATGATTTCTTCGACCGGCGTATCGCCGTCGGCAAACAGCAGATCCTTAACGGCCACCACGCCCAAAAGCCGGCGCGAAGCGTCGATGACGTAGCAGGTGTATACGGTTTCCTTATCGGGGCCGGTGCGGCGAATCTGTTCAAAGCTTTCCCGCACGGTCAAGTGCTTTTTCAGATCCACAAATTCCGTGGTCATCATACTGCCGGCGCAATCCTTGGGGAAGCGAAGAATGGTGTTGATATCCTTGCGGGTTTCGGGATCCGCGTTTTTTAAGATCCGTTTGACGACGCCGGCGGGCATTTCTTCCAGAAGATCCACCATGTCGTCCACAAAAAGCTCATCCAGTAGGGGCTTCAGTTCCCGGTCGGAAAAGGCGGCGATGAGCGTTTCCTGCCGTTCGGCGGAAAGCTCTACCAGAACCTGGGCCGCTTCATCCTTCGGCAGCAGGCGGAAAACGGCTGCCGCCGCCTCAATGGGCATTTCGCCGATCACCAGCGCCGCGTCCGGCGCGGGAATTGCGGAAAAAAGGCCTTTGACCTCGGCAAATTGCTTCTGCGCCAGTTTTTCCTCGGCCTGCCGGCGCAGCTCGATGATTTCTACTTCTGTCATATTTCCTCCTTTCCGCCGGGCGGCTTTTTAATTCGTCACGATCATCGGCACTATCATCGGACGGCGGCGGGTTTTGGCGAACAGAAATTTTGCCGTATCGTCCCGGAGTCGGTTTTTCACCGTATTCAGATCCAGCCCTTTCTCCAGGTTCTTAATGATCGAATCCGTGGCGATCTTCCCGATCTGGCTGATCAGATCTTCGTTTTCCTTGACGTAGACAAACCCGCGCGTAGCGATCTGCGGTGCGGAAAGCAGCAGTTTTTCATTGGCGTCGATCAATGCCACGATGGTGATGATCCCCTCCTCCGCCAACAGCTTGCGGTCGCGCAGAACGGCGCTGCGCACGTCGCCCACGCCCAGTCCATCCACCAAAAGCCGGCCGGAGGGAACCGTACCGGTGAATTTTGCTTGCTGACCGTTTGCGGAAATTTCCAGCACCTTGCCGATTTCGGAAATAAAGATGTTTTCGTGCGGAATGCCGGCGTATTCCGCCAGCGCCGCGTTGCGGGCAAGGTGTTTATGTTCGCCGTGCACCGGCACGAAAAAGCGGGGCTTGGTGAGCGCGATGATCATTTTGATCTCTTCCTGGCAGGCGTGCCCGGAAACGTGCACCTCGGCGATCTGGTCGTACACCACGGAAACGTGCCGCTTGGAAAGCTCGTTGATGATATCGTTGATCGCTTTTTCGTTACCGGGGATCGGGTGGGACGAAAGCACCACCATGTCGTCCGGACCGAGGCGCACCTTATCGTGCGAGCCAAACGCCATGCGCGAGAGTGCGCTCATGGCTTCGCCCTGGCTGCCGGTGGTGATGAGCGTCAACTGTTCGGGCTTGAATTTACGGATCTCCTCCGGCGAAATCAGCGCGCCTTCGGGAATGCGCATATAGCCGAGCTTGGAGGCGGTGGCGACGATATTGATCATGCTTCTGCCCAAAATGCACACCACGCGCCCACGTTTGACACTGGCGTCGATGATCTGCTGGACGCGGTGGATATTCGAAGAAAAGGTCGCCACGATCACGCGGTGATGGTTGTTGTCGAAGATCTGTTCAAAGGAAGTGCCCACCGTGCGCTCGCTGGGGGTAAAGCCGGGGCGTTCGCAGTTGGTGGATTCACAGAACAGCGCCGTCACGCCCTCCCGTCCCAGTTCACCGAAACGAGTCAGATCGGTCATTTCTCCGTCGATGGGGGTGGAGTCAATTTTAAAATCGCCGGTAAAGACCAAAATCCCGCAGGGGGAATAAACGGCAAACGCCACGGCGTCGGCAATGGAATGGTTCACCGAAATCGCTTCCACGTCGAAAGCGCCGATCTTCACGGTTTCTCCGGGCGCGATCACGTGCAGCTCCGCTTTTTTGTCCAGCTCAAATTCCATGAGCTTGTTTTCCACAATGCCGAGGGTCAATTTCGTGCCGTAGATGGGCACGTTCAGCTTGCGCAGAATATAGGGAATGGCGCCGATGTGATCCTCATGCCCGTGCGTGACGAAAATGCCCTTGACTTTGCGGGCGTTTTCTTCCAGATAGGTCGTATCCGGGATCACCAGATCGATGCCGAACATATCGTCATCGGGAAAGCCCAGGCCGCAGTCGATAACAAGGATCTCGCCGCCGCTTTCAATGGCGGTCATGTTCTTACCGATCTCCCCCAGCCCGCCCAGCGGAATGATCCGCACCGGCGCGGCGGGCGTTCTCTTTTGGGTTTTCGCGGCAGGCTTTCCCGCGGCAGGTGTTTTTTCTTTCGTTTTGGCCTGCGTTTTTTTGGCAGGCGCCGTTTTCTTTGCCTGAGGTTTCTTTTTGCCCTCATTGCGGGACGCGTCTTTCGGAGCGCGCCCGGTTTTTTTTCTTTCTTCTCTCATAGCGAGAATCTCCTCTTCCGGCGTTCTTTTCCCCTTGCGGGCAAACAGAAAGCTGCTTTTCTTTTCGGGAGTATGTAGGGGGGATTTATTTTCCCCCAATGCCTTTTTCGATTTCATTCAATTTTCCTCTGATCTCAAATGCCTGATCCAAAGCGGCTTCGAATTTGGTCGCTTCGGAAAGTATTTTAATGCCGAAATATCCCGGCAGGATCCGAACGTTTTCATTTTCAAAGGAAAGCGCGGTTCGGATCATACCGGCGCGGTTTTCCTCCTGCGGAAGATAGAAAAGAGACGTTTGGAACCATACGGGAACGTTTCTGATTTTTTCTCTGATTTTGTCCACGTGCACAAGATCCAGTCCATTCAGCACCTGGGCGGCAAGGAAAGCGCTGTCCCAGAAAAGGCGCGCTTCCCGGCCGGCCTCCTGTCGAGCTTCGTTTTCCTCCTTTGTTGTGTGGGAAAGGGAAAAGCGGTGGAGCACAGCGCCCCGCTTTTCCAGCTCGCGGCACAGAAAGGGGCTTTCCTTCGTGGGGATATAGAACTGCTTTTTCCCCGATTCCTGCTGCCCCAAAAGCGCAAACAGCTTGGCGCGCTCGGTGTCCAGGAGCCGTACCCCGCGGGAAAAGAGCTTCATGCCGCCCTCGAACACTTCCAGATGAACGTCGTCTTCTCTGGTTCCATGATATGCCCGGACGCCGCTCTTTATGGCTGCTTTTTCCAAAAGGCAGGCATGAAAAGACGGCCGAATCGATACCGCGCCCGTTTTTTTCTTGCCGATCTCCTGCGAAAGCGCTTCGATATACTGCTCCTCCAGGTCCGCTACCTGCCAGAGAAACCCCTCTTTTTCCTGCTTTTTCCCCTCGCGGGAGAGCGAAATCGTCGTCTCGCGCAAAAAGGGCAGCGAATCCTTTTCGAAGCCAAAGAAATACGCTTTGCCGCAGCGCGATTCCACAAAGAAGCACGGGCAGGCAAACTGCATGGCGGCAAACGACGCCATGGCGCCGCTTCCCTCTCCGAAAGAAAGCACCTCGCCGCCGGCGGCGACGGCCCCGCTTTCAAACAGCGCGGCAAACCGCCGGGCGGCGGCGTCGCCGGCGCGCGCCACCACGCCGATCTTTCCCTTGAAAAAGGCGGCGGAACGAGCCGCCAGCTCCATCACGCGCTCCTCTTCCAATCCTTCTTCTCCGAAAAAGGTTCCGCCTTCGGTAAAGGCGATCTCCTGAGAAGAAAATCCGGCTGTCGCCGGTATCACCTCCCGGGGAGCAACACGGGCGTTTTCCGGCAGACACGCACCCTTTTCCAGCCGGGCGCCGGCGCCGATCACACTGCCGGGCAGCACCACGCTCTGCGAAGAGAGGGTCGCGTTTTCGCAAACGATCGCCCCTTTGACGACCGCCCCTTCCCCGATTTTCGCATCTTCCATAATCACGGAATCGGAAAGCTGGGCGTTCTTGGCAATTTTTGCGCGCGGGGAAAGAATATTGTTTTGATATAACACGGCGCCCTCTTCCACCGAAGCGCCGTCAGAGATAAAGTGATATCCCTCGGAAGAAAGAACTTTTCTGCCCTCCCGGGGAAAATAGGTTTTGGCCTTGCCCGAAAGCATATCGTAATTGCAGCGATACAGGGTGGAAATTTTCCCGATATCGCACCAATAGCCTTCGGCCTTATAGCCAAACAGAGAAAAACCCCTCTGCAGAAGATCGGGGAAAAGATCCTTGGCAAAATCGAACTTTTTGCCCTGCGGGATCTCTTTTAAAACACGCGGAGAAACGAGGTAGGTGCCGGTATTCACCAAATCGGAAAAGGTTTCCGACCAATCGGGCTTTTCCGAAAAAGCAAAGATCCGCTCCAGCGAATCCGCCAGCACCACGCCGTATTCCAACGGCGTTTTTACGCTGGACAGCACAATGGTGACGTCCGCGCCCTTTTCCCGGTGGAACGCCGCCGCACGCGTTAAATCGAAATCGCAGATGCTGTCCCCCGCGATGACAAGGAAAAATTCCTCGTCCTTTAATTCTTTTTCCAGTAATTTCACACCGCCGGCCGTGCCGAGCGGTTCTTTTTCTTCCGAATAGGCAAGGCTCAGCCCAAAAGCGGAGCTGCCGTAGCGCGAGCGGATCTGCTCGGCCAGATAGTGGGTGGTCAAATACGCTTTGTCATAGCCGTGGTGCGCCAGAAGCGAGAGAATATAATCCATCACCGGTCTTGCCAACACCGGCACCAGGGGCTTTGGGCGCGTATCGGTAATCGGGCGAAGCCGCTCGCCGCGGCCGCCTGCTAAAACGACTGCTTTCATTTCCGTTTCCTCCGAAAAAAATATATTTTTATTTTTTCCGTGGAAACGAACCCCTATTCTGTTCTTTTAAAATTCTTTGAGTTTGCGGATCTTCATGCCCTCTGCATCGGGGCGCGCTTCTCCGAGCGCAAAAAAGCCCGCGCTGTCCGAAAGCCGCAGCCTTTCGCCCTCGTAAAACGCCATGCCGGGCGCGCATTTTTTTGCAAAAACGGCACAGCCGTTGCGAATGAGCCTGGCAAAAAAATCCGCCAGTACCACTTCCCGGTGCTCGGCAAAAAGCGCCTCTGTCGGGATCAGCTTTTCTTCCCGTTCTTCGGGGGTCATTTTTTCCAGTTCGGAAAGCGAAACCGCGTTTTCCAGCCCGAAAGCGCCGCTTTGGCAGCGCTCCAGAGCACTCATGGCGCCGAGCGCGCCGCAGCTTTTGCATAAATCGCAGATCAAGGTGCGGATATAGGTACCCTTGGAGCAGCGCACCCAAATTTCCGCTTCTCCGCCGGAAAACGAAAGCAGCCGGATTTCTTCCACCCGCACTCTCCGCGCTTCACGGGGAATCACTTTGCCCTCGCGGGCATATTCATAGAGCTTTTTGCCGCCCACCTTCAGCGCCGAGTACATGGGCGGCACCTGGTCATAGTTCTGCGGGAACGCGGCGATCGCGCTTTCAAACGCCTCCCGAGAGGGGAGAGCATTGCTTTCCTTAAGCGGTTTTCCCCAGATATCTTCCGTGTCAAAGGCCGTACCAAAGCGCAGCGAGGCGCGGTAGACCTTTTCACCGGCGGTCACAAATTCGCTTGCCTTGACGGCGCTTCCGACCAAAATCGGCAAAACGCCGGTCGCCTGCGGATCGAGCGTGCCGGTGTGACCTGCTTTTTTGGTGCCGTACAGGCGGCGGACTTTGTCCACCGCGTCGTGCGAGGTCATGCCGGCGGGTTTTCTGAGATTCAGAACGCCGCTTTTCAAGAAAGTCTCCTTGTAATTTCGGCGCGCAGCTTTTGTCTGGTATCTGCAAGCGGCCCGGGCAGCGAGCAGCCGGCCGCCGCTTTATGTCCGCCGCCGCCGAATACGGCGCAGAAAGAGGCGGCGTCAAAGCTTTCCTCACTGCGAACGGACACTTTAAAGAGGTTTTCTTCTTTTTGCTTGATCACAACCGCCACCTCGACGCCTTCGATCTGGCGGATGACGTTGATCATGCCGTCCAGCTCCGGCAAAGCGGCGTTTAAGCCCGCCATATCCTGCAGAGTCACGGCAAGATAAGCGGCCCTGCCGCCGTTTTCGAGCTGTACGTTTTCGATCGCCCAGGCTTCCAGTCCAAGCTTTTTTTTGGATTTGGTTTCAAACAGGCATTTATTGATGCGGTAAAAATCGCCCTTACCGGCAAAGCGCGACAGAAACGCGGCCGCCAGAAAGGTGTTTTCATTGGTGTTGGAATAGCGAAAGCACCCGGTATCGGTCGCGACTGCGGTATATAAAGCCGAAGCCAGATACGCGTCCATCTCCACACCGAGCGCGCGGAGGAGCTCCAGCACGATCTCGCCGCAGCTGGCGCTTTCGGCATCCACAAATTTCAGCGGCGCCGACACAGAATTGACGCGGTGGTGGTCGATCGCAATATCGATCCGCCCGTCAAAATCCGCCGTTCCCAAAAGCTCGGGCGACGCGACGTCCACCGTAATAAAATGGCGCGCCGAAAAAGGGCAAAGCTCGTCTTCCCCGGCGGTGATATAGGCAAAATCCGCGCCGATCGGGTCTTTGCAGAAAGCGCGCGCTTTTTTCCCCATTTTACGCAGGCCATACGCCAGCCCATAGGCGGAACCGACCGCATCGCCGTCGGGATTCTGGTGGCACGCCACGATAATTTCGTCAAACTCCGGTTCCCGGATCCGGTTCAGAATCGGTTCAAGCTTCATCGGTTTTTGATTCATTGGTTTGCAGCTTTCTCAATACCTCGGCGATATGCGCGCCGTGCTCGGCGCTGCGGTCGTGCACAAAGCTGAGTTCCGGAGTGTTGCGCAGATTCAGGCGCTGCGCCAAAGCCAAACGCAGAAACGCGCTCGCGCTTTCCAGCCCTTTTTGCACTTCCTCCGGGTCGCCGGTAATGACGCCGAAATAGATTTTGGCAAATTTCAGATCGCGCGTGACCTTGGCGGCGTTGATCGTCACGAACGCGTTTTTCACGCGCGGATCCTTTACGTTTCGAATGACTTCGCCCAGTTCATGGGCGACTTCCATATTGATTCGTTCTTCCCTGTGGTTCATATTCCAGTCAGTTTTTCACCTCTTCCATGACGTAGGCCTCCAGCACGTCGCCCACATGGATATCGTTGAATTTTTCCAGTCCGATCCCGCATTCATACCCTTGGGCGACTTCTCTGGCGTCGTCCTTAAAGCGTTTCAGAGAAGAGATCTTATCTTCAAAAATCACAACGTTGTCGCGCAGCACGCGAATCATGCTGGAACGGGTCACTTTCCCGTTCAGCACGTAGGAACCGGCGATCACGCCCACACCGGGTACGCGGATCGTCTGCCGCACCTCGGCCTGCCCGAGCACCTCCTCGCGGAAGGTCGGCGCCAACATGCCCTTCATGGCCATTTCGATCTCTTCCAGGCACTCGTAAATGACGCGGTAAGTACGGACGTCCACCTTGCTTTCGGCCGCTCTTTCTACGGCAATACGATCCGGGCGCACGTTAAAGCCCACCACGATCGCATCGGAAGCCGACGCGAGCATGATATCGTTCTCGCTGATTGCGCCGACGGCACTGTGAATGACCTTGACCTTCACTTCCTCGCCGGAAAGCTTTTCCAGCGAAGCCTTCACGGCTTCGGCGCTGCCCTGCACGTCTGCTTTGACAATGATATTCAGGGTCTTGACGCCCTCTTTCATGCGGCTGAACAGATCCTCCAGGCTGACCTTGGAATTGGCCTTGAGTTCGTCCTCCTTGCGGTGGGCGTTGCGCTGATCGGCCAGCTCGCGCGCCATTTTTTCATCTTTCACGGCGTTGAAAATATCTCCCGCTTCGGGCACCTGATCCAGACCCAGAATTTCCACCGGTACCGAGGGACCCGCCGCTTTCACGGCTTTTCCCTTGTCGTCGGTCATGGCGCGCACTCTGCCCACGGCGCCGCCGGCGATCAGCGTATCTCCGACGTGGAGCGTACCGTTCTGCACCAGCAGAGTGGCAACGGGGCCGCGTCCCTTATCCAGCCGGGCCTCCACCACCACGCCGCGGGCCTCGCGGTCGGGATTGGCGCGCAGATCGGCCATTTCGGCCACGAGCAGAATATTTTCCAAAAGCGCAGGGATCCCTTCTTTGGTGAGCGCGGAAACCGGCACGCAAATAACGTCGCCGCCCCATTCTTCGGGCACGAGGTCATATTTGGTCAGCTCCTGCTTCACGGCTTCGGGATTGGCGCCGGGCTTATCCATTTTATTGATCGCCACGATGATCGAAACCCCCGCAGCCTTGGCGTGGTTGATCGCCTCAATGGTCTGCGGCATAATGCCGTCGTCCGCCGCTACCACGAGCACCGCGATATCGGTGATCTGCGCGCCCCTGGCGCGCATGGCGGTAAAGGCGGCGTGGCCGGGCGTATCCAGGAAGGTGATCGGTTTGCCGTTCACCTCCACGCGGTAAGCGCCGATGTGCTGGGTAATCCCGCCGGCTTCCCCGGCGGTTACGCTGGTGTGACGGATCGCATCGAGAATGGAGGTTTTCCCGTGGTCAACGTGGCCCATGACCACCACAACGGGACTTCTTTCCTGCAGGACTTCCGCAGCGTCGACGCTTTCGTCGATCAGTTTCTCCTCGATCGTCACCACCTTCAAAGGCGTGGCGGTACTCCCGAATTCATCCGCAACCAGCGCCGCGGTATCGAAATCGATAGTCTGGTTGGCGGTTGCCATCATTCCCATCATCATCAGCTTTTTCATGACGTCCGCCGTGGGCACGCGCAGTTCCTTTGCCAGCTCGGAAACAATCAGGGTTTCCGGAAGCGAAATCTGCGTAGGGATCGAGGCTCTCACGACATCGCCCTTCTTTCTCTTGTCCTTTTTCACCGGACGGCGCGGCGTCATGCGGCGGCGGGAATTTTCATTGCCGAATTCGTAATTCTTTTCGTCGTACTTGGAAAGGTCGATATCTACAATTTTGGTATCGATGATGCGGGTTTCCCGCTTTTTGGCGACAAATTCGGTTTTCGGGCCGGTAAACACGGGAGTCTGCATGGCGGAGGGGGCATTTTTCCGAACTTTCTCCTCGGGTTTTTTGGCCTTTTCCTTCTGGGCGCCGGGGCGGGCGGCAGCAAAACGATCCTCCTGCTGTTTCTTTTTCATTTCCGCGGCTTCCTTGGCGGCCGCATCGGCGGCAGCGCGCGCCCTGCGGGCTTTTTCTTCTTCCGCCTTTTTCTTTTCCAGGGCGGCTTTTTTCTCGGCGGCAAGGCGTTCTTTTTCCTCTTTTTCCGCGGCGATACGCGCCTTTTCCGCTTCTTCGGCGGCAAGGCGCTCGGCTTCCTCGCGCTCCTTTTTCGCCTTTTCTTCGGCTTCGGCCTCCGCAATTTCCTCTGCGGTGGGCGCAACCGAGTATTTTCCGTCGATATAGCCATTGATATCCGCCACTTCAAAGCGCTCTAAAAGGGTGAGCAAAACGAAGCTGGCTTCATCGCTGTCCAGCGTGCCGCCGGTTTGCTTGGTCATTCCGAGCTCGCTGAAAAGCGCCACCAAATCCTTGCTTTTTACGGCAAGATCCTTGGAAAGCTGGCTCACCTTTACCTTTACTGATTCTGACATACTACCCCTCCAATCCCGCTTTTCAAAGAGAAGCGGATATTAAATTCAAAAACTCCTGCCCGACCGCGACCGCACCGACTTCGTTTTCTTTGCCGAGGGCGGCGGCGATTTCCGCTTTGGACAGGGCGCACTCCTTCACCGGGACGCCCCGGTGTGCGCACAGCGTTGTGATTTTTTGCCTAGTATTTTCCGAAACGTCGGCCGCCAAAAGCACAAGGCTTGCTTTTTTCCTGCGCACCGCTTCCAACACGAGCGGCGTACCGATAACAAGTTTCCCCGCCCGACGGCACAGTCCCAGCGACAGAGCGAGCGTCGCCATTATTCCTCCAGCCTTTCTTCCATTTCCGCCCAAATTTCTTCGGGAATGGCGACCTTTAAATTCCGCGCAATGCGACCGGATTTTTTGGCTTTTGCAAGGCAGCTTTTTTTCGGGCAAAGGTACGCTCCCCTGCCGTTCTTTTTCCCGGTTTCATCCAAAATCACGCTGCCCTCGGGCGTGCGCAGCACGCGCCAGAATTCGCCCTTCGGCTTTTGTTCATTGCAGCCGGCGCAGCGGCGCAGCGGTACTTTTCGTTCCGTCATACAGCTTTTTCGGTTCCTTTTTATTCTGCTTTGATATCGATCTTATGTCCGCAGAGCTTCACGGCAAGACGCACGTTCTGTCCTTCTTTGCCAATCGCCAGCGAAAGCTGATCGGCCGCCACATGCGCCTGGCAGGTTCCGTCGGCGTTGACGTCCACGGAAAGCACCTGGGCGGGAGCAAGGGACGCGGCAATGAATTCCGCCGGATCCTCGCTGTATTTGACGATATCGATCTTTTCGCCGGGGATCTCGTTCAAAATATTCTCCTTGCGGATCCCGCGGATCCCGATGCACGCGCCGATCGGGTCTACGTTTTCATCGCGCGAATACACGGCGATTTTGGATCGGCTCCCCGCTTCGCGGGCAACCGAGTGGATGATCACCGTGCCGTCCTGAATTTCGGGCACTTCGCTTTCAAACAGGCGCTTGATAAAATTCGGGTGCGTTCTGGAGAGCACGATCATCGGCGTGCGGGATTCCTTTTTGACCTCACACACATAGACCTTAATATGATCGCCCACACGGAAGCGATCGGTCGGCAATTGCTCGGAGCGAATGAGCGTGGCCTGTGTATCTTCGAATTCGAGGATCACATTCCCGGTAAGGCGTTCGATGATCTGCACCGTGCCGGTGATGATGCCCTCTCTTTTCTTTTCATATTCCTCGATCAGCATGCCGCGTTCCGCCTCGCGGATCCCCTGGATGATCACCATTTTCGCAGTCTGCGCGGGAATTCTGCCGAAGTTTTTGGGCTTGAATTCATATTCCTGCACGTCCCCGAGCTTGGCGCGCTTGGATTTTTCACGCGCTTTTTCCAGCGTGATCTCGCACATGGGGTCTGCCACTTCCTCCACAACGGTCATCTGCCGGTACATTTTCACATTTCTCTTTACCGGGTCGATGGAAACGCGGACGTTGGTTTCATTATTGTTTTCTTTTTTATAGGCGGTGAGAAGCGCCGTCTCCACCTTTTCCAGCATATATTCCTTCGGGATGCCTTTTTCCTTTTCCAAAGCTTCGAGCGCGTCAAAAAATTCGTTGTTCATTGCGGTATCCTTTCCATTTTGTCTTTCTTATCATTCAAAATCGGGTGCGACTGTGGTAACTTTTGCAATTTTTTCTCTTTGCGCCGTCAAAATCTCGCCGTTTTCCATTTTCAGCGAAAGAGTCTGGTTTTCGTAGGACTGCAAAATTCCGCGGAACACCTTTTTGCCGTTCTGCGGTGCAAACAGCCGTACTTCCGCCTTTTCGCCCAAAAAGGCGGCGAAATGCTCCGGTCGTTTCAGTTCCCGCTCCAACCCCGCCGAAGAAACCTCTAGGTAATAGCTTTCCTCGATCGGATCGGCTTCATCCAAAATCGGATTGATAAGCCTGGTCACCTTTTCGCAGTCGTTAAGATCGATCGGACGGGAACGGTCTTTGTTTTCGATCGTCACAAGCAGGTTGTAGTCTGCCCCTTCCTTATAAAAATCCACGTCCCACAGGAAATATCCGGCGTCTTCGATCACACGGCGGCAAAGCGTTTCCACAAGCTCTGCGGTGTTTTTCGGTTTTTTCTTTTCCGCCATTACCAAACTCCTTTTTCAATTATCCAAAACAAAAGTGAAAAGAGTGGACATTCCACTCTTTTCCCATACTCCTATTCTGTTCTTCGTAGTAGTATAGCAGGAAAGAATCAAAAAATCAAGCTTTTTTTGAAAAAAATCCCATTCGAACGAATTTTTTTGGAAAAAATTCGGAAAGGAATTGATAAAACGTTTTTTTTGTGGTACACTAACTGAAGCCAAAACCCGCAAAAAGAAAGGAAGCTTTCTTCCTTATGAAACGGAGGACCCATCTTTGAAAAAGATTTTGATCGCGGCGCTTTTGATTTTTGCCCTTGTACTGTGCGCCTGTCAGAAAGAGCCCCCTGTCGCCACCGTAACCGAAGAGCCGTTCTACGAAGACACGTCCGTCAACCAGGGAGATCTGACCGATCCCAACGAACTGCTCGAACAAGCGGAAACCTTCCTGTCCTACGAGGATAAGGGGCTGGTGAAAAAGAAAGGAACCTATGAAATTACCTTGCTGAATACGCAAAACGATTTTGCTGCCTACAAGGACTTTTTCCCCGCCGAAACCACTGAAAAAATAGAAGGACTCATCGAGCGCAACCGGAACGGCGGCTATACGGCTCTGATGGAGATCTATTCCGCCTATTCGATCTCAGAGCTGAGCTTCAATTCTCTCTATCGGGATACGGAACAGATCACGGCGCTCATTTCCGTTTCGCCCTACGAAGAAAATGAACTGGCGGAACCGCCGGAAGAAAACCACATTTTTCTGGTTTTATCGCTGCCGGCAGAAGTGCGCGGCGGTATGAATATTGTTTACGAAATCATGGAATAAAAGGTGCCGATTTATGAAATTTACGATGACCGCCACCGGTGACTCCATTTTGAACCAGGGCTTTCAGAAGGGCGGCTACCCCGGCTTTGCCGAGGTGCGCGACTATATTGCCAAAGGGCAAGCCAAATTCGGCAATCTGGAAACCTGTGTCACCAACTAAGACACCTACGCTTCCGCCTACTGCGGCGGTACCTGGCTGGCCTGCACGCCGCGCATTCTGGATTGCTTCAATCTGCCGGAAATTTCCGACGTGCAGGCGCTGGCCGCTCGCAACAAGGGCTGGACGATCGGGCTACATACCCAGTACTACAATTTCCGCACAGTCGTGCCGTATCTGGAATTCGAGGACGGCAAGCTTACGCACCTGGAACTCAAGCCTGTGGAGCTTGGATTTGAAAAGCCGCGCACCTTCAAGGGCATTCCCTACTCCGCCGATGAAAAGGTAACCCGTGAAATTTTCGACTATCTTTCCGGAATTTCCGCGGCGCAGTACGGCACGAAGATGACACTGGACGAAAACGGCATCATTCAGGTCGCTTTGTAACGCTTGTTTTTCACAGGGTCACGCCCCGTGACTCCGCAAGGAAACCTTTTGAAAAAGGTTTCCTTGTCTTTCTCAAACTTTAAGGCAAAAAGAAAGAGGCTGCCCAAGCCTCTTTTTTTATTCTCTTGTTCTGAAAGTTTTGGGGGGTGTCAGGCCCCTTTTGAAAAAGGGGCCTGACCGGGGCGGAACCCCATGAGGGCGCGGGGCAAAGCCTTGCTCCTCTTACTTCACTTTCACGGAAAGCGTAACCCTTTCGCCGTTGATATCCCATTCGCGGGCGGTTTCCGAAAGGGTATCGGAAATGCCGTCGCACAGCGTATCGCCGCAGATTTCGGCAGCTTTTTCGCGCATCAGCTTTTCAATCTTTTCATTGCCGGAAACACCGATTTCAATGTGATCGGTCACTTCGAAATTCGCTTCCTTGCGCATCTGCTGAATTTTGCTCACGATTTCGCGCACAAAGCCTTCTTTCACAAGCTCTTCGGTCAGCGTGATATCCAGCGCCACCGTCACGCCGTTGTCAGACAGGGCAAAATAGCCCGGCTTCTGCTCGGCGGAGATCAGAAGATCCTCCGGCGCCAGCACCACCCTGCCGCCCGGCAGATCGAGCGCCAGCGTCCCGTCCGTATCCAGCTCCTTCTTGGCAGCATTGCCGTCCAGAGCGGAAAGCGCGGCCTTTAATTCGCCGAGCCGCTTGCCGAACTTCGGCCCGCAGGTCTTAAGCTGCGGCTTAAACGAATACGAAAGATAGGAATCCACCTCGTCGGAATAGGAAACCTTTTTGATATTCAGTTCCTCACGAATGATCTCGGTATAGTAATCGGAAAGCGGGTGATCGCACTGAATGAACATTTGTGCCAGCGGCTGACGGTTCTTGATCGCGCTGCCATTGCGGGCGGCACGGCCGACCACCACGATCTTCAGAAGCTCTTCCATATCTGCTTCCAGATCCTCGCGGATCCATTCTTCTTTGGCTTCGGGGTAGTCGCAGAGGTGCACGGATTCGGGGGCGTTCGCATCCACCGAGCGCACCAGATTCTGGTAAATTTCCTCCGTTAAGAACGGGATCATCGGCGCGGCGGCCTTGATGATCGTCACCAATGCAGTATAAAGCGTCATATAGGCGGAAATTTTATCCTGCGGCATTCCCTCCTGCCAATAGCGCTCTCTGCCGCGGCGCACGTACCAGTTGGAAAGCTCGTCCACAAAATCCTGCAGGCAGCGGCAGGCTTCGGGAATACGGTACTGATCCATGTTTTCATCGGTCTTTTTCACCGTGGAATTCAGGCGCGAAAGCAGCCAGCGATCCATCACCGAAAGGCTTTCATAATCGAGCGTGTATTTCGTGGGATCGAACCCGTCGATATTGGCATACAGCACGTAGAACGCATAGGTGTTCCACAGCGTGGACATGAATTTCCGCTGTCCCTCCACCACAGCCTTCCCGTGGAAGCGGTTCGGCAGCCAGGGTGCGGAGTTGGTGTAGAAATACCAGCGGATCGCATCGGCGCCGTACTGCGAAAGCGCATCGAACGGATCCACGGCGTTGCCCTTGGATTTGCTCATTTTCTGGCCGTTTTCATCCTGCACATGCCCCATGACGATGACGTTCTTGTAGGGCGCTTTGTTGAAAATCAGCGTGGAAATGGCCAGCAGCGAATAGAACCAACCTCTGGTCTGATCCACCGCCTCGGAAATGAAATCCGCCGGGAACTGGGCTTCGAAAAGCTCCTGGTTTTCAAAGGGGTAATGGTGCTGCGCAAACGGCATGGATCCGGAATCGAACCAGCAATCAATGACCTCCGGCACGCGGCGCATCTGTTTCCCGCATTCCGGGCAGGTGATCGTCACTTCGTCGATATACGGGCGGTGCAATTCAATATCCTCGGGGCAGTTGGGGCTCATTTCCTTGAGCTCGGCAATGGAGCCGATCGCGTGGCGATGGCCGCATTCGCACTCCCAGATATTCAGCGGCGTTCCCCAATAGCGGTTGCGCGAAAGTCCCCAATCCTGCACGTTTTCCAGCCAGTCCCCGAAACGGCCCTTGCCAATGCTTTCGGGGATCCAGTGAATGGTGTTGTTGTTGGCGATCAAATCGTCGCGCACGGCCGTCATTTTGATAAACCAGGATTCTCTGGCATAATAAATCAGAGGCGTATCGCAGCGCCAGCAGAACGGATAGTCGTGTTCAAACTTGGGCGCGTCGTACAAAAGTCCGCGGGCGGAAAGATCTTTTAAAACCTCGGGATCGGCGTCTTTGACAAACTTCCCGGCAAACGGCGTTTCCGCGGTCATATTGCCCTTGCCGTCCACAAACTGGATAAAGGGCAGGTCGTACTTTTTCCCCACGCGGTTGTCGTCTTCGCCAAAAGCCGGCGCAATGTGCACCACGCCGGTACCGTCGGACATGGTAACGTAGCCGTCGCACACCACGTAGTGCGCTTTTTTGCGCTGCTTTTCGGCTGCCTTTGCCGCCGCTTCGTAGAGCGGTTCGTATTCCTTGCCCTCCAGCTCTTCGCCCTTATAAGTCTCCAATACCTCATAGGGGGCTTCGCCGTTTTTGGCAAGCGGAGAAAGCACCGGATCCAGCAGCTTTTCCGCCAGGTAGTAAGTCTTGCCGTCGCAGGCTTTGACCTTGCAGTAGGTCTCGGTCGGGTTCACGCAGAGCGCCGTATTGCTCGGCAGCGTCCAGGGCGTGGTCGTCCAAGCGAGAATATAGGCGTCCTCGCCCACGACCTTGAAGCGCACGACCGCGCTTCTTTCCTTTACCGTTTTGTAGCCCTGCGCCACCTCGTGCGAGGAAAGCGGGGTTCCGCAGCGCGGACAGTACGGCACGATTTTAAAGCCTTTATACAAAAGCCCTTTTTCGTAGATCTGCTTGAGCGCCCACCACTCGGATTCAATGAAATCGTTATGATAGGTTACGTAGGGGTTGTCCATGTCCGCCCAGAAGCCGACCGTGCTGGAGAAATCCTCCCACATGCCCTTGTACTTCCAAACGCTTTCCTTGCATTTCTGAATAAAGGGATCCAGCCCGTACTGTTCGATCTGTTCCTTGCCGTCCAGTCCGAGCTGCTTTTCCACTTCCAGCTCCACGGGCAGTCCGTGCGTATCCCAGCCGGCCTTTCTCGGCACCATGCAGCCCTTCATGGCGCGGTACCGCGGGATCATATCCTTGATCACGCGGGTCAAAACGTGCCCGATGTGCGGTTTGCCGTTCGCCGTGGGCGGCCCGTCGTAAAACACGTAGGGCTTGCCCTGTTTGCGGGTCTCGATACTTTTTTCGAAAATTTTGTTTTCCTTCCAGAACTTTTCTACCTCTTTTTCGCGCTCTACGAAATTGAGGTTTGTCTCGACCTTTTTGTATACCATATCCTCCTCCGAAAAATAAAAGATCCTTTGCCCGCAAAGGACAAAGGATCTAAAAATCCATTGTGCTACCACCTGTGCAAGAAGCGTGCCAACACACGCTCGCCCGGTAACGGGGGCGCCGTCAGAGCCTACGGCAAGCCTGCTTTCGGTCTGCAACTCGGGAGTGATTTTCCTTTTGCCGGTACTGCAGGGCTTCCACCTTTCCCCCGCTCTCTGAAAATCCGTCGCAAAAGTACTCGTTCCGTCTTCGTCTTTCACTCTATCACTGTAGCACAACCGAAAAAAATTGTCAAGTCTTTTTCAAAAGGGAAGGATCCGTTCAAACCCACATTTTTTCAAAAAAATTGCTTGACAAACAAAGGCCCTTTTGCTATAATAGCGACTGCAACCGCACTCGGCGCCATAGCCAAGCGGTAAGGCAGAGGTCTGCAAAACCTTTATCCCCGGTCCGATTCCGGGTGGCGCCTCCATCGTTAACGCCTAAAAAGGCAAAAAGCACGAAAACCCCTTGGTAATCAAGGGGTTTTCGCTATTTTACCGGCAGATTTTTCTTTCGCGTTTGGGGGCAAAAAATCGACGAAAAAGGTGCGGTTATTGGACTCGAACCAAAGACGCCGATTTTTCCGAAAAATTTAACGCCCCCAAAACCCTGTTTTGAATATGTTGGTGCTTGTAGGCAGCGTGAATATGGCAGACCGCATTGTGCGTGAAATAATGGAACTGTAATTAGAACTTTCGGAACTTTTTACGAAAGTTCTAACTAGAGGGCGTAGAATGGAAAAGCGCGAAATAAGCAGGGATCATTACCTGCAAAAAATCATAGACCGAAAAGAAAACGGCATGATCAAGGTCATCACCGGCATCAGAAGATGCGGAAAAAGTTATTTGCTTTTTAATCTGTATCAGGACTATTTGCTTCAAAACGGCGTGCCGCAGGAGCAAATCATAACGGTGGCTTTGGATGACGATTCCTATTCGGAATTGTGTGATCCGGATAAACTTTCGGCATATATCCGGTCTAAAATCACGAATCCTAAAAAGATGTACTATATTATGATTGATGAAGTGCAGCTTGCCATTTCAAAACAGGAGATGGAAAATCCGGATTCGATCAGACTGTATAACGTGTTGAACGGATTGATGCGTCTTCGTAATGTGGATATTTATGTGACCGGAAGCAATTCCAAAATGTTGACCAAAGACGTTATGACGGTTTTTCGCGGGCGCGGCGATGAGGTGCGTGTGTATCCGCTGTCCTTCAAAGAATATTACAGTGTCATAGGCGGGGATAAAGCCGACACTTATGAAGAGTACGCTTTGTACGGCGGTATGCCCCTTGCCGTTTTTCAGAAAACAGATGCGGATAAAATGGCGTATCTGAACAGATTGTTCCACGAAGTTTATTTCAAAGACATTTCCGAGAGATATACTGTTAAATTTCCCTATGTACTGGAAGAATTGACCGATGCGCTATGCTCGTCTGTCGGTTCGCTGACAAATGTATCTAAGATTGAAAAGATGTTAAGGACGGTAAAGAATGTAAAGGTATCGGATGTAACAATCGCCAAATATTTGAGTTACCTGACAGACGCCTTTTTATTTACGCAATCAAAACGGTATGATGTGAAGGGAAAGAAATATTTTGAGTATCCGTCAAAGTTTTATTGCGCCGACGTCGGCCTGCGAAACGCAAGATTGAATTTCAGACAGCAGGAAGAAACGCATATCATGGAAAATATCCTGTATAACGAGCTACTCTGCCGCGACTGTATGGTTGACGTAGGCGTCATTGAGACGGTTGAAACAAAAGAGGGAAAGAAGAGGAAAATACAGTGCGAAATTGATTTTGTGGTAAACTGCGGATCCAAAAAATATTATATCCAGTCTGCATTGAGGACGGATGATCTGAACAAACTTGCCGCAGAAGTAAGACCGCTGAAAAGCACAAGAGATTTTTTCAAAAAAATCCTTGTGACAAAAACCTCGATGAAGCCGTGGACGGACGAGGATGGCATTGTTCACGTCGGTCTTTATGACTTTTTGCTGAACGAAAACGCATTGGAACTTTGATGATACTCATAACTAAGCATAGAGTAAATTTTGCTATTTTGAGCGTTTAAGAGCAGAGTAGCCGAAGCGGAATAAAAGGACAGGTTCCTACTGAAAATTAACCGCATCCTGAAAATTTGCTACATGAAGCGATAAATCCAAAAAGGCACTTCAAAAGAAGTGCCCTTTTTTTGAAAATACGTTTTGCGCAGGACGCCGTATTCATCCGTTTCGCAGCTCCTTCCACGGGATCCGCTTGGTTTTGATCTTCATAAAATTCTCCCATGGTTTTTATGCCAGCGGCACGAAAATCGCGCGGCCGAGGGAAAAGGAATAAAGCAAAAGCTCGGAAACGGGTTTTTCGGTGATGGCCTCGATCGCCAGGCGGTAGAGCCGCAGCTGCGCGCCGTGACGCTCCAAAAGAATCTGCTCGCCGGTATCCGGCCGCACGCGGTCGGTTTTAAAATCCACAATGCAAATGCTGCCGTCTTTTTTTTCAAAATAGACGTCGATCACCCCCTGCACCAGGACCTCGCCCTTTTTCCCGAGAAGCGACTCGCCGTCCAGAAGGACATTGAAGCGCTTTTCATGTACGCACCGGGGCGACGACGCCATGCGGCGGTACAGATCCGACCGGAAAAAGGCAGCCAGCTTTTCGGTTTCGAGACAGTCGTAGGCCTCCTGCGTCAGAAAGCCCTTTTTCAAAAGACGCGAAAGTTCGCCGTCCAAATTTTCGGCGGCGCGGGCAAAATCGGCATACTGCATGACCTCATGCATACTGGTACCGATAAAGGCGGCGCTGTTTTTTAAGCGACCGTTTTGAAAATCAAGGAGCGTTCGCGGGGCGATTTCCGCTTCCTCCTCGCGGCCGGCGGCAACAATTTCCGAAACCGAAAGCTTTTTCGGCAGCTCGGCAAAGCCGTCGCCCTCGTAGGAAAAGGCAAGATAGCGCGCCAGTTCCTCTACGTCAAATCCCGGCGCGGCTTTCTCGGCTTCTTTTTCCGCCGGATCCCCGCTTTCAGCACGCCCCAGGAACGAAACTCGCAGCATTTCATTTTCCGCCACCCCGCGAGCTTCCACCGCGCTGCGGAACGCGGCGATGTCGTGCAGCGCCACAAAAAGGCAGTCGAGCTGACTGGGCGCTTCGGCGATCAGGTAGCGCGCAAGCGAAGCGGAGAGCGGCAGCGGAGAAACCAGCAGATTATTCTGCGCGACGGTTTCCAGCTTGCGCTGCTTGACCTCTGCCGTCATATATAATTTGCTGCGCGCCCGGGTGAGCGCCACATATAAAACGCGCTTTTCTTCCTCCCGGTTCTGTGCTTCCATATCCATTGCCACCGCACGGAACATGGCGCTCGCCCAACGGGCGGCGCCCTCCAGGCGCGGCACCAGGGAAACCGAGCCGAAACGCTCGGAAAGAAGCAGCGTTTTTTTCTGGTCCTCCTCGTTGAACTTCCCGCCCAAAAAGCCCACAAACAGAATAGGAAATTCCAATCCTTTGGACTTATGGATCGTCAAAAGATTCACCGCCTGCCGACTTTCCTTTTTTACAAAAGGCGTCTTACCGCTTTTCACGTAGTCCAGAAAAGAAGGCAGCGATCGCAGCGAAAAGCTTTCAAAGCTGCGGGCGGCGTCCAGCAAAAAATAGAGGGTGTCGCTGGGTTTGCCGGCGGCGGCAAAGCTTTCGCGAATCGCCAGCTTTTCGTAGCACAGCCAGATCAGCTCCTCCAGAGGCAGCGCCTTGCTTTTTTCGATCAGGAAGAAAAGCGTTTCCAAAAACGCGGCGCTTTTTTGGGCAATTTCATCCTCCTTTTCCCTGCTGTAGC
Source organism: uncultured Clostridia bacterium (assembly GCA_947589595.1). GTDB lineage: Bacteria > Bacillota > Clostridia > Oscillospirales > SIG627 > RGIG5579. The sequence continues at coordinate 116,692 of CANQBV010000004.1, forward strand.
GCTGCATGGCGGAAAAGAACGGCATTTTGCCGTAGGCGCGCCGCAGACCGTACAGATCGTCGCCGGAAAAACAGAACACCGGCGACGATAAAACGGCAAGCAGCGCCACGTTGTCCATCGGGTTTTCGATCGCCGCCAAAAGCGATTGGGAAAACAGCGCTTCCGGCTCCTGCAAAATCAAATCGTCCCCCAGCGCGCTGCAGGGAATCCCGCGCGCGGTGAGCGCGGCCTGCACTTGTTTTAAGTATTTGTCCTTACGCGCGATCACGGCAATGTCGGACGGAGCGAAAAGCCGTCCGTTTCCTTTTTTGATCTCACCCTTTAAAATGGCCTCGATTCTGGCGGCAATGACCTCCGCCTCCAAATTTTCCGGATTTTGCGCATCGGGGGCCAATTTACGGTCGATCAGCAAAAGCTCGCATTTTTCATCGATATCCTCTTCCTCCCGCTTTTTGGCGAAAATGAGCTCGTCCTCTTTGCCGTAAAGCGAATCCTTGGCGGAAGCGTCCATCAATACGCGAAAGAGTGAATTGGTCAGATCGATCACGTTTTTGTCGCAGCGGAAATTATGGGAGAGAAGAATTTTGCTTTCCGTATCGTTCGACCCGGCGTTATAAGCGGGCATCCGGTTTTTATAATAAGAAAAGATCGAAGGCTCCGCCCCGCGGAAACGGTAAATACTTTGCTTGGGGTCGCCCACAATGAAAAGGTTTCTGCCGTTGGTCACAGCGCGGAAAATGGCGTCCTGAATGCGGTTGCTGTCCTGATATTCGTCCACGAAAACGGCGTCCAGCTTGCGGGTAATCGCCTCTCCGACCGCCGTTTTGGAAAAGCTGCCGTCCGGCTCTCTTTTGGCCACAAGTCTCAGCACCCTATGTTCCAGATCGGCATAATCCAAAAGCCCTTTTTCCCGCTTTTTGGCACTGTAGATTTCATCCGTCCACTCCAAAAGGCGGATCAGCGTGGTATTGATCTCTACATAAGAGGTGAAATCCTCTAGAATTTCCTTTTCGGAAAAGAAATTTTCCAGACAGAAAGAAAACAGCCTGTCCGGTACTTTCCCGTCGGCAACGCTTTTGCACACGGCCTGCAGCGCGGCTTCCTCCGGCGGCACCTTTGTCGCGCGCGGCAGTTTTTGTGCAAAGCCCTCATGCAAAATGGCCTCCGCATCGAAAAAGCGCCCTTCCGAAACGGCCCTTTCCGCAGCCTTGACCGCACTGATCCGCGCGGCAAACGCGGCGCCGTACAATTCATCGACCCGCTGGGTAGAAGCGATCGCGCGCAAAAGATATTCTAAAATATCCCGCTCCCCGGCAAACACGCGCTTTGCTTCCTCGGCCAAAAGTCCGCCAAAGGCCGTATCGGCAAAGCGAATGCTCTTTTGGCGCAGCCGAAACAATTCCTCGGCGTATTGCTCGTTCTTTTCTCGCAGAAAAGCGCACTTTCCCGGGAAGGAGGAGCAGCGCTCCACACTGTCCACGATCGTGTTCAGCAGCCCGCTGTCGCTCCGACCGTCTCCGAACAGCAAATAGACCGTTTCGAGATTGGGCAATTCTCCCTCTTTGTGCATCAAAAGCGCTTTTTCCAGCGCTTCCTCGGCGCTCTCCCGGAGCAGCATTTTTCCTTCGGCGTCCTCGCAAATGCGCGTTTTTCCGGGAAGATCGCATTCCGCCTTGTATTCCTGCAGCACGGAATAGCAAAACGAATGAATGGTAGAGATGTGCGCGGCGTGGATCTGATAGAGCTGTTCGGCAATATGGCGCGAGGCGGGGTTTTGCCCGGCGCGCTCCGAAAGCTCTTCGTAAAGCTTGCGCCGCAGCTCCGCGGCGGCGGCTTTGGAGAAGGTGACCACCACGATGCGCGACAGATCCATTTTTCCTTCGTTCTGCCCGTCCTCGCCGCATACCAGATCGGCGATCCGCCGGATCAGGACAGCGGTTTTGCCGCTGCCCGCCGCCGCCGATACCACCAAATTCCGGTTCCGCGCTTCAAAAGCGTCGCGTTGGGCGCTCGTCCATTCACGCTCCGGCATGGGGATCCTCCTCTCCGTACAGCTCCGCTTCCGAAAACCCGAAGCGGTATGCCCGTTTATGATCGTCCTGATTTTTGCAGATCGGTTTGAACCGGCAGTAGCGGCAGGGATCGATGACGTTGCCGGCGCGCTCCGAATAGAGCGGCAGCGCTTCGATCCTGCCGGCTTTCAGTTCCCCGGCAAGCCGGGCGAAATCGCGTTCGACCTTCTTTTTCAGGCTGCCGAAGCGTTCCAGTGTAATGAGATTGTTCTTTTTGCGGGCGCCGTTTTTTTCGTACTGGAGCGGCAGAAAACCCGCTTTTTCCGGATCCTGCGCCGCCAGGACTTCGTCTTCGTCGAGCAGCATACCCGCGCGTGAAAGCATGGTTTTCTCGCCGCGCGCCAGTTCTTCCAATTCCTCGCGGTTTTTGCAGGTCTGCGGCTTGAATACCCCGTTCAGATAAAGAATGCCGGCAGGCAGGGGCTTTACAAAGCGGCCGTCATACTCAAACCCGTTGTTCCAGAGCGCAAACAGGTAGATCAGCATTTGCACGTCGATCCCGTTTGCCACATTGGCAAGCGAAAAGCTGTGCCCTCCGGTTTTATAGTCGACCACGCGCACGTACTCTGCGCCGGAAGAAGACCGGTAAAGATCCACCCGGTCAATGTCGCCGTAAAGAACCAGCTCTTTCCCGTCCGGCAGAGGGATATGATATCCGCCCAGATCGGAAAGCTTTTTTTCCATAAAGATCGGTTCAAAAAG
>CANQBV010000005.1 GCA_947589595.1 uncultured Clostridia bacterium
TTCTCGAAGGAGAGTGCACGATCTTATTTTGTATCCTGCCGTTTTTCGAGGTTGTTTTATGTATCAGGCTTTATATCGAAAATATCGGCCAAGCACGTTTGAAGACGTGTGCGGGCAGGAGCATATCACCTCGGTGCTGAAAACGCAATTACAGACCGGCAAGGTTTCCCATGCCTATATGTTTTGTGGTTCCCGCGGCACCGGAAAAACGACCTGCGCCAAAATTCTGGCGAAGGCCGTTAATTGTGAAAACCCGCAAAACGGCGAACCGTGTAACGAGTGCCCCACCTGCCGGGAGATCCAGGAGGATCGTGTTTTGGACGTGGTGGAAATGGACGCCGCCAGCAATAACGGAGTTGATAACGTTCGTCGCCTTTGCGATGAAGTGCAGTATTTGCCCGCAGAAACAAAAAAGCGCGTTTATATTATCGATGAAGCGCACATGATCACGCCGGCTGCATTCAACGCTCTCCTGAAAACCATTGAAGAGCCGCCGGAGCACGTGTTGTTTATTTTCGCCACGACAGAGGTGAATTCCATTCCCGCCACCATTCTGTCGCGCTGTCAGCGTTTTGATTTCAAGCGAATTCGCCCGCAGGTGATTGTAGATCGGATTATGCGGATCGCGGGACTGGAAGGAATCCAGCTGGAGCGTGACGGCGCCGCAGTGTTGGCAAAGCTTGCCGATGGCGCCATGCGCGATGCGCTGAGTCTTTTGGAAGCGTGCCAAAGCAGGCAGGGCATTTTAAACGCGGAAGCGGTTGTGGAAGCCTTAGGGCTTGGTAACCGTGAAATGGTTCTTTCTCTGTGCCGCGCCGTCGCGGAGCAAAACAGTACCCGCTGCCTGCACCTGATCCAGCAGCTCTACGAAAAAATGAGTGATTTTAAAGAGGTAATCGGGGATATTCTGGCAATCTACCGCGACCTTTTGGTGTTCAAATGTGTGCCGAACGCCAGGGAATTTGTACAGGCATATGAAAACGAATGGAATGAGCTGGAGAAAATCGCCGCTCTCTTGCCGCAGGAAACCATCATCTATCAATCAAAGCTGATTGAGGAATTTTATACCTCCTACGACCGCATTGCCTCTGAGAAAAAAGCTTCCGGTGAAATTCTGTTTTTACGGCTATGTAATCCTTCGCTCTCGGATGGGGCGGAAGCGCTTGCTGCTCGGATTGCCGATCTGGAGAAAAAAATAGCCGCCGGCGTCGGGGTTCCTGTTAAAAAAGAGTCGGCCAAAAAGCCGGAAGCAAAAACAGAAGAACCGAAAAAAAAGGCGCCGCAGGAAAATCCGCCCGCTGCGGAAAACGGCTCATACCCGTACACTGTAAAGCTGAAAAATCTTTTGCAGAGCGAAGCGGCGCTGAGTTCTTGGCTTCCGCAGATCGATTTTTTACAGAAAGGCGACACGCTCTCAATTCTTACCGGCAGCTTTGCCAAGGGAGTGCTTGCTTCAATGGGCGCGCAGGAAAAAATCCTGAAAATTGCGCAATCTTTGTCCCCGGAGATCCAAAAGGCGGTTTTGGAAGAAAAAAGCGCCGTTGCAAAAAATACTGTTTCCGATCTCGATGAATTATAAAGGAGAAAAAATATGAAAGCACGTTTGCCGCAAGGAATGGGAAAAGGCCCCGCTGCCTCAAAGGATATGCTTCGTCAGGTGCAGAAAATGCAGCAGGATATGGAAGCCATGCAGGAGGAATTGAATCATCGCGAATACGAAATTTCCGCCGGCGGCGGCGTCTGCAAAATTGTTATTTCCGGCGAAAAGGAAATCAAATCGATCGAATTGACGCCGGAAATCGTAGATCCCGACGATATTGAAACCCTGCAGGATATTTTAGTGGCCGGCGTAAACGAAGCAATCAAGAGAGTGGAAGAGACTGCCAGCAGTGAAATGGCAAAATTGACCGGCGGTCTGAACCTGCCGGGGCTGTTTTGACATGGTAGGCTTTACCCCCTCTTTTGAAAAATTGGTCGAGCAGTTTCGCCTGCTTCCCGGCGTGGGATATAAATCCGCCGTGCGCATGGCGTTTCATGTTCTGGATTTGCCGGAAGAAAAGGCGCGTGCTTTTGCCGAGGCCATTTTAGAGGCCAAGGAAAAAATCGGTCATTGTAAAATTTGCCAGGATATCAGCGAAAGTGAAATCTGTCCGATCTGTGCCGACCCGGCGCGTGAGCGCGGTCTGATCTGCGTGGTAGAAAGCTCGCGCGATGTATTAGCGATTGAAAAGATTCATGAATTTCGCGGACTGTTCCACGTACTCGGCGGGCTGATGAATCCCATGGAGGGGATCGGTCCCGAGCAGCTTCGTATTAAGGAATTGCTGGCGCGCTTGCCGGACGGGGAAGTGCGGGAAGTCATTTTAGCGACCAATCCCAGCATTGAGGGAGAAGCGACCGCCATGTACCTGGCAAAGCTGTTAAAGCCTTTTGGCGTGAAAACCACGCGGCTTGCCTATGGCTTGCCGGCAGGCGCCGAGCTGGAATACGCCGACGAGCTTACCTTGTGTAAAGCGCTGGAAGGCAGAAGAGAAATTGAATAAAAAGAGAAGAAAAAGGCAGAGAATTTTCTCTGCCTTTTTGTGTGATCGTTATCGGTCAGCGTGAATCCGTTTGTCGCTTTTGTTGAAAAGGATCGAAATGCACCACAGGGCGCACAAGCCGACTAAGGTATAGATGATTCTCGCTACGATATAAGCCGAACCCGGGAAAATCCAGGAAACAATATCAAAATTGAAAAGTCCAATGCTTCCCCAGTTGATTCCGCCAATGATCAGAATAATAAGGGCAATTCTGTCAAGCATTTTTCAAAACCTCAAAAACATTTTAGGATATATCTTATATCCAATCATAGTATGACCGCTTTTTCAATTTTGATTTTGGTAATTTTTAAATTTAAAGTTCGCTTTCAGTCTACGGCGTCTCAGCGGTTTCGGGTTCCGCCGTTACCGGTTCGTCAGTTTCGGGTACCGATGTTTCGGGTTCCGGTTCGGGCGCCTGATAATCGGCCTCGTTTTCTCCGTTGAAATCCAAAGCAATCGAACCAAGGATCATACTGGAGGAAATGCGCTTTGCCGTGGTGGAAACGTCATTGAGCGATTTTCCTACTCCGATCTGATTGCGAGTCACTTTTCCGACAGCGGTTCCCAGATTCAATTTATAAAAAGTAGTCGGCAGATCGGTTCGGATACGAATTTTGCCTACCCAAAGATCAAAAATCGCACTTTGGGTAGTAGGAGACGTAAGATTTGCATGAATCGTACCGAATCGGGAACTGACGTTGATACTGGCAGCTTCGTTTTCGTCGATCGTGATTTGGGAAAAGCTGCCGGCGGCGGTAATTTTTCCCTCGCTGACGGTGCAGTTTTGAATCGTAATATCCCCAAGGGAAGCTTTGGTATCCAAATTCTGTGCCGAAATCCCGTCTACCGTAATATCGCCGACAGAAGACGTGACGTTGATCTGGGACAACTCTGTTTCGGAATTGACGTAAACGGTTACTGTTCTGCCGGCATTAGCGGAATTGCCAGGGCCGAAAATCTGACGCAAACCGTGGAATGAAAAGCCGTTTTCATCGATAAAAATGCCGAAAAATCCTACCGGCCGAATATCACGAATGACCAGAGTTTCGCCCTGAATTTCAATGGCAATATTTTGCGTATTGGCGTTTTCCAACGCAAGGTAAGATGGTTCCTCCGTCGATCTGATCACCACATCGCCGGTAAAGGAAGTCATGTCGATTTTAGAAAAGGGTACGGGAGAGGTACCGGAATTAAAATTGGCATTGGGGGAGGTGCTTAAAATTTCCGGTAAATAAACCGTCTTATTTTCCGGCGTTTTGATATTCCGCTCGATTCCGTAGGGATCGATTCCCCGGACCTTTACATAAAGGAAGCTGCTCAAAGCCAAAAGTAAACCGGCAGTAAAGAGGATCACCGAGGTGATAAGCAAGGATTTTGTTGTTTTCTTCATGCTTTACCTCCATATAAGAAGGAAATGATCCATTTTAATGTTCGTTTACAATTTTTTACAAGCGATTTCAGCGTGCTCGGAAGAACGCCGAAAAGGAACTGATAAATCATGGCGCTTACCGCGCAAACGACGCCCATTAAAGAGGTGCCGATTCCGATTTCGATCAGGGCCACGGCAACCGAATCTCTCATGGCGGCAAAGCCGTATACCAATTCAATGACGCCGCCGATAATAAACGCGACCATCAGGATAAACAGCACAATCGAAACTATTACTATGCCGAAGATCAGGACACTGAACGCCACCGCTACGGCACAAAGAGCCAGCAGCACGAAAGGCGAAACCAAAACAGAAAGCAGCACGACTATAATTTTCTTGACAGAACCGGGCAGGGAAGAGCTTTCCAGCATTCGTGAAAAAAGTCCGGGCCGGGAAGAAGGTTTCTCTTCTTCCTCTGTTGCTTCGCTTTCAATCGGCATCGCCGTTTGCACCGGCTCCTTTTCGGGAACCGGTTCAGTTTCTTTCGATTTTTCGGAGGAATACTCTTTTTCAGCCTCCAGGTTTTCCGTTTTCTCACGGATCACGACAGTTTCTGAGGAAGAGCTGTCAAAGCTTTTGGCTTTTTCCAGCGTCTGTGCTTTGGCTTCTTCTACTTCCTCCGGTGTCGGGTCGTTGGGAGAAGAAAGGGAAATGCCGATAATTTCGCCCTCCTCCGGCTCTTCTAACTTTACTTTTTCACCGTAGATTGGTTTAATTTCCGGGTTTTCAATGGCATGAATAATCTCAGCCGCTTTCCCGTCGGAAACCGGCTTGGAAAAGATCAGATCCGTTTCTTCACCAAACCGGCTTGCAGCCGGTGCAGCATCGGGGAAAATTTCCCCGTCACCCGCTTTCTTTTCTTCCGGTTCGTCTTCAAAGACTTCCTTAATTTCCGGAAAAAGATGATTCAGCTCCGGTCTTTCATCTACCGGAAAAAGAGTGCCCTGTTCGGCTTCTTCTTCCGCTTCGGCAAATAGAGTTTCACGGAAGGATTCCTCCGATTCCGGTTTCTTTATTTCTTCAACCGGCAGCGTCTTTACAGCCTTTTTTTCCGCAAGCTCGCGCACCGGGCGGCGATGAACTCTTTCTCCGGTCGTGAAGATCCGTGTTTCTTCCGCAGGCGTTTCTTCTGTCGGTTGCGTCTCTTCTTCCTGCGGCTTTTCCGGAACGGGTTCCGCTTTGGACTCTTCCGCAAAGCCAAGACTTTCGCGCAATTTCTGCGCAACATGCTCCGGAGAACCAAATCCTTTTACGATTTCTTCTTCATCGGAAAGGGTAACGGCGCCCTGAATCTTTTTCTGATAAAAATCAATTACTGTCATTCGGTCTTCTTCCGATAAAAAATCCAATCGGATCAGAAGCCGCCTTAAAAAAGCAGATCCGGTCATGTTTTCACCACGCTTTTTTCTTATTCTGAAAAATATTATCTCATAAGCAGAAAGAAAAATCAAGAACTCTGCCGAAATTTCAATATTCAAATAATAAATTATTCGGCTTTCTCTTGCGAAAAGCGGCACGCTATGTTAAAATAAAGTATCCTGAAAGAAAATTCGGAGGAAGCTATGAGCCGAGCCGATATAATTTTTATCGAAATGTGCAAAGATATTTTGGAAAACGGCACCGATACCCGCGGCGAAAAAGTGCGCCCGCATTGGGCAGACGGAGAGAGCGCCTACACGATCAAAAAATTCGGTGTTGTCAACCGCTATCATCTTGCCGAAGAATTCCCGGCCATGACGCTTCGCCGCACCGGGATCCGCAACTGTGTGGACGAGATCCTTTGGATTTGGCAGAAAAAGAGCAACCGTATTGCCGATCTGCATTCCCATATTTGGGATTCCTGGGCAGATGAAAACGGTACCATCGGCAAGGCATACGGCTACCAGCTCGGGAAAAAATACACTTTCCGCCAAGGCGAAATGGACCAGGTGGATAATGTGCTTTGGCAACTGAAAAACACGCCGTTTTCCCGCCGGATCATGACTTCGATCTATAATTTTCAGGATCTTTCCGAAATGGGGCTGGAGCCCTGCGCTTATTCTATGACTTTCAATGTTACGCAAAACAGCGCGGGGGAACTGGTTTTAAACAGCATTCTCAACCAGCGTTCTAACGATATTCTGACCGCGAATAATTGGAATGTCGTGCAGTACGCGGTTTTGACCCACATGTTTGCACAGGTCAGCGGCATGAAGGTGGGCGATATGATCCATGTGATCGCCGATGCGCATATTTACGATCGCCACGTCCCGCTGATTCGGGAATTGATTGCGCGCGAGCCGCTGCCCGCGCCGAAATTCCGCTTGAATCCCGACGTCAAAAATTTTTATGATTTTACCGTGGACGATGTTGAAGTGACCGATTATCAAACCCACGAACAAATTAAAAACATACCCGTTGCGATTTAAAAGGACAACGTATGAATCTGATAGCAGCAGTCGATGAAAACTGGGGGATCGGCAGAGAAAACGCCCTTCTTTATCATCTCCCGGAGGAATTAAAATATTTTAAAGAAAAAACCACCGGAAAAGTTATTATATGCGGGAAAAACACCCTTCTCAGTTTTCCCGGCTCTCGCCCGCTTCCAAACCGAGTGCATCTGGTACTCACCCACACCGATTTTCCGGAAAACGAGCAAATGCTTGTTTTTCACGACACGGATTCCCTTTTGCAAAAAGCGGCGTCTTTTCCGGCGGATGATGTGTTTCTGGCAGGTGGTGAAAGCGTCTACCGTCAATTATATAAAAAGTGCCGCTTTGCCTATATCACAAAAATCAATTCCTCTGCCGTTCCGGCAACCGCCTTTCTGCCCGACCTGGATCGGGATCCGGATTTTCGCTTACTTTCACAAGGGGAAAGGCAAGTTTCACAAAACGGGATTGCATTTTGTTTTTGCCTCTATGAAAATCTAGCCCTGTCATAAAAAGAAAAGGCCATGAGGCCTTTTCTTTTTTTGTATATTTTTTTGTTAATCTTCCAAAATAGAACTATGATCAATATTTTGTTACGTTTTCTGATTATCTATTTTATCACCATTTTTGCCATGAAGCTGATGGGGAAGCGCCAGATTGGGGAATTGCAAATGTCGGAGCTGGTGACCACCTTTTTTCTTTCCGAATTGGCGACCTGCACCATTGTGGACAACCGGATCCCGCTTTTATATGGGATCATTCCCATTTTGGCGCTGTTGGCGATTGAGGTGGTGCTGTCTTTTATTTCGATCAAGATACCGCTGATGAAGCGGGTGCTTGATAATACGCCGAGCGTTTTGATCCAAAAAGGAAAAATTTCACAAAAAGAATTGCGTAAAAACCGCATGACGATTGATGAGCTTTTGAGTCTCTTGCGCTTGCAGGGATTTCCGGATATCAATCAGGTCTATTTTGCCATTTTGGAGCCCAATGGCAAAATCAGTGTCGTCCCCTATTCCGCCGAAGAAAAACCGGTTCGCAAGGAATTTGCTTTTCCGATCAAAGAAACCGGCTATACCCTGGCGCTGGTGGAAGACGGAAAAGTAAATACGAAAGCCCTCAAGCGCCTTGGAAAAGATGAAAAATGGCTCCAGAACCGCCTGCAAAAGCAAAAATTAGGCGACGTCAGCCATATTTTTATTTACACGGAAAACGAAGCCGGCGATTCATTTTATGCGCATAAGGAGAACAAGTGAAATATCTTTTGACGGCAATTACGATTCTGGTCCTCATTTTGGCACTGGTTGTGGGAGATTCGTTTTGGGTTTATTCCGTTTGCGATCGTTTGGGCGCCTATGCGGAACAGCTTTCCGATACTGAGGAGGATTTTGCTTCCGAGGAAAACCTTGCCGCTCTGGAAGCAACCATATCCTATTGGGAGAAAAACGAGCTCTTTCTGGATCTTTCCATGAACGAGGAAGCCCTTGAGCGCACAAAAGAATATTTACTCGGAGCCAGCGAGTGTGCAGAGAATGGCGCTTTCAGCGATTATGAATTGCAAAAACGCTTATTCGCATCTTGGGTCGGTAAAATGCGCGAGAGTGCAGATCTCTCTTTGGGCAAAATTTTCTAAAGGGTGATAGGGAACTTCATTTCCGACCAAAAGAACCTCGCCTTCCAGGTCGAAAATTGAAAAATATCGCAGCACGTCCTCCTGCGTCAATTCCTGATCCTCTTTTAGGAAAACAATGACTTTTCCGATCAAAGCTTTCCCCGAGGACGAATGCGACACGGTAGAAAGCAACTCAAAAAAATCGATCGCTTCGTTTTTATCCATATGTCTTAAATCCGCTTCCAACGGGATTTGATAGGAAAGTTTGCGATAATACAAAAATGAAAAGAAATGTACCAGTAAAAACGTGATGCCGATCACAGCGAAAAACGCCAATACAATATCCAGCATGGTGCTACCTCCAATCCTTTTTCCTATCATATGCAAATTTAAGAAAAAAGGACACCAAAAACCGGGCAGACTTCCTGTTATATTGAGAAAAGGCAGAGCCAAGAGGCTCTGCCTTTTTACGGATCAATTTTTATGGTTTGGGAACAGGAGAACCGGATATTGCCTTCTCTTGTTGTATAGACCTTGATTCCTCTATCCTGCAGGGCGGCTAAGGTTTTTTCATCCGCGGGATTTTTACGGGAACAGGTGATTGCCACGATCTGCGGCTGGAGCTTATCCAAAATTTCCGGGTAATTTTCCAGGTAATTTCCGTGATAGGGCAGCTTTACAAATTGAAAGGATTGATTGCACCCGGTTAAAAATTCCGCCATTCTTTCTTCCAATGCGTCTCCGCAAAAGAGCAGGGAATTTTCTCCTTGAAAGCATGCGACAACTAATGAGGAATTATTATCCTCCTTGCGCTGATAATGTTCATTTTCCGGCGGATATATTTCAAACCGGACGTCGTCCAGCGCAAAAGCACAGGTCTCGGTCAGCTTTTGAGGCATAATTTCTTTTTTCTCGCAGGCAGCGAGGTAGGCAAAGTATTCTTCTCGGTCACCGGCAAATGCGGATTGATAAATTTCTTTTACGGCATATTCTTCAATCAGCGTTGCCGCTCCGCCCACATGGTCTTTATCAAAATGCGTCAGAATCAAAACGTCAAGAGTATCGATGCTTTCACTTTGCAGAAAAGAACGGATCTCCGGCAGGTTTTCTTCCTCGCCGGTGTCGATCATAACCGTGTGGTTTTCTGTTTGAAGGACAATGCAGTCCGCCTTTCCGATCGCAAGTACCGTAACAGAGAGGGCCTCCTTTTCTTCAACCCTGCAGGAAGAGAAAAGCAAACCGCCTATAAAAACAAACAGGAAAAAAACGACCACAGTTTTGTTGGACGTCGCTTGCTTTTGTTTTTTCATTTTGCTCCTCCTTTTTCGTTATGGTAGCATATTTCCACAGAAAAGTAAACAAAAGATTTGCTTTCCTTTCTTTGCTACAATGTCAAAAAAGGAGGAACCGCAGTGGAATTTGAGATTATTCGCTCTTCGCGCCGGAGCGTTTCCTTGGAAGTTACGGGGGACGGCAGTGTTCTTGTTCGTTGCCCGCTCTATTATCCGGAAGCGCGTGCCGTGCTTTTGTAGAGGAAAAGAAAAGCTGGATCGAAAAACAGCAGCAAAGAATGCAAAACCGGGTTCGGTATTCGGATTTTACAGAGGCAGAAATTCTGGAATTGAAACAAATGGCCCGGGAGTACCTGATCCCCAAAACAAAGCAGTTGGCAGAAAAATTCGGTTTTACCTATACCTCTGTTCGTATCACGACTGCGAAAAAGCGTTTTGGCAGCTGCAGCTCAAAAAACGCCATTTCCTATTCCTGCTTTTTGATGCTTTCCCCAAAGGAAGCGGTGGATTTTGTGATCGTGCATGAGCTTTGCCACACCAAAGAACATAACCATTCCGCGCACTTTTACCGCCTTTTGGAGCGCTGTCTGCCGGATTATCGTGAGCGCAAAAACCTATTGCAAGAATAACTATTCCTTGTGCTTTGTGGAAAACGCACACAATATCTTGTATATTTTGCGAAAAATGCCGAAATTTTCAGAAATTTGTAAAATTCTTTTTACAAATAAAATTTTGAGTGGTAAGATGTTCGCAGAAAAAAATCTTTAAGTTCGGTACAGAGATACTGGCAAGATTCAGAAAATAGGGAAAGAGAAAATCTTGCCGCGCACTGAAAGCGTCGGCATTTTTTATGCGGTGAAATGGCTGTATTAAAACTTAAAAACCAGATTATGGACGAAATGACCGTAGGCCGCACACTTATGCGCATTGCCCATGAGATCTGCGAAAAAAACAAAGGCGTAGAGGATATTTGCCTGATCGGCGTGCTCAGCCGCGGGTTTCCTTTGGCGCAGATTTTGGCGGAAAATTTGAAGAAGATCGAGGGAAAAGAAGTTCCGGTCGGGTCGATCGATATTCACTTATACCGAGACGATCTTTTGAAAACGAAAGACTTTGCGGCTCAGCCGAAATCCGTACTGCCTTTTTCCGTGATCGGCAAAAAAATCGTTTTGGTGGACGACGTCCTTTTTACCGGGCGTACCGTACGGGCTGCTATTGAAGCGGTATTTGCCCTCGGCAGACCAAAAGAGATCCAGCTTGCCGTGCTGGTGGATCGCGGCCACCGCCAATTGCCGTTCCGCGCGGATTACGTCGGAAAAAATATTCCCACTTCTCTCAAAGAAAGAGTCAGCGTGTTTCTCCCGCCGTATGATGGAGAAACGAAGGTTTGTCTCTATGAATCGGAATAAAAAAGCAATCTGCTTTTTTGTTATAAAAAATTTCTTTGGAGGTATTTATGAAACTTATCTACGGCGTAAAGGATAAACCGAAATTCGGTCAGTTGATCGTCTTTGCAATCCAGCAGCTGCTTGCCATCATGGCGGCAACGCTCGTTGTGCCGGTTATCACCAACGGCAGCATTCAGCAGGCGATCGAAGAGAACAAGATCGCCTGGGAACTTACGACTCCCATGAGCCCGGCGGCGGCTTTGTTCGGCGCCGGCGTCGGCACCCTGGTTTACCTGTGCTTCACCAAATTCAAGAGCCCGGTTTTCCTCGGTTCTTCCTTTGCTTTTCTCGGTTCCATGGCAGCGGCCTTTGCCGGTGCGGTTTCGATGGCGGCCGGCTACCTCGGCCTCATCATCGGCGCTGTTTTTGCCGGTCTGGTGTATGTCGTTATCGCGATTATTGTTAAATTTGCCGGCGTCGGCTGGATCAATAAACTCATGCCCGCCGTGGTCATCGGCCCGACGGTTGCGATCATTGGTCTTTCTCTGGCCGGAAACGCGATCGGCGATCTGCAAACCGCTCCCGCCGGCGGCGATAGCCGTATTGCTATCCTGTGCGGCCTTGTCACACTGTTCGTAACGATGATCTGCTCGGTCTATGCCAAAGGCAAGAGCATGTTCCGTCTGATCCCTTTTATTATCGGGATTCTTGCCGGCTACGTTTTCGCTTCCGTTTTGACTGTAATTGGCAATTTTGCCGGGATCGATGCGATCAAGATCATCGATTTCTCCCCGCTGACCGCTTTGGTAGCGGACGGTGTCGGACTCAAAACTTTCCTGACGCTGCCTGATTTTTCTTTCCTCACGGCTTTCGGCGGTTTCTCAGATCTTAGCGCTTCTTACCTGTCTACCCTCGCGGTAGCCTATATTCCTGTAGCGTTTGTCGTATTTGCCGAGCATATTGCCGACCACAAGAATATTTCCAGTATCATCGAAACCGATCTTTTGGAAGACCCCGGCCTTGCGCGCACCTTGCTCGGCGATGGCGTTGGCTCCATGGCGGGTGCTTTCTTCGGCGGTTGCCCCAATACCACTTACGGTGAATCCGTCGGATGCGTTGCCATTACCGGAAACGCTTCCGTGGTTACCATTGCAGCAGCTGCGATCGGCGCAATGCTGATTGCGTTCCTTTCTCCTTTTGTGGCCTTTGTAAACTCCATTCCCGGCTGTATTATGGGCGGCGTGTGCATGGCCCTCTATGGCTTCATTGCCGTGTCCGGCTTGAAAATGGTGCAGAAAGTTGATTTGGAAGACAACCGCAACCTTTTCGTTGTTTCTGTCATTCTGATTGCCGGTATCGGCGGTTTGGTGCTGAATTTCGGCCCGATTACCATTACGGAAATTGCAGTGGCTCTGATCCTCGGTATCATTGCCAACCTCATACTCAAGGGCGGAAAGAAAGAAGAGGAGTAATTTCGCTTCTATCTTTCAAAACAATCCTAGCAGGCAAACGGAAGTTTGCCTGCTATTTTTATGGCTTTTTTGGGGAATTTATTGCATTTTTTTCTCGGATAGGCTATAATCAAAGCAGAATAATAAAGGTTTAGAACGATGAAAAGATTGCTTGTTTATATGAAAGAATACCGTCTCAGAGCATTTTTGGGACCGTTCTTTAAATTGCTGGAAGCGATTTTCGAGCTTTTGATTCCGCTGATTGTGGCCAATATCATCGATATTGGCATTCAAAGCGGAGATAAAAGCTATATTTGGCAGCGTGTTTTTTTAATGGCCGCGCTTGGCGTGATCGGGTTTCTTTGCGCGCTGACCGCCCAGTATTTTGCCGCAAAGGCCGCGGTTGGATTTTCCGCAAAGGTGCGTCGCGCTGTCTTCTGTAAAATTCAAAATTCCACATTTTCCGATCTGGATGAGTTTGGCACTTCCACGCTCATTACCCGCATCACCGGGGATATCAATCAGCTGCAAACCGGCGTCAATATCGCATTGCGTTTGCTTTTGCGTTCTCCGTTTATCGTAGGCGGTGCTTTCGTGGTGGCATTGACGATCGATGCAAAAGTCTCGCTGATTTTTTTGGCTGCTATTTTACTTTTGGGCGCGATTGTTTTTCTCATCATGCGCTATACGATCCCACTGTACCAGAACGTCCAGAAAAAGCTGGATAAAGTCACGTTAAGCGTGCGTGAAAACCTTTACGGCACCCGAGTTTTGCGCGCTTTTGGAAAGGAGCGCGAGGAAACGGAGCGCTTTCATGGGGAGAACGATTCTTACTATACGGCACAGCGCTTTGTCGGAAAAATCTCGGCGCTGATGAACCCTTTGACCTTTGCAGCGATCAATTTTGCCGTTATCTTTATGATTTACGTGAGCGGTTCTCAGGTAAATAAGGGAATCCTTTTGCAGGGTGAGGTTGTGGCGCTTGTGAACCTGATGTCGCAGATTTTGATAGAGCTTATAAAATTTGCAAATATGATTGTGACGATCAATAAATCCTTAGCGTCCGCTCGCCGTATAGAAAATGTGATCTACGCGGAATCCGAGCGAAATCTGCCGTTCTATACCCAACCCGGGAGCGGAAATAGAAAAGAGCCCGCTGCCTTTTTGGAATTCTCCGACGTTTCCTTTGCCTATAAAAACGCCGCTGAGGAATCGATTTATCACGTCTCGTTTTCTGCCGAACGCGGTGAACAGATAGGCATTATCGGTCCAACCGGATCCGGAAAAAGCACTCTTTGCAGCTTAATTCCGCACTTTTACGCCGCAACCGGCGGAGAAGTGCTTCTCGATGGCGTCAACGTCAATACGATACCCGAGAAGGATCTGCGAAAAAGAATTGGCGTTGTTTTGCAAAAAAACGCGCTGTTTCAGGGAACGATCCGCGAGAACCTGTTGCTCGGCGGCAGGGAGATTCCGGATGAAAAATTGGAATTGGCGTTAGCAGCCGCACAAGCAACGGAAGTCGCTTTGCAAAAGGGCGGACTGGACGGAAAAATTGAGCCGCACGGCAGAAATCTTTCCGGCGGGCAGCGACAGCGACTTTGTATAGCGCGTGCGCTGGCCGGTGCACCGGAAATCTTAATTTTGGACGACAGCGCTTCCGCGCTCGACTTTGCTACGGAAGCCGCCTTGCGAAAAGCGATTGCCGCTTTGCCGCAGAAACCGCTGACGTTCATTGTTTCCCAGCGGGTATCCAGCGTTATGCATTGTCATAAGATCCTAGTTATGGAAGACGGAAAACTCCTTGCGCAGGGAACCCATGAGGAGCTTGTGCACACCTCGCCGCTTTATGCGGAAATATGTCGCGCACAGCTTTCCACGGAGGTCGCTAAATGAAAAACAGCACATTTTATAAGGTGTTAAAGCTTTTGCGTCCGTATGGATTCTGGATCTTTCTTTCCCTTTTTCTTTCGCTGTTTTCGGTTGCGGTATCTCTTTTAATCCCGATTTTAGTCGGCAGCGCAATCGATTTCATGCTAGGAGCAGGCAGGGTAGATTTTCCTTCGATTTTGAAAATTCTTGCCGCCATCGGCGTCTCTGTCGGTACTGCCGCGCTGGCGCAGTACGGAACCGCTTTGTGCAACAATCATATCAGTTTCCGTGTGGTGTTCGACCTGCGGGAAAAGGCCTTTTCCAAAATACAATCGCTGCCGCTTTCCTTTTTGGATCGTTGCCCGGCAGGGGATATCATCAGCCGCATGATCACCGACGTCGATGTATTTTCTGACGGTCTTTTACTTGGCTTTTCTCAGCTTTTCACCGGTGTATTGACGATTATCGGTACGCTGATTTTTATGCTGGCTTTTAACTGGAAAATTGCCATTATAGTCGTGCTTTTAACACCGCTGTCGTTTTTTCTTGCCAAATTCATTGCCGGCCGCACGTTTTCTTTGTTCCAAAAGCAAACGGTGGCACGAGGGGAACAAACCTCTTTTGTTGAAGAGATCATTACGCACCAAAAAACCGTCAGCGCTTTTGGCGCAGAAGAAGAAAGCATTCGCAAATTTGATGCACTGAACGACAAGCTGGAAAAGGTATCCCTGCGGGCGCTCTTTTATTCCTCCATGGTCAACCCCTCCACAAGACTTGTGAATGCGCTTGTCTACGCATGTGTGTGTCTTGCGGGTGCTCTCAGTGTGCTGGCAAATCCTGCTTTTACAATCGGCTCGCTCTCCTGCCTTTTAAATTATGCCAGTCAATATGCCAAACCGTTCAATGAAATTTCGGGCGTCGTGGCAGAATTTCAAAACGCGTTGGCGTGCGCCGAGCGGCTTTTTACTTTCCTTTCCGAGCCGGAAGAAAGCAGCGATCGCAGTTTGCCGGAGCTTTGTGATGTGCGCGGTGAGGTTCTTTTTGACCGGGTTTCCTTTTCTTATACGAAAGACCGCAGGCTGATAGAAAATCTCGAATTCAAAGCGTCACCCGGGCAGAAAATTGCCATTGTCGGTCCTACCGGCTGCGGCAAAACGACCCTGATCAATCTTTTGCTGCGGTTTTATGATATCGATTCCGGCAGTATCCTCATTGACAACACGCCCATAGACCGTGTTACCCGCCGCTCCCTGCGGCAAAATTTCGGGATGGTTTTGCAGGACACCTGGCTGAAAAGCGGTACGATCCGTGAAAATCTCTTCATGGGGAACAGCAAGGCTACCGAAGAAGAAATGCTGGATGCGGCGAAAAAAACAAAAGCACATAGCTTTATCAAGCGCTTGCCGAAGGGGTATGATACCGTAATCGGAGAAGAGGGCGGCATTCTTTCCGAAGGACAGAAGCAGCTTTTAAGTATTACACGTGTGATGCTGCTTTCTCCGCCGATTCTCATTTTGGACGAAGCTACGTCTTCAATTGACGTTCGCACCGAAATGCAGGTGCAGAAAGCTTTCGACGCTCTCATGCGGGGAAGAACCTCGTTTATTGTGGCGCATCGCTTATCTACCATTCAGGAAGCCGACTGTATCCTGGTTATGCAGAAAGGGAAAATCGTTGAAAAGGGAACACACGAGGAGCTATTAAAACAAAAAGGTTTTTACTATACGCTATATTACAGTCAGTTTGCTTAAAAGAGAGTGCAGTATGAAAGCTTTGCCTGAAGAAATCCTACAATTTATCAAAGAAAATTACGATGCTTATTTAGATCTCACCCTGACAATGGCAAAAATTCCGGCTCCCTCTAACCATGAGGAAAAAAGAGCCGCTTTTTGTAAAGAAGTGCTGGAGGGCTACGGCTGCCGGGGCGTCGTCCTGGATCAAGCGCTGAACGTTTACTATCCCTACTGCTGCGAAAATGCTGGGGAAATTCACGTGATCAGTGCCCACACCGATGTGGTGTTTGAAGATACGGGAGAACTGCCCCTGCGCTGCGAGGGCGATTTGGTCTATTGTCCCGGAATCGGCGATGACACCGCCAATGCCACCTTGGTGATGATGCTGGCAAAATATCTGGCTGAAAAGCAGCCGAAAACCCGCTGCGGAATTTTGCTTTCTCTCGTTTCGGGCGAAGAGGGTCTCGGGAATCTCAAAGGCGTCCGCAAGCTGATGGAAACGTATGGAAAAAAAGTAAAAAGCTTTGTTTCGTTCGATACGACCTTTGGCGGTGTGGTCAGCGATGCAGTGGGCTCTACGCGTTATTCGATCACGGTGCGCGAACAGGGCGGTCACTCTTATGGCGATTTCGGCAGGAAAAACGCGATCGTCGGTCTTTGCCGCATTCTCGATGAACTGACAAAAATCCAACTCCCTCTAAAGGCCGGTACCAAAACGACCTATAACGTTGGCAAAATTTCCGGCGGTATTTCCGTCAATACCATAGCGCCGGAAGCGACCGCACTTTACGAATACCGTTCTGACTGCCGGGAATCGCTGTCTTATATGCGCGAAGAATTTGAAAAAGTCATAGCCGCCGCCAAAGAGAATTGCACCGAACTGAAGGTTGAAATTGTCGGGGAGCGTCCCTGCAGTGCGGTGGAGGCCGGTTTGCAGGCAAAGCTTGTGGCGGATATGAAAGCGATCCATGCGCTTTACGGAGAAAAAGAAGCTGAGGAGCGCCATTCCTCTACAGACTGCAATATTCCTCTTTCATTAGGAATCCCCGCGGCAACAATCGGTACACACGTGGCAAGCGGCGCGCACACCCGTGGGGAAATGTTGGATCTGCGTGGCTGCGAGCGGGCGCTTCAGGTTGCCTTTTCGGTTTTGAATTTGCATTTAAACTGATTTCAACTGCCGATCGGCAGAAAAAAAGTATATTAAAGGAGAAAACATGAATATTACCAAGGATATCCGATACATCGGCGTCAATGACCACGAGATCGACCTTTTCGAAGGGCAATACGTGGTAAAGAACGGAATGGCGTATAATTCGTATGCAATTTTAGATGAAAAAATCGCCATTATGGATACGGTAGACGCCCGTTTCACCCACCAGTGGCTGGATAATATTCAGAATACACTGGGATCCCGTTTGCCGGACTACCTCATTGTCCAGCACATGGAGCCGGATCATTCCGCCAATATCCATAATTTTTTGAAGGCATATCCGAATGCCACAGTGGTTTCTTCCGCCAAAGCGTTTATAATGATGCAGAATTTCTTCGGAACGGATTTTGCGGATCGTCGTCTTGTGGTTGGGGAAGGAGACACCTTAAATCTCGGTACGCATGTGTTGACTTTCGTGACCGCGCCGATGGTACATTGGCCGGAGGTGATCGTTACCTATGACAGTACTGACAAGGTTCTTTTCTCGGCGGATGGGTTTGGAAAATTCGGCGCGCTGGACGTAGAGGAAGATTGGGCGTGCGAAGCCAGGCGCTATTATGTTGGGATCGTAGGGAAATACGGCGCTCAGGTGCAGGCGCTTTTGAAAAAGGCCGCAGGGCTTGAAATCAAAAAAATCCTGCCGCTGCATGGCCCGATATTGACCGAAAATTTACCGTACTACCTGGGGCTGTATCAAACCTGGTCCGCCTATGGTGTGGAAACCGATGGCATTGTGATCGCCTATACTTCTGTTTACGGCAATACCAAAAAAGCCGTGGAGACGTTAGCGGAAAAATTAAAGGCGAACGGCTGCCCGAAAGTTGTGGTACACGATCTGGCGCGGTGCGACATGGCGGAAGCCGTGGAGGACGCATTCCGATATGGAAAGGTAGTCTTTGCTACCACGACCTATAACGCCGACGTTTTCCCGTTTATGAAAACTTTCATTCATCACCTCACGGAACGCAATTTCTCCAACCGCACGGTGGCGTTTATTGAAAACGGTTCCTGGGCGCCGCTTGCCGCCAAAACAATGAAGGTCATGCTGGCGGATTGTAAGAATCTGATTTTTGCTGAGAATACAGTGCATATTCGTTCGGCAATGAATGACGAAAATAAAAACGAGATCAACGCGCTTGCCAAAGAGCTTTGCCGCGATTATCTTTCCCAAAGCTCGGAAACGGCGAATAAAAATGATCTTTCGGCATTGTTCAACATCGGATATGGCCTGTATGTTGTTACCTGCCATGACGGCAAAAAGGATAACGGATTGATTGTCAATACCGTATCGCAGCTCACCAGCTCGCCAAACCGCATTGCCGTAACCATTAACAAACAGAATTATTCGCACCACGTTATCCGTCAAACCGGTATTCTGAATGTGAATTGCCTTTCGGTCGATGCGCCGTTTTCGATCTTTGAACGCTTTGGGTTTCAAAGCGGAAGAACGGTAGATAAATTTGCCGGAATGGAAGTTTTCCGCTCCGATAACGGACTTGCGTTCCTTTCGCGCCATATCAATTCCTTACTTTCTCTCAAAGTAGAAAACTATATGGATCTCGGCACACACGGAATGTTTATTTGCAGTGTGACCGAAGCGCGCGTTATTTCCGGCCTTGAAACGATGACTTATACCTATTATCAGAATCACGTGAAGCCCAAGCCCCAGACGAAAGGGAAAAAGGGCTTTGTCTGCAAGGTCTGCGGCTATATTTATGAAGGAGATGAATTGCCCGAAGATTTCATTTGCCCCTTGTGCAAACACGGCGCCGCCGATTTTGAACCTATTGTATAAAAGCAAAAAATGTATAAAAGCAAAAAAAGATGGTGAGCAACTCACCATCTTTTTTTACAGGGAAATGCCGGTAAGGTTAAACAGATAGATCAGGATCGGAACAAAAAATAACGCTGGAATCAGGTTTGCCACTTTGATTTTGGTAATTCCCATTAAATTCAGTCCAATAGCGATCATAATTGCGGATCCGCAGACAATCATTTCATTGCTGGAAGAGGCCAGTACGCCGGACATCACCCCGGCCAGCAGGGCAATTCCGCCTTGAATCACCAGGATCGAAATTGCTGCCGCCATTACGCCTACGCCCAGGGAAACCGTCAAAATGCAGGCGGAGCAGAAGTCCAACACGCTTTTGATAAACAAAATCGAATGATCGCCCGCCAGTCCTGCGTTGATCGAACCGGTAACAGCCATGGAACCGACACAGAAAAGCAGGGTGGCAGTGACGAATCCCTGCACAAATTTGGAACCGCTGTTTTCTTTTTGAAATTTAGACGTGAGGCGAGTGGCAAATTTTTCAAAGTGCGTGTCAATATCGATCAGATTGCCCACGATCGTGCCCAGCACCAGAGAAAGAGTGAGGATCAGCTGGTTTTCATCTTTAATAAGGCCTAAAATTCCAATCGAAAGGATAGTCAAACCAACGGTTGTCATCACGGGCACCGTGATCCTTTCGAGAACTCCTTTGCGGAATAATAGTCCCAAAAGGCTGCCTATTACGACAGCAATAGCATTTACAATAACGCCAAGCATATCAATCTTCCATGTGATCCAGAACGTACTGCACAAAAATCTGCGGCGGCACGCAGAGGGCGTTTTCATCCGGGTTGAATTTACCGTTATGCAGGGGATAAGGTTCCGTGCCTTCCTTATGCGCGCCGATCTGAAAAATCGCGCCGGGCTTGTGCTGCAAATAGAAAGCAAAATCCTCTGCGCCCATGCTGAACGGGTGCTCAATTACGGAATCCTCTCCGAAAAGCGCTTTTGCTATTCGGGTAATGTCCTCCACCACCTGCGGCGTATTGTGCACCGCCGGATAAAGCTTGGTGGTTTTGATCTCATATCTTCCGCCCATATCGCGCGAAACGGCGTCGGCAATTTCGCCGATACGTCTGAAAATATAGCTGTCAAGCTCAACGTCCAGCGTGCGGATGGTGCCGTGCATCATCACATGGTCGCAAACAATGTTATTGGTGTTGCCGCCGTGGATTTCGCCGATTCCTACCACACACGGAGAAAACGGATTGATCTCCCGGGCGCGCATGATCTGAATATCCTGGTAGACGCGGCTTGCCATGGCGATCGCATCAACGCCTAAATGCGGGCGCGCCACATGGCTGGATTTGCCGTAAAGATCCAAAATAAAACCATGGCTGGAAGCATTCATGCAGGTCTGATTGATCGAAACCAAACCGGTTTTATGAGCGGCGTTTACGTGGCACGCTAAAATCACGTCGACGTCATCCATTGCCCCGTCTTTGCACATAAGGCTGGCGCCGCCGGGCGCAGCTTCTTCTGCCGCTTGGAAGAAAAGGCGTACTTGGCAGCGAAGCTGATCCTTAATGGCAAGGAGCGCTTTCCCGGTACCCAGCAGCATAGCTGTGTGGCAATCATGCCCGCAGGCATGCATTTTACCGGGGTTCTTCGAAGCAAAGGGAAGTCCGGTTTCTTCGGTGATCGGCAATGCGTCTATATCGGCACGGATGGCAATCACTTTGCCTTTTTGCTCGGGGTTGATCGTGGCAACTAAACTGGATTTGCCGAAACGGTCGGTATAGCAAATTCCCATCGCATCCAGCTCGCGCTTGATAATGCTCAGCGTTTTTTCCAGATCGAAAGCAATTTCCGGATTCTCGTGTAGTTCTCTGCGAATTTTAATGATGTACTCGTGATCAATTTTCATGTTTTTCCTCCTGAACTTCTTCTAAAAAGGCGTCTAACTCGCGTTTTAAACGGGCGATCGGCAGCCCCATAATATTAAAATAATCTCCCTCGATGCTCTCCACAAAGAGAGCGCCTTTCCCTTGAATGCCATAGGCGCCGGCTTTATCCATCGGTTCGCCGCTGGCAATATACGCGCAGATTTCCTCATCTGTTAACGGATAAAAATGCACCAGACTTTCGTGCGCAAAACAGGAAGTATGCGCATCGAGCTGTAAGCAGCAGCCGGTGATCACTTTGTGGGTGTTGCCGGAAAGGAGCTTGAGCATTTGAAAAGCCTCTTCCTTTGTTTTCGGCTTACCCAGCATTTGATTGTCTGCAATAACAATGGTGTCGGCGGCGATGATAAGGTCGCCCGGGTTTTCCCCGGCGACCTTTTCGGCTTTCATGGCGGCCAAATATACCGGGGCAAATTCAAAACCGATTTCCTCCGGCAATTTTTCCGCCACATTGGCGGGCAGAATTTCAAATTTCGGATAGATCAATTTCAGTAATTCCTGTCTTCTCGGGGAAGCGGAGGCTAATATGATTTTCATGGTACCTCCTCTGCTTTTTCTTGAAAAATCTGCGGACAGGTCAGCAGGAGGGCGGCAAAAATACCGGTCTGCGGCCAAAAGAGCGTGGTATCGGCTAGTCCGTGCAAAAGAATCGCACAGAGAGCGGCGCTGCAAAGTGCAATTTCGTTCTTTTTCCCGGCCTTTTTTCCCGCCCGGAAAAAATCCCGCAGGGTATAGAAGCAAAAACCGCCCAGCGAAAAAGTTCCGACAATGCCGAAATTCAAAAAGCACTCGATATAAAGATTGTGAGAATGAATTGCATAAAACTGTGCGTCGCTGTATTTTGCCCAAATAGCGCTGTAGGCATAGTACCCGCGCCCAATAAGGGGATAGTCGGCAAAGCATTTTAAAGCGGATTTCCAAATTCCAAAGCGGTACGACAAATATTCAAAGGAAGTATCGAACCGCGGCAGAAGGGAAGGATTTTTAATGACCGCGATTGCCGCAACAACAGCGATGAAAATAATTACCCATAAAAATTTCCTGCGATGCATGAACAGATAAAACAAAACCGAGGCCGCCACCGCGATATAAGCGGTTCTGCATTCGCAAAACCAAAGTCCGAGAATATTGAAAACAATGACGCCGGCATAATACAGCCGGTTTTGCAGGCTTTTCTTTTCTACAAAATAGAAAGTTGCGATCAAAACGACAAATTCAATGACCGTGCCATAGTAATTTTCGTTCATGAATACCGAAGCATAACGCCCCGGGCGATCCGCGCTGGCGTAGATTCCGCTGATTTTTTGCACCAAAGCGACCAAAAAACTGGTAATACTGAGCGCAGCGCAAAGCTTCAGCGCGGCGTAGAACGCTTTTTTCGTCATAATATTGATAAAAAAGTACAAATCAAAAGCCAGCAGTATGATCAGAAGGCTCAGTACCTTCAGATAAAGCGCCCGCAAATAAAATTCACCGCACCACACGTCTTTGGCATAAAGAAAAGTGGAAAGACAGGCAACCAGCGCAAACACAAGAAAAAGATATCCGTATTTTTTTTTAGGGAGCGCAAGTTTTAACTGCTTTGTGGCAAGCATATAAACCGGCAGAAGGATCATCAGCGCCGCTTGGAGGAAAACCGATAGAAACGCAGAAGCAATTAGGATTAAAATCAAAGCTTCGTTGCGCGTATAGTGCGGAAAAGATGAAATAAACTTTTTTATCTTGGTCATCACATTGACTCCGAAAATTTTGTCAAGCTCTGATTTTGAAAACCGCATTCATAAGAATGTTCCTGTATTCGTATTTCGGAACCATAGCTTCACCACTTTAGCAGATTTTCATTACCATTTTTGCTTTTTGTATTTATTTTCATGGGTACGTGTTAGAGTGGGTGTGCAAACCAATGAAATGTCACGAATTTCCTTAACGATTATAAAAGATGGCAAAAAAAATGTCAAGATTTATTCCGTTTTCTCCGCATGCTTTTTTCGTTTCCCGCGTATTATGATTTTGTATGATTTCGCTCCGATCAACCTTTCCCGTTATTATGATCTGACCCGGGGAGAATAAAGTTTTTATATAGAAAAGCGGCACCGTTTTGGTGCCGCTTTTTCATACGCCGATTTCCCGGGAAATACTCCGGATCATCTTTTCCAATTTTTCAAAATTCATTGACTGTACGTAGATTTTTTCAATTTCCAGATGGGCGTTGTATGCATCTTTTAAGTTGCTGACTGCTTCGCCGGAAATGGCCTGATAGCACTTTTTCAGAAAGCGCAGCTTTTCTTTGTTCTCGCGAAGCGAATCCTTATCCAGAAAACGCTGCATATTGATATATTTGATTTCTTTTCCCACTGTTTCAGTCCTGGCGTCCTTTTCCCCTACTTGCAGTGCAATACCGGCCTCCGGCAGGTAAAGAGCGTTGTAGGCTTCGGGAAACAGGCAGGAATGGCTTTTTACAAAGCTATGTCCGTTTTGCGCCAAAAGGCCGGCGATTTCATTTAAAAAGAGAGGAGCCGTTCCAAAGTGATCCTGGACGATAGAAACCTTTTGTGCCTTTTCCTGAAAGCTCTGGTTTGCCAAATACCCTTTGTGGCTAAAAGATGCGATCAGGCGGGTGGAGATCTGCATCGCTACTTTTTGCTTCGGAATCGACTGCACGATCCGTTCGGCGGCTTTCTTCATTTTCTCGATTTTAAAGTTTTGCAAAGCAATGCTTTGAATTTCCCGGGCAATTTCACCGGCAGCACTCAGAAAACGGTATGCCAGGCGGTAAGAACGGCTTTTTTCGCGGATGGATTCCATAATTGGTAATTTGTTGGCGATCAGTTTTTCCTGGTTCCAAAACGCGCCGGTATAGAGGATCGATTCCACTGCGCCGGGATATTTCGGATCCGTCGTATGAGGGCTGGTGCCGTCCAGAATTGCGATTTTCTTTTCCTGAATCAAAATTCCGTCCAGCGAATCCGGGTCGGAAGAACAGTAAAAATATTCCACGTGGTAACCGGCGTCTTGCGCTTTCCGCGCAATTTTGAACATCAGGCTCGATTTTCCTGTGCCGGGACCGCCTTTAATGATGTAGATTTTTTCCAGCGAATCCGGATCGAAAATTTCCGGGAAAAAACTTTGAAATCCTTTTGAGGTATTTGCGGAAGCATAGTATTTTTCGTTTTGTTCCAAAATCATAAATGCGCCTCACTTCTTCAATACTTACTGTATTTTATGAAAGTAAGGCGCATTTGTTACTTATTTTGCTTTCTGTAAATTGGCGTAGGTTGCCATGAGCTTTTTTTCGCCTGCTTTGTCAAAGCGAATTTCATAGAGCGTATCCGAGCCATAGGACTTCGCCGAAAGAATGGTGCCGTCTCCGAAAATTCTGTGTGTGACCCGCTCCCCGGGACGGAAAACTTCCGACTTCTTTGAAGTGGGCGGCGTCGCGGCGGCGGTAACCGACGAAGACCCTGCACGTTGGAAACTGACGTCTTTTTGCCGAAATTGCGAAAAATTGCTGCCTTTTGCCTGAGAAAAGCGCGGCATTGCAAATTCCTGAAAGTCCGACTGACCGAAATAGTACCCGTCGGAGAGGGAGCGTTCTTTTGATGCAATATATTCGGCGTCGACGTAAGCATCCGGCAATTCTTCTACAAAGCGGGAAACGCGGTTGGAGTTTGTTTTTCCGAAAAGCAAACGTCTTTTGCAGAAGCTGATGTAGAGCTCTTCTTTGGCGCGCGTCATCGCAACGTAAAACAGCCGCCGTTCTTCTTCCAGATCCGAAAGTCGCATAACGGACTGCGCCGAAGGAAATAGATTTTCCTCCACTCCCGGCAGAAATACAACAGGGAATTCCAGCCCTTTGGCGGCATGGATGGTCATCAATACCACCGCGTCGGATTCGCGGTCATAATTATCCACATCGCTCACCAGGGCGATCTCCTCCAAAAAGCCCTCCAAATTGGGCGCTTCGCTGCGTTCTTCATAGAAACGGGCAGAAGAGATCAATTCATTAACATTTTTGCGGCGTTCTTCATTTTCATCCCCCAAAAGGGTATCCATATAACCGCTTTTGTCAATAACCTCATGTACGATCTCCGAGGGAAGGTGATCTTCAGCGTATTCACGCAAAGAAAGAATCAGCTTGGTAAAAGCAAGAAAGCTACTGCTGTTGCGGGACAATTCGCGATAAGAGGTGCAGTCGCAAATAATTTCGAAAAAGCTTTTTCCCTGTGCTTCCGCTAAGTCGGTTGCTTTTTTGATCGCCGTTTCTCCGAGGCCTCGCTTCGGCACGTTGATGACGCGCAAAAGACAGGCAAGATTATCCGGACAGGCGATGGCGCGTAAATAGGCGATGATATCCTTCACTTCAGCGTGCTCGTAAAAGCGCATTCCCGCCAGCAAGCGGTGCGGCACGCCGGATTTCGTAAAAATTGTTTCCAGTGCGTTGGACTGTGCCCGGGTGCGGTAAAGCACTGCGAAATCCTTATAACGGTGTTTCCCGCGCATAACCGCTTCGGAAATATGCTCTGCAATATAAATCGCTTCTTTTTCCTGATCCTCTAAATTGCGCAACATCACTTTTTGACCGTTCTCCTGCGCGCACCATAGCTTTTTACCTCTGCGGGTTTCGTTGTGAGCGATCACAGCGTTGGCAGCTTCAATAATATTTTTGGTAGAGCGATAGTTTTGTTCGAGAAAAACCACTTTTGTATCGGCAAAGTTCTGGTCAAAATTTAAAATGTTTTCCACCGCTGCCCCGCGAAATTTATAAATACTTTGGTCATCATCTCCAACCGCCATAATATTTCCATGTCCCTGCGCGATCAATTTCAAAAGCTGGTATTGAGCGCGGTTGGTATCTTGGTATTCATCTACCAAAAGGTAGCGGAATTTATGCTGGCACCACGTCAAGGGCTCGCTGTTGTCGCGCAGCAGTTTGACCGTTTCGGCGATCAGATCGTCAAAATCCATGGCGTTGGCGTCTAAAAGCGCCTCCTGATAGCTTTTGAAAATCTCCGCAACGACTTTTCCCTTACTGCTGTTCTGCACTTTACTCTCGTATTCTTTGGGAGAGAGAAGGGCGTTTTTGGCGTTGGAGATCTGGTTCATTACATATTTTGCGGTCAATTCCGGGGTGTCGATTTCCATTTCCTTCATTTTGGCGGCAATGATGCGTTTGCAATCTTCCTGGTCATAAATCAGGAAGTTGGAGCCATACTGCGTATAGGAGGCAAACTGCCGCAAAAGACGCACGCAAACAGAGTGAAAGGTACCCGCCCAAATTTCATCGGCTCGGTCGCCGAGCTGTTTGCGCAGTCTTTCCTTCATTTCGCCCGCTGCTTTGTTGGTAAAGGTAATGGCTAAAATATGGTAAGCGGGGCACGCATCATCGGCAAAAGATAAGAGGATCGGTTTTAAAATTTCACGGGTGCAAATTTCGGGATGATCGCAAAAATTTCGCAGAACGGCAATTTCTTCCGCGGAAGCGGAAATTTCTTTCTGAGAATAATAGGCGTTTCCAAATTCGATCAGATGAGAAATACGATTGACCAAAACCGTGGTCTTTCCGCTGCCGGCGCCGGCGATTACCAAAAGCGGTCCCTTTACGAGAAAAACCGCTTCCTTTTGCTTGTCATTTAAATTTTGATAATAGATCTGAAATAATTTTTGCTTGATCTGCCTTAAATCCTGCTTCATGCGTTCTCCGAGTTGTATTCTGTATTTCTAAGTACTATTTTATCGTATTTGGACCCGTTTGTAAATCTAATTTAAAAATTTTAAAAAAATCATTCAATTACTATTGACAGTCAATCGAACTTATGATATAATCATTTGACGAAGAGAAAGGAGGGATTACATGACAGGAAAATTCGTACCGGGAACCGTAATTTGCGATTCGGGAGAAAAAGGAATGTTTTCGGTTTTTCGCCCCATGATTCTGGCGACCGGCGGGCTGACGCTGGGGCAGGTATGCGCGATCACCGGACTGGAGGCTTCCACGGTTCAAAATTGGATCAAGCGCGGCTTTGTTGCGCATCCGGTGCAGAAGAAATACTACGGCAGGCAGCTGGCGCGTATTTTATTGATCTCGGCATTACGCGATTCCATGAAGATCGAATCCATCGGGGAGCTGATGGCCATGGTAAACGGCAGCGCCGATGATGAAAGCGATGATATTATTTCCGAAGAAAAGCTATACGATCATCTCTGCGAAATAATCGGAAATATTGCCGATCAGATTCCGGCAATCGGGGAAATTCCGGGCATCGTACAGAAGGCCATTTGTGATTTTGATCCTCCGGATCCTTCTTCAAAAGAACGGCTGCAAAACGCTTTGACCGTTATGGTTTACGCCTATTCGGCGGGTAGGCTGATTCAAGCCGCCGATCAAGATTTCCAAAAAATGAAATTCAAATTTCATTCTGAAAAGGAGAAGAAACAATGACAACAAAAAAAATCATCAACTTCAATCTCAAAAAAATTCTGATTCCCTTGGCGATTATTCTGCTAGTGCTTGTGGTGGCGCTGAATAGCTTCACCGTAGTCGAAGCCGGTCACACCGGTGTTGTGGTCACGCTCGGCAGAGTTCAGGATACGGTTCTGCAGGAAGGAATCCACGCAAAAATTCCGTTTGTTCAGCAGGTTGTAAAAATCGACAACCGTATCCGCAAATTGGAAGTTTCCACCGAAGCTTTCTCTAAGGACTTACAGAGCGTGCAGACGGTACTGGCGATCAACTATCGCGTTGATACTGCTAAAAGCTACAGCATTTACAAAAACATCGGCGCCGATTATGAATCTGTATTGGTAACGCCCGCGGTAAACGAGGTTCTCAAAGCCATTACTTCCGCTTACACGGCAGAAGAAAGCGTTACCAACCGTACTCTGATCTCCGAAGGACTTGTCAGCGGTTTGAACGAAAAGCTGAATGCGATCGGTCTTTATATTACCGACGTCAATATTATTGACTTCGATTTCTCGGAAGCATTTATCAATGCAATTGAGGAAAAGCAGATCGCTCAGCAGCAGCTTTTGAAGGCCGAAACCGAAAAGCAAACCGCTATTACCAATGCGGAAGCCGAAGCAGAAGCCATTCGGATCCGGGCGGAAGCCGAGGCGGAAGCCAACGAGTTGATCAATTCTTCCTTGAGCGAACAGATCATCGAAAATAAAAAGATTGAAAAATGGGACGGCGTTCTTCCTCAAGTCACCGGTAACTCCGGTACCTTTGTTGAAATCACCGAATAAATTTACCGTACAAAAAGGAGATGTTTCCTCGGAAACATCTCCTTTTCATTTACGGGTTGCATTTCCCGCAGGGAGAATAGCCGTCTGCAATGAGTTCATCGCGGGATTTGGTGGAGGTCAACTTATTGTTTGCCGTTATTTTTTCCGCATCGGGGCAGGAGGAAGCGTGAAATTTATGGGAATGGGTATTCAGAATATAGAGAACAGTTTCACTGCCCAGTTCCTTTTCGCTGCCGTTTTCCGGAATATTTGCGGCGTCTTCCCGACTGTCGCCGGTCGCATAATCGATCCAAACACCCGGCTGATTGTTGTAGGCGTAAATACAAAAACAAATTCCTTCGCCCCGATCCTCCACGGAATAACCTTCCATCAGCACGCCGCTTGCCACCAGGTTCTCTTCAATAAAGATGGGTGTAACACGGTAGAGGACGTGGTTTTCGGTTTCCTTTACGTAGTCTGCCACCATGTTTTCAAAGGGAAGCATTCCTTCTATGTTCAAATAGCGCGTGCCGGTGATCAGATTCGAGCGGTTGGCGTTTTCGCCGGACAATTGAAAGCCGATTAAGTGGCAGCGGTTATATAAATATTTCCCGTCTACAAAATCGTACTTTACCGTCTGCCATCCGGTGGGCTTTACCTGCCCGATATCGCCGCGCTCCTCAGTGGGCATCAGATCTGTACCGATGCAGGCAACGGTAACGCCGCAGCGGCCGAGTGCGTCTAATTCCGAATAATATTCATAAGAATCGGTGGTCAGGTCTTTTTCCGTGAAATACGGAACGTTGCCATTGATCACCGTATAGGCGCTGTTGCTGAAAGAAGGAACCTGGTTTGGGTCAAAGCCGGCGTCGTCCCCGAAAGTGGGCAGAGCCACCGAAGACGTCTCTGTTTGCGATACAGTTTCTGCGGTTGGGGAAACGGCCGGCTTGCGCAAAAGAGGAATCAAAATCAGCCCGATCAGCACAAGAACCGCAAGGATAAGAAAGATCTTTTGCTGTTGTTTTTTCATTTAGACCATACCTCCTTTGTAATCTGCGGGTGAGAAGATCCTTCGAAATCTTTTTTTTCCTGCAGACAAAAACCAAGGGCTGAAAGATTCAGATCAAAAAACAAATCGCCGGG
Organism: uncultured Clostridia bacterium; assembly: GCA_947589595.1. Classification (GTDB taxonomy): domain Bacteria; phylum Bacillota; class Clostridia; order Oscillospirales; family SIG627; genus RGIG5579. The sequence continues at coordinate 29,083 of CANQBV010000005.1, forward strand.
GTAATGACGATTCCAGCGGTAAAGAATGATTTTCTCCATTCTCTTACTATGCTCCGGCGTGATTTTCAAATCTTCCAGAAAGCAGAATTCATTTGTCCCGGCCTGCAAAAGCGCATTTTCATGGATCCTGAGAGAAGGGAAGCTCTCTTTTGGAAACAGCGATTCGGAAAACGGGCGAATCCAGAGTACGCTGTTTCCGACGGCACTGCAAATATCTTCCACCAAAACACGGTCGCGGCTTTGACGGCGATGGTTAAAGAGCATGCCGCCGCAGTCGTCGAGACAAAGAATTGCGATCATAGTAAAACTTCCTTTTGTTTGATAAAGGTATTGTAACATATTCTTTTGGCGTTTTCAAGAATAAGAACCAAACAAGCAAAGCGGGGAAAAAGGTCTTGAAAATTTTCATCTGCTATGTTACAATATCTGTAACAGCCGCCGCTCCCTTTACAGAAATCAGTTTTCGGAAAGAGGATTTTATGAAAATTCAAGAATCCGGCGAAATGTATTTAGAAACAATTCTGGTGCTCTCCCGCGAAAAAGCAAACGTGCGCGCGATCGATATTGCGCTGCATAAAGGCTATTCCAAGCCAAGCGTCAGCCGCGCGATGAAGCTTTTAAAGGACGCGAACTATATCGAAATCAATGAAGAAGGGCATATAAAACTTACACCCGAAGGAAGAAAAATCGCAGAGACGATTTATGAACGCCACGTTACCCTGACAAATTATTTTGTGCAGCTCGGCGTGCCCAAAGAAATTGCTTCGGAGGATGCCTGCAAGATCGAACACGTAATCAGCGAAACCACATTTGAATCACTGAAAAAGCAAATGACAAACGAATAGATAAAAAGCGATCCGAAGATGCGGATCGCTTTTTATCTGATCACTTTCCGTCGTATTTTGAGAAAGCCTCGCTCATGTAGTTTTTCTTCTTGAACATATCGATCATGGCAAAGTAGCGCTCGTGGCTTCTCCAGCCCTGGTCGATCGAGCCGGTTCCTTCTGTAATAATCGTAGCTTCCGGGTAGGTCGTTCTTAAAAGAGCGCGGTTTTCCGCCGACACCGACGTATGCTCGAGCCAAAGCCGTTCGAGCAGAGGAAGATCCAATATCGGTGTGATATCAGACAACCGATAATTATAGCTGATATTGAGATCCACCAGTTCCCGGCACTTTGCAAGAGGCGTCAGATCGGTAACCTGGTTCACAAAAATTTCAAAATAGTGCAGATGCGGTAAATTTGCAAGCGGGCCGAGATCGCTGACCCTGTTATCAGCCAAAATGAGAATTCTTAAATCCTTCAGATATTCGCCGATCACCGAGATATCGGTGATCGCCTGATGCCCTAAATCAAGCGCCTGCAGATCTGTGCAGTACTTGAGCGCCTGAATGTCCTTGGTGGTCAATCGTGTATACTCATACGTATAAATCATAACGGAAAAGGCTACGGCGTCTGTTCTCAGCGACCATTCTCCCAAATGGATGCGCCATACAAATTTGGTTTCGGGGTAGGCGTCACGAAGCGTTTCCATTTGTTCATCGGAAAGTCCGCTGTCGCACAATTCAAGCTGCGTCAACTGATAGAAAAGCGCAATGGAATCGAAAAACCGATCGAAATCTCTGATTTTTTTGGAATTCAGGTCAATCTTAGTGGCGTCCGTGCTGAAAACAGTATCGCCGAGGGTGATTTCCGCTCGAAAATGTACTTCCGGAAAAGCTTTTTGCAGCTCAATAAGCTCTTCGTACTTGATCCCGGTGCCGCTGAGATCTACCAGCTCCAGCTTGGTAAACGGCTTCAGCGCCTTCGCCAGATCATCACGGACAGGGTTGCCTGAAAGATTGATTTCGGTAACGTCATCACGGAAATCTTTTCCTTCGAGAAGATAACTGATAACCGCTGAAAATTCCACCAGCGGCAAATCATTTTGCAGTTGAATAAAGGCGTCTTCTTTTATTGCGTCGTTACCGAAGCTTACTTTCTTTAAATTCCGAAAAGCGGCAAGCTCATTTTTCAAAAGTGCAAAATCATAGTCTGAGGCGCCTTCCAGATTGATTTCTTCCGCGTCTGCCGGGATCGAAAGTCCTGCAACTGATTTGTAGGGAACATATTCAAAAGTGATCTTCGGGAATTCCCGGGAAAGCGCGTCCATTTCTTCTTCAAACATATGAAAGCTGCCAAGATTTACTCTTTTAAGGCTTTTCAGCTTTTTCAGGTTTTCCGAAAGATCGGCAATGCTGGGAATTTCTTCGCCGGAAAAAGTAATTTCCTCGGCATTTGCCCAGATCTTTTGCCCCAAAACATCAATTTTTCTGGCATTGTAAAAAAGAAACGATCCGATCAACAAAACCACCAGGACTACAGAAACAATTGAAATGATAGTCGTCCTCTTTTTCATACTTACACTCACAGATTTTTAATATTTCCCTGATTCTAGCATATTTACAACCTAATATCAATATAAATTTGTCTTTTATGATTGTAAATTTACTTTGAATATTGAAAACCTACACCCCATAAGCTCTTTTTTTCAAAATTGATCGACAATAATCAAAATTTATTGACAGTACACTTTTATTTATGATAAAATGAATTGATTATTACGCGAAGGAATAAGATAGGGAAAACATGATAAAGGCATCCTTTTTTCACAAAAAAGTATATTCCTTTGGCATCTACCACGCAGGGTATTCTCTTTTTGATTCCATTCTCCTGCAAAATCTGGAAGATGCTCCTTTGTCATACCTGAAAATATCTGTAAAAACGATTCCGAATGTAATTTTGCACGCCGAATGTGAGATTCCCTTTTTAGCTCCGGAGGGGTTCTCGGTGATTTCAGGAGATTTTATTCAGCCGGCTCCGGAAAAACTTGTCTCTTTGCGCGAAATAACAATGGTTCGGGTTTTACTTTCTGTTTCGGATCAAGAGGGGCAAACTCTATATTCTTCCGAAAGCAGCCTGACGCTTTTGCCATACGATCATTTTGCCGGCTACCTGACCTACGCAGAATCTCTTGCATTCTTTGTAACGCCGAATCAGCCAGAGGTGCAGGAAATTTCCGCAACGCTGAAAGGACTGAACACAAATAACGCTGTGCACACCCTTTACAACGGAATCAAAGAAAAAAAGCTTACCTATGCGGCTGAGAACTATTTTGATTCCGCACCCTGCAGGCTGCGCCTGCCGGAGCTTATTTTGCAGCGCCGCGGCGGAAATGCGCTGGAGCTTTGCGTGCTTTTTTCCTCTGTCATGGAAGCGCTGGGCAAAAGCTGCGTTCTGATCAGCACCCCTAAGGGAAAGAGCTTTGTCGGGATAGAAACCGAATCCCACCAAAATCCTATGGTAACGGTGATGACGAAGCAAAGAAAAAATCTTGATGGCTATTTGTTTTTAGACGGCAGCTATTTGGCATACGGAAGCGAGCTTTCTTATGATAACGCGATCTATCGCTCCAAGCATTTTCTGGAAATGACTGACGAAAAGCTTATCATGGTCGATCTTGCCGCTGCACGCAAAATGCACCTAATTCCTCTGCCAAACCGTGTTTGGGAAGAAAGCGGAAGCGTTCTTTCCGCGGCAAGAGAAGGGGAGTCGAGCGGTAATTTTTCCGAGTATCTTGCCCTGATGCAGCGCTATTCCTCAGATTCCAGAATTACTTCGGTACTGACAGGGAAAAAGCTATATATCACCACCGCCAAAAATGCGCCCCTTTTTGATGCGGATTTAGACGTCAATCAGAATAAGCTGCTGAATAAAATTTTAAATTCCGATTTTACCCTGATCCGCGCACAGCACGGTACCGGTGCGACAACTTTGTTTTCCCACGCTGCGTTTTATGCGCTGAAATCCAAAAAGAACGTTCTTTACATTCCTGACGAAGGCTATAACTCTGCTGATTTTGCCAATACCTGCGCCTCTTTCTTTGATCCGGCGTTTGTGCTGGATCTGACGAGCCGTTCTTATTCCTCTGTTCGTAATGTAAAAGAAGAAGAGTTTAACGGCATTTTTGAGGAACACCAGAATATTTTTGATGAAAAAGACGCCATCCGCACCTCTTTTGAAGAAATGGATCGCTACTACGCTGCTCTGGAAGGAAGCAAAGGGATTACCTCTTCCTTTTTGGCAGCTTCCGATCGTTATCATCAGTTCCGGGACGCCAGTGCCTCGCTCGTGTTTTCACCCGAGCAGATCGGACTTTTGAATGAGAAGATGGCGCAACAGTGGTTTGCAACGCTTTCCGAAGCGCTGAAATGCGCAGAAGAAGCGGGCGGCGTTTTTGAAAATCCGCTGGAATTTATCCGTCAAAAAGATTTTTCTTACGAATTGAAATCCAAATTGATCTCGCAGCTGGAAAACCTCCTGCACAGCGTGGAACTGATTATCGATCTCCGTGACCGTGTTTTGTCGCGGCTCGCTTCTCCGATCAAGCTGAATTCGGTTGCAAGGCTGCAAGCATTTTGTGACTTGACAAAGATTTTCCTGGAATTTGAGAGCATACCGACCGCCTTTTTTGAGAATCAGCCGGAAATTGAAGAAAATTTTCAAAAATTGACCAAGTTGATCCAGGCAAAAATCGAAAACGAGCAAATCGAAGAAATCATTTCCATCAGCTTTGAACCCACGATTTTCGAACTTCCCGCCGAGGAAAACCACTCCCGCTGGAAAGAGCTTTCCGGCGATAAATCGCTGAAAGGAATGTCTCAGAGATATTCGCTTCAAAAAAATATCAAACGCTATTTACGGCCGAACTGCGATGTGAAAAATATCGAATACGTTCTTTCCCGTTTAGCGGCATATCAACGCAATTTAGTGCTGATAGAAGAAACGACCCCCCTCGCCCTTCACTTGACCGACGTGGACGTAAGCGTCGGGGAAGAGGAGAGGGAGCATTTAAAAGAAATCGCCGATCTGTGCTATCAGGGTTACGTCATCTTTGCCGCGAATTTCCCCAATGAAAATATCGGCATACTCATAAGCGACATTGCCTCTTACCTCAAGGATGAAGATTTTGTTTCTTCCTGCCGTGAATTGCGAAATCGGTATGAAGATTTTATTTCGAATAAGCAGTCCTTTGAATGGACGGCTCTGAACGATCTGGATCGGTATTCTTCTCGTTTCATGACCGAAAGCGACGACTATTTTTCCTGCCTTTATGCGGAATTAACCAAAATATTCGCCGCGATGAATCGCTTAAATTCTTGGTGCGCCTGGCTTTTCCAGCGAGACGCGTGCCTCCATATCGGTCTGAAAAACGTAGTGCTGGCGTTGGAAACCGGCAGTATTTTACCGCAAGATATGAAAAAAGCCTTTTTGCGGGCGTTTTTCAAAGGCATTTGCGAATATAATTTCATTTCTCATCCGGAATTGGTGCCGGGTAAATTTGACTTTGAAGAGAAAAAAGAGATAATTCGTCAGGCAAAAGGAAGGCTTTTGGCGTTTCAAAAAGCGGAACTGGATTCCATGCTTTCCATTGAAAAGCTGAACGCACGCAATGAATTGCCCCAAAACCGAGATCTGCAGGATCTGATAGAAAATGATCCGCAAAGTTTCTGTGCGATTTACCCTTGTGTGATTGCCGATATGAAAACCGCCAAGGAATTGTTTGCGGAAAAAATCGGGCTTTTTGACCTGATCCTTGTCGAAAAAAGACAAAAAATCGATTTGGCCGATTTTGTTTGGTGCTTTGCGGCTTCCAAGCATCTGGCCTTTGCCGGTCATTTTTCGCAAGGGTATCAAAGCAGTGCGCGCGAAATTGATCTTTCCGGATCTGCGTTTGATTATCTGTGGCAGATCGCCGAGAAAAAGTACAGTCTTTCCGCGGTTTACGAAAACTCGCCTGCCATTACCGCAGTCAAAAGCGCACTCTGTAGAGCCGACCGTTCCGACTCCCGTTGCTATACCGTGCCCGACTCCGCGAAATCCAAAGCGCTGCAGCTTATTTCCGTGCGTGGATTTTTTGATCAGGAAGTACCCTTGGCCAATATGCCGGAAGCAGAGGCGATCGTTGATGCCCTGATCCAAAATGCAGATATCCTGTCGGAAAAATCTGTCTCTGTAATTGCGGCGACCAAAGAGCAGAAGGAAGCGATCGTTCGGCTATTGGCGCAGAAGCTGTATCAGCAGAATTCTTTGGCGGAAAAAATGCTCGGCAGCGAAAAACACCTTTTCCTGTCTTCTTTGGAAGAAGAGATTCATTCTGCCGACATCGTCTATTTTTCCACGGTATTTGCGGTAGACCGCAGTACCTACGGCTCGCGCTTGCCGCACCTGTTTTCCCAGTCTTTCGGTACTTTGCCGAAGGCCCAGCTTTCCGCGGTGGTATCGGCGGCTCGTGAAAAAATCCATATTGTAACCAGCTTTTCTTCTGAGGACCTTAGTTATTCTCCGTCGATTATCAACGCCGACTCCTCGTTTGCGCTTTTCTATCAGCTTGCGCTGGCGCCGGCGTCCAATTCCAGCTATATAGCCGGTACTTCTCCGGTGGGGAGCAGCTTTGTAAAGCGTCTGGAGTCGGAATTAGTGCAGCAGGGCTATTGCGTTGAGTCCGGCGTACAGAGCGGCCGGTATTATATTGACCTTGCAGTGAAAGACAAAAGTGGCAATTTTGTACTCGGTATTATTTCCGACCAATCGGTAATGAACCAAAAAGCGCACATTTCCGCGATCGAAATGCAAAATGAAGCTGCCTTTTCCAAGTGTGGCTGGCAAATCTATCGGTTGCGCAGCACCGATTGCTTTGACCGCTTTGAGCGAGAACTGGATCATATCCTTGCCATTTTAAACCCGCCTGCCGAAGAAATCGATTGGATCTAGCATAAATTTTCATCCGCACCCATACAATGCTAGCGAAAGGAGTGGATGAAATGGATACGCAAAAAAAGGAAAAAAATCCGATTCAGATCCCGTTTTTATGCCTGTCTCTGGCGATTTTTATTGCCGTCTTTTTTGTGCTTCAATTGATTTTTACTTTTATACTTTCCAAAATCAATCATTATGAAAACTTTTATTCTGTTTTTTATTACGCCAGCTATCTTTTAGCGGGGCTTCTTCTGGCCGTCTTAGCAAAACACACCAAGGAAGCGGCGTTTCTGCATGTGATCTTGCTTTCGCTTTTGAGTGTTCTGGTTTTGTTTGGCATTGGTATTTTACTCGGCGGAAATCAGTTCGATTTTAAATCTTTCGCCATCGGCGCGGTGATTTTGGTTGGTTCTGCCTGCCTGTTCCTGTTTTTGCTGGGACTCTTGAAGCAAAAGAAAAAGAAAGGAAATTCCAAATTTAAATTTCGATAAGGAAAAGAAGGATGTTAAAAAAGAAAAGTCGTTCCCGAAAGATCCTTTTCATTGTGTCCGCAGTTCTTTTTGTGGTTTTCATTGCGGCTGTCGTTGTCGGCGGCGTTTGGTACTGGAAATACAGAAACGCCCAAAAGAACCCCTCAACTACGGAAAAGCCGATCGTCTATTACCCCGCGGATTATGAAAAAGATATTTTGCAGGATCAGGTGTATCTTGCCTATGACCGCGATCTATATTATACCAACGGATCGGTTACCATGGCCTACAATGAGAACGACCGGGATATCGCTTCGGAGGAATGTCTGTTCTTTTTGGATTATTTTCATTCGGTGATTACCGGGGATTATGAATCCTATCCGTCCTATTTTGTCGCAGATTATTTTGAAATATCGCCCAAATTTACCATGCAAATGATATATGATCTGCAAGTCACCGTACATTCAATCTCCACTGTGACCCTGAACGGGACTGAAACCACGGCGTATAATTTTGTGGTTCGGTATAAAATTCATCGCAACAACGGCACTTTCCGAACCGGAATTTATTCCGATACTGCGGTACCGCAGGTTTACCAACTGGTGCGCGACGCCGAAGGGAAATATCGGATCTACGATATTCTGAAAGTCGGATACGAATGAAGCTGAACCGAAAATCAATTGAGCTTTTTTGCCGCGAAGAAAAAATTACCGGTCTGATTTTGGAAGAAACAGAATCCACCAATCTCGTTTTGAAAAATAAAATCAAAACACACAAGCCCGTACCGGATTTTGTCGCGACTACGTTTCAGACAGCCGGCCGTGGGCGGCATGGAAAAAGCTTTTTTTCACCAAAGGACTGTGGATTGTATGTGACATTTTGCTTTCCCAGGGGGAATTTTCCTTTCCCAGAGGCTGTCACTCCCTTGGCCGCTTTGGCGTGCCGGGATGCGATTTTGGAAACGTTTTCCGTCTCCTGCGGGATTAAATGGGTGAACGACCTGTATCTGAAAGGAAAAAAAGTCTGTGGAATTTTGTGTGAGGCAGTTGAAGACCAAATTTTGATCGGGATCGGAGTCAATATTCTCTCTTCGCCGCAGATTCCCGCCGAGATCCAAAAAATATACGGTGCGCTGGATCCCTTGGATTGCAAGGATTATTCAAAACTCCTGAAAAACATGGATCTGGCAATCAAAAAAAGATCTCTTCAAAAAAAAGAGATCCTAATACAAGATTACACAAGGTTTTGTTTTCATATCGGAAAAAGAGTTTCCTTTTTCCATCAAGGAAAAGAAACGACCGGAATTTGCCAGGGCATTGATGACAGTTTTCATCTGATCGTTCTCTCGCAAGAGAAAGAATTCTGCCTTTCCTCCGGTGAAATTTCGATTCAAATCCATTAAAAAAGCGGGCATAAGCCCGCTTTTTTTATCCGAAGAAATAGGGGATTGCCTGCGCAAAAATCGTAATCACGAAAAGGAGCGCCAAAATGATGGCCATTATGCGAATAACCCACTTTTTTGTGTTGCTTTTCATGTATTTTCTCCTTTCCCTGACTTAATTCAGATGGATGTTGTCCAAATAGGTTTCAAAAAGACGACTGTAGCTTTTGTAAAGATCGTCAAATTTGGCGTCGGTAGAAAGCACGCGGTATACCAGCGTGTAGGTCGCAGCGGAATAAGTCGTTTCAATTTCCCCGAAAAAATAGGCGGGGTCATAATAGGGCACCGAAATGGCCTCTTTTAGGGTGTAGCCGGAGTTTTCATCGGTCAGGTAAGAATTTAAATATAAAGTCAAAAAGGAATCGACCACGGTGTTGTAGGAGGAAGCAAAGAGGGCCGAGGTCACAACGCCGGACATCGAAAGATTCGGCACGCCCTTCGGAATACAGGCCAGCTGATATTTCGGCTGCATATAGGAATAATAGTTCTCCTGATTGATATCCAATTTCGGCATCGGCGCAATCCCCCACGAAAAGTCGTTTGTGGTGATGCTTTCAATATCCGAAAGCGGGGCAATACAAAAGAGGATCCTTCCTTTGGAAAAGGTTTCCGCCGTACCGGAGACATTGGAGAAATAAGTTGGCGAGTGATAAAGAATATTATCCGCCTGGTCTAAAAAGGAGCGGGTCGTTTCTTGATTATAAATCAATTTCGGGCGCTGTGAATAGGTATTATCTAAAAAGCGTAAACCGCTTGCCGCCCAAAAAACAGAGCTAAGCGTTTCCTGATTGTAGGGAGAGCCAAAGCCGTAAACCTTCCAGCCATCTACACGATCCAGCGCATAGACTTCTTCACAGTAGATCAAAAAGTTTTCAAAATCCCACTGCTTATCTTCGATCAACTGGTAAAGATCGGGAAGCCCCGCTTTTTCCAGCAAATACTGATTAAAATATAGTACAAAAATATTCGAAGGATCAAAAGTAAAATCACCGCCCAACGCATAGGTATTGCTTCCAATGGTTGTGGCGTTGACAGCGTCGGCAAAAAAGTACGGCGCGGAAAGATCTAAAAATGGAACCGAATGAAGATTATAAAGCGCATCATCGCTCACCAAAAGCTGCACTTTATCGACCTTCAACAAAGCCAAATCACAAAAATCCGTACCCGCCAAAGCTTCCGCACGCACACGGTCGTAAATCGTGGGCAGGCCGCTGTCTTCTGCAAGCTTGATTTTGATATTATATTTTTTTTCAACGATCTGATTTCTCAGATATATTTTTTGATTGATCAAATTAGAGCCACCGGAGGGCATGATCAAAGAAACGTCATCGGTTGCAATACGAAAATCCGCTCCGCAGAAATCCTTCTCCGGAAGGCTGTCCAACTGCGTTTGCGCGTCTTCCGAAAGCGCCGAAAGATCGGGTTTCAAAGACTCCTGCGTTTCCGGTTCTCCGGTCGTAACTTCTCTCGGCGCCTGTTCACAGGAAACAAAAGCAAACAGAGAAAAGAAGACGGCGACCGCTAAAAGTAAAGAAATCAATTTTTTCATTGCTCCACCACTTTCCGGGATTATTTTACCAAAATAGCAGGGGAAAGTCAAGAAGGCTTTCTTGCAAAATGGCAAAACATATGATAAGATAAATTGAAGTATAAAAAACGGGAGAATCCTATGACACCGCTTGAGATCAAGGCAGTTAAATTCCGCAATGCATTATCGCGCGCCTTTCCCTCTGACAAAGCCCATCACTTTACGTCGGCCATTATCACTGCCGCGGGAAGCGGAATCCGGATGGGCGGCGTTTCCAAGCAGCTTTTTCCGATCCTCGGAAAACCCTGCATTGTATATTCGCTTTTGGCTTTTCAGGAAAGCAGCAGTATCAATGAAATTATTATAACCGCAAAACCCGAAGAAATCGAGAGGATCCAAAGAATCTGCCGGGAACACCAAATCACAAAGCTTGCTGCCGTCGTTCCCGGCGGGAAAACGCGTCAGGAATCGGTGGCGAACGGGTTTCAATATCTTCACAAAAAGAGTGAAATCGTCGCCATTCATGACGGTGCCCGTCCTTTAATTACAAAAGAGGACATCGATCTTTTGGTGAAGAAAGCTGCACGGTGCGGCGCCAGCTGCGCAGCCAATAGAATGGTTGACACCGTAAAAAAGGCCGACGTCAAAGGCTATATTACTGAAACCGTTCCGAGAGAAGAGCTGTTTACTGTGCAGACACCACAGGTCTTTCAGGCCGATATTTACCGGGTTTCTCTGGCGCTGGCAGCGCGCGATCACCTGGTGGTTACCGACGATTGTTCGATTCTGGAACACGCCGGATTTCCCATTTTCCTGTGCGAAACCGGAAAAGAAAATATCAAGCTCACGACACAGCAGGATCTGGAACTGATCACTGCTATTTTAAAGGAGAGAAGCCATGTTTGATTTCAGAATCGGCCATGGGTATGACGTTCACCGCCTGACAACCGGTCGAAAACTGATGCTCGGCTGTGTGGAAATTCCGTACGAGCTGGGACTTTTGGGGCATTCCGACGCCGACGTTCTTTGTCACGCCATTGCCGACGCCATGCTCGGCGCCTGTGCGCTGGGAGACATCGGACGGCATTTTCCCGATCAGGATAAAAAATTCGAAGGAGTAAGCGGCGAATTCATTTTGAGGGCTACCATGAAAATCTGTGCCGAAAAAGGATTTTCCGTAGGAAATATCGATTCGGTTATTATTGCACAAAAACCAAAGCTGGCTCCGTTTCTTATAAAAATGCAGGAACAAATTGCCGCGTCGCTCGGCATTGAGCCAAACCTTGTCAATATCAAAGCCACTACCGAAGAAAAGCTGGGCTTTACCGGCGCCGGCGAGGGAATTGCAGCACACGCCGTTTGCCTGATGAAAAAATCGTAAAGAAAAGCACTTTTGACAGTTATCCTGTCAAAAGTGCTTTCTTCTGAAAGGCTTATGAAAAGAGTTTTTGGTAAGTGGAAAGGATATTTTCCAATGCATTCTGATAGGCTTTTAATTTATCCTTTTCACCGTTGACAACCTTTTCCGGCGCTTTGGAAACAAACTGTTCATTCGAAAGCTTTGCCACAATACGCTCAATTTCGCAGAGCGTTTTTTCTTTTTCGCTTTCCAGGCGCGCCTTTTCGGCAACAGGATCCAAAAGCTCCAGCAAAGGAATGAAAACAGAGGCGGCGTCCGTTGCGATCGCTACGCTCTTTTCCGGGTCAAAATCACGGTCGAAATGGACTTCGCCGGCGCCGGCAAGCCGCATCAGAAACGCGGTGCTTTCTTCAAAGTCTTTTTGTGCTTCGGTTTCAATGTAAATCGGTACCTTTTTGGAGGCCGGTACATTCATTTCATTGCGGCGGTTGCGAATCGCCACGATCACGGCGATGATTTTTTCCAGGCTTTCTTCTTCCGCAGGGAAATTCAGATCCTCGCGGGCTTCCGGCCAGGCAGAGATCATAATGCTTTCGCCCTCATGCGGGAATTTCTGCCAAATTTCTTCGGTAATAAAGGGCATAAATGGATGCAGCAGCTTCAAGGTCGAGGTAAATACAAACGCCAGGGTATTCTGGGCTGCGTCCCGCGTGGGGCAGTCTTCGTCAAAAAGACGGGGCTTTACCAGTTCAATATACCAGTCGCAGAACACATCCCAAATAAAATCATAAAGCTTCGCCAGAGCAACGCCCAATTCATAGCGATCCAGATTTTCACTGACTTCGCGGCAAACCCGATTGAATTTCGTCAGAACCCATTTATCCTCAATTGCAAGTCCGGAAAGGGTAGCAGGATCGGAAACAGTTTTGACTTTCAGGTTCATGAGGATATAGCGCGCAGCGTTCCATATCTTATTGGCAAAGTTGCGTGCGGATTCAATCCTTTCATCGGAAAAGCGCATATCGTTTCCGGGGGAATTGTTGCTGGCAAGTGCAAATCGGAGCGCATCGGCGCCGTATTGATCGATAATCAGCAACGGATCGATCCCGTTGCCGAGCGATTTCGACATTTTTCTTCCCTTGGCGTCACGCACAAGGCCGTGGATCAGCACATCGTGAAACGGCTTTTCACCCATGTATTCCAGCCCGGAGAAAATCATTCTCGAAACCCAGAAGGTAATGATATCATACCCGGTCACAAGCGTACTGGTGGGGTAAAAGCGTTTTAAGTCTTCCGTTTCTTCCGGCCAGCCGAGCGTAGAGAATGGCCAGAGAGCGGAGGAAAACCAGGTGTCCAGCGTATCGGGATCCTGGCGCATGGGTTTGTGGCAATGCGGGCATTCGGCGTGGTTTTCTTTGGTCACGATCATTTCCCCGCAATCATCGCAGAAAAACGCGGGGATTCGGTGACCCCACCAAAGCTGACGGGAAATGCACCAGTCGCGGATATTGCGCATCCAGTGAAAATAGTTTTTACTGAAACGATCCGGAATAAATCGAATATCACCGCTTTCAACAGCCTCGATCGCCGGCTTTGCCAAAGGCTCCATTTTCACAAACCACTGCATGGAAACACGCGGCTCTACCGTAGTGCCGCAGCGGTAGCAGGTGCCGACGTTGTGGCTGTAATCTTCCGTTTTGATCAGAAATCCTTCTTTTTCCAGATCTGCGACGATGGCCTTACGGGCCGCATAACGGTCCATTCCGGCGTAGGCAGGAAATTCTTCGGTGATTTTGGCGTCCTCGGTCATGCAGTTGATGATCGGCAAATCGTGACGTTTTCCGACTTCAAAGTCGTTCGGATCATGCGCCGGGGTAATTTTTACCACGCCGGTTCCAAAATCCATTTCCACATAGTCGTCGGCAACAACGGGGATCTCTCTGCCAACCAGCGGCAGAATGACTGTTTTTCCGACCGCATCCTTATAACGTTCGTCTTTGGGATTGACGGCAACCGCGGTATCGCCCAAAAGAGTTTCCGGCCTCGTGGTGGCCAATTCCAAATACCCAGAGCCGTCTTTGAAGGGATAGCGCAAATGCCAGAAGTGGCCGGCCTGATCTTCGTATTCTACTTCCGCATCGGAAATCGAGGTCAAGCAATGCGGGCACCAGTTGATGATCCGCTCCCCGCGGTAAATGAGCCCTTTTTCATAAAGGCGCACGAAAACTTCCTTCACGGCCTTGGAACAGCCCTCGTCCATGGTAAACCGCTCGCGGGACCAATCGCAGGAGGAGCCCATTTTTTTCAGTTGGGAAATAATTCTGCCGCCGTATTGCTCTTTCCATTTCCAGGCACGCTCCAAAAAGCCCTCTCTGCCGACGTCTTCTTTGGAAAGGCCTTCTTTGCGCATCGCTTCTACAATTTTTGCCTCGGTAGCAATCGAAGCGTGATCCGTGCCCGGCAGCCAGAGTGTGCAGAACCCGCGCATTCTTTTATAACGTACCAAAATATCCTGCAGCGTATTGTCCAGCGCATGCCCCATATGGAGCTGACCGGTAATATTCGGCGGCGGGATCACAATCGTAAAGGAGGGTTTATCGCCCACGGTATCGGGTTTAAAATATCCTTTTTCGCACCAGTTTTGATAAATACGGTCTTCAAAGCTTTTCGGATCGTAATTTTTTTCCAATAATTCTGCCATAGCAGTACCTCTTTCTTTTCATATTCCGTGTTTTGTGTGATCTGAATTCAATTTTCAGACTCGGTCTCTGCTGGTAACTGCTTTGATGATTTTCATGGTTTCCTCGATTCAAAGTGATTCGTATTATTATACTTCAAATTATCAGAAAATGCAATAGTTTTTCAAGCATTTTCGCATTTACCCAGTGAATAGAAAGATTTGGTTGCCCCCATAATAAGAAAAAATACTTTTTTTGGGTGTGGATAATGAACGCAAACGATACAAAGCAATTCCTTATTATGGCAAAACCGGATTTTGAAAAACAGGATCAGCCTGATTATTCTGAAAATAAAGTCAAAAGAAACCTGAAAACACTCTCGAAAAGTCTGGCGGATGCCCACGAAAATACGGAGGGAACCAAGTGGCTGCGGGAAAACTTTTCTTTTCTGGAAGGGATTTTGCAGGGAATCGATTTTCGCAATATTTTCCTGACAAAAAACAGCGCGCGGGCGATTGCTTCCTTAGTAGAAAACGAAAACTTTGAAGGCGGCAGGGAAGAGATTTTTGCACTTTTTCAATTTCTGGAAAAGGATGCCGCTGAGGAAGAGCTGCGCTCTCTTTTTGCGGGAATGGTTCTGGAAATTTTTAATCAAATCACGGAAAACGCATTCTCGGACCGAAAAAAAATTCCACATTTGATCACGCTCCTGCATACGGTTTGTCAAAGCGATTTTGACGCCGTAGCGGCGGGGTTTTCTCCTCTTGAAAAGCTTTTGCGCCAGGAAGATCAGCGCGTCTATCCGAATATGACGCGGGAAACCCAGCTCCTTTATCAAAAGAAGATCAAACAAAACGCGAAAAAGAAAAAAATACCGATCGAAACGTACTGCAAAAAACTTTTACAAGAGGCAAAAGAAAAGGACATAGCGCTCGGGGACTTGCTGTTTCCAAAGAAAAAAAGCCAATTCTATTTTCCGCTCATCCTCTTGGTTTTTTGCGCCTTTCTGACAGCGTTTTCCCTGAAAATACAAAATGCTTTTCTGATACTTTTATTGGCGGCACCGCTCGCCTTTTTCTGCAAAGCGATCATCGATTTTATTTTTTCGTTGCTCGTTCGAAATGAACCTTTACCGCAGATGAAAATCGACCGCATTTCAGAAAAAGAAAAAACTCTGGTCACCATTACGGCGCTGATTCTGTCAAAAAAAGATATAGATACTCTTTGCCGCAAGCTGCACCGCTTTCAGATCAATAATTCCGGCACCGACGAAAGCGTATACTACGGCCTGATCTGCGATTTCAAAGAGAGCAAGACCCGGATCGATCCCGGCGATTCCGAACTCATGGAATATTTAAAAGAATCCATTGAAAAGCTGAACCGGGAAGCCCCCTTATATTTTGCGTTTCTGCGCGGGAGAAGCTATCAGATCGGGGAAAAGAAATTTTGCGGCTGGGAAAGAAAGCGCGGCGCTATTGAAGAGTTGATTGCATTTGTTTGCGAAAAAAAGCAAAAAGACTGGAATCTTTTCTTTGGCGTTCAAAACGAGCTTTTCGGAGCCAAATACCTCATTACGCTGGATGCCGATACCGACCTTTCCATTTTACAGGCAAAGCGGCTTTGCGGTTATATGGAGCACCCTTGCAATCATGCTAAAATCGACTTCAAAAACGGAAAGCCGTACCTCTTGTCGGGCTATGGTATTTTGCAGCCGAAAATTACTACTTCGCTCATGGAAAAAATTCATACCCGATTCGGCAAAATTTATTCCAACGGAAGCGGCGAAATACCGTATGTATCCGCAACCTTTGACACCTATCAGAGCCTGTTTTCCTGCGGAAATTTCTGCGGCAAGGGAATACTCGATATCGAGGCTTATCACATTCTTTTAAAAGGAAAGTTTCCGGAAGGAAAAATACTAAGCCATGATATGCCGGAGGGGGCGATCCTGCACGCCGGTGTTCTTACGAATGAATTTTTCAGCGATTCCGCCCCGCAAAACGCAGTCAGCCATTATAAGCGGCTGCACCGCTGGATCCGCGGAGATATTCAAAACTGGCTTTTGTTTTCAAAACTGCACGGAATATGGCGGTATTTGCTTTTTGAAAATACCGTGCGCTATTTTTTGCCGGTGTTGGAACTTCTTTTTATATTCCTTTCCGGCTTTGTCGGCTTACGAGAAGGCGTCATTTGCGCAGCGCTGGTTTTGTTTTTGCACTTTGAGCCGCTTTTGGTAACCACCTGCTCCATGATCCTTACCGGGAATTTTGAGCATTTTAACCGTCACTTTGCCACGAAAATGCGTAATTTGGTATTAAACTCTTTTTACCAATCCGTTTTATCGGTCATGGCAATCGCTTTTGAAAGTATTTATTTTTGCGATGCGGTTTTCCGCGCGTTTTTTCGGATGTTTTTTTCAAAAAAACACTTGCTGCAGTGGCAGGTATACCAGCCCCGTTCTTTACAAAAATATCCGCTGCTGTTCTTTTTGCCGTCGATTCTTTTGAGCACGTTTCTGCTGTTTTTCTGCCGCAATGTTCTGGCGTTTCTTTTTACGGTACTGTGGCTGATCTATCCTTTTGCCGTGCTGTATTTATCTGCCCCGTACCGCAAAAAAGACGCGATGCCGGTCAAAGAAAAGGAATACCTCAAGGAAGCAGCAAAGGATTCACTGCGCTATTTTCTGGATAATGTAAACGAAAACACTCATTTTCTTCCTCCGGATAACGTGCAGTTCGCGCCGCTGGAGAAAATCGCCATGCGCACATCACCCACGAACATCGGGCTCTATTTGGATTCTTTGCTATGTGGCGTAGATTTTGGTTTTTTGAATACAAAAGAGCTGGCAGACCTGCTGGATAAAAGTCTGGCATCCATCGAAAAATTAGAAAAATACCGCGGGAATCTGTACAATTGGTATGACCTGAATACCTTGGCGGGTATCGGCGAAAAATTTGTCTCCTCTGTGGACAGCGGCAATTTTCTTGCTTCTTTAATTTTACTGGTACAAGGGATCAAGGAATATGAGGGGGAGGAGCCCGCATTAAAATCCATTCGCCCACGAGTGGAAAATCTGATTCAAAATACGGATCTGAGCGTCTTCTATGACAATGAAAAAGGACTGCTTTTTGTGGGGGTTCTTCCGGACGAAAAGCGCAATTTTTCACATTATGACCTATATATGAGCGAAGCGAGGATTACAAGCTACCTTGCCATTGCGCTGGGCTTTGTGCCGCCTTCACATTGGAAACGGCTTTCCCGTCCCCTGCAGTCGTTTTACGGCAGGGTGGGGGTCGCCTCTTGGAGCGGAACGGCCTTTGAATATTTTATGCCGGCTCTGTTTTTGCCGGTGATCGAAAATTCACTGGAAGACGAAAGCTTGGATTTTGCCTTTCACTGTCAGTCCAAATATCAGGCAAATATCGGGATCGGCGAGCCGGTTTTCGGGATCAGTGAAAGTGGCTGTGCCCTGCGAGACTCGGCGGGGAACTACCAGTACAAAGCGTTTGGCGTACCGTATCTTTCCGTACAGAATCTGCCGTCGGATAAAAAGGTGATTTCGCCGTATTCCTCTTTTCTGATGCTGCGGAAAGGGGAAAAAAAGATTTGGAAAAACTTACTGCGATTGCAGAAAATGGGTCTTCGTGGGCAATACGGCTTTTTTGAAGCAATCGAATTTAATTCGAATTTTCTGGATGACTATAAAATTGTCAATTCTTTCATGGCACACCACACCGGAATGTCGATTCTAGCGATCCATAATGCAATTTTTTCCGATCGCAATCAGGAACGCTTCCTATTATACGGAGAAATCGCCGCAAAAAAAGAGCTTTTGGCAGAGCGGTTCCCGTTAGAAGGGAAAATCGCAAAAAAAGAAAAACCGTCTCTGGCGGTTTTGCCGGAGTACCATGCCGAGAGAGCGGAAGAAGAATTTTCAGAGATACCGGGAAAGGGCTTTTTGCTTACCGACGGCAATTTGAATTTTCTCAGCTTCGATAACGGCGCGATCCGCCTTTTTACTGAAAATTGCGAAATCCTATCCCCGGATAACGGCGGCATGGATATTCGCATCTATTTAGGGGAAAAGGAATACTCCTTTACCGCCCGGGATATGCACGAAAAGAAAATTCTCAATTTACCCAATCGTCTGGAATGGCTTCTTTTTGATAAAAAGATCTCGCTGTCTTTGCAATTTCTTCTCATTCCCGGCACCAATACCTTGGAAACACGTTTGGAAATCAACGGTTTCCGGGGAAAAGTGCGCGCGGAGATCGGTTTTTCCGTGTGGCTGGTTCCGTGGCAGGACGCCGTTTCCCACCCTGCATTCCAGGCGCTTTCTCTGGAAGCGGCAAAGGAGGAAAGGTATTTGACGATCACCAAACGCGGCGTAGAGGAAAAGCAGCGGGAATGGATCATTCAATCCAATTCAGAATTTCTGTTTGAACAAAATCAGAGATCCCCTGAACTGAAGTTTTCGAAGCGAGCCATGATCACCCCGGAAGCAAGGCTGATTTTCCAGGGAGAATCGGCCGGGAACACTCGTTTCGCAGCGCTTTACACTGTTATGGAAAAACAGGCCGTTCTTCCGGATTTTTCCATGCTGGACGGAGAACTGTTTCCCAAGCGGGAAAGCCTGAAAAAAGCCGCGGGTATTTTGGATCACCTTCATCGGATTTGTTTTTACGATAAGGATTCTGCAGTCTTGGAAACCCAAATTTTAGCCGATCTGTATGCTGATAACCGCATTTTACTCGGTGATGAAATCAAGCCGTTTCCGCGAAATCTTTTGTGGCAGTACGGCATTTCGGGCGATCTGCCGATATTGACCTTTTACCTGAAAAACGACGAAACTGATTCTTTAAAGAAATATTTAAAAGTAGTAAAAAAGCTTTTGATTGCCGGTTTTCAGTTTGATTTTATTATTATTGAAAAAGCAGAAATCGGTTATTTTTCACCGCTGCACGCCAAGCTTTCGGAGATTTTTCAGGAGCTTACCTGCGAATTTTTGCTTGGCAAAAAAAGCGGAATTCACTTTGTAAGTCTTCCCGGATATCAGGAAATTTCCGCTTTCCGAGCAGTTTCCAAAAAAGGATACGGCTTTTCTCAGCCGCAAGAGGAGATTGAGCGAGGGAATTTTCGGCCGGTGATAGCAAAAAAAGCTGCGTTTTCAGAAAAGGATACGGTGGGAGCCATGTTCACCAACGGATATGTTCTGGAAAAGGCAGATCTGGAAACGCCGACCGTATTTTCCCACGTCGTTGCCAATCGCAGGATCGGATTTGTCTGTAATCAGAATTCACTGGGGTTTACCTGGTTCCGGAACGCCGGGTTGAACCGCCTTTCCCGCTGGGACAATCTTCCGGAAGAAAAAGATGGAGAAAAGATATTCCTTCTGCAAAACGATACGCTTTTTGATCTTTTGCAAAGTGCCGAAAAAGTCACTTTTCTGGATCACTGCATGCAATATGAGGGAACGCTTACCGGCGGCTCCTATAAGGTCGTCGCCACGGTTTCGGAAGAGCTTTCTGCAAAGCTTGTTTTTGTTTTCCTCTCAGAAAAGCTGCGGGAAAATTCCCGGTTACTGTATTCTTTTGTTCCCTGTATTGGAAGGAATACGGACGCCAATCTCCTTTTGAAAAACGCTGAAAATGTCTATGCTCTCTACCGTTTGCCGGGCGGAGATTACCCCGGCGGCGGATATTTCACCTCAAAAGAAAAAATACTTTCTGTTGTTCTGCGAAACAAAAGACTGGAATTTGAGGTGGAATCAAAAGCGGAAAACCACTTTTTGGTGGGTGGCTTTTCCGGGGAAAAGCACTTCGCATATTTAAAAGAAAGATTTTTAAATTTGGATTTCGAAGAAGCACTTCGGGAAGAAAAAAACCGCATTCTGCCGTATTTTCCGTTAAAAAAACTAGCGGGTGTCGAATTCTGGACGTATGCACAGACGCTTTATTCACGCTTTTTTGCCAAAAGCGGGCTCTTACAGTCGAGCGGTGCGTTTGGCTTTCGCGATCAATTACAGGATTCACTGCTCTTTTTATTCTCCAACCCCGAAATTACAAAGCAGCATTTATTGCGTTGTGCTTCCCACCAATTTGCGGAAGGAGACGTACAGCATTGGTGGCATCCATTAAAGCAAAACGGGCAATCCGACCCGGGGATCCGTTCCCTTTGCTCCGATGACTATTTGTGGCTGGTGTATGTACTCAGCGAATACCTGAAGGCGACCTGTGATGACACGATTCTGGAAATACCGGCGCCGTTTTTGATCGGAGAAAAACTGACCGGCAGTCACGACCTTTACTTTTCCCCACATCTGGGAGAAAGGGAACCATTAAAAGAGCATGCAAAACGGGCCGTTCTTTTGTTTTTAGAACGCGGCGTCGGATCGCACCATCTGCCGTATTTCGGCGCCGGCGATTGGAACGACGGAATGAACCGGATCGACGGGGAAAGCGTCTGGCTCGGAGAATTCGGCATATTGGTATTAAACCGTTATCTGGAATTTTGTGACGATGAAGATCTCAAAAGGGCATGTCGCGAACGAATTTCAGTGCTTTTAAAAGGAGTTTCGGCTGCCTTCAACGGCGCTTGGTTTGCCCGCGGCTATTGGGGAAACGGCGAAGTGATCGGCAGCGATATCAGTTTGGAAAAGGAATGCAGCATCGATCTGATCGCGCAAGCCTTTGCCGCCTTTGCTTTTTGTGAGACGGAAGTCGGCGCGGATAATCTTTTAGAAGAACAAATCGATTCGGCTTTAAAAAGCGCTTATGAAATTTTGTACGATCCGAAAAATCGAATTGTAAAGCTGTTTACACCGCCGTTTTCTGAATCAAAGCCCTCACCGGGCTATATTCAGAAATACAGCGCCGGTCTGCGCGAAAACGGCGGACAATACACGCACGCGGCGGTGTGGTACGGAATCGCACTTCTTCGTTTCTACCAAAAAACAGGAAAAGAAGAATACTTGACCATGGCAAAAGAAATTCAGCAAGTACTGGATCCTGCGCCGAACATGGAAAGAAAAAATTTCAGGCGTTATCAACGGGAACCGTTTGTTTTATGCGGCGATATATCCGGCGCGGAAGGCGCCAAGGGGCGCGGCGGCTGGAGCTGGTATACCGGGGCGGCCGGTTGGTATTTTCGCTTTTTGCAGGAATTGAAAAAGCAAGAAGAAAAGCAGCTAGAATAAGCTGCTTTTCTCTTCGCTATATCTGAAGAATACGTTCTAAAATATTTTGCAGATTTTCCACCGCTTTTTCCGAAACGGATTCGTTTGCTTTGTTTTGATTTCGACAGGGAAGAAACAGCGATAAAACCGGAATCCCGGTTGCTGCGATCTCTTCCGCTTTGGTGATCTTTTTCCCGGGAACACTCCGATCAAAAGGAATTCCCGCTTCTTCTGCCGCCTTTTCCGCTTGCAAAATAAGATTTGGATCGGAAAAATGCTTACCGTCCCGGACGCCGATCAAAACTGCTTCGCTCTCGCTTTCTGCACTGCCAAGGGCAAGAGCAAGATCCGGATTTTCCCGCATGGCGGCATTGTATTCGCTCAAAGCGCGCGGAAAGAAGCTTTGTGCAGTAAAAACAAATATCGTTTCGTTAGCGCTCTCTACGGTTTTCTTCGCGGCTTCTTCAAGGAGTAAATAAAGCGCATAGGAAGAAGCGTACTGCCCGCAAACCGTATCGCCTGTTTTTTGAAATTTGGATTTCAATTTTGCCGGAGCGCCCTGACGAGGGGCGACGGTTTCAATATAAAGATCCCGCACGGCGGCATTCTTTTCCTTTTCGGACCGCAGAAGAAAAGCTTCGCCGTTTACCAGAACGATCTCCCTGCCGACTGCTTCCTGCGCATCAAAAGTGCCGACCGGCAAAAACTTTGTTTTGCCGGCCGTATCCGGCACACAAAGAAGGCCGGACGTGTCCAGCGGGGCGAAAACCGCGATTTTTTTCTTTCCTTCGCCCTTTTTGGCAATGACGCTGTTCATGGCGTCCACCCCAACTTCCTTGCAGAAAGGAGAGAGGGCCGCCGCGGTTTTCTCTGCCAGTTTCTTTTCGCAGCCGGAAATAGCAAGTGTATCGGCCAGTTCTTGAAATTTTTGAATTTCGATCATTTTGATTTCTCCGCGTTTAAAAACTGGTAAATAGATGAAAGGGCGTTTTGCATAGCTTCCAAATCGCAAACCCTTGCGGTTGCCACAGAACCGTGAATGTACCGACAGGGAGTAGAGATATTAAATGCTTTCGCGCCGCAAACGGCTTTTTGCAGGGAAGATGCGTCATTTCCGCCGGCACAGAGAGTTTTGGTTTGGATCGGAATCTGCTCGCTCTCCAATTTTTGAAACAGCCGGTCGATCAGATCGTGATCATAGATGCTGGCACCATCCAGATAGGAAAGCACGCCGCCTTTTCCCTGGGCGCAGACACGGAAAATGCCTTCGGTCTGCGGCAGATCCGAAGCAGTTGTCGAATCCACTGCCACGCCAAAAGAAAACTTTTCGGATTCCGCCAAAGCATGGGCGCCGCGCAGGCCGGATTCCTCCTGCACGGTAAAAGCGAAGACAACGTTTTGAATCTCCGGATCGCGTATCATGCGGCAAAGATAAAAACAGCCCAGGCGGTCATCCAGCGCCTTTCCCTTAACCGTGCTTTCGCAGGCATCCAGATAGGAAAATTCCGTATCAAACACAGCGTTGTCGCCCAGGCCTACCAGCTTTTCCGCCTCCTCCCGGCTCTGGCAGCCGATATCGATCGTAAGATCGGCATAGCTATTGGGCGTATAGCCTTTTTCTTTTCGGGAGAAGTGCACGGGGCGCGCACAGATGACACCCGGAAGTTTCTGGCTGCCGATGACAACGCGCTTGGAAGCTAAGTGCGCGGGATCGACACCCCCGAGCTGATCGAAGTGAAGGCTTCCGTCTTCGCAAATTTCCGTGATCATAAAGCCAACTTCATCCATATGCGCGCAAAAAAGCAGATCGGGATGATTTCCTTTTTCGGCAATCAGGTTTCCCATACGATCCATATATAGTTTTGTAACATAAGGTTTGATTTCTTCAATCAGCATCGGAAACAGCGCCTCTTCCTCGCCCGTAGGAGCAAAGGCTTCGGAAAGCTTTTTCAAAAGTTCAAAGTCCCGTGTTTCCAAGAAAATCCACCTCCCCGTATTCAAAATTCGCTTTTTCGCAGAGAGCGATTAAAAGCTCGCTTGTTTTTTCAATATCGCCGACATACACAATCTCAGAGGGGGTGTGCATATTTTTCAGGGGAATGGAAATCACGCAAGAGGGAATGCCGCCGTCAATAACTTGAATCGCAGTGGCACTTGTGCCGGTACCGCCGGGTTCGCAGATCACCTGGCAGGGAAGAGAAAATTCCTTAGCGGTATCCAGAACCCAATTGCTCATTTTACGGGAAAGCGTATCGGTTATGGAAACGGACGGGCCTTTTTTCATCTCAATGCATTTGGATCGCTCCAAACCGGGACCGTAAGCAAATCCCACGTCCACAACGATCGCAAAATCTGGTTTTCTTTTCCGGCATAAGCTTTTCACACCGATGGAAGTGGTTTCCTCTCCGGCAGAAAGAAGCACCAAAAGATTGCATTTTTCGCAGCTGATTTTTTGTGCGGCGTTCAGAACCGCCAAAACTCCGGCTTTGTTATCCAGTCCGCGCGCCGTCAGGAACCCACCGTTTAATGACTTTGGCTCTGCAGCGTAATGAGCGACATCGCCGACTGAAAGCACCTCTTTCATTTCTTCCAACGTTTTAAAACCGGTGTCGAGATAAATATTTTCGATTTTCAATTTTTCTTTTTGCTCTTCCGCGCTCAAAAGATGCGGCGGTTTGGCGGTAGCAATGGCGCGGCATGTTTTTTTTCCGAAAATAAAAAATTCCGTTCCGGGTAAAATTGCCGTATCCAGCCCGCCGCACGGTTCAATGGAAACAAAGCCGCCCTCCCATAATTCTTTCACGCATACGCCCACCTCGTCCATATGCGCTTCCAAAAGAACGGTGGGGAGATTTTCTTTTTTCCCTTTTTTATAAAAAAAACAGTTGCCGGCGGAATCGGTGCCGGCTTCATCAAACCCGGAGGCGTATTCCGCACACAGAAAGGCAGAGAGGGAAAATTCTCTGCCGGAAACGCAAGGGGAAGACTGCATCTTTTGTAAAGCAAAAAGAGTATCCATATCAAAGCTCCGAAACATATTTTTTAAACGTTTTGCCGCGCTCTTCAAAATTACGGAATTGGTCGAAGCTGGCGCTGGCAGGCGAAAGAACTACAATATCGCCCGGCAGAGCTGCTTCTTTTGCTTTTTGTACCGCATCTTTTAAATCCGAACACAAAATGACGGCAAGATTCTCTTTTTGGTATGCCGATGATTGCATCGCAGCGGTTTTGATTTTTTCCGAAGTTTGACCGCACAGGATCAGGGTTTTGACATGCCGACAAACCGTATCGCCAAACGCGGTATAGTCCAGATGCTTATCATATCCACCGGCAATGAGGATGACTTTTTGCGGAAACGATTCCAAACAGGCAACCGAGCGGGATGGGGAAGAATCAATTGAACTGTTGTAAAACTTCACTCCATTCAGCTCCCGCACAAGCTCGATCCGGTGCTCAACACCACCAAAGGTTTTGGCAATATTGAAAATATTTTCTTTTTTCACCCACGGAAAAACGGCGGCGATGGCAGCCATGTAATTCAATATATTGTGCTTGCCGGGTAAAAGAATATCGGAAACCGACAAAATTTCATCGGTATTTCCGTTTTCACGCAGATAAATGCTGCCGTTTTGAAAATAAACGCCGTCTTCTTCAAAGACGCCTCGCTCGAGTGAGAAGAAACGCTTTTTTCCGTTTGCGCTGCAGGCACGGGTATAAGCATTGTCCCAACCGAACACGGCAACATCATCCGCCGTCTGATATCGAATGAGGTTCTTTTTTGCGTCTACATATTCTGCCATGCCGCGGTGCCAATCCAAATGATTTTCCGCTAAATTGGTAATGACGGCAACCTCGGGGCTGAAATGACAATTCATAAGCTGAAAACTGGAAAGCTCCAACACGGCAATCGTGTTTTCATCTTGAATCTCGGCCAGTTGACATAGCATCGCTTTGCCGATATTGCCGCCGAGCAAAACGGGAACACCGGCGTTCTCCAGCATTTTTGCAATCAGCGTAGTGGTAGTCGTTTTGCCGTCGCTACCGGTCACGCCGATGCAAGTGCAGGGGCAAAATTCAAGGAAAAGCTCGGTTTCACAGGTGATCCGCGCGCCGTTTTCCTGCGCTTTTAAAAAAGGCGCAAGATCGGGACGGATTCCCGGAGAACGAACAATGACGTCTTCCGAAAGATTTTCTAAGTAAGTATCGCCCAAATGAATTTTGGCTCCGTCCGCACTCGCCTTTTTCACTTCCGGGTCGCTCTCTTTCTTTTTCAGGTCCCGCACGGAAACATTTTTGGCGCCGGCGTCCAAAAGAAAGCGGATCAGCGGCATATTGGAGATGCCCAGCCCAATCAGAGCAAAGCTTTTTTCGCTGCAGAAGCGGCAGAAATCAGAATAATTCTTTTTTCTCTTCATAGTATACCTCGCACAATTTATGTCTATTATAAATCAAACAAAAATAATATTCAATATTTGATTTGACAAAAATGAATCCTTGCGTTATAATAATATATACTTATGACCAAGCGGGGCGATCGCGCTTTGATTCCGAAAGGAAAAAAGTGAGGAAAGTCCGGGCTTCATATGGCAAGGATAACGGATAACGTCCGCCGAAGGTGACTTTAGGGAAAGTGCAACAGAAAGATACCGCCGGGGTTCCGGTAAGGGTGAAAAGGCGAGGTAAGAGCTCACCAGATCCTCTGGTAACACAGGATCTCTGTAAACCCTATCCGAAGCAACACCGCAGAAAAAACAGGCCGTTTTCGGTCAATGCCGGCCAGGCAGTTTTACAGGTGGCTTGAGGCAGAGAGTGATTTCTGTCCCAGATAGATGATCGCCGGTGCTGAATCAGCATTACAGAACCCGGCTTACAAGCTTGGTCATAACATTCGGGCACATGGATATCGAGGATTGAGGAGGGAAAAGGTCAATGTTCGATAATAAAAAAGGTTTCGATAAAGAAAAAACCATTACGTACAAAGTTTCCATGGAGAGCGACGATCCCGTACGAAAAGCGCTTTTCACGGTCTACGAAGCTTTGATCGAAAAGGGGTATAATCCGCTCAATCAATTGGTCGGGTATATCCTGAGTGAAGACCCAACTTATATCACGAATTTCAACAACGCACGCACGATCATCGGCAGAATCGATCGCGACGAACTCTTGCGCCAGCTTTTGAAGAGTTATTTGAATATTTAAAGAAAGGCACCGCTATGGCAAAGGAAATTACGGAATATACATCATATTGCGGAAAACCGCTCGTGCGGAACGGCAATATCATCTGCTACGGAAATCCGGGCAGAAAAGCGATTTTGATTTTGACGGTACTTACCAATAAGGATTTTCACGGAAAAGAAATTCCCGATATGATTTTTATGCAGGTTCAGAATACCGAAACCGGTGAAATCGTAAAGCAATCTGAAAAATTCGGGCTTTACGAAGCCCTGGATGTCGGCAAGGTCTGGCTGGATAGGGAACTGAAAAAATAGTAGATTTTTCGTGCAAACGGGTAGGATTTTTGTGCCCATTTGCACGATTTTTTTAAGGGGAACGCTATGAGTATCAGATGGAAATTTTTTGTCGGCGACGTTTTAGAACTGAAAAAAGAACACCCCTGCGGTGAAAAAAAATTTATTGTACTGTTCGCAGGGAGCGATATAAAAATACGCTGCAACGGCTGCCGGCGGGAAATGGTTTTGCCGCGCGTTCAGCTTGATAAAATGATCCGCAGCGTTATTCCCGGAGAGAAAAATGATTGATCAATTACAATTCACGGAAAACCGATATCTTGAAATCGAAAAAGAACTCAGCGATCCGGAAATTGCCGGAAACGCAGCGGCTTATACCGCTTTGATGAAGGAATATAAAAATCTATCGTCGATCGTTGAAAAATTCCGCGAGCATAAAAATGCCATCCTGCGGGAAGAAGAAGCCCGGCAGATTTTAGCGGAAAAGCCGGACGCGGAAATGAAAGAGCTTGCAGAGCTGGAGCTGGCCGAAGCAAAAGAAATACGGGAGAAAAGCTTGGAGGAATTAAAGATCCTCTTGATCCCGAAAGACCCGAACGATGACAAAAACGTCATCATGGAGATCCGCGCCGGGGCCGGTGGGGAAGAAGCCGCACTGTTTTCGAGCGTACTTTACCGTATGTATTCCATGTACGCACAGGCAATGGGCTGGAAGAGCGAGATCATTGACGTCAACGAAACCGAACTCGGCGGGTTCAAGGAAATCTCGTTTCTGATCGACGGGGAAGGCGCCTATTCGAAACTGAAATATGAAAGCGGCGTGCACCGTGTGCAGCGCGTGCCGGAAACAGAATCGCAGGGACGGATTCAAACCTCCACGGTAACGGTGGCGGTGCTGCCGGAGGCTGAGGAAGTAGAGGTGGAAATCAACCCGCAGGATCTGGAAATCGACACTCACAGAGCCAGCGGCGCCGGTGGACAGCACATTAATAAAACCGATTCCGCCATCCGCATTTTGCATAAACCCACCGGAATTGTGGTAGAATGCCAGGATGAAAGAAGTCAATTAAAAAATAAAGAAAAAGCCATGAAGGTACTCCGATCCAAAATATATCAAATGGAAGCGGAAAAGCAAAATGCAGAAATCTCCAATGCCCGTAAAACACAGATCGGTACCGGCGACCGCAGCGAACGCATCCGCACCTATAATTACCAGCAGGGAAGAGTGACGGATCACCGCATTGGGTTTACCTTGTATTCTCTGGACGCTGTTTTAAACGGCAGACTGGACGAATTAGTGGAAGCGCTCAGCACCGCAGACCGCATGAAAAAACTGGAAAGCGGGGAATTTTGATGCGAACCCGCGTTCTCAAATTGGATCCAAACCTGCCGGACGATTCTGTTTTGCGTCAGGCCGTCGAAGTGATCCTCAGGGGCGGGTTGGTAGCGTTTCCAACGGAAACCGTATACGGTCTCGGCGCCAATGCGCTGAACGGCGAAGCTTGTGCTCGCATATTCGACGCCAAAGGCCGCCCGCACGACAATCCCTTGATCGTGCATCTTGCCGATCCTTCGGACTATACAAAATATGCGGAGTGCGCAAACACCGCTCTTTTTGAAGAAATCGCCCGGCGCTTTATGCCCGGACCGATCACTGTGATCCTTCCGAAAAAGAAAGAAATTCCGGATGAAGTCACGGTGGGGCTGCAAACCGTGGCGCTGCGCTGTCCTTCTCACAAAATCGCCCATCGGCTGATCGAGCTTGCCGGTGTGCCGATTGCCGCCCCCTCGGCCAATCTTTCCGGAAAACCCAGCCCAACGACCGCCGAGCATGTGATTGAAGATATGGACGGTAGGATCGATCTGATCCTCGACGGCGGCGAAAGTGCCGTCGGGGTTGAATCCACCGTTATTTCTCTGAAAGGGGATTCCATCCACTTATTAAGGCCGGGCTTTGTGACCGCAGAGGATCTTTTTACGATCACACCGAAGGTGATGATCGATCCTGCCGTGCTTTCGCAGCTTGAAAAAGGCGTCAAGCCCGAATCTCCCGGTATGAAATATCGCCATTACGCGCCGTCTGCGCTACTTACCATGGTATGCGGAAGCGAGGAAAAGGTGATTTCGTTTTTCCGTGAAAAACTGCAATGCGGCTGCGGGATCCTCTGTTTTGAGGAGGATATCCCGCATTTAAAGGGATTTGGCGATCCCGCCCGTGTGATCGCTTTCGGCAAGCGGGCAGATCTTTCCTCGCAGGCGCATTTGCTTTTTGCGGCGCTGCGCAGGTTTGATAAAATGAATTTAGAGCACATTTACGCTCGCCATACCGCGGAGAATGATTTAGGCCTGGCAATCTCCAACCGCTTGCTTCGCGCCTGTGCGTTTGATATTCTCGAGCTTGAAAGGGAACCATAATGGTAGTATTGGGAATTTGCGGCTCCAGCGGCTCCGGAAAATCCAGTGTGTGCCGGATCCTGGAAACGCTTGGTGCGGAAATTTTGGACTGTGATCAGATTTATCACCAAATTACCTCACATCCATCTCCCTGTCTGCAAGCAATTGAAAAGGAATTTGGCTCGGATGTGGTTTGCGGTGGAAGGCTGGATCGAAATAAATTAGGCGAGATTGTCTTTCTGAATCGGGAAAAAATGCAAACTTTAAACCGCCTCTCTCATCACTTTGTAAAAAAAGAGCTTGCTGATAGTATAGATCGTTTTCGCTCGGGAAAGAAAAAATGCTGCGTGATTGATGCGCCGCTTCTGCTGGAAGCCGGGCTTGATTCCTGGTGCGACCATACCATTTGCGTTACGGCCGAAACCGGCTTGAAACTCCAAAGGATCATGCAGCGCGACGGTGTGACGTTGGAGGCGGCAAAACGTCGGCTAGACTTTCAGATTTCCGATGAGGAGCTGCGGCAAAAATGCGAATTTTGCATTGATAATAACGGCGACTTTGAAACACTGCAAAAGGAATGCCGGCGGATTGCCGGTATGTGCGGATTATGAAAAAGGCGCTGAAAATTTTTTTGATCCTGGTATTGCTTTTCGGACTTTTTCTTGGTTGCCGGCAGCTTTATCACAATTATATGCAAACGCAATACCCTTTGACCTATGAGGAATATGTTTCCAAAGCCGAAAAGGAATACGGAATCCCGAAAGAAACGATTTTCGCCGTAATAAAAGCAGAAAGTTCCTTTCGGGAGGACGCGGTTTCTTCCTCCGGCGCTGTTGGGCTGATGCAGATTTTGCCGGATACGATGGAGTGGCTATGCCAAAAGCGAGGGGAAAATTATTCCGAAGAAATGCTGTATGATCCGGCGGTGAATATCGATTACGGCTGTTTTTATCTTTCCTATCTTTACGAATCTTTTCAGGATTGGGATTTGGCGCACGCCGCTTATAATGCCGGGCCGAATAAGGTTCGTTCCTGGATGGAAGACGAAGCATTGTTCCAAGATGGAAAACTCATTTCCATTCCTTACAAGGAAACCGAAACCTATTTGCAGCGGATTCACGATTATAAAAACACCTATATCAAATATTACGCATCGAAAGGATGGAACAAAAATGACTGAAGAAAAGACAGTAGGCAAAGAACTTTCGGAAAAGCTATCCTATGAGTCAAAATCGGCTTCCAAGCTTTTCAGCAAAGAAGAAAAAGAGGCGGCTTTTGCTTTTGCCGAACCTTACAAACGCTTTTTAGACGCTTCCAAAACTGAAAGAGAAGCGGTTAAAACCACTCTGAAAATGGCAAAGGATCACGGCTATGAAGAGTTTTCCTATGAGAAAACCTATCGCCCCGGCGACAAGATTTATTCTATCAATCGCGGAAAAGCCATTATTTTAGCCCAAATCGGTAAAAAATCGTTGGAAGAAGGCGTGGGGATCATTGCGTCTCATATCGATTCTCCGCGTATTGATTTAAAACCGAATCCGCTGGTTGAAACCGACCAGATCGCCTATCTGAAAACGCATTATTACGGCGGCATTAAAAAGTACCAGTGGCCGACCGTACCGTTGGCTCTGCACGGTGTTGTTGTTTTGGCCAGCGGGGAAGTCAAAGAGATCTGCATCGGGGAAGAGGAGAGCGATCCGCTTTTCTATATCACCGATCTGCTGCCGCATTTGGCACAAGATCAGATGACCAAAAAGGCTTCAGAGGTCATCAGCGGCGAAAGGCTGAATATTCTGGTTGGATCCTTGCCGCTTGAAGAAGATATCGAGGCAAAGGATGCAGTCAAGCTGAACGTCCTGCGACTTCTGAACGAAAAATACGGCATGGTAGAAGAAGATTTCCTCTCTGCGGAGCTGACGCTTGTTCCCGCAATGAAAGCGCGCGATATCGGGCTGGATCGCAGCCTGATCGGCGCTTACGGGCACGATGACCGCGTTTGCGCTTTTCCGTCTCTTGCGGCTATGTTGGAAACGGAAAACCCCGCTTACACCTCGGTTTTGGTATTGACCGATAAGGAAGAAATCGGCAGCAGCGGCAATACCGGTTTGAATACAAATTATCTTTATGATTTTCTGTGTGAATTGTGCAAGGACGTCAATCCCCGCAAAGCGCTGCAAAACTCCTGGTGCCTTTCCGCCGATGTTAACGCCTGCTACGATCCGACCTTTGCTGAAGTGTATGATAAGCGCAACAGTTCCCTTCTGAACCACGGTCTTGTAATTACGAAATACACCGGCGCACGCGGAAAATCCGGCACTTCCGATGCTTCTGCCGAATTCGTAGGCAAGATTCGCAAGCTTTTGAATGAAAATCATGTAGCCTGGCAAATCGGCGAGCTCGGCAAGGTCGATCAAGGCGGCGGCGGTACCGTGGCGCAGTATATTGCAAAACTGAATATCGATGTTGTAGATCTTGGCGTACCGGTGCTCTCCATGCACTCGCCTTTCGAAGCCATTTCCAAGCTGGATCTTTACAGTACCTACAAGGGGTGCCTGGCATTCTTTCAGCGCGTTTAAGATTCAATGAATGAAAAAAGTAAAATGCCGGAGCTTTTAGCTCCGGCAGGTAATTTTGAAAAGCTGCGCTCGGCGTGCTATTTCGGCGCTGATGCAGTCTATCTTTCCGGAAAAGAATTCGGTATGCGCGCCGCAGCCGGAAATTTTGCGCATGATGAGCTGTGCCAAGCGGCTTCTTTCGTGCATGGTTTGGGCAAAAAGGTTTTTATAACTTTAAATACCATGCCGAGAAATAATGAAATCAAGCTTTTGGAAGAATATCTGGAATTTTTGGGGGATGTTAAGCCCGATGCCTTAATTGTAGCGGATTTCGGTGTTTTTTCGTTGTGTAAAAAACGGATTCCGCAAATTCCGATCCATATTTCCACACAAGCTGCCAACGTTAATTTTCTGTCCTGCGGCGCCTGGTATGACCTGGGCGCGAAACGTGTGGTGTTGGCACGGGAGCTTTCGCTGGAAGAGATTATCGAAATCAAACTGAAAGCCCCCAAAGAACTGGAAATCGAAGCGTTTATTCACGGTGCCATGTGCGTTTCTTTTTCCGGAAGATGTCTTCTTTCCGAGTATTATACCGGCAGAGACGCCAATAGGGGGGAGTGTACGCAGCCTTGCCGCTGGATCTATCATTTTGCGGAGGAAAAGCGGCCGGATGATTTTCTTTCGTGCGAAATTCATCCCGAAGGAAGCTATATTTTTGGTTCTAAGGATCTTTGCATGATCGAGCATATTCCGGATCTTGTTGCCAGCGGACTGGATAGTCTTAAAATCGAAGGCCGTATGAAAAGCAGCTACTACACGGCCGTTGTTACAAACGCATATCGCATCGCGCTGGATGAATACCAAAATTTCGGCAAGGTTGCAACTCCGGTTTCACTTTTGCAAAAAGAGCTCAATTCTGTTTCTCACCGGCAATACAGCACCGGTTTTTATTATCATCCGATCTCAAGCGAATCCAATTTGGCAGATAACGCCGGATATATTGGTGAAAAATCGTTTCTTTGCACAGTAGAATCCTATGATCCGAAAGAAAAAATTGCTGTATGCCGACAAAAAAATAAGTTTGGTATTGGCAGCGTGTGTGAAATCATAACACCGGGTAAAACCGGAAGAGTTTTTGCCGTGGAAAGAATGATGGATCTGGACGGAAATCCAATCGACGCCTGTGCACACCCGCAAATGTTATTTCAAATTTCACTCGATTTTGAAGCGCATCCGGGCGATCTGATCCGCGGATCCGCAAATGTCTAAAAAATTTTGTATAATTGGAGAATGTTGTGATAGAGCTTCGAAGCGAGGAATTCAATGCAAAGGTTGCATCCGGGCAGAAGCTGCTCTTATATTTTTATAGGAAAGAATCACCGTCGTGTCAGCTGCAGCAAGCTGTCTTAGAGGAAGTTGACCGTCTGATATCCAAGCCGTTTACTATTTATTGCATCAATTCAGCACTGGAAACAGAGTTAAACCGCTTATTTGACATTCAGGAAGTACCTGAATTGATCGTAATCCAGAACAAAAGAATCTATAAGCGTACAAAGGGCTTAACACCGTATCAGGACGTTTTAAATTTATTAAAATAGAAACCAAAATAAATAAACAATATTCTTACATAAATAAAGTCAATGGAACATACCATTGACTTTTTCATTTTTTACTAAAAAGAGCGTGGAAGCATATCCGAGCTTACAAGGCTACGACAGTCTTGTGCCTAAGGGGCAATTTGACTGTATCTCTGCCATATCTCAAACAATCACTTCTCTAAATTATACAAAATTTTCATTTTGTATAATTGACACTGTCCAAAAAAGCGGGGCTTCGCCCTTGTCCCCTTTTTTGGCCGTGTTCAATTACAAGTCTCCGAAAGTTTTTTTTGCTGCCTGGGTTCTCCTTACCTTGGCAAAAAAACTTTCTCCGTTCCAAAATGATAGTATTTTGTTTGGGCTGGTGGGATCGATACCTTTTTACTTACGCCTAGGTTCCGCTACTGTCATTCTCCTTTCCGGCTCGGCACTCACCATAGCCATTTTATAGTTACATTTCTTTCAAAACGTGCCGTTGCTTCATCGTTCGAAATTTTCCCGGTTACGGCCGTCTGGCGGTTTGGAACTGTCGTGAGAATAACAAGTATGGATAAATGGCATGCTCTCCCTTTTGAATCAAAGAGTCATAATGGCGGTGAGAACGAAGCCTTGCGGCAGATTTGAAAATTTCAAAAACATATTTTTTTCTTTACAGGGTAAACTACCTGTGAGGTGAAAGTTGAATGTTTGACATTGAATGCAGGAAAGACTGTGTTTATCGCGAAAATGAATCCTGTAAACTGAAAATTGAACCGTATAATTCGATTTTCCCGGTGAAAAAAATCGCTTGCATTTATTACAACCAAGATTTAAAAAACCAGAAAAAGCATTACGATTTGCCACCGACTTTATAATTATAACAAAATTCTAACGAATATTCAAACGAAAAGGAGATTTGCATGACGAATCAATCCTATGAAAAATATTCAAAAAAGAAAGCTAAAAAATCTCCACTATTGAAAAACATTTGTTTTGCTTTTTTAGTGGGCGGTTTGATCTGTACCTTGGGGCAAGCAATACTGAATTGCTACTTGGCGCTCGGAATCGATAAAGAACGCGCCGCTTCCCTGCTCTCAATTACTCTGATTTTTCTTGCCTGTCTGTTTACTGGATTTGGTCTTTTTGACCGTTTGGCAAAGCATGCCGGCGCCGGCACTTTGGTGCCGATCACCGGGTTT
Source organism: uncultured Clostridia bacterium (assembly GCA_947589595.1). Classification (GTDB taxonomy): domain Bacteria; phylum Bacillota; class Clostridia; order Oscillospirales; family SIG627; genus RGIG5579. Next base: position 63,724 of record CANQBV010000005.1, read on the forward strand.
GCCAACGCCATGTGTTCGCCTTCGATCGATAATAAAGCGGAAGGATATGTTTTGGGCGTCGGCGCGAAAATGTTTGTGATCGCGGGCCCGGTAATTGTATATGGTACCTTAACCTCGATTTTACTGGGAATTGTGATATATGTATTATCCCTTTTCGGAATCGACATCATCCATTTAATCGTATAAAACATTTAATCGTACAAAAGTTATGAATAGAAAAGTATTTGAATTTCAATCAAAACCCGGAATTCTTTCCTCCTGCGCGGTAGGCGGACGATTAGAAAAAGAGGGGCCGCTCGGATCCTATTTTGACATTACGGAAACCGACACTACCTTCGGAATGGAAAGCTGGGAAAAAGCCGAAACCAAAATGGTGGAAATTTGCTCCACCTTAGCACTCGAAAAAGCGAAAGCTGCGGCAGATGAGATCGACCTGGTATTCGCCGGTGATTTAATGAACCAGTGCACCGCATCCAGCTTTGCTTTCCGACAAACGCAGATTCCTTATATCGGTCTGTACGGAGCATGTTCCACCTTTGCGCTTTCCCTGGGACTTGCTGCCATGAGCTTGGAAACCGGATTTGCCAAAAGAACAATGGCGGTTGCATCCTCGCATTTTTGCTCTGCCGAGCGGCAATACCGCTTCCCTATCGAATATGGCAACCAGCGGACTCCTACCTCACAAAACACGGTGACCGGTGTGGGCGCTGTTATTTTAGGGGAACAACAAGGAGAACGGATCGCCGTGACAGAATTCTTGCCTGGTAGAATCCACGACTACAAGATAAAAGACGTTAACAATATGGGGGCCGCCATGGCTCCGGCAGCCCTGTATACTCTGAAGCGCTATTTTTCCTTCAGTGATAAAAAGCCCGAAGACTTTGACCTGATCGTTACCGGCGATCTGGGTATGGAAGGAAAAAATATTCTCATTGAATTAGGCGCTTCGCATGGCCTGATCCTGGGCGAAAACTACAACGATTGCGGCGTCATGATCTATGATCTGGAGAATCAGGACGTACACGCAGGCGGCTCCGGATGCGGCTGTTCTGCCAGCGTTTTTTCCGGATATCTGATGGATCAGCTTCGCTGCGGAAATTTAAACGACATTTTGCTGGTTGGAACGGGAGCGCTTTTAAGTCCCACAACCGCCCTGCAAAAGGAAAGTATCCCCGGAATTGCTCATTTGGTGCGGATACAGAGGGTAAAATAATGCAGTATCTCTATGCTTTTTTAATTGGCGGCGCGCTTTGTGCGATTGCACAGATCTGGATCGATAAGACCGCTGTTACTCCGGCAAGAATTTTGGTCAGCTATGTCTGTCTCGGCGTGGTGCTTTCCGGTGTCGGGGCATATAAACCTTTGGCAGAATTTGCCGGCGCAGGCGCTACCGTTCCCCTGACCGGTTTTGGCTATGCCTTGGCAAAAGGCGTGGCAAAAGGGATTCAGGAATTTGGATTTTTAGGAATTTTCACCGGCGGACTGCAAGGAACTGCCGGTGGAATTACCGCTGCTATGCTGTTTTCACTTTTGGCGGCGCTCATTTTTAAGGCAAAACCGGAAAATTTATAAATTCCTTATTTACAAAAATCCAACTCCATAGTATAATGATAATGAAAGATATACTTGGAGGCAACATTTTGATCATTCAATTAGAGCAAGCGCGCCAGCATTTGAAAGAAATGCAGCCGCAGCTTGAGGAATTGGCAAAATCGCTCAATATTTCCCAGTTGGAACAGAATTGCAAGGAATTGGAAGCGATCACTTCTGAGGCGGATTTCTGGAATGACCCGGAGAGGTCCCAAAAAGTCCTTGGAGAATTAAAAGAAAATAAGTCCACACTGGACGACTATAAAGAATTGATGGCTCTGTATGAGTCCACTCTGGAGCTTTTGGACATGGCGATCGAAAGCGAAGATGAAAGCTTTACGGACGATATTTTAGCCGATATCAAAACGATCGAAAAGTCCTATGAAGAGCAAAGAATCAAACTGCTTCTTTCCGGTGAATACGACCGCAGCAACGCGATCGTTTCCATTCATCCGGGCGCAGGCGGAACAGAGGCGCAGGATTGGGCGGAAATGCTCTATCGCATGTATATGCGCTTTTCCGAGCGGCAGGGATTTCGCTTTAAGGTGCTTGATTATTTGGATGGCGATGAAGCCGGAATCAAGAGCGTTACCTTTATGATAGAGGGTGAATTTGCTTACGGGTATATGAAATCCGAATCCGGCGTGCACCGTCTGGTGCGTGTCTCCCCTTTTGATTCTTCCGGAAGAAGGCACACCTCCTTTGCTTCGGTGGAAGTAATGCCCGAATTTGATGATAAAATCAAAATCGAGATTCGTGAAGAAGATTTGGAAATTGAAGCGCACCGCGCCAGCGGCGCAGGAGGACAGCATATCAATAAAACAGATTCTGCCATCCGTATTAAGCACATCCCCACCGGGATCGTAGTCGGTTGTCAGAACGAACGTAGCCAGCTTCAGAATAAAGAAGTGGCTTTAAAAATGCTGAAATCCAAGCTTTTGGAAATCAAAGAGCGTGAACAGCTGGAAAAAATAGACGATATTAAGGGCGTTAAGACCAATATCGAATGGGGCGCACAGATCCGATCCTATGTTTTTATGCCCTATACCCTGGTAAAAGATCATCGTACCGGCTATGAAGACGGCGATATCAATAAGGTTATGGACGGTAATTTGAGCGAATTTATGAATGCTTACCTGATTTTCAAATCAGGTGAAAATAAAAAATAAAAAGGAGATAACGACTATGAACAAAAAAACCAAATTTATTGCTGCGGTATGTCTTTTGGCACAGTCTTTTACCAGCATTGTTCTTTCCTTTGTATATGCAAACCGCAAGAAAGAACTGTCCAAGGCCTTTTTAGGTCTCGGTGTTCTGGGTGGTTTGGGCGGCGCCTACCTGCTTTATAAAGAATATGAAGAAAGCCGGGAAGAAAAGCTGGCTTGTGAAGGCGAATGGTGCGAGGACGAAGACTGCGACTGCTGCGACGATATCGATTTTGATGAACTCGACGCAGACGATATCAATTTCACCATTGCCGAAGAAGAGCAACATAATGATGATGAATCTGCCAAAACAGCAGAGAACGCAGAAACCACTGAAGAATAATTCATAAAGAAACAAAAGCCGACGCTAAAAGCGTCGGCTTTTTGTTCTGCTTATCTGCAATTTAAGAAAATCAATGAAAATCGTCTGTCAGAGCAGCAATGCAGGCAGCAAGGCGCTGTGCACCGGTACGAATGGAATCGAGCTGCACGAATTCATTGCGCGTATGACCGCCGCCACCGTAAGCACCAAAGGCGCAAACGCTGGGAACGCCGGCAAGAGTGGTGTAGCAGGCATCGGAACCACCGCCGCGGCTGGAAGGAACAATTTCTTCAAAACCGTATTTTTGCATGACGGAATTAATAAAAGCGGCAAGCCGCAAATTGCCGTCAGTTTTTTCCATGGGCGGCCGTTTTCCGTCAATATGTACGGTAATTTTGGTACCGGCGAGCGTGGGTTTCGAACAAATATCATAAACTCGCTGGATCGCTTCCTCCATCAACTTAAAATTGGGAGAACGGATGTCGATCACAAAGCTGCAAAATTCCGGAACCGTGTTGAAAACGGTTCCGCCGGAAATAAGCCCGCAGTTATACGTTACTTTTTGCATATCGCTTGCACTTTCGATTTTCGGGATCAGATAGCACGCTTCTTTGATCGCACTGATTCCTTCGTCGTATTTGGAACCGGCGTGAGCGGCCTTTCCCTGGATTTTTACGGTAAGACGTGCAATTCCTTTGCGGGAGACGACGACTTTTCCGGTCGAATAGGGCTCGGTATTGATGGCGGCGAGCGCGCCGCGCGCATGCTTTATGTGCCAAGCGGCAATTTCTTCTCCGCAAAAGCCGCAGTCTTCCTCCGCACCGCACAGCAGGAATTTCACCGGTCGTTGGCACCCGGTCTCCATAAGAGCTTTCATCGCCAAAAGACCGCTCACAACCCCGCCCTTGCAGTCCTGCGAACCGGGGCCGCGCAGATACTCGCCGTCAATGCGGGCAACCGGCTTTTCATAGTCGCCGACAGGATGCACGGTATCCATATGCCCCAGCAAAAGAACAGGCTTTTCTTTCGATTCCGGGTGAGTGGATAAAAGATAGAAATTTCCCGCCGTGGAAAAGGGCGTCATTTCCACATGAATTCCTTCCTTGCGGCAAAATTCAGCAACGCCTTCCCCGCAGCGATCCACGAGTTCTTTTTCATGCGTAGGGCTTTCGAGCGTTACAAATTCTTTTAAAAAATCAAGATAGCGCGTATAATTCTGATCAATGTAATCAAAGGTAGCTTTCATTGTTTTATTTTCCTTTACTGTCTTTTAATGCGACGATGCTGTTAAAAGTGTTTTCGTATTTAGTATCTTTGCAAAAGTACCCGTTGCGCACAAACTGAAAGCGATCGCCGGGTTTGGCATTTTGCAAAGAAAGCTCCAATTTGCAGCCGGTGATTTTTTTCTTGGAATCGGGATTCAGATAATCCCCATAGCTCTCACCTTCAGGCAGCGCAATAAGATTTTCCTTTTCAAACAATCTTCCGAATTCAAAAACATCGGCGTCAAAGGCATGTCTTGCGGAGAGCCAATGGATGGTTCCTTTAATTTTCCGGCCGTCGGTAGGGTTTTTGCCACCGGTTTCCAAATCGGCCTCGCAGCGAATGAGCGTGACCCTGCCATCGGCATCGGCTTCGAATCCGCTGCATTTTACAACGTACGCGCCCATCAACCGGACTTCCCCACCCGGATACAGGCGGTGGAACTTCGGTGCTTTTTCGGGCAGAAAATCCGAGCGCTCCACGTATAGCTCCCGGGTGAAAGGCAGCATTCTTGTGCCGGCGCTTTCATCGTTGGGATTGTTGTTTTGCGGAAACAGTTCTTCTTCCTCTTCGGGGTAATTTTCAATTATTACCTTTACCGGATCCAGTACGGCAATTCTTCTGGGAGCGGCAAAATTTAATTCATCGCGGATGCAGTGCTCCAAAAGCCCAATATCGACAATACTGTAGGCTTTAGAAATACCGGCGCGCTTAACGAATTCAAAGATGGCGGAAGGAGTGTAGCCGCGGCGTCTTAAACCGCAGAGCGTAGGCATGCGGGGGTCGTCCCATCCGTCTACCGTTCCGGTTTCCACAAGCTGGCGCAGATAGCGCTTGCTCATAACGGTATGGGTGACGTTCAGACGGGCAAATTCATACTGATGCGGTTTTTTCTCGAAACCGATATGATCGATCACCCAGTCATAAAGCGGACGGTGATTTTCAAATTCAATGGAGCACATGGAATGCGTGATCCCTTCCAGTGCATCTTGAATGGGGTGAGCGAAATCATACAGCGGATAGATACACCACTTATTTCCCTGACGGTGGTGCGAGGTGTGCGAAATGCGATAGATCGCCGGGTCACGCAGGTTCATATTGGGCGAAGCCATGTCGATCTTGGCACGCAGCGTACAGGCGCCATCGGCAAATTCGCCGTTTTTCATGCGCTCAAACAGAGCCAGATTTTCTTCCACGGGGCGGTCACGATAAGGGCTTTTTTTGCCGGGTTCAGTGAGCGTACCACGGTATTCGCGCATTTCATCTGCAGAGAGATCGCACACGTAAGCATCCCCCTGACGAATCAACTGCACGGCAAATTCATAGCACTGGTCAAAATAGTCCGAGCCGTAAAACACACCGCCGTCCGGTTTGGCGCCCAGCCACATCAAGTCTTCATAAATACTCTGAACGTATTCATCATCTTCCTTGACTGGGTTGGTATCGTCATAGCGCAGATTAAAAAGCCCGCCGTATTTTTGCGCCGAAACCGCATTGATATAAATGGCTTTCGCACTGCCAATGTGCAGGTAGCCATTAGGTTCAGGCGGAAAGCGAGTATGAATTTTTTCCACTTTCCCCTCTGCAAGGTCTTTTTCTATAATCTCTTGTAAAAAATTGGTGTTCGTCGTTTCTTCCATGGCTATTTTTTCCTTTCGGCGTCATCCATTCAGCTTGGCGATCGTGTTTTGGATCCGTCGGCAGACGGTTTCTTTCCCTAAAATCTGCATGCAGGAACACAAATCCGGCGATGCAGTTTTGCCGGTCACGGCAACGCGCAATACCATGCTGACATCCCCGATATGCCCTTTATATGCTTGCGGATTTTGTTTATATTCTTTCGGTTTGGCGGCAAATCCAAGCGAAACGGCAAGCTGCGTAAGCTTTTCAAACCAAACCGTACCGTCATCCTTCGGCGAATAGAGCGGCAAATATTGGGTCAAAATTTCTTTGATATCTTCTTTTGAAAGATTCTCCGGCATCGGGTCTTTCTCTACAAAAAGGTCATCATAGAAAAAGCCCAAATATTCACGCATTTCGCTCCAAACAGCAATATCTTTCCGAGGTTTGGCTCCGCCTCTGCCGATCGAAAGAATGGCAAGCGCTTTTTCGCGGTCGGCGCTCAGAAACCCGCAAAGCTCCGGATCAAACTCCGCCGTCCATTCCAGAACCAGCTCCAACACCTTTTCGGCGGTCATTTTAGCAATCACGTTTTTCGAAACGTCCAAGAGCTTCATTTTGTCGAACAGAGAGCCGGCCGGGTTCATTTTCTTATATGAGAAACGAAACTCCGAAGCCGGGGTATCAGGATTGGCGCGGCGCCAGTCTTCGAAATTGGAATTTAAAATCGTAAGAATGTATTCATAGACAGCTTCCACCGGAAAGCCTTCCGCTTTATAAAAGGTCAGTGCAAGTTCCGGGTCTTTGCGCTTGGAAAGTTTGCGCTTGCTGGTGCCATCCATTTTCATCAACGGGCCAATGTGCAGGTATTTGGGAGTACGAAATCCCAATGCGCGGAAAAGCTGCAAATGGAACGGCAAGGTGGAAAGCCACTCGTCGCCGCGCACCACGTGGGTAGTGCGCATGAGATGATCGTCCACGGCGTGGGCGAAATGATAGGTCGGAATCCCATCGGATTTTAACAAAACGTGATCTATATCGTTCTCCGTAATTTCCAAGTCGCCTTTAATCAAATCGGTAAAATGAATTTTGTTTTCAAGCGATCCCGTGGAACGAAAGCGCAAAACAAAGGGCTTGTTTTCAGCAAGAGCGGATTGAATATCCGCAAGCGAGGCGTCTCTCCACTTAGCCCATTTTCCGAAATAGCCGAAGTTGGCTTTTTCAGCTTCCTGCTGTTCGTGGATCGCCGCTAACTCCTCTTCGCTGCAGAAGCAGGGATAGGCAAGCCCCTCGAGAAAAAGCTTTTTGGCATAAACATGATAAATTTCTTTCCTCAGGCGCTGGTAATACGGTCCGTAATTTCCGACTTCCCCGCCGATAGATGCGCCTTCATCGAACTGAATACCGTAGTGACTCAGCGTTTCGATCAGCACATCAATGGCGCCGGCAACTTCCCGCTTGGCGTCGGTATCCTCCACGCGCAGAAACAAAACGCCGCCGCTTTGGTGAGACATACGTTCGGAAGTGAGCCCCTGTACAAGATTTCCCAAATGCACAAAACCGGTGGGGCTGGGTGCCATCCGGGAAACCACGGCTCCTTCCGGAAGGGAGCGCGGCGGGAATTTTTCTTCCAGTTCTTCGGGCGTGATTGTTACATTCGGAAACAAAATGGCACAGAGCTCGTTTCGTTCTTCGGGATTCAGAGGGCGTTTTTCCATAATAATTGCCATTCCTTCATTGTATTTCAAACTTAATATTAGCATAATTCTGGCAATAATTCAATATCCATATCAGGAATATTTTTGGGTTCTCTATCATGATAAATTATAATTGCTATATTAAATGTTAAATAAATGTTAATTCTTTTTGAAAGCATTGCAAGAAATAAAAATTTGTTATACAATCTATTTTAATTGGGTATAGAGGAGGAGAAAAAATGACAGGTTTGCCTGCATGGTTTGTGGTTCTTATGGGAATCGGAACCGTTTTTATTGGTTTATTTTTTATTATTATACTTTGCAATGGGATCAGCTTCTTTTTTAAGGAAACGGAGCCGAAAACTGCAGAGGGAAATAAAAGCGCCGCGGGCGAAGCGCCGTTTCAGAATCGCGGCGAAGTGACTGCCGCCATCTGCGCCGCAATTGCGGAAGAAAACGGTACCGATAGGCAAGGAATCAAAATTTTATCGATTAAAAAGTGCTAAGGAGTTACCACTATGAAAAAATACAAAGTGAATGTAAACGGAACTGTTTACGAAGTTGAAATTGAATTGATGGATGAAAATGCGGTTTCCTCTGCCTCTGCAGCTCCCGCCGCCTCTGCGCCGGTACAAACCGATACTGCCGCGGGCGAAGCCGTTTCCGCGCCGATGCCGGGCACGATTTTAGCGGTCAATGCCACTGCCGGTCAGGACGTCAAAAAGGGAGACGTTCTTTTTATACTGGAAGCTATGAAAATGGAAAACGAGATCATGGCGCCGCGTGACGGGAAAGTGAGCGCCGTAAATGTCGCCAAAGGCGCAGCCGTGGAATCCGGCACGGTTCTCTGCTCGATTGCCTGATGCGGAGAAAAATTATGAACACTCTCATCAAAAAAATTGCTGTGTTTCTGCTGCTGGCAACGGTACTGTTTTCGGTGTTGGCAGTTTCCTCTTTTGCCGCAGAAATCCCCGATCCGGTTTCTATTTCCTCAGCCGAAATTCTGGAAGAAGACGGCGCTGCGAATCTGGTTATCGTATTAAAAAACAACACCTCTCAGGCGCTTTCCGGGATATATTTGTTTCTTGATCCGGTAGAAGCAGATGAAATTTTGTTTGACACATCCAGCGTATTGTATGATAACAATCAGGAAGAAGTCATTGTTGCCGGCGTATCGGCTCTTGCCGCGTATGACAGCGCAACCTTTATTTTCCCGATTGTTTCGTACACTGATCCGCACGCAAAGGTCAATTGCGAAATCCAGTTTACATATGACAGCGAAGTTTACGGCGGCCTTTCTTATAATGAAAACAACGTTGTTGATTTGGTCTTGGAAGATATCCTGACAGAAAAAACCGTTGGGATGGGACAGGCGATTATGAACTTCCTGAAGCAGACAGGCGCTTACCTGGTTGTGCAGAACTGGAAGGTTCTGGTAATGCTGCTCATCTCCTTTGGGTTGATCTACCTTGCAATTGTGAAAAAATTTGAGCCGCTGCTTCTTTTACCGATCGCCTTTGGCATGCTGCTTACCAATTTGCCCGGTGCGAACATGTTCCACGAAGAGTTGTTTGCCGAAGGACACGTTCATTGGGATCTTTTCACCTCCGTGGGAGCAGGGCTGATTGACTATTTATATTTGGGCGTCAAGCTTGGGATTTATCCTTGCCTGATCTTCCTTGGGATCGGCGCAATGACCGATTTTGGCCCTCTGATCGCCAATCCGAAGAGTCTCCTTCTCGGAGCGGCGGCACAGATTGGTATTTTTGTAACCTTTCTCGGCGCTTCTGCGCTTGGATTTACCTCCGGGGAGGCCGGAGCGATCGGCATCATCGGCGGAGCGGACGGGCCCACTGCAATTTTTGTAACCTCCGCATTGGCAGCTCACCTTTTGGGGCCGATCGCCGTGGCCGCATACTCCTATATGGCGCTGGTACCCTTTATTCAGCCGCCGATCATGCGTCTTTTGACCACGAAAAAGGAACGCCGAATCGTGATGAAGGAACTGCGTCCGGTTTCGAAAAAAGAAAAGATTCTTTTTCCCATCGCCGTGACCGTTCTGGTCGCGCTGATTGTTCCTTCCGCAACCCCGTTGGTCGGGTGTCTGATGCTCGGAAACCTTATGAAGGAAAGCGGCGTTGTAGATCGTATCAGCAAAACTGCGCAAAATGAGCTCATGAACATCGTAACCATTTTCCTTGGAATTTCCGTAGGTGCGACAGCGACTGCCGACGCCTTCCTTTCCTGGTCAACGATCAAAATCATGGTCATGGGCGTCATTGCTTTTGCCATCGGAACTGCAGGCGGCGTTTTGCTGGCGAAATTTATGAATTTGTTCCTGAAAAATAAGATCAATCCGCTGATCGGTTCCGCCGGTGTTTCCGCAGTACCGATGGCCGCGCGTGTTTCGCAAGCGGAAGGCCAGAAAGAAGATCCTTCGAATTTCCTGTTGATGCATGCCATGGGGCCGAACGTTGCCGGCGTAATCGGTTCTGCAATTGCAGCAGGCGTTTTGATCGCGCTGTTTGGATAAAGAGAGGAAAAAATGTCAAAATTACAAATTACGGATACCATTTTGCGTGACGCTCACCAATCGCAGGCGGCAACGCGCATGAAAATTGAAGATATGCTGCCGGCGTGTGAAGTGCTGGACAGTATTGGTTACTGGTCGCTGGAGTGCTGGGGCGGCGCTACGTTCGACGCTTGCATGCGCTTTTTGAACGAAGATCCCTGGGAGCGGCTTCGCACGCTCCGGAAAGCGCTGCCGAATACAAAACTGCAGATGCTTTTCCGCGGGCAGAATATACTGGGCTATAAGCATTACGCCGATGACGTGGTGGATGCGTTTGTTCGCAAATCGATCGAAAACGGAATCGATGTTGTCCGTATTTTCGATGCGCTCAATGATACACGCAATTTAAAGCAAGCGATCGATTCCGCCAAGCGCTACGGCGGAATCTGCGAGGTCGCAATCAGCTATACCACCAGTCCTGTGCACAACAAAGCCTACTTTTTAGAGCTTGCTAAAAAGCTGGAGGAAATGGGCGCAGACGTGATTTGCATAAAAGACATGGCAAACCTTTTGCTGCCGTATGATGCGTTTGACTTGGTAAAAGCGCTCAAGCAAACGGTTTCCTGCCCCATTCATCTGCACACGCATAACACCACCGGCACCGGCGATATGACCTATCTCATGGCGTCGCAGGCGGGAGTGGATATTGTGGACTGTGCGCTCTCTCCGTTTGCTAACGGCACTTCCCAACCGGCAACGGAATCGCTGGTGGCAACCCTGAAGGGTACCGAGCGCGACACCGGGCTGGATCTGGAAAAGCTGGCAAGCGCCGCTGCGCATTTCCGCAAAGTGGCCGAGAAAATGAAAGAAGAAAAAATACTCGATCCGAAGGTTTTGAACGTTGACACCAAAACGCTGCTCTATCAGGTGCCGGGCGGGATGCTTTCCAATTTGATTTCGCAGTTAAAGCAGCAAAACGCCGAGGATAAATATTATGATGTGCTTTCGGAAATTCCAAATGTAAGAAAGGATTTCGGCTTTCCGCCGCTTGTGACGCCAACTAGTCAGATTGTAGGCACGCAGGCTGTTTTAAATGTGCTTGCCGGCGAACGTTATCGCATGGTGACCAAAGAATCCAAAGCGCTTTTGCGAGGAGAATACGGTCAGCTTCCCGCGCCTGTGAACGAAGAAGTCCGCAAAAAAGCCATTGGGGATGCGGAGGTTATCACCTGCCGCCCTGCTGATCTTTTGGAGCCGGAGCTTGAAAAGTACAAAGCCGAAGCCGGAGATCTGGCAAAGTGTGAGGAAGACGTTCTATCCTATGCTCTGTTTCCGCAGGTTGCTTCCAAGTTTTTAGCGGAACGAAACGCTGCAAAAATCGCTGAGCCTGTGAAAAACACTGGTGAAGATTCGAATGCGGTAAAAGAGCTTTTTGTTCTCGACTGTACACAGAATTAACATTTTTAACCGAAAAATCTCTGCCGGTTGGCAGAGATTTTTTCTAGTTATAAAGAATAATCGATAGGATCGAAATGAAAAATTCACTTTTTATTAAAAATGCATACATAAAAAGTTAATATTTTCCAACCCAATTCCACTATACTATTATTAGGTACAAAAATAAACATTTTGATAATAATAAGGAGCCTCAATGAAAATCTGTTTTAGAAAAATCGCCTTTTTCTTAGCTGTTATTATCTGCCTGCCAATGGTGTTTTCTGCTTGTTCTCAGCAAGGGATCGATGCCGAAGCTGTGTGGAATGCAATTATGCAGGAAGTTTCATTTGACGATGAATTGAAAAACGCAGAAGCTTCTTCGCAGCTCTATTTTTCCGATCTTCCGGAAGGAGCAGAGGTGCTTTTGTATCTGGGAAGCGGCTACCACGCAGACGAGGTGTGCCGTATCACCCTCAAGCAGGAGTCGGATTCCGAAAAGGCAATGCAAAGCGTTCATCAGCACCTGATCGAATTGCGCAGCAATTTTGCAAATTATATTCCGGAAGAAGTCGATAAGATCAATCACGCGGTGATTTATCAGAATGGCGTTTATATTTTCATTTGTGTAACCAACGATTATCAAAATGCCGCCGCCGTTATCGAAAAAGCGGCAAAAGCCCCTTCCACGTATCTTCCCGGTAATGATCCTTCAGAGACCGCCGACTCAAACAATCCCTTACCGGTTCCGACAAGCAGCGACACAGATGAACCCCTGACGCAAACCGAAGACGACCCTTATGCGTTCCTCTATATCCCCGGCGAAGACTTGGAATTAAATGGCCGCGGCTATCCGAAGCTTATAAGCAAAAGCGACGCCATTCAAAATTACGGAGTCGTGTTCCGCGTGGATAATGCCGCTTATGAAGATTTCCACTTTGGGGAAACGACGGCTGCAAACTATGCTGCTGTTATCAACCGCGCCGCGGAGGCGCTTTCCGGTTCAACACAGGTTTACAGTATCGCCATTCCCACCTCTTATGGAGTCACTCTGCCGGATAATATTGTTTCCGGTATGGCGAATTACTCAGATCAGTATGCCGGTCTGCAGAAGCTTTTTTCCAATTTTGCCGATGAAGTGAAAGTTGTCGACGTTTACCCGGCGCTGATGGCACACCGCAATGAGTATATCTATTTCCGGACAGATCACCACTGGACGGCGCTGGGCGCCTATTACGGCTACGCTTCTTTTTGTAAGGCAAAAGGGATTTCCTATATTCCCCTCTCCGAGCACCGCTCTGTGACATTTGACAATTTTCTCGGGACCTTTTATGCAAATCATTCCGGGAAAGATGCGCTTCTTTCCGCTACGCCGGATCATGTTGACGCCTATTATCCGATCAGTCCAAACGCCAGCATGACCTTTACCGATAAAAATGGAAACACTTACAACTGGAATATTATAAACGACGTTTCCGGCTATTCTTCCGGCACAAAATACAGCACCTTTGCCGCTGCTGACAACCCGTATTCCGTTCTTAAAAATCCGGATGTCTCCGGCGGAACCTGCATTGTGGTAAAGGATTCCTATGCCAATGCGATGCTTCCCTTTTTGATCGACCACTACAGCACAATTTACGAAATCGATTTTCGCTATTGGAACGGCGATCTTGTGGAACTTGCAAATCAAGTCTCCGCGGACGATCTGATCTTTGTCAACAATCTTATGACAATCTGCACCAGCACGCAGGTGGGAAGGCTCGACGCGATCGTCAAATAAATTTCAACGAACTGAGGACATAGCATGGTTTTCAGCAGTTTATTGTTTCTTTTTTTGTTTTTGCCCGTCACCTTTCTTTTATATTGTCTGGCGCCGAAAAAACTGAAAAATCTGGTTTTATTGATTTTCAGCCTGATTTTCTATGCCTGGGGCGAACCTCTGCATATTTTTATCATGCTGATCACAACCGTTTATATTTACTTTTTCGGTCGCTTTATGGAAAGGTGCGAGCTGAACGGAAAAATCAAAACAAAAAAATTCCTGCTCATACTGACACTGCTTCTTAGCCTCGGGACGCTTGCGTTTTATAAATATACGGGCTTTGTTGTTTCCAATTTACCGTTTTTAAAGCACACCTCTCTTTCCGTGTTCAGCCCCGCACTGCCGGTTGGAATTTCGTTTTACACGTTTCAGTCGCTTTCTTATGTGATCGACGTCTATCGCGGTTCAGTAAAGGCACAGAAAAACTGGATTTGCTTTGCCATGTATATCAGTCTGTTCCCGCAACTGATCGCCGGGCCGATCGTGCGCTATGGCGATATAGAAATGCAATTGGAAAACCACCCCATGTCCTGGGAAAAGCTTTCCGCGGGAATCCAGCGTTTTCTGATCGGGCTGGCAAAGAAAATTCTTCTGGCCAATCAGATTGGGGCTTTGTGGGAAGAGATCAGCCAAAGCGGCGAGCTGACGCTTCTTTCGGCGTGGCTTGGCGTGATTGCCTTTGCTTTCCAGATTTATTTTGATTTCTCCGCCTATTCGGATATGGCGATCGGCCTGGGAAGTATGTTTGGCTTTACTTTCCCCGAAAACTTCCGTTACCCTTATATGTCCAAAAGTATTACGGAATTCTGGCGGCGTTGGCATATCACGCTGAGCACCTGGTTCCGTGAATATGTATATATTCCACTCGGCGGCAATCGAAAAGGTGTTTTCCGGCAAATTTTGAATTTAGGCGTTGTTTGGGCGCTGACAGGACTTTGGCACGGTGCGGATTGGCGGTTTCTGATTTGGGGGCTGTATTTCTTTGTGATTCTCGTTCTGGAAAAGTTTGTTTTCCGGCATCTTACCAGGCTTCCGTCAGTTTTGCAGCATCTGTACGCTTTGCTTTTGATCTTGTTGGGCTGGGTCGTTTTTGCCTGCGAAAGCACGGAGCAAACGTTTCATTTTTATAAAGCCATGCTGGGAATCGGAACGGCTGTTTCTTCGCCCGCTTCCCTCTTTTTACTGACTGAAAATCTCTTGTTGCTTCTGATTCTGGCAGTCGGCTGCACGAATCTTCCTTTCCGCTTTGCCGGATTTCTGAAAAAGAAACTTCCCGAAAAAGGCTTTGCCGTATTATCGCTTGCTTTTTCTTTGGGGGTACTTGTGATCAGCATTTCTTTTTTAGTAGCTGACTCTTATAATCCATTTTTATATTTCAGGTTTTAAGGAGACGGCATGAAAAAAATACAAATCACGGGCGTCTTGCTTTTCTTTGCCGTTCTGATCGGCTTTGGGACCTGGCTGGTACTCTTGCGCGATATCGAATTTTCCGAAACGGAAAACCGTTATTTGGCACAAAAGCCCGCATTTTCTGTTCAGACCATTCTTTCAGGCGACTTTCAGAAAGGTTTGTCCGACTATTTGAGCGACCAAATTCCGCTGCGCAATTTTTGGATGCAGTGGAATACACAAATAAAAAAGGCGCTCGGAAAAAAAGAGATCAACGGTGTTTATTTGGGTGAGGATTCATATTATTTTGAAAAATTCACCGATTCTTCTTATTCCCTTTCCCGTTTGCAATCTGTTTTTTCCGCTATGGATACCATGGCGGAAACCGAAGGTATTCCCTGTTCGGTGCTGCTGGTGCCGACTCCGGGAATCGTACTTTCCGAAAAGCTGCCCCGTGGCGCTGAACTGTATGATCCCGATATCATTCATGCGGAAGCAAAACGCCTTTTGAAGCACTGCGATTGGATCGATATCAAAAAACCACTTGCTGCTTCCGAGGAACAGGTTTTCTATCGCACCGATCACCATTGGACAAATTCCGGTGCGTATCTGGCCTACCGTGAGTTTTGCTTTGCCAATGATCTTGCGCCGCGCGCTTATGCAGATTTCGACCCACAAACTGTTTCCGAAAATTTTCTCGGCACGCTCCATTCGAAGATCATTGATCCTGCCGCTGTTCCCGATTCGATTGCAGCGCCGCAGAATTTGCCGAAAGTCAATATTTTGTTTGAAGACGGCAGCAGCTCCGACTCGCCGTATTTTCCTGAAAAGCTGCAAACAAAGGATCAGTACGCCTACTTTTTCGGCGGAAATCAGGGGCGGATTCAAATTGAAACGGAAAATCATAACGGAAAAAGGATTTTAATTTTCAAGGATTCCTTTGCCAATAGCTTTGTTCCCTATCTTTTTTCCGAATATGAAACGATCTGCATGATCGATTTGCGTTATTACAGCGGAAATATCCGTGAATTGTTTTCTGAGAATTCTTTTGATGAAGTTCTGTTTTTATATGAAACCTCCAATTTTGTCACCGATACCGGTATTTTAAAATTGGCAAGGAAATATTTGCCGTAAATTTATCCAGAGGTCTTGACGAAATTTGAAATAAACTGTATACTGGAAAAAACTGAATCGTGCAAGAAAATACGGTTTCAAAAGTTGTAAGCTGAGTAAAGTAATTGGAAATCCGGTTCAAATCCGGAACAACCACCATTCCTGTATTTGTGAAGCGTCTTTCGGGAATTTTTTCGAAAGGTTTTTCTGTAGTTTTCTGCAGATCATTAGTCAGGCCCCTTCCGTATTTTCAGGTTTGTCACATGCTTTTGGTGTGAAGAGTGCAACCGATCAAAGGCTTCAATCGGCTTTTGAGCTTGCGCTCTTTTTGTTTTTGTTTAAAAGAAAAGAGGACAAACAATGAAAAAACTACTGGCTCTTTCTTTCTCACTTCTCATGGCACTTGCACTTCTCAGCTTTTTTGTATCTGCCGCCGGAGGCCGTACCGAAGTATGGGTTACCATTGCGGACGAAAACGGAAAATTAGCATTGGTACAGGAAAAAATCACCGTTTCCGACGTGGATGGGGACGGCGCGCTGACGATCAACGACGCGCTGTATCTTGCCCACGAAGCAAAATTTGAAGGCGGCGCCAAGGCCGGATATTCGTTTTCTACAACCGCTTTCGGTGTTTCGCTGGAGAAACTTTGGGGCGTTGCCAACGGCGGCAGCTTTGGTTACTGTGTGAATAACAAATCAGCATGGAGCCTTTTGGATCCGGTTCAGAACGGAGATTTTATCAATGCCTATATTTATACCGATCTGACAACCTGGTCCGATACCTATTGCTATTTTGATGTTCAATCGGTAAAGGCAAATGCCGGAGAGAAAATTACGCTTACTCTTTTCGCGTCCGTTTATGATACGAATCTCGGTGACATGGCGGTAGTGCCGGTGAAGGATGCGATCCTCACGCTGAACGGAGAGCGGACAAATTTCAAAACTGACAGCGAAGGAAAAGTTACCTTCACCATCGCTTCTGACGGTGAATATGTAATCAGCGCCGCTTCCGATTCACAAATCCTGGTACCTCCCGCCTGCACTGCCACGATTTTGGCTATCGAGTCTCCTCAAACCGGCGATAACGCCTTTCTATGGATTCCGACGCTTCTGATTGAACTGTCTTTTATTGGGGGGATGATATGCTTTATCGGGAAGAAATCAAAAGAAAATGAATAAAAAAGGGATCTCATTTTTCCTGCTTCTGCTTGCAGTTTGTCTTTTGCTGGCCAGTCCAATGCCGGCCTTTGCCGCCGGGAAAGACGATACCCAAACAAAAGCGCAAAGCCTGTATGAGGAGCTGCTTTCCTATAAACTGAAAGCTGCCGGAAATTCCTCTGTACAGGAATGGATCTCCGGTCAGCTATCTGCCGAAGCCGGTATTACCGCGGAGTGGTATGTTTTTGCACTGAGCCAAAATGGCAATTATAACTTTTCAGCTTATCAAAGCGCGCTGAGTCATTATCTATCCAAAAACACGGTTTACGCAGCGACTACTCGGCAAAAATATGCGCTTGCTTTTATTGCTGCCGGAAGCCGCGACTCCTATATTACCAGTGTTATGGAGGATTCGATCGGCCAGCAGGGCGTCATGAGCTGGATATATGGGCTGCATTTATGCAACAATGGTTACACCAGCAGCAAAATTACGGCGGAAGAAATCAAGCAAAAACTTTTGTCTCTGCAGCTTTCCGACGGCGGCTGGCTGGTTACCGGAACCGCCGGAAACGGCGATCCCGATGTAACCGCTATGACACTGCAGGCGCTGGCGCCGTACTATCAAAAGGATGCACAAGTAAAAAATGCCATTGACCGTGCTCTTTTGCTTTTGTCCGAAAGACAGCTTGCAGATGGGGATTTTTCCGATATCAGAGCCCTTCCGAACTGCGAGACGACCGCACAGGTCATCACCGCACTTTCTGCGCTCGGCATTGATTTTGAGAAGGATGCCCGGTTTATCAAAAACGGCCACACCTTGCTGGATGGGATACGTAAATACCACTTAGCGGACGGCAGTTTTTGCCATACAATTGGCGGCTCTGCCAATGAATCGGCATCTTCGCAAGCGTTTTATGCGCTCGTGGCGGCTATTCGCATGACAAAAGATCAGGGCAGCCCTTACGTCTTTGATCATCGGAATCCCCCGGCACAACAACCACCGCAGGCAACAAAAACGCCGCCGGTTTCCGCAAAACCCCAGCAAAATACTCAAACGCCGGCTGCAACAAAGGCAGAGGAACAGCCATTGCCTCTACCCTCCCAGAATGCGACTTCTGAAAACATTTCTCCAAGCGCTGCCCTTCCCATGGAGCCCGAATCCTCAGAAATACCGGATTCAGAAGAAGCGCCTGTAGAAACAGAAGCTTTGTCGCGAGTCGAACCGGGCAAAGAGCATGCCGGCTATAAAGTTTGGGTCTCACTGGGAATCATTGCAATTGCCTGCGGAATTACCGTCTTTTTGGTGCTTGCAAAAAAGCGCGGCCGCAAGGATCTGATCTTCATCTGGATCATCGCCGCTGTTGCCGTGCTGATCGTTATTCTCACCGACTTTCAAAGTACGGAAAGCTATTACCAAACAGAGCCCGCTGAAACTTCCAATGCTATCGGAACGGTCATGATCAGCATTCACTGCGATGCGGTACTAGAACATTTGGATCAGTTGGACCCGGCGCTGCGTTCGGAAGAATGGATTCCGGCAGACGGTGTGATCCTGGCTGAAACTTCAGTCGATCTTTTTGAAAACGACAGTGTATATGACGTTTTAGAACGGGTCTCCAAGCGTTATAAAATACCAATCGATGCCCAGGGGGACGGCGCCGCTTTCGGAAATGTATACATTCAGGGAATTCAGCACCTCTATCAGTTTTCCTGCGGTGAGCTTTCCGGCTGGATGTACTACGTGAACGGGGAGTTTTCTTCCGAAAGCTGCTCACAGTATATTCTGCAAAACGATGACAGTATTGAATGGGTTTATACCTGCGATCTCGGTCAGGACATCGAAAGAGACGTCGGTGAAGGAGCACAAAATTGAAATCGTTTGAAAGCTATCATCCGTTTTCCCTCTTCGTGTATTTCCTTTTTCTTCTGCTTGCCGCGATGTTTCTTTCCAACCCCGTGATCGCAGTCATCACGCTTTTAGGCGGCCTTCTGGCGCGAAAATCTTTGCAGATAAAAGCCAAATCCTTTTCAGAAGTTATTTTCTATTGGCTGCTGCTGATTTTGATCGCCCTTACCAACCCGCTTTTTTCCCATAACGGCGCTACCGTTTTATTCTTTCTGAACCGAGCTCCCATTACGCTGGAAGCGCTCGTCTATGGAGTTGTGCTTGGCGTCACGGTAATCGGCGTGTTGTTCTGGTGCCAGTGTTATTCACGCGTCTTTACGAGCGATAAATCCCTGTATTTGTTTGGCCGAGTGATTCCAAAGCTCTCCCTGGTGCTGACCATGGCGCTTCGTTTTCTGCCGCTTTTAAAAAGGCAGGCAGAAAAAATCAGCATGGCGCAAAAGGCGATGGGGCTATATTCTTCTGAAGGATTTGCAGACCGGGTTCGCGCCCATTTTCGGGTAATGACTGCGGTGCGGTGACCGCATTTGTGGTGATCGCGGCGCTGTATTTCGGTCCGGAAGCAGGATTTATTGTCGGAGCGCTGAGCGCTGTGATTTCAAATTTTTATTTCGGTCAGGGCCCATGGACGCCGTTTCAGATGGCGACCTGGGGATTTCTTGGCCTGATCGCGGGAATATTTTCCGCGCCTTTGAAAAAAAACAGAATTCTTTTACTCCTCTACGGCGCTGTTTCCGGCGTTCTGTATTCTTGCTTTATGGATCTGTGGACAGTGCTTTGGGCAGATGGAACCATTCTTCTTTCCCGCTATTTTGCGGCACTGATCAGCGGACTTCCTTTCACAGTTCTCTATGCGGTTTCCAATGTGGCGTTTCTGTTTTTCCTTGCAAAACCGATCGGTAAAATACTGGAGCGAATTCAAACAAAATACGGCCTATAAAAAAATCTCTCTTTGAAACCAAAGAGAGATTTTTTCATTCTTACAAGCTTATTTGAAATAGCGAACCGCAGATTCAAACATGCGGATATTGTAGTTTCCGGGAACGTTCCGATACAACCCGCTGCCAATTCGTTCACTGTGCCCCATTTTACCGAAAACTCTGCCGTCAGGCGAGGTAATCCCCTCAATCGCAAACATAGAATCATTGGGGTTAAAATGCACGTCTGCTGTGGCATTGCCGGTCAGGTCTACATATTGCGTGGCAATTTGCCCGTTGGTGGCCAATTTTCGGATCCAATCCTCACTGGCAAGGAAGCGTCCTTCGCCGTGCGAGATAGGTACCTGGTAGATTTCCCCGACACGGGTGAGCTGCAGCCACGGTGATTTGTTGGAAGCAATGCGGGTGCTTACTATGCGGGACTGATGGCGCGCAATGGTATTAAAGGTCAAGGTTGGGCAGGTTTCATCCGTATCGATAATTTTACCGAACGGAACAAGCCCCAGTTTGATCAGCGCCTGAAACCCGTTACAGATCCCGCACATCAAGCCGTCGCGTTTTTCCAAAAGCTCGGTGACGCCTTCTTTGACGGCCGCATTGCGGAAGAAAGCGGTAATAAATTTGCCGCTGCCGTCCGGTTCATCGCCGCCGGAAAAGCCGCCGGGAATGAAGATGATTTGCGATTCCTGGATCTTACGGGCGAATTCTTCCACACTCCGGGAAATTCCGGCAGAGGAAAGGTTATTGATTACCATGATCTCAGCCTCAGCGCCGGCGTCGGACACAGCTTTGGCGCTGTCGTATTCGCAGTTGGTGCCGGGAAAAGCAGGGATCAAAACCTTTGGCTTTGCCGTTTTTACTGCCGGGGCCGGGTAAGAAACAGCGGAATAAGAAAAGTTCTCAATGCGGGATTCTCTTGCGGGAATGTTGCAGCTATAAACGCTTTCAAGCTTATTCTCGTAAAGTTCCAGCACGGCATGGGTATCTAGACTTTCTTTGCCGTAAGTGAAAAGGCCGTCCTGCGTTACGGTACCAAGCAGTTTGCCGCAATCGGGCTGCTCTGCAACTTCTAAAAGGAAAGACGCGTAGTGATAGCCGAAAAGCTCGGAAAGACTGATATTTTCAAAGAAAGTAAAACCAAAATCATTACCGAACGCCATTTTCATAATCGCTTCCGCCACACCGCCGATTCCGGGCGTATAGCAGGAAACCGCTTTTTTGCTCCGTAAAAGAGCGGTTACTTTTTCAATCGTCTGCAAAAGCGATTTGGTTTCCGGCAGACCGTTTTCATCGTATTCCGGCTCCAGCATAACAACGCGGTTTCCTGCAGATTTGAATTCGGGAGAGACAATATCCTGCGTTTTCTGCGTGGTGACGGCAAAAGAAACCAACGTGGGCGGCACGTCCAGATCTTCAAACGATCCGCTCATGGAATCTTTTCCGCCAATGGAAGCGACTTTGAGGTTTATCTGCGCTTTATAAGCGCCCAAAAGCGCCGCTAATGGCTTTCCCCAGCGCTTTCCGTCCCGACCGGGCTTTTCAAAGTATTCCTGGAAAGTCAGATAAACGTCTTCAAAATCCGCACCGGTCGCAATCAGCTTGCAAATCGATTCCACCACGGCAAGATACGCGCCGTGGTAAGGACTCTTTTCGCTGATAAAGGGGTTGTAGCCCCAGGACATGAGCGAGCAATCATCAGTATGTTTTTTCTCAACCGAAATCTTCTGCACCATGGCCTGGATCGGCGTCAATTGCTTTTTGCCGCCAAACGGCATCAGTACAGTTCCGGCTCCGATCGTAGAGTCAAAGCGTTCGGAAAGACCGCGTTTGGAGCAAACATTCAAATCCGCAGCCATTTTTTTCAAATTTCCGGTAAAAGTACCGCTGACTTCTTTTTGGAAGGACTGCGGTTTTGCCGGCGTAATGGCAATGTGCTTTTCTGCGCCGTTGGAATTTAAAAACTCACGGCTGATATCGACAATTTTGTTGCCGTTCCAGCGCATCACCAACCGCGGTTCGGCTTTGACAACCGCCACGGGGCTGGCATTCAGATTTTCGGCGTTTGCAAGCTTCAGGAAAGCCTCAACGTTCTCCTTTTCCACCACAACCGCCATTCTTTCCTGCGATTCACTGATGGCAAGCTCTGTGCCGTCCAAACCTTCGTATTTTTTTGGAACGGCATTCAAATCGATTTCCAGACCGTCCGCCAATTCCCCAATGGCAACCGAAACACCGCCGGCGCCAAAATCGTTGCAGCGCTTGATCATGCGGCAAGCCGTTTTATTGCGGAATAGCCGCTGCAATTTTCTCTCTTCCGGTGCATTTCCTTTTTGCACTTCCGCACCGCAGGTTTCCACAGAGTGCGCGTTGTGGGCTTTTGAAGATCCGGTAGCACCGCCGATTCCGTCTCTGCCGGTGCTGCCGCCGAGAAGAATGACAACATCCCCCGGCGTTGGTACTTCGCGGCGCACATTTTCTGCGGGGGCGGCAGCAATGACCGCGCCGATCTCCATGCGCTTGGCCGCATAGCCGGGATGATAAAGCTCATCTACCATGCCGGTAGCAAGACCGATCTGGTTGCCGTAGGAGGAATACCCGGCGGCAGCCGTGGTAACCAGTTTTCTTTGCGGCAATTTTCCGGGGATCGTCGCGCTCACGGGAACGGTCGGGTCGGCCGCACCGGTAACGCGCATGGCACCGTAAACATAGGATCTGCCGGAGAGCGGATCGCGGATCGCACCGCCGATACAAGTGGCGGCGCCGCCGAAAGGCTCAATTTCCGTGGGGTGATTGTGCGTTTCGTTTTTGAAAAGCAGAAGCCACGGCTCCTTTTTCCCGTCCGCTTCCATTTCGATCTTAACCGTGCAGGCGTTGATTTCTTCGGATTCGTCCAGTTTCGGCAAAAGTCCCTGTTTTTTCAAAGATTTGGCGGCGATCGTTGCCAGATCCATCAGGCAGATAGGCTTTTTAATTCCAAGCTCTTTCCGGGTAGCCAGGTACTCGTCAAAGGTGTCTTGCAGCAGCGGGTCTTCGAATTTTGCATTGTCAATCACGGTTAAAAAGGTAGTATGACGGCAATGATCGGACCAATAGGTATCGATCATTTTGATTTCCGTAATGGTCGGATCGCGCTGCTCCGAGCGGAAATAATCGCGGCAGAAAAGAATATCGTCGATATCCATGGCAAGACCCTGCTCGGCAATCAACGCCTGCAGCTCTTCCCTTTCCAAATCGACAAAGCCCTGCAGCGTCTGAACCGTTTGCGGAATATCGTACTGAACCTGCAGCGTTTCCGGCTTTTCAAGCGCAGCTTCGCGGGCTTCTACGGGATTTATGACGTATTTTTTGATTTCGGCAATTTCTGACGGCGTTAAATTTCCGTACAGCGCATAGACCTTCGCGGAGCGGACAAGCGGCCGTTCCCCTTGGGAAATGATCTGGATGCACTGTGCAGCGGAATCCGCGCGCTGATCGAACTGACCGGGAAGATACTCCACGGCGAAAACGGTTGCGTTTTCCGGCTCAATCTTTTCATAAAGAATATCCAGCTGCGGCTCGGAAAAGACTGTTTTTTTTGCATATTCAAAAAGGTCTTCGGAGATTTTTTCCGCATCGTAGCGGTTGAAAATGCGCACATCCTGCAGTGACTGGATGCCCAGGAAAGTTTTGACGTCTGCAAGCAAGGCCTTTGCTTCGTTGGCTAGCTCTTTTTTCTTTTCGACAAAAACTCGGTAAACCAAAGCTAATCCTCCTTTGCCTGCAGCGCTCTGGCACCGATATCGTGCCGATAGTACTGATTGGCAAAATGAATTTGTTCGACTTTTTGATAAGAATGCCGAATGGCGTCTGGCAGGGTATCGGCAACGGAAGTAACGCCCAAAACCCGGCCGCCGCTTGTTACCAGCGTATTGTTTTCCATTTTGGCGCCGGCGACAAAAGTATCCGGCCAGATATGTTCCGGGATCTCGATGGGAAAGCCCTTTTCATAGGATTTCGGATAGCCCTCGGAGGCCATAATGACGCAGCAGGCGTTCTTTTCACGGAAGCGAATGGGACAATCAGCAAGCGTTTCATTGGTAACAGCCTGCATAATGGTCAAAAGATCGCTCTCCAAAAGCGGCAGCACGACCTGTGTTTCCGGGTCGCCGAAACGGCAGTTATATTCAATCACCTTCGGGCCGGACTTTGTGAGCATCA
>CANQBV010000006.1 GCA_947589595.1 uncultured Clostridia bacterium
TGAACGAACGGCTGTCGGAACTGTTGGAACGAAAGCGGTGAGCGGATGGCAACGGTAAATATTCTGCAAAGCAAACGACTGCAGACGAGAGCCGGTCTCGCGTTCATCCTCTCCTATTGCAAGCGGGAAAGCAAAATCCGATACGGCGACCGCCGCCTTGCGACCGGTGTAAACTGTGTGGCAGAATCGGTCTACCGCGAAATGATGAATACCAAAATGCAGTACGGAAAAACCGACGGACGGATGTACTATCACTTTGTGCAATCCTTTTCTCCGAAGGAAAAGCTCACGCCGGAAACGGCGCATGAGATCGCTCTGCGATTTGCCGAGAAACAGTTCGGCGGCTACGAGGTCTTGGTCGCCACCCATGTGGATCGGGAGCATATCCATTCCCATTTTATCCTCAACAGCGTAAGCTGTGAGGACGGACGAAAGTACCACTCGGACAGAGAAAACCTCCAAGCGCTCCGGCAGGCGTCGGACGCGCTCTGTCTGCAATACGGACTCTCGGTTGTGCAGCCGAAGGAAAAATCACAAAAGGTCGGACAGATGTCGTCCCGCGAGTACCGCTCCGCCGAGCGCGGGGAGAGTTGGAAACTGCGTCTCGCCGTCACCATTGAGGACGCCATGAAGTATGCCCGTTCCAGGGAGCATTTCCTTTCGCTCATGGAGGCGGAGGGCTATGCCGTGAAGTGGACGGACGAGAGAAAATCGATCACCTACACGACGCCGGAGGGATTCCGGTGCCGGGACAATAAACTGCACGAAGAAAAATTTTTGAAGGAGAACATGGAATATGAATTCGGAATCCGAACGGAAATCCTTGAAGGAATTGAAAGAACAGGCCAGAGCGCAGATCCAGACGGCGGCGAAAGCCGAACCCTGCGTAACGGTGACCGAACCGAACTGGAAGGCGTTGATCGCCGCGCAGAATACGCAGGTCAAGATGCTCGCGGAGATACAGGACGGGCTTACCCTGCTGGCGACGGAGGAAAAGATTACGGACTATCTGGACAGGCAGATGGAACTGTTGGAGCAGTACTCGGAGAACAGCAAGACCATTACCGAACGGTTTCAGACGGAGATGAAGAAGCTGTCGCAGGAATCGGCCTTGGAAATCGGGAAAGCGATGAAGGAAACCGAGATACGGGTTGGGAGTATGAAAGAAATCTTTTCAAACAGTCTCTCCTCGGAGCGAGATACGATGAAGAAATATACGAGGCGGCTGTTTTGGATCGCGCTGATCCCTTCGCTCCTTCTGCTGCTCTTGGAGCTGACGCCGCGTATCTGGCAGCTTCTCTCGTCGGTATTTTAGAAAACGACCATCCGGTGGAGGACAGCACCACCATGCGCCGTCCCCACAGGCAGAAAAAGAAACAGGAGCAAGGTCACGGCCCCGTCATGGGCGGGATGTGAAGCCATACTGCAACAGCCGATAACGGCGGAAAGGAGTTCAATGGACATTTACAAAGAATATCTTGAAACGGGAATGCTCGGCAGCTATCAGCCGGAGAGCGCGATCGTAAAGAAATCGGACAGCGGTGCATCGTTCGCTGTTTTCCGTGATTCTATCTACACCCTCGATGATGATACCTGCACCCGTGAACGTGAAATGCTGATCAAGGGAAAGCGGTTTATTATTTCTTCCGTGTTTCCCTTGGAAGCAAAGACAACCGCTACGGATAAGATGTTGGCGCTCATAGACGCAGACCTCCGAAAAGATGCAAAAAGTTTCTGAATTTTTTTGATTTTGAATGGACTTCCGGCAAGCGATACGGTATACTGTGTGGTACCGTACCGGCTTGCCCTGCATAAAAGGAGGATGCAAAATGACAAGCCAAAAATATACAATACTCTACGGTAGATTAAGTCAGGACGACGGCAGAACCGTCGAGTCCAACAGCATAACCAATCAGCGGCTTATGCTCGAAAAGTACGCCCGTGACAATGGGTTCGATAACGTCCTGTTCCTTGCTGACGACGGCTATACGGGAACGAATTTCGAGCGTCCCTCGTGGAAACAGATCGAGGATTTGATCAAACGAGGCGAGGTGGAAACACTTATTGTCAAGGATCTCAGCCGACTCGGCAGAGAGTACCTGCAGGTAGGTTATTATCTTGAACTGTTCTTCCCGAACATGGGAGTTCGGTTCATAGCGATCAATGACGGAGTCGATTCGCTGGTTGAAGGCAGTAACGATTTCAGCCCGATACGAAATTGGGCAAACGAGCTTCACGCAAAAGATTCCAGTAAAAAGGTTCGCGCGGTGAAGAAGCTCCAGGCAGAGCGAGGGGAACGGCTCGGCGGAAGACCGCCTTACGGCTACAAAAAGGTGGACACGGAAAGCAAAGAAATCATCCCAGA
Source organism: uncultured Clostridia bacterium (assembly GCA_947589595.1). Classification (GTDB taxonomy): domain Bacteria; phylum Bacillota; class Clostridia; order Oscillospirales; family SIG627; genus RGIG5579. The sequence goes on from CANQBV010000006.1 coordinate 2,366, forward strand.
CGAAGAAGCCGCGGCGGTGGTACAGCGGATCTTCTCCCTGTGCGCCTCCGGCAAAGGCCCCAATCAGATCGCCCGTATCCTTCGTGAGGATAAGGTGCTGACGCCCAGTAATTATTATTACCAAAAGCACAATAAAGGACATATTGGGTTGGATACTACCCGTCCCTATGCATGGAGCAGCAGTACCGTCACGGGTATCCTTGACAACAAGGTGTACCTCGGACACACCATCGGACTGCGTACCACAACGATATCGTATAAAAATAAAACAACGGTACACCGCCCCGAAAGCGAATGCGCCGTTGTGGAAAATACGCATCCCGCGCTGATCACGCAGGAGCAATGGGATATCGTTCAGGATGTACGCGCACACAAGAAACGCACGCCGAAGCAGATGGAAGAACCGAATATATTTTCGGGACTCGCCTACTGCGCCGACTGCAAACGGACGATGGTACTACACCGGGCAAGCACGATGAAAAAGTCAGATTACAATTTCAAGTGCTACACCTACGGTAAGCGCGGCAAGGGAGAATGCACGCCCCACCATATCCGCGAGGACGAGCTGTACGCCATCATACTGGATGACCTGCGTCGGGTGACACACTTCGCCCGAAAAAAGGAACGGCAGTTTGCGGAGTATATCAACCGCAAAAATACCGTACAGCTCCGTCAGGAGATCACGGCTCTGCAAATGGAGATCGACGCCATGCACAAGCGCCGAGATGAGCTGACAGCCTTGTTCAAGCGACTGTATGAGGATAATGTGCTCGGCCGTGTTACCAACGAGCAGTTCCGGATTCTCTCCGCCGATTACAACGCCGAGCAAAGAGAAGTGGACGAAGCATTGCCGCTGAAAGAGGAACGCTTGGAAAAACTGAAATCGTCCGCGGCCAATGTAGACGCTTTCATCGAGAAAGCAAAACGGTATAAAACCATTGACAAATTAACACCCGAAATCGTGCGCCTGTTTATTGCAAGGATCGAAATCGGAGAACGCACCGTGAAATACTCACGGCACTCCGCTCAAAAAATTCGCATTATCTACCGTGACATCGGTGAATGGGATTACGACGATGCGGCTGAAGCAGAACAGCAACAACCGCTGACCGAAGTAATACCCGCAACACAATCGGAACCGTTTCCTGCATAAGCGCCGCACAAAACGGGATAAACGCGGTAAAGGCGGATGACAACCGCCATCCGCCTTTACCGCACCTACATACTGTCAGAAGATATCCCTATGAACACAAACAGAACTGGCTGCCGTGGTTTTTAACCCTTTTTTAATCCTCGATCGCAGCATGGCGCTTGTTGATCTCGGAAAGGATGGCCATATTAAATTTTGGCTCGCGGGTGTCGTAATCATAAAGACCGTTCTTTTCCTGCTCCACGTCGGTCAACTGCGTGTAGCAGAAGCCGGAGATCATGGGGTTATCCAAAAGCGCGGTGGTCAGGCCCTCGTAGCGCGCGTAGAATTCCTCGTAGGACGAGGTGGTTTTTCCATAGCTCCAGTTGGACATACGGCCCGCCTCAAAGGAATTGTCGGCGAGCTGGAAGCCGATGCCGCCGTATTCGGAGATCATCACCGGCTCGCCGCGCCAGGTCTGGCGCTCGTGCCAGCGATCCTCTAGGACGCCCTCGGTGGAAAGCCTATCGTAGGCGGCCTTAAAGACCTCGGGGTTCTGCTCATACCAGTGCAGGTCAAAAATATCGGTCACCACGTGGTAGTTACCGCTGGTGTCCACGCAGGGGCGGGTGGGGTCGCAGAGCTTGGTCTGCTCATAAATAATGCGCAGCACTTCGTCGTTTTGCCGAGAAGTGCGAAATTCCTTCAGCGAGCTGCCGCCGATTTTGCCGTAGTCCCAGGTTTCGTTGAACGGCGACCAGCAAACGATCGCCGGATGGTTGTAGTCGCGCCGGACGGCGGAAAGCCAGTCGGGCAGGAAATACGCCACGGCTTCCAGCGTGGAATGGTCGATCCCCCAGTTGCCGTATTCGCCCCATACCATGTAGCCGAGCCGATCCGCGTGGTAGAGGTAACGCGGCTCAAATACCTTCTGGTGGAGCCGGGCGCCGTTGAAGCCGGCTTTCATACCAAGCTCAATATCCTGAATCAGCGCCTCCTCGCTGGGCGCGGTGCAGATTCCGTCCGGATAAAAGCCCTGGTCCAGCACCAGGCGCTGGAAAACGCTCTTGCCGTTGAGAAGAAATTTCATGCCGCAAAATTCAATCGTACGCAGGCCGAAATAGGTTTTCACCTCGTCCTCACCGAAACGCAGCACCACGTCATAGAGTCGGCCGTTGCCCAACTCCCACAAGTGCTTTTCGGAAAGCGCGATTTCCAGTTCGCCGTGCACGGAAAGATTCTGCTTTTTCGCCTCGCCGACCTTTTTGCCCTCGTAAAAAACCTCTGCGGAAAAGTCGCCCTTGCCGCATAATTCCGCCTGCACGGAAACGGTGGCGTTTTCGGCGTCGGTGAGGATCTTCGCGTGCTTGAGATAGCTTTCCGGCACGAATTCCAGCCACACCGTCTGCCAGATGCCGGTAGTGCGGGTATAAACGCAACGGCACGAAGCGTAGCTTTCGCTCTGCTTGCCGCGCGCCTGCCTGCCGGAGCGAACGTCGTCCAGACAGGAAACGGTGACAATATTTTTGCCAACCTGTAAAAGGGGCGTGATATCGTATTCAAAAGAACCGTACCCGCCGATATGCGGCAGCCCTGCCGATTTTCCGTTGATCCATACGCGGGTTTCGAAGTCGGCGGCGCCGACGTGAAAAATCACGCGCTTGCCGGAAAGCTGTTCTTCTGAAAATTCCAGCACGCGCTTGTACCACACGCAGAACATAAAATCAAGATGCCCCACGCCGGAAAGACGACTTTCCGGGCAGAACGGAAGCGTGATCTTGCCGGAAAGGCTTTCCGCCTCCACAAGGCCGCGCATTTCGCCGCTGACGCCGTTGTCGATCTCAAACTGCCATTCGCCGTTTAAATTCAGCCAATTCTTTCTTTCCCACTGGGGATTGGGGTGCTCCGGTCTCGGAATACGGGTTTCGTTCATGGTAGATTCTCCTGTGATTTTTTTAGAAAAATATCAGTTTTTATCATATCAGCCAAAAGGGAAAATGTCAATTGCCTCTCCCGATTTTTGCAAAAAAAAAGAGATCAAGGAAGCCCTTGATCTCTTGGTGTTTACAGCATATGAGCGCGAAGCTCTTCCGGCGAAAGGGGAGAAAGCTCGCTCGGCGCCAGATCCAGAATCGTGCGGGCGCCGCTCTGGCCTTTCGCTTGCTGACGGTAAGCCGCACGGGCCACAGCCACTAAAACGCTGCCGGTGAATTCGGGGTTGGAATCGAGCTTTAATGCGTATTCGATCACGTGATGGTTGTTTTCCGAAGTGGTGCCGGTGCGGAAAACGAAACCACCGTGCGGTAAAGTTGCGTGGTCACGCCGCAGTTCTTCCATGGAAATGAAATGCACCGTGGTGTCGTAATCGGAAAAGTAGTTCGGCATTTCTTTGATTTCTTTTTCGATTCTTGCTTTGTCAGCGCCTTCCTTGGCGACCACAAAGCATTCGCGGGTGTGCTTTTCACGCGTGGAAAGCGTGGGGTTCTTGCCGTTTCTGACGGCCTCCAGCGCTTCTTCCACGGGAATCGTGTACTGGCGCGCATCCAGAACACCCTCGATCCGGCGGATGGCGTCCGAATGCCCCTGGCTGACGCCCTTGCCCCAGAAGGTGTAGTCGCTGCCGTCGGGCAGGATCGCCTGGGAATACACTCTTGCTAAAGAAAACATACCGGGATCCCAGCCGCAGGAGATCACGGCGATGTGCCCGCTCTCTTTGGCAGCCTTGTCTACCTCAGCAAAATGCTGCGGGATCTTGGCGTGCGTATCGTAGCTGTCCACTACGTGGAAGAGGGAAGCCACCTCGGGGGTCTGCGTATCCAGGTCGGTAGCGCTGCCGCCGCAGAGGATCATCACGTCGATTTTATCGGTAAACTCTTTTGCCTGAGAAGCCGAATAGACGTTAGCGCCGCTCACGGTTTTCACGCTGGCCGGATCGCGCCGCGTGAAAACGCCGACAAGCTCCGTATCGCTATTTTTTTCGATCGCGCGTTCCACGCCGCGCCCTAAATTGCCGTAACCGTAAATGCCGATTCTGATCATCAAATTTGCCTCCTATGGTCTTTTGTTATTCATGGTAAAGAGTATCATTTTTTTCAAAACCTGTCAAGATTTTTCATTCTTTTTCCGATTTCCAGTCAAAATCCGGCACGTACTCGGCGCTTGCACTGGCAAAGCCCTGGGTATAGATTGTTTTAAAGCCTAAATTTTCGGCGTGCCGCACGACTTTTTGGTATTCAAGCCGTGTGATTTTGCGGGAAAGGGCGGGGAACTCCGCGGCCCTGTGCGTGGGAAAGTATTGGCTCATTAAGGATAAAATCACCCCGTCCCGGCCGAAATCCTCGAAAAGCGCATTCAAAACGTCCAGACTGTCACGGCTTTCTCCCGGCAGCACCAGGTGCCGCACGATTACGCCTTTTTTTAAAGCTCCGTTTTCCCACCGGGGATTTCCGGTCTGGCGCTGCATTTCGCGAATCGCGCTCCGCGCAACCGAAAAATAATCGGGTGCGGCAGCGTATTTCCGGGAAAGGTCGGGATTACAGAATTTGAAATCCGGCAGATAAACTTCCACGAGTCCCATGAGTTTTTCCAGCGTTTCTTTTTTTTCGTAGCCGCCGGAATTGAAAACCACGGGAATTTGAAGACCGCGGATTTTCGCCTTTTCCAGCGCGGGCACAATGCTTGGCAAATAGGGCGTGGGAGAAACGAGATTGAGATTGCACGCCTTTTTTTCATTTTGCAGAAACAGAAAAAGCGCGGTCAATTCTTCGACCGAAAAGGCTTTGCCGCAAATGCGGGATGAAATTTCATAATTCTGGCAAAATACACATTGCAGCTGACAGCCCGAAAAAAACACCGCGCCACTCCCGGGAGGCGACCATATACACGGCTCCTCCCACAGGTGAAGATCGGCTTTTGCGATCCTTGCCACACTGGGCGCGCCGCAAAACCCGCGGTGCAAATTGCGGTCGACTCCGCATTCGCGCGGACAAAGGCGGCAGTTTTGGGGTTCCATAGCGTTTCCTCTTTTCGTTCTTTGTGATCATTATAATAAAAACCGCTCAAAATGTCCAGCTTTTCGCGGTATTGGGAAGAATTTTCCGCTTGGACTTGACGAAGAAGTCCCCGGCGTGTTACAATAAACTGCTTTCGTTTTCAGGATATTCTATAGGAAAGAAGGAACACGCAATTGGCAATCGTACTCGGAATCGACGTCGGCGGCAGTACCACCAAAATCTGCGGCTTTACGAAAGAGAAAAAACTGATCCAGCCCCTTTCCGTGAAAGCGGACGACCCGATTTCCTCAATTTACGGCGCGTTCGGAAAATTCACGTCTCAATATCGCCTGCCGCTTTCCGAGATTCAAAAGGTCATGATCACCGGCGTCGGTTCCAGCTTTATCAATGAAGATCTCTACGGCATTTCCACCGAACACGTGCGGGAATTCGACTGTATCGGCCTGGGCGGGAACTACCTGGCCGAGCTTTCCGAGGCCATTGTAGTCAGCATGGGGACCGGCACGGCAATCGTCCATACGCAGGGGAGCGAGATTGAATATCTCGGCGGCACCGGCGTCGGCGGCGGCACCATGCTCGGCCTTTCCAAAACGCTTTTGGGCGTGACCGACATCCCGCACCTGGAAAGTCTTGCCATGAAGGGGGATATTGCCAAGGTCGATCTCCGCATCTGCGATATTTCGCAGAAAAATTTAAGCCCCTCGCTCTACCCCGATACCACCGCCTCCAACTTCGGGAAGCTTTCCGATCTGGCAGAAAAAGAGGATCTGGCGTTGGGGATCGTCAATCTCGTGTTTGAAACCATCGGTATGATGAGCGTTTTCGCCGCCAAAAAATTCGATACCAAAAATATCGTCCTTACCGGCAATCTTTCCAGCATGCCGTTTGCCAAAACCGTCTTTTCCCGGCTGGGCGAAATGTTTTCCATGAACTGTATTTTCCCCGAAAACAGCCGCTACGGCACGGTGATCGGCGCGGCGCTCCTGTATTTTTTGAAATGAGAGCGTACTTATCTTAGCAAATCCGGGAATTTTTTGAAAAATACTTGACATTTCCATTTACTTTCATGTATAATAACCGTTAGTTGACTCAGTATGCAATTTACCTTGAGGAGGTGCAAATATGCTCAGAACGTATCAGCCCAAGAAGCGCCAGAGAAAAATGGAACACGGCTTCAGAAAGAGAATGAAAACTGCCAACGGCAGAAAGGTACTCAAAAGACGCAGAGCTAAAATGAGAGCCAGACTTACCTATTAAAATCCAAAGTTTAGTATAAAACCACCGTTCTTCGGAAAGCTCTGTGAAACCCGGTGGTTTTTTCTATATCTTCATTTTGGTAAAGTACGGGGAACATGGCGAAAATCGAAACCATTAAAGAAAACCACCTTTTTTCCAAAGTATACGCCAAAGGCAAAAGCACAGCGGGAAAAAACCTGGTGGTTTACGCGCTGAAAAACTACAAAAAGCAGGGGGTGACCCTGCTCGGTATCACCACCAGCAAAAAACTCGGCGGCGCCGTGCAGCGCAGCCGGGCCAGGCGGATCATCCGGGAAGCCTATCGCCGTGTTTTGGCAAAAAGGAAATTTTCCCGGCCGCAGCTGATTGTGATCGTCGCCCGCCGCCCTTTGTTTGAAAAGGGACGCAAAATGCAGGAACTGATCCCCGAACTGGAAAATGCTTTCCGGCGTCTTTCTCTTTTCGGGGAAGAATAGAAAATCATGAAACAAATTTGTATATTTTTGATCCGCTTGTATCAAAAATATATCTCTCCGCTCATTGGCCCGCATTGTCGGTTTACTCCCACCTGTTCTCAATACGCCGTGGAGGCCTTTGAAAAGCATGGCTTTTTCAAAGGATTCGTTCTTTCTTTTTGGCGTATTTTACGCTGCAATCCCTTCGGGAAAGCCGGGTTTGACCCGGTTCCCGAATCTTTTCCCAAAAGAAAGGAAAAATAAAATTGTCAATTATTTCATTTATTTTTGATATTATTCGGATCCCCTTTGGCTGGTTGATCCGTTTGTTCTATTCGCTGACAAACAGCTATCTGTTGGCGATCATTGCTTTTGCTTTGGTTCTGAAGGTCGTTCTTTTCCCCTTGGGCATCAAGCAGCAGAAAAATTCCCAGCGGCAGGCAAAGCTGCGTCCGAAGGAAAATGTGATCCGCAAAAAATACGCCGGCAGAAACGACCGCGCCACTCAAATGAAGCTCAACACGGAGATCCAGGAGCTGTATCAGAAAGAAAATTTCAGCCCGTTTTCCGGCTGTCTTCCCATGCTGATTCAAATGCTGGTGCTGCTTGCGGTATACGCCGTGGTCAGAAGCCCCTTGACCTATACCGCCGGTCTCCCGCAGATCGAGGGGGTAGATTCGGTAGATACCTTAAAGCAGACCGTTTCCTATATGGTGTTTGAAGAAGACGCCGAGCGGCCCGAAAGTGAGCGTCAGATCCGCAATTTTGTCAATATCGCGGTCACCGAGCGCGACGAACAGAAGTTCTACGAAGCGCTGCACGCCGGCAGCTACAATATTTACAACGAAATCAACGTCATTCAATATATCAAAGCCAATCCGGAGGCATTTATTACCTATGTGACTTCGCACAATTCCGCTGTCAGTGAGACGGATGCGAAAGCGCTGATAGAAGCAATCCCGGAGCTGGAACTTTTCAGCGGCTTTAGTTTGGGAACCGATCCGGAAATCAGCTTCCTGACCGATAAAGAAGCGCCTGTAGGCAAAAAGCTGACGCTTCTTGTTCCGCTTTTAACGCTGGTTACCGCGTATTTCGGTCAGGCGATCACCCGGAAATTTACCTATCAGCCGGAAACGACGCCCGAGCAGGAGAGCCAAATGAAGATGATGAATCTTTTCATGCCGCTGTTCAGCTTGTATATTTCGTTTATCGTGCCGACCGCCGTGGCCATTTACTGGATCATTCAGAACATTCTGAACCCTGTTCAGCAGATTCTTCTTTCGAAAATTTTCCCCATTGCCGAAATCACGCCGGAAGAAATGCGTGAAGCGGAGCGGCTTTACGGCGGAAAAGTAAAGAAAAAGAAATCCTCCGCCGGCAGCGGCAAGAAGAGAAGAAGTCTTGTCTATGACGATGACGATGAAACGGAATCAGTCTCTACCGTTAAGGAAAAGAAGGTTTTGAAGGAGAAAAAAGAAGTCGGCGAAAATAATGTAGTTGACAAAGCCCCCTTAAAAGAGGACTGAAATCAGCTTGTGTGATTTTGGGAAGGAAGTGTCAGAAACTTGAGTAAAGAGCTTATTTTTACGGCAAAAAGCGTGGAAGAAGCGGTAGAGGCGGCTACCAAAGCTTTGGGCAGAGCAAAATCCGATTTTTCCTATGAAGTACTGGAGGAGGCCAAAAAAGGCTTTCTCGGCATCGGTTCGTCCGACGCCAAGATCAAAGTAAGCTTCGAACCCAGCGTGCGCGAGGCTACCGAGGAATTTCTTCAAAATCTGATCCGGAATATGGGTCTGAACGCTACGCTTTCCTGTGAGGAAAAAGAGGACGGAGAGCTTTCCTATCAGCTCAGTGGCGAAGGACTCGGCGTGCTGATCGGCCACCACGGCGAAGTGCTGGAATCGCTGCAGTATCTTTTGAGCCTGGTCACCAACCGCCATGGAGACGATTTTGTCCGCGTGACGATTGACGTGGAAAATTACCGTGCCAAACGGGAAGAAACCCTGAAAACGCTCGCCCGCAAAACTGCCGCCCGTGTGAAAAAGAGCGGCCGTAATGTCACATTTGAACCCATGAGCGCCTATGAAAGACGCATCATTCATTCTCAGGCGCAGGAGCTGGAGGGCGTTACCACCCATTCCATTGGATCCGGCGATCAGAGAAGAGTGGTTATGACCCCTACCGATCCTGTTAAGCGCGAGCACAAGCACAAAAAAGAAGAAAAGACCGATAAGCCGAAAGTGGTTTACGAATACAACCCCGTAAGAGAACCGAGAAAAATTGTCAAGGCAAAGAGCATTGAAGAGATTAATCTCGCAGACGTGGAAGATACCGAAATGGTACATTTATAAAAAATGGCGGGAAACCGCCATTTTTTCGTAGGATAAAAAGGATTGAAGTTATGTTTTTATCAACCATCGCCGCGGTATCCACTCCGCGCGGCAAGGGCGGGGTGGCCCTGATCCGTATCAGCGGCAGCGAAAGTCTGTCGATCGCCGAAAAAATTTTTGCTCCCGCCGCGCATAAAAAGGTTTCGGATTTCGCACCGCGCTTTCAGATCTACGGCAACATTCTTTCCGCCGATGGCAAGACCGTTCTGGACGACGGTCTTTGTACCTGTTTTCGTGCGCCGGCTTCTTTTACCGGTGAGGATGTGGTGGAGCTTTGCTGCCACGGCGGAGAAGTGGTGGCCGCCCTTGTTTTGGAGGCCGCTCTGCAGGCGGGCGCCGTTATGGCGGGGCCGGGCGAATTTTCGCGTCGTGCACTGCTGAATGGAAAACTTACCCTAACGGCCGCCGAGGGCATAGCCGATCTTCTGGACGCCAAAACCGAAGCCGCTGCGCACCTTTCCTCCGCCGCCGCCCGCGGAAAACTTTCTGAAAAAATCGATTCGCTTTCCCAGCGGCTGCTCGGCGCTGCCGCTTCCTTATGGGCCTATCTGGATTACCCGGAGGAAGATCTGCAGGCGTTTACCGATGAAGAACTGATTGCGGAATTGGAAGCCATTCAGGCTGAATGCGAAAAGCTGCTGCGCACCTTTCAAACCGGCAAAGCGGTCAATTCCGGCGTCCGTACGCTGATCATCGGAAAGCCCAACGTCGGAAAGTCCACCTTTTTTAACGCCTTCCTCGGGGAAAACCGCGCCATTGTAACCGAGATTCCCGGCACCACGCGCGACATGATCGAGGTTTCCGCAAAAGCCGGACATGTGCTGCTGAACCTGACGGATACCGCCGGCATCCGCCGCAAAACCGAGGATAAAATCGAAAAGATCGGCATAGAAAAAGTCCTTTCCGAGTTGGATTCTGCGGAGCTTGTCCTGGCGCTTTTCGATTCCTCCCGCCCCTTGGACGAGGACGATCGGCTGATTTTAGACCGCCTGCAGGATCGAATCGGCACGCTGCCGATCCTTCCGATTTTAACGAAAGCCGACCTGCCCCGACAGATCGATCCGGAGCCGATAAAAGCGCTCGGCAGCCCGATTGCTATCTGCGCTAAGGAAAAAAGCGACTGGCGTGAGCTTTGTAATAGGATTGAAGCCCTGTTTATTTCCGATGAAGCGGCGCTTCATGAGGGCGCGGTATTAACCAATATACGGCAGAAGACACATTTTATCAAGGTTTCGGATTTACTTGCCGAAGCGGTTCGACAAATTTCGGCAGGAAACAAGGATATCGCGTCTCTGGGGTTGGAGAGTGCGGTTGCCGAATTGCGGGAGACAGACGGCAAAGGCGCCGGAGAAATGATTTTGAATGAGGTTTTTTCGCGCTTTTGTATTGGAAAATAAAAATGAGGAATTTTCTGTGAACGATTTTAAATTTTTTGCCGGCGCCTGCGACGTCGCCGTTGTCGGCGCCGGTCACGCCGGACTGGAGGCGGCGCTCGCCGCCGCCCGCATGGGGACGGACGCCATTCTTTTCACGCTCTCGCTGGAAGCAATCGGGAATATGCCGTGCAACCCCTCGATCGGCGGCACCGGCAAAGGACACCTGGTTTTCGAGATCGACGCGCTCGGTGGTGAAATGGGCAGAGCGGCAGACCGCGTATGCCTGCAAAGCCGTATGCTCAACCTGGGCAAAGGCGCGGCGGTGCATTCTCTGCGCCAGCAGTCAGACCGCAAGGCGTATCACTACGTCATGAAAAAGACTTGCGAAAACACCCCCGGTCTGCGGCTCATTCAGGCGGAGATCTGTGAGATTGAGCGTGAGGGCGAGGCGCTTCTGCTCACCACCAAGTTCGGCGCCGTATACCGTGCGCTTTCCGTGGTGGTGTGTGCCGGTACCTACCTCAATTCTAATATCGTGGTCGGCGACGTTTCCTATTCCGCCGGGCCGGACAATTTTTATCCCGCCAATTTCCTTACCGATTCGCTGAAAAAGCTGGGCGTGGAATTCCGCCGGTTTAAAACCGGCACGCCGCCGCGTCTCCACGCCGATACGATCGATTTCGACCGCTGCGAGGTGCAGGAGGGTGATGAACAGCCCGTCTGCTTTTCTTACGATACCGACGCAAAAGCTTTCTGCAAAAGGAAGCAGAAGCGCTGCCATATCGTTTATACCAATGAAGAAACACATCGTATTATCCGGGAAAATATTCACCGTTCACCGCTGTATTCCGGGAAAATCAAAAGTACGGGACCTCGCTATTGCCCCAGTATTGAGGATAAAATCATGCGTTTTCCGGAAAAGCAGCGCCATCAGCTCTTTTTAGAGCCGTTGGGCGCCGAAACCAAAGAAATCTATGTGCAGGGACTTTCCTCTTCTTTGCCGGAAGACGTGCAGCTGCAGGTGATTCATTCCATTTCCGGGCTGGAAAAGGCGCAGGTCATGCGCACCGCTTACGCCATTGAATATGACTGCATCGATCCGACCCAGTTAAAACCGACCCTGGAATTCAAAACCGTCCCCGGTCTGTTCGGCGCCGGTCAGTTCAACGGTTCCTCCGGATACGAAGAAGCCGCTTCCCAGGGGCTTATCGCCGGGATAAACGCCGCCTACCGTGTGCTGAAAAAAGAACCGCTTGTCATCACGCGCGATATGGGATATATCGGGGTTCTGATCGACGATCTGGTCACCAAAGGCACCAACGAGCCCTACCGCATTATGACCAGTCGCTGTGAATACCGCCTGATCCTGCGGCAGGACAATGCCGACCGCCGCCTTTTGGAGGAAGGAAAAAGAGCGGGGCTGATTTCTGAAGAACGCTACCGGGAACGCCGGGAAGTATTCCAAAAGATCGATGCGGAAATTGAGCGCGCGGAAAAAACCTTTTTGCCGCCGAGCCAAGAGCTCAACGAAATTTTGGCGTCCTTGGAAAGCACCCCGGTCGATACCGGGATCCGCCTGGCAGATCTGATCCGTCGCCCGCAGCTTTCCTACAAGGTATTGGAGCCGGTAGATTTCGACCGTCCCTCTTTTTCGGAGGAGGTATTTGCCCGTGCGGAAATCGAGATCAAATATGCCGGCTATATCAAACGTCAAAAAGCGGAGGCGGAAGCGTTTCGCAAGCTGGAAAACCGCCCGATCCCGCAGGACGTGGATTACACGCAAATCAAAGGACTTCGCATAGAAGCCATGCAGAAGCTCTCTCAGATCCGGCCGGAAAGCCTGGGGCGCGCTTCGCGTATATCCGGCGTTTCTCCGGCGGATATTACGGTGCTTTTGATCTATCTGAATCTGAATCACTAAAGGAGATTTTCAGATGCCATTGGAGAAGAAATATCAGGATCTGTTGGCCGCCGTCGTGCCCGAGGCCGGGCTGGATGCGGAAAAGCTGGAAGAATTCAGCCGTCTTTTCGACCTGATTCTGCAAACCAATGAAAAACTCAATATCACTTCCATCACCGCACCGCTATCTGTAGTGCTCAAGCATTTTGCCGATTCGCTGGCGCTTTTCGGCAATGCCGGGTTCCGCGCGGCTCTGGAAAAGGCTGAGGTGCTTTGCGATATCGGCTGCGGCGGTGGATTTCCGGGCTTGCCGATCGCCATTGCCGCGCCGGAAAAGAAGATCGTGATGGTCGACAGCACCGAAAAAAAGATCCACGCTCTGTGCGAAAACGCCGCGTCGCTTTCCCTTTCCCGAGTTGTGCCCGTTTGGGGGAGGGGAGAAGAACTGGCAGGAAAAGGCGGCGAGCTGCGCGAAGCGGTCGATCTGTGCTTTTCCCGCGCCGTAGCGCGCTTTCCGGTGCTTTGTGAACTGTGCCTGCCGTTTGTAAAGCCGGGCGGCGTCTTTTTTGCCCTCAAGGGCATGAAAGCGCCGGAAGAATTGGAAGAGGCCCGCGCGGCGATTCCCAGGCTCGGCGGCAAGCTGTTGGCTTGCCAAAAGGTAGAGTGGAGCCTGCCTGCGGCACTTCCTGGTTCCTTTACCGAAGAAGAAAAGCGGGAAATGACAGAGTTTTTCACCTCCGACCGATACCTGATCCTGGTGCGTAAAATCAAAAGCACCCCGTCCGCCTATCCCCGAAAATGGGCGCAAATGACCAAAAGACCGCTCGGTTAAAAAAAGGACTTGCCTCAGGCAAGTCCTTTTTTTATAAAATTATCGGGAGCAGGCTTTGCAGGAAAAGAAACAGCACCGTCATGAACACGGTTGCCAGAATCAATCCGTAAATAAAGCCCGCCATAAAGCGTCTTATCCACAAAACGAAAGGTTCCTTTGCTATTGAATTCCTTTCTTATTCTATCCCGCTTTGCGAAAAATTTCCCAGGAAATTATTTCCTCGGGTCAAGCCGTGCACAAATCCTTCGGCGTCGGCCGAGCAAATATCCCCGCCGATCACCCGGTCTTTATAAATCAAAAGATTCGCCAGCACCGTACCGTCATATTCATAGTTGGAAACCAGGTACGTATATCGTTTTACGCTTTTTCCGCGGTATTTGCTCAGGTTCAGCCCTTCTGCCAGCTGCAGCTCATTGTATTTCTGGTAAACCGTGTCAAATTCCTCGGGGATCACCACCTCGATCACTTCGCGCGCTTCTGGCTCTACCTCCCAGCCGTATTTTTTTAAGAAAGCAATCCGACTGTCGTTATCGCTGATATTCTGAAAATCCTTGCTGCTCATCACTTTTACGGCCGGCAGAGCCTCGTCGGGATATACAAAATCCTTTGCTCTGTTCGGAACAAAACTTACCACCAGCGCAATCGCCATGACCGAGACCGCCAGGGAAGCCGCTAATTTCATATTCTGTGCCTTAACCGAAAAAATAAACATACCCCGCCTCCCAAATAGAAAGAATTCATTTCATTCTATGGGAAAGCGGGGAATTTTATGTTATTCTTTTTCCAATTCGCCCCATTCCGCAAACAGAGCGTCGATTTTTTGCCGCAGGGCTTCTTTTTCTTCAAACAGTGCCTGCAGACGGATATAATCGCTCGCGGCTTCTTCCGTTTCGTTGTCGATCTGTACGAGCCTTTCTTCCGCTGCCGCGATTTCGGCTTCGATCTTTTCGATCCGATGCTGCCGTTTCTGCGCCTCCTGCTTGCGCCTTTTCTGCTCGGCAAAGCCGGCTCCGGCGGCGCTTTTCTTTTGTCCCGAGGCTTTTTCGGGCATTTTGTGTTTTTCGCGGTACTCCAGAAGCGCCGCGTAAGTCCCTTTGAATTCCTTGACCTTGTTGCCGTCCAAGGCTTCTTCGCCGGTAAATTCCAAAAGGGACGTGGCGATTTTATTGATAAAATACCGGTCGTGCGAAACCGCAACGATCGTCCCTTCAAATCCCAAAAGCGCGTTTTCCAGCGCCTCGCGGGATTCAATATCCAGATGGTTGGTCGGCTCGTCCAACAGCAGAAGATTCACTTTTTTCTGCATCAGCTTTGCCAAAACCAACCGCGCCCTCTCGCCGCCGGAAAGCACACGGATCTCTTTGAATACGTCGTCCCCTTTAAAAAGAAAGGTCGCCAAAAGCTTTCGCACCTCGGTGTGCGTCAGGTCGGTATCTTCCCAAATCTCCTCCAGTACGGTGCCGTTTTCATTCAGACGCTGATACTGATCATAATACCCCATTCGCACGTTATAGCCAAAGCGGAATTCACCGCCGCTGGGCGCGGTATTTCCGGCCAAGATCTGCAAAAGCGTGCTTTTTCCGCTGCCGTTGGCGCCGAGGATGACAAGTCTGTCTTTTTTGTGCACCTCAAAAGAGAGCTTTTCAAACAAAACCTTATTGCCGTAGGCCTTGGAAAGCTCCTTTACGGAAATCACATCCTCGCCCGATTCCAGCGCGCCGGTAAACTGAAACGCCAGGCTTTCCGGCAGGTTTTCTGCTTTTTGCACCTTTACCATACGGTCGAGTGCTTTTTGGCGGGATTCCGCGGCGACAATATTTTTCTCGCGGTTCCAGCGGCGCTGCTGCTCAATAAAGGCCTCCATGCGAGCAATTTCTTTTTGCTGATTTTTGTAGTGCCGCTCCTGAATTTCCCGCTCCGTTTTTTTCTGCTCGCGGTATTGGGTATACGGTACGGCATAGAGCTTGGCGTGCGTGTTTTCAATTTCCAGCGTTTTCGTGGTCACTCGATCCAGGAAAAAGCGGTCGTGCGAGATCACCAGCACGGTGCTGCGAAGCTGCTTTAATTTCTCCTCCAGCCACTCCAGCGCACGGATATCGAGGTGGTTGGTCGGTTCGTCCAGCAGCAAAATATCCGGCTCTTCCAAAAGCAGCAGCGCAAGCTGCAGGGAAGTTTTCTGTCCGCCTGAAAGAGAGCCGACCGGCAGGGAAAGCATGTCCTCAAAGCCCATACTGATCAGCGTGCCGTGCACCCGGCTTTGATATTGGTACCCGCCCAAAGACTGAAACTTTGCTTCCAAGGCGGAATAGGCTTCAATTTTCGCATCGGAATGATCGGTCTTCAGTTCCTCCTGCAAAGCGGCAAGGCGGCTTTCCATGGCCGACAGTTCCCGGAAAACACGAAGCCCCGCTTCGTAAACGGTGAGCGCAGGATCAATTGTGGAAAGCTGTTCCAAAAAGCCTACTGTTTTGTCTTTTGCAAGAAAGACCTCGCCGGTATAGGCAAAATCCTTGTCATAAAACACGCGCATCAGCGTGCTTTTGCCGGCGCCGTTCACGCCGACGATACTGACTTTATCGCCCTGATTGATCGAAAACGTGACGTTTTCCAAAATCACATTTTCGCCAAAGCGGACTCCGACTTTGTTGGTACCGATGATAAACATGTTCTGTTCCTTTTCTTTCTTTTGCCGTTACAAGTTTTATAATAGCCGTTTTTCCGCGCCTTTTCAAGACAAAAAGCGGGCGTTTGCCCGCTTTTGCAGCATTTCCGGTTTTATTTGGTAATGGAGATCACGTGCAGATGTTCTTTGGTAAACGCCGTCTGCTTGCCCAGACCGCGCCGCATCGTGCGGGAATAGGAAGCCAGATCGTTAACAAAAGTATCGACGCTGGCGGCGGCAAAATTCAGTCTCGGAGAGCCGTCTTCCGCAGAGGCCGCTACCGGGTACAGCGTAATTTCACCGGGTACGGCTTTGCCGTTTGCGGAGAGCGAAAAGCTTTGTTGATATAAAAACGTGCGGCTATCCTGCGCGTTAAGATTTACCAAATCACCCGGGGAATATAAAATCGAAACTCCGTTGTATTGCTCCAGCGCCATGATGGCGCCCGGGTAGGTTCCCAGCACGAAGTTTGCGCCGTTGTCCACTGCGCTTTTCGCGGTCAGTGCCTGTGTCATGGAAGGATCCCAGTCGTCGTTGCAGGTGGTGATCCAGTTGAAATGAACGATCACAAACACCGCGCCGTCAGCCTTTGCGGCGGCAATATCGGTTTTCGGGGCGTCAAAGGTGTAGTCGGTTCTTTTGCATTCATCGGTAATATCGTAGCTGATATACGCGACTTTTCCCAGCTTGGAGGGGTAGTAACAAACCGTCCCTTCGTCGGAGTACAAAACACCCGAGGTGGAAAGAGCGTTTTTGGTATCCGTTTTGCCGTTTTCACCGTAGTTGAGAAGGTTGCCGTCGGAAAGGGAAACAACGTCCATGCCGCCGTTTTTCAAAAGCGCGGCATAGGCCGGAAGCCCTTTTACGGCGCCGTCCTTACGGGCGGTGATGGAAGTGGTCAGCGGGGCTTTGAGATTGGCAAAGCTGACGTCATCGTTCAATAAAACAGAACTGAGCCCGTAAAACGGAAACGCATAAAGAGCGTTTTCCTGTTTGGCTTTAAAGCTCGAATCGTTTTCGGCGCCAAGCAGCGTATCTCCAAGCACCAGGTTGCCGCCGAAGGTGAGAACCAGAGTATTGGCCTGATCCTTTTTCTGCCGGTTGTAAACCGAGAGCATGGCAAGCGTCAGCTTGCCGTTGGCGTCGGTATCCAGCTTCGGCAGGTGAGCCAGGGTTTCGTCATTTTCCGGACGGTCGGCAGGGTAGGTGTTTTCAATTTCAGTGAGCATAGCCGAAACGCGCGTGGAAAAGGAAGCGTTGTCGGTGAACGGAGTGGATAAAACGTCGCGCAGAATACCTGCCAGGCGCGCATAATAGGTGGCGCCGGCAAAATCTTCGTCAGATTTCAAATATTCCGCCGCGTTATCCAGGCGTTCTGCCAGCTCCGACATGGCTTCCTGATATTCTTTATCCTCCTGATAGGCTAGCCGCACGATCAGGTCTTCCAAATCATACCCGCATTGTTCTGCATAGGCCTTGGTATAAGCTTCCGATTCCCCTGAGAGAGTAACGGAGGTTTCCTCCTCCGTTTTCTTTTCGCTGAAATCGTGAGTCATGGAAAATCGAACCAAAAATACAGTGCCTGCCAGAACGACAATGCACAGGATTATACTAATCAGTTTGGATCTCATAAACACTCCTTTCCGCTGTAAGCCGGATCAATATTTTTATTATACACGATCTTTTCCTATTTTTCAACATTTTTCTGAAAACTCAGTTTTTCTTGAAAAAATAAGCGCGGTGTGATAAAATGGAAAAAAATTGACAGACTGAATAGAAAGGATCATTTTTCATGGCGGCTGAAAAACCAAAAAATCCGCATGAACATCACCGGCAGCGCCTGAAAGGACGCTTTTTGACTGAAGGACTCGAACATTTTGAGGATCACAATGTTTTGGAGCTCGTTTTGTTTTACGCGCTGCCGCGGAGAGATACCAACGAAATCGCCCATCGGCTGCTGGATCGTTTCGGAAGCCTGTCCGGCGTGTTCGAAGCAAGCCCGGAAGAACTGGCGGAGGTCGATGGGATCGGTGAATATGCGGCGGTCTTTTTAAAAACCTATCCCGCCGTGGCGCAGCGCTATTTTAAGGATCGTTTTGCCGCCCGGACCAAGGATTGGAACTATGAATCTCTCGGCAAAAAGCTGATCATTTATTATGCCGGCAAGGCGCAGGAGGAAGTCTATGCAATCTTTTTCGATAATGCTCTTGCCATTTGCGGTGAACAGAAGATCCACGAAGGAGATATTAACTCCGCCGGTTTTTCCATGCGGAAGCTCGTCAATGCCGTTGTGCATTACAAAGCGTCTTTCGTTGTTTTAGCGCACAATCATCCGCACGGACTGCCCTATGCCTCCAATGACGATCTGCACACCAACGGCGTCTTAAAAAGTCTGCTTGCGCATATGAATGTTGCCCTGCTCGATCATTACATCATTTCGGAAGATCACTTTTCCAGCATGGATAAAGAAAACTTTGAGCACTATATCAAATGGTTCCGCGAGGACGACCGATCCGCACAAAAGAAGATCAACAGAAGCAAAAGTCCGATCGATCTTTGAAGAGGAGAACCCCATGAAATTACTGCTTCGGCAATGCAACCAGGGTGCAATGCGTTTTGCGTGGAACGCCGTCCGCGCCCGCAGAACGCTCTCGGCGCGCTGAGGTTCGTTTTGGCGGTTGACGCCGAAAAATGCTCGCGCTCGTAATGAAAAAAGAGAGCTAAGCGGAAAAAATTCCTTGCTTAGCCCTCTTTCTTTTTTTGCAAAAGCGTGCTATAATATACTGATAAAATTTGCAGACGTAGTGGCTGAGAAAACGGGAAAGGAGGTTTTGATATGGATCATTTTGAATTGGTATCCAATTACAAACCCACGGGCGATCAACCGCAGGCGATCGAAAAACTGGTCGCCGGCGTTCAAAACGGCTATAAGGAACAGACGCTGCTCGGCGTGACCGGATCCGGCAAAACCTTCACGATGGCCAACGTCATCGCCCGTCTGAACCGCCCCACACTGGTGTTGGCTCACAATAAAACCCTGGCCGCCCAGCTCTGCAGTGAATTCCGTGAATTTTTTCCCCACAACGCGGTGGAATATTTTGTTTCTTATTACGACTACTATCAGCCGGAGGCCTATATTCCGGGAAAGGATGTTTATATTGAAAAGGATTCTGCCATCAACGAGGAGATCGATAAACTGCGCCACAGTGCCACCTCCTCTTTGTTTGAGAGGCGGGACGTGATCATCGTTTCTTCGGTTTCCTGCATCTATACGCTGGGCGACCCGCGCGAGTACCGATCCATGACGCTCTCACTTCGGCCGGGGATGTCCATTTCGCGAGATGCGGTTCTGCACCGCTTGGTGGAGATTCAGTACGAGCGCAACGATCTGAATTTTGTGCGTAATAAATTCCGTGTACGCGGCGACGTGGTGGATATCTTCCCGGCCGGGAACAGCGAAACCGCCGTGCGGGTGGAATTTTTCGGCGATGAGATCGACCGCATTGTGGAATTCCATGCGCTCACCGGCACGCCTGTTGCCAATCTTAACCATATTGTCATTTATCCCGCCAGTCACTACGCAACCAGCCTGGAGCGCCGTGAAAAGGCAATTCGCGAAATCGAGGAGGAGCTGGTGGAGCGGGTGCGCTTTTTCGAAGAAAAGGGCAGGATTCTGGAGGCCCAGCGCCTGCGCGACCGTGTGAATTACGATATGGAAATGGTGCGCGAGATCGGCTATTGCAGCGGAATTGAAAACTATTCGCGCGTTTTCGCCGGCAATCCGCCCGGCGCAACGCCCTATACCTTGCTGGATTATTTCCCCGAGGATTTTATTTTGATGGTCGATGAATCCCACGCCACCATTCCGCAGGTGCGCGCCATGAGTGCGGGGGATCGCGCTCGTAAGCAGAACCTGGTGGATTACGGCTTCCGCCTTCCCAGCGCCTACGATAACCGTCCCTTACGCTTTGACGAATTTGAAAAGAAAATTCACCAAACCATTTTTGTCAGCGCCACGCCCGCGGAGTTTGAACTGGAGCGCAGCGAGCAGGTGGTGGAACAGATCATTCGCCCCACCGGGCTTCTGGATCCCGTCTGTGAGGTGCGGAAAACCGAAGGACAGATCGACGATCTCATTTCCGAAATCAACCGGCGTGCCGATCGGAAAGAGAGGGTATTGGTCGTCACCTTAACCAAAAAAATGGCAGAGGATCTGACCGACTTTCTGGAGGAAAAAGGCATTCGCGTGCGCTATATGCACCACAACGTGGAAACCATGGAACGCGTGGAGCTTTTAAAATCCCTGCGTCTGGGGGAATTCGACGTTTTGGTGGGCATTAACCTTTTGCGCGAGGGGCTGGATCTTCCCGAGGTTTCGCTGATCGCCATCCTCGACGCCGATAAAGAGGGGTTTTTGCGCAGCGAGCGAAGCCTCATTCAAATCATCGGCCGCGCCGCCCGGCACGTGGAGGGCAAGGTCATTATGTATGCGGATACGGTGACCGATTCCATGCAGCGTGCCATTGCCGAAACCGCGCGCCGGCGAAAGCTGCAGGAACAGTATAACCTCGAACACAACATCACCCCCAAGGGGATTGTGAAGAAAGTACAGACTCTGCCCGAGGTAACCGTCAAGCACGAGGAAAAATCCGCCTCCGGCAAAAAGAAAAAGATGTCCCGCGCCGAGCGCACCAAGCTTTTGGAGAAGCTGCGCTTCGAGATGATGGCAGCCTCCAAACGCCTGGATTTCGAATATGCGGCCGTCCTGCGCGATCGGATCCGCGAAATTCAAAATCAAATGGAAAGCAAATAACCGAAAGTAAAAAAAGGAACTACCATGGCAAGAGAAAATATTGTGGTCAAAGGCGCCCGCGTGCATAACCTGCAAAATATCGAACTCGAAATCCCGCGCGATAAACTGGTCGTTTTCACTGGTCTTTCCGGCAGCGGGAAGTCCTCGCTGGCGTTCGATACCATTTTTGCCGAGGGGAACCGGCGCTTTGTAGAATCGCTTTCTTCCTATGCAAGAATGTTTTTAGGTCAGGTGGATAAACCGGATGTGGATTCCATTGAGGGGCTGTCGCCCTCCATTTCCATCGACCAAAAAACCACCTCCAAAAACCCGCGCTCCACGGTCGGCACCGTCACGGAAATCTACGATTATCTGCGCCTTTTGTACGCGCGTGTCGGCATTCCGCACTGCCCGGTCTGCGGCAAGGAGATCAAAGCGCAGTCGATCGATCAGATCATCGACCAGATCATGCTTTTGCCCGAAGGCACGAAATTTCAGATCCTCGCCCCGGTGGTTCACGGCAAAAAAGGACAGCACGAAAAAATTCTCGATCACGCCAAAGAAGACGGCTTTGTCCGTGTGAAGGTGGACGGCTATGTCTACGATATCACCGAAGTGCCGCCCTTGGATAAAAACAAAAAACACGATGTGGAAATCGTGGTGGATCGTCTGGTCATGAAGCCCGGAATCGAAGGGAGACTGACCGGCTCGGTGGAAACGGCGTTCAAGCATTCCGCCGGCGGCGTGGTGATCGATCTGGTTTCGCTTGCGGAAAACGACCCGGAAAAATATAAGTTTTTCTCTACGGCGTTTGCCTGCGAAGAGCACAATTTCAGCATCGAGGAATTGGCGCCCCGGATGTTTTCGTTCAACAATCCCTACGGCGCCTGCCCGGAATGCGACGGCATCGGGGTCAAGCAGACCATCTCTCCGCAGCGCGTCATTCCCGACTTAAGCCGTTCGCTTGCCGACGGCGGCATTCAGTGCAACGGCTTTAAGACCATGAAGGAAGATAACTGGTCGGGCATGATCTATAAACAGGTGGTCGCCCCCTACGGCTGCACCTTAAAAACGCCGTTCTGCGACTACCCCGAAGAAGCCATGAAGGCACTGCTTTACGGTACCGGAGATACTCTCTATACCGTGCCGTTTACGGAAAACGGCGTCAAGCAGGATTACGTGGTGAAATTTGCCGGGGTGATTCCCAAAATTCTCGAGCGCTATCACACTTTCCACGATACCTATTACGAGGAATTTTTTGAAGACGTCACCTGCGCTGCCTGTCATGGTCGCCGGCTGAAGCCGGAGATTTTAGCCGTCACGGTCGGCGGAATCAGCATCACGGATTTCTGCGATCTTTCGGTGGAAAAAGAGCTTGCTTTTCTCGATACACTGAAATTCACCGAAAAGGAAGCCAAAATTGCCAAGGAGATCATTAAGGAGATCCGCTCGCGACTGGACTTTTTAAGAAGCGTGGGACTGGGGTATCTCACTCTCTCGCGCAAGGCGGGCACCCTTTCCGGCGGGGAGAGCCAGCGCATCCGCCTGGCCACGCAGATCGGTTCGTCTCTGATGGGAGTTCTCTATATTTTGGATGAACCCAGCATCGGCCTGCACCAGCGCGATAATACCAAGCTGATCCAAACCCTGAAAAAGCTCCGCGACACGGGCAACACGGTCATCGTGGTGGAGCACGATACCGAAACCATAGAAAACGCCGATTTTGTGGTGGATATCGGCCCCGAAGCCGGCATTCACGGCGGTAAGGTCGTGTTCAGTGGGACTCCGCAGGAAATTCTTTCCTGCGAAGAATCCATTACCGGGCAGTATTTATCCGGCAAGCGCTTTATTCCGATTCCCGAAACAAGACGGGAAGGGAACGGTTCTTCTCTTTGGATCCGCGGCGCGCGGCAGAACAATTTAAAAAATATTGATGTGGAGATCCCGCTGGGAAAATTGGTCTGCGTGACCGGCGTTTCCGGCAGCGGTAAATCCTCGCTGATCAACGGCATTTTGCTGCCGGAGCTCGGCAAAAAGCTCAACCGCGCCAATACCATTTCCGGTAACTTCGACCGTATTGAGGGCATCGAAGCTCTCGATAAGGTCATTGCCATCGACCAATCCCCCATCGGCAGAACACCGCGCTCCAACCCGGCGACCTACACGGGGCTGTTTACCGAGATTCGCCAGGTCTTTGCCAAAACGCAGGATGCCAAAATGCGTGCCTTCGGGCCGGATCGCTTTTCGTTCAATCTGCGCGGCGGCCGCTGTGAATCCTGCCAGGGCGACGGCACCATCAAGATCGAAATGCACTTTTTGCCCGACGTATACGTCAATTGTGACGTTTGTCATGGCAAGCGCTACAACCGCGAAACGCTGGAAGTCAAGTATAAAGGAAAATCCATTGCCGACGTGCTGGATATGACGGTTTCGGAAGCCCTCTTGTTTTTCGAAAATATCCCCTCCATTGCCCGCAAGCTGCAGACCCTGCAGGACGTAGGACTGGGGTATGTGAAGATCGGCCAATCCTCCACCACGCTTTCCGGCGGGGAAGCGCAGCGCGTGAAGCTTTCCTGCGAATTATCCCGGCGCGACACCGGCCGGACCTGCTATATTCTGGATGAACCGACCACCGGCCTGCATTCCGACGACGTGAATAAGCTCTGCAAGGTCTTGAACCGCCTTGCCGACGCCGGCAATTCCGTCATTGTCATCGAGCACAACCTGGACGTCATTAAATGCGCGGATTATATCATCGACCTCGGCCCCGAAGGGGGCGACGCCGGCGGCAGGATCATCGCCCGGGGAACGCCGGAAGAGGTGGCGAAAAACAAAAACAGCTTCACAGGTCAGTACCTGAAGCCGATTCTGGAAAAAGAAGCGCAAAAGCGGAAAGGAAAGAAAAAATGATTCCGAAGCCTTTGGAAAAATATCTGGAAAAGGTCGAAAAGCCCGGCCGCTATATCGGCGGGGAATTCAACGAAGTCATAAAGGATAAGGCCGGTAAAATCCGCTTTGCCTTCTGTTTCCCGGATACGTATGAGATCGGCATGTCCAACCTCGGTATGAAGATCCTCTGCGGCGTGCTGAACGAAATGGAAAATGTGTGGTGCGAACGGGTTTTTGCCCCCTGGCCGGATTTCGGCAAGGTTTTAAAGGAAGAGAAGCACCCTTTATATGCGCTGGAAAGCGGCGATCCGATTCGCGATTTCGATATTTGCTCCTTCACCCTCCAGTACGAGCTTTGCTACACCAATATTCTTTATATGCTGGATCTGGCGGGCATTCCGTTTTACGCCAGGGACAGGGACGATTCCTATCCGATCCTGCTTTGCGGCGGCCCCTGCACCTATAACCCCGAACCCTTTGCCGACTTTTTCGATATCATGTCCATTGGCGAGGGGGAAGAAGCCCTGCCGGAGCTGGTGCGGCTCTATGAAATCTGTAAAAAAGCGGGAAAAAGCAAAGCGGAATTTCTGCGCGAAGCCTCGCATCTGGAAGGCTTTTACGTGCCGTCTCTTTACGACGTGGAGTACCGGGAGGACGGCGCCATTGCCTCCTTTACTCCGAAATACAACGACGTTCCCGCTCTTGTAAAAAAGCGCATCGTTAAGGATTTTGAGAATTCCTACTACCCCACAAAACCCGTCCTTCCCCATATCGAAGCCGTGCACGACCGCGCCGTTCTGGAGGTATTCCGCGGCTGCATCCGCGGCTGCCGCTTTTGCCAGGCGGGCATGACCTGCCGCCCCATCCGCGAGCGCAGCCCGGAAAAGCTGGATGCGCAGGCCAGGGAAATCATTGCCAACACCGGCTATTCGGAAATATCCATGTGCGCGCTCTCGATTTCCGATTACAGCGGCCTTTCCGGCATGTGCGAAAAATTACTGGAATGGGCGCCTGCTCAGCATGTGCGCCTCTCGCTGCCGTCCATGCGGGTAGACAGCTTTTCCGAAAAAATCATCAATGAAGTGCCGGGTTTGAAAAAGGGCTCCTTCACCTTTGCACCCGAAGCCGGCACCCAGCGCCTGCGCGACGTTATCCACAAAGGTGTGACGGAAGAAGATATCACCCGCACGCTCACCTATGTGTTTTCTGAAGGCATGACCGCCGTCAAGCTCTATTTTATCGACGGTCTGCCCAATGAAAAAGATGAAGACGTTGTCGGCATCGCCCAGCTGGCGCAGCGCGCGGTCAATCTTTTCTACAGCCTTTCGAACCGCCCGAAAGGGAAGGGCGTTAATGTCAATATTTCGGTTTCCTGCTTTATCCCCAAACCGCAGACGCCGTTTCAGTGGGCGGGGCAGAATCCGCTCTCTGAGGTGGAACGCAAGCAAAAGCTGGTGCGCGACAATATCGCCACCCGCAAAATCAGCTATAGCTGGCACGACGCCCGCTCCAGTCGCGTGGAGGCGGTGCTGGCAAGGGGCGACCGTCGGCTTTCCCGTGCGATCGAAAACGCCTACCGCAGCGGGCAGATCTTTGACGCCTGGGACGAATTTTTCAGTCTCGACCGTTGGGAAAAAGCCATCGAAAACGCGGGGCTCAGCGCCGATTTCTATGCCAACCGCGAAATTCCGCTGGACGAAATTTTGCCGTGGGATCATATTTTCGCCGGCGTGACCAAAAAATTCCTGCGTTCTGAGTACGAAAAATCTATGAACATTTTGTAAATTTTTATGCTTTTTTTGATTTTCAAAAAAGTTTTCTTTCAATAATATCTTGAATTCGGCGCCATGTTATGGTAAAATAGCCTGACAAAAAAATACACACATAGCTCTTTTGGCAGAGAGGGTGCGGCAAAGTCCGTTCTCTGCCCACGGCTATGGCGGGGAAAACCCGGAAAGGAAAAAACTATGAGCAACGTCATCACCATGAAGCAGCTCCTGGAAGCAGGAGTTCACTTCGGCCACCAAACCAGAAGATGGAACCCCAAAATGAAGGAATACATCTTCACCCAGAGAAACGGAATCCACATTGTGGATCTCCAGAAAACCGTGAAAAAGATCGAAGAAGCGTATGACTTCGTTCGTTCCATTGCGGAAGAAGGCGGCACCCTCCTGTTTGTCGGTACCAAAAAGCAGGCGCAGGACGCCATCAAAGAAGAGGCCGAAAGATGCGGCATGTACTATGTCAATATCCGTTGGCCCGGCGGTATGCTGACCAACTACAAGACCATCAAAAAGAGCATCGCCCGTCTCAATAAACTGAAAAAGTTCGAAGAAGACGGCACTTTCGATCTGCTTCCCAAAAAGGAAGTCGCCGAGCATAAAAAGGAAATCGCCGATCTGGAAAAGAATTACGGCGGCATCAAAGAAATGAGCCAGCTTCCGAGCGCGATTTTCGTGGTCGACCCCAAGAAAGAAAGAAACGCCGTTCTGGAAGCGAAAAAGCTCGGAATCCCCATGATCGCCATTGTCGATACCAACTGTGATCCCGATGAAGCCGATTACGTGATCCCCGGCAACGACGACGCGATCCGCGCCATCCGCCTGATCTCCTCTGTCATCGCCAACGCCGTGATCGAAGGTCACCAGGGCGAAGCTTTCACCGAAGCGCCTGCCGAAGAAGCCGCCGCTCCTGAAGAAGAGGCCGCTGCCGAAGAGGCTCCCGCAGTTGAAGAACCGGCTGCTGCCGAAGCTCAGCCCGAAGCTTAATTGTTGAAATCAGAAAGGAAAACATAGATTATGGAAATTACCGCAAAAGCAGTTGCCGCTCTCAGAGCGAAAACCGGCATTGGCATGATGGACTGCAAAAAAGCCCTTGTAGAAGCCAACGGGAACGAAGAAGAAGCCATTAAGCTCCTGCGCGAAAAGGGCCTTGCCGTTGCCGCTAAAAAATCCTCCCGCATTGCCGCCGAAGGTCTGGTTTCCATCCTCATCGATCCGGAAACCCACACGGCTGCCATGATCGAGGTGAACATTGAAACCGACTTTGCCGCCAAAAGCGCAGTGTTCGGTGAATTTGTAAACGATCTTTTGAAGATCATCCTCAAAACCAAACCCGCTAACGTTGAAGAACTTCTGAAGAAAGAATTCAAGGACGGCCTGGATGTTGAAGCCGCGCTGAAGGATAAAATCTTTACCATCGGCGAAAACATCAATATCCGCCGCTTTGTTATCATCGAAAACGCCGCCGCTTCCTATGTGCACGGCAAAGGCAATATCGGTGTGATCGTGAAAATGACCGCCTTTGTGGAAAACGAGCTGTTTGCCGAAGCCGCTAAGAACGTGTGCCTGCAGGCCGCTGCGATGAACCCGGTTTACCTCGATCCCGCTTCCGTTCCCGCAGAAGCGGTCGCCAAGGAAAAAGAGATCATCGAAACGCAGATCAAAAACGATCCTTCCAATGCCAAAAAGCCCGAAAAGGTCATCGGCATGATGGTCGAAGGCAAGCTCAAAAAATTCTACTCTCAGAACTGCCTTACCGAGCAGGCTTATGTCAAGGACGATAAACTTACGGTCGGTCAGTACGTTGCCTCGGTAGCAAAAGAATTTGGCGAAGATTTCAAACTGGCTGAATTCGTTCGCTTCGAAAAGGGCGAAGGCCTTGAAAAGAAAGAAGACAATTTTGCCGAAGAAATTGCCAAACTGACTCAGAAATAAGCAAAGATCCGGAAAAGAAGGGCGTACTCCTGCCCTTCTTTTCTTCCCAGTTCGGCATCCTCTCTCGTTGCTTTTAAAAGGCGTGAAATCCAGGTCAAGAGAATGATACTATTTCTTTTCAGAAAGGAAATCTGCTTATGCATACGGTGAAAAAAACGCTTGCCTTTTCCCTGGCTGTGATCATGGTACTTTCTTTAGTGTCCATGATGATTTCAGCCGCCACCGAGGCGCAGGTGCGTCTGAGCGGCCCCGATATTGCCAATCCCGGCGATACCATTGAAATTACCGCCTCGATCGCATCCAACCCCGGCATTGCTTCCATGCGTTTTACCTTGCACTACAGTGAAGATCTGGAGCTTGTATCTGTAAACGATCAAGGAAAATTCGGCGAGTTTCATTGGTCCGAAACCGATTCCGCGCGTGCAAGCGGGGAATGCTCTCTTGTGTGGGAAAACGGCATGAAAACCTCCAATTTTACCGATAACGGCGATTTTCTTACGCTCCGCTTTCAAATCGCGTCAGAGGCGCAACCCGGCACTCTAACCGTTTCGCTCACCGCAGAAGAAGCCTGGAACAAGGATCTCGGCGCCGTTTCTGTTACAACGGCCGCCTCTTCTACGGAAATTCTCTCTACCGACGATGAAAATACCGGTGATTCCTATATTTTGTACGTTGCGGAATCTGCTGCAAATGCCGCAGTCAAAAACGGCAGCAGCGAACAGCCTTATTATTACATTTCCGAAGCGCTGGAACGCATCAAAAAGGACGGCGCAGCCGTCATCGGCGACCGCCGGATCGTTATTTTGGTTATCGGTACGGTTTATGATAAGGTGCAATCCGATTCCAATCAGCAGTTTGCCGGCGGCAACGAGATCAAATTCGGCGAGAAAAAACCTGATATTTTCATTCGCAGCCTACATTCCGATCCGGATAACTTTGCTACGATTTTAACAAATTATGTAAAAGATAATACGGCCAATTTGTATTCCTATTTGAATAATTATAAGTTTTCCAATATCAATGTTGCGGCAGCACCAGGTTCGCCCACCTCTTCGGTCTATTGCAACGGAAATAATATTGAAATCGGCGAAAACTGCACCTTCAAAACGGCAAAGAACGCCAATATGTCCCTTTACGGCGGCGGCTCCTCGGCGGGCGCCACCTACAAGGATTTCAGTATCAAAGTGCTGAGCGGCAGTTGGAGTACTATTTCTTTGGGCGGAACCTGGCGCGGTGAGATCGCCGGCGACAACGAGCTTGTTGTGGGCGGCGACGCGGTTGTAACCTATCTGTATTCCGGCGCCAATAGTTACGGCGCAAACTCTACCAACAAAGCGGACACCAATAACTCTACTTTGTTCCGAACCGGAAGCGCGACTTTCAATGCCGAGGTTACCGTTTGCGGCAATGCAAAAATTACCAATTTCTATGGCGGAAGCTATATTTCCTCCGGTACTTCGGATTATACCTTCCATACCAATATTGTCAACACGGTTGCCGATCAGGCCGAAATTACCAATTTCTACAACTCCGGGCGCTGTTCGGTTTTGACCGGCGATAGCCGGGTGCAGAATATTCTGGCCGGCGGCACGGTCACGCATTATTACAACGGTCAGACAGCTGCCGGCGGGCGGTGCGGCATCATCGAAACCGTCTTCATGCACGGCTACTCTATCCCCAACGGCGTCGAAAAGAAGGATACCACCGGGACGACCCAAGAGACCATTCAGTATTCGGCCGATCTAACCGACGGCGATGTTGCCCTGCCTTCCAACGTTACTCAAATATTTGAGCGCGTGGTTGCCGGCTCGGGTACTCTGATTCTCGGCGACGAAGCGGACGGCGAGAAAACTGTATATTACCGCATTCTTTCCGTCGAGGGAACGCCGAAGATTCTGGTCAACTACCGCCCGAAGACGATCGGCCAGCCTTTGGTGGCGCTTAATGTCGGTCTTGCCGCCGATTCCGTTTCGGTATCGACCTTGGTCGGTGGTACCATGTACACCAGCAGCTTTCTCGATTTCGATTATGGCGGGTTTGTCAGCTCCGGCGCTGCGGTCAGCGGCAACAGCTTTATTATGGAAGAAAATTTCAAACTACGCTATTTCTATGACGAAGTTTCTGTCGATTGGTTCTCCTCCAACGCCGAAACCCCGTTCACTGCGCAGTACAGCACGGATAATGAGAACTTCAAGGATGCCGTGATCGAAAAGGCCGTGCGCAACGGTGTTGTCTACTATTCCTTTATTGTAGAAGGAATTGCCGCCAAAAATATCGGAGATACCATTTATGTGAACACCAGTCTTTCCGGAAAAACGGATGAATATTCCATCAAGGATGCTTGCGGCATTGTTATCAACCATCCCGACATGGGCTTTTCCGTTCTCTTTTCCGATCTGTGCAAGGCAATCCTCAATTATGGCCGTGCCGCGCAGCTCTATTTCAACCATAACCTGGAAAATCCCATTCTCGAATCGTATTACGAAGGCATCGTGGCAGATGAGTTCACCGATGAAACGACTGTCGGCGACCGCACCGCCAAAGCTGCCGTTATTCGCGGCAACTCGCTGCTGATGAAAGACTATGTTTCCATTAAGTTCTACCTCTCGCTGGATCCCGTGGCCGGGCTCGATCCCGATAAGCTGACGGCGATCATCAGCAGCTCCAGCAAAACGGAAAAAGTAAAACTCACCTTAAATGGGGGAACTGCCGGCTACTATAGCGCCGCTTTTGCGCTGCCTGCACGGCAAATGCGGGAAATGGTCACGATCTATATTGTCGATGAAAACGAAAATGAGATCTCCAATCACTTTCAGACCTCGATCCCGTCTTATTGCGCCGGCATGCTGTATGATGAAAAAGTCACAGGCTACGAGGCGGATCTTTATAATCGCTTAATGGCCTACGTCGATACGGCTAAGAACTATCTGGATCATATGAATCCCTATGAACCGGAAGAGGACGAAATGCCCCCGATGTTCCACTGAATATTGTGAAAAAGGAGTCGAAATCGACTCCTTTTTTGCTGCGCTTTTTTGGCAAAAAGTTCATAGAATTTTGTGATTTCTCTTTACAAATCCCTTCAAATTTTGTAAAATAGAAAAGAACAAAATATGGTAACATGGAGGAGTTATGGAGCCGAAATATAAGCGCGTTCTTTTAAAGCTTTCCGGAGAAGCCTTGTCACAGGGAGCCGAAGGAAAAGCAATTTATAATGACGACCTCGTAAAGGCCATTTGCAGAACTATCAAAGAATGCACCGCTCTCGGCGTGCAGGTTGCGGTTGTCGTCGGCGCCGGCAATATCTGGCGCGGAAAGCAGGGAACCGATTTTGACCGTGTCCGGGCCGATCATATGGGCATGCTCGCCACTGCGATCAATACCCTCTGCCTGCAGGATGTGCTGGAGCAGATCGGCGTGGAAGCACGCGTGATGACAGCGACCTCTGTGGAGCCGTTTGCCGAGTCTTACAATCGTCAGAAAGCACTTTCTTATTTAAAAGAAGGGAAAGTCGTTCTGCTTGGCTGCGGACTCGGAAGCCCCTATTTTTCGACCGACACGGCCGCTGTTTTGCGGGCGAAGGAACTGGAAGCGGATATCGTGCTGCTGGCAAAAAATATTGACGCGGTCTATACCGCCGACCCCCGCAAGGATCCCACCGCCAAAAAGCTGGAACGGATCCGCTATTGCGAGGTTTTGGCGCAGAATCTTGCCGTTATGGATCTTACCGCCACCTGCTTCGCCATGGAGAATCACCTTCCGGCGCTTGTTTTCGGACTGAACGATCCTCAGAATATCATCCGCGCGGTCATGGGCGAAAAGCTCGGCACCGTTGTGGAAGTATAAAACAATACTAATTTCGGAAAGGAAATCATATTATGAAACTGGAAACTCGTGAATTCGAAGAAAAAATGAAAAAATGCATCGCCGCTACGGAAAGAGAGTTTTCCGTTGTGCGCGCCGGCCGTGCCAATGCCACTATTTTGGACCGGGTTACGGTGGATTATTACGGCACGCCCACGCCGATCAATCAGTTAGCGCAAATTTCCGTTCCCGAACCCAGACTGCTGGTCATCACTCCGTGGGACAGCAAATGCACCAAGGATATTGAAAAAGCCATTTTGGCTTCCGATATCGGGATCACGCCGCAGAACGACGGCAAAACGATCCGCCTTTCTTTCCCGCAGCCTACCGAGGAAAGAAGAAAAGAACTGACCAAGCAGGTTTCCAGGCTTGGGGAAGACGGAAAAGTGGCGATTCGCAACGTCAGGAGAGACGCGATGGATAAGATCAAAGCCATGAAAAAGAACAGCGAAATGACCGAAGACGAGCAAAAGATTTCTGAAAAAGAGCTTCAGGATCTGGTGGATCGTTATATCAAAAATATCGATACCATTACCGCTGAAAAAAATAAGGAAATCATGTCTGTTTAATGGCACTATTCAAGAAAAAACAAAGCTTTGCCCCTGTGCCGGGTGCTATGCCCCGGCACATTGGCATTATTATGGACGGCAACGGCCGCTGGGCAAAAAAGCGCGGTCTGCCGCGCGTCGCCGGGCACCGGGAAGGGGCGGAAAACTTCAAGCGGATTGCGGAATATCTGCTCGATCTGAACATCGAGTATTCCACGTTTTATGCATTTTCCACCG
The DNA here is from genome assembly GCA_947589595.1 of uncultured Clostridia bacterium. Classification (GTDB taxonomy): domain Bacteria; phylum Bacillota; class Clostridia; order Oscillospirales; family SIG627; genus RGIG5579. Next base: position 34,405 of record CANQBV010000006.1, read on the forward strand.
AAAACTGGAAACGCCCGCAGGATGAAGTTGAAAATATCATGTCGCTTCTTGTCGATTATCTGCATGAATGGATGACCATGCAGAAAGAAAAAAATATGCGGCTTCATTTTATCGGGGATCGCAGCGCCTTTTCACCGCAGATCCAGAGTCTTATGGCAGAAGTAGAGGAAAAATCCGCTCACTACCAGAATCATTTGAATCTCGCACTGAATTACGGCTCCCGCTCTGAGCTGGTAAAAGCGTGCAATGAACTTCTTTCCGAAGGGAACCGGAATATCTCCGAAGACGATCTTTCCGCGCACCTTTATACCGCCGGTCAGCCGGAGGTCGACCTCATCATCCGCACCGGGGGAGAAAAGCGGCTTTCCAATTTTCTCCTTTGGCAATCCGCCTATGCCGAGCTGTATTTTACCGATCGGCTCTGGCCGGATATGAAAAAACAGGATATTGACGACGCCCTTGCGTTTTTCGCTCATCGGGAACGCCGGTTCGGCGCGATCATCCAGGAATCCGGAAAGAGGTAAATTTTGAAACGTCTTGTAACGGGAGTTGTAGCGGGTCTGATATGGGTGCTGATGTGTTTCTTCTCCCATACCATTGCCTGGCCGATTGCGGCAACGTTTCTGTGCGTTGTTGCGGTATATGAGATTTTGCGCTGCGTCGGCGTGAAAAACGAAATGCCATTGGTTCTTCCCAGCCTTTTGTTTGCACTGATGCCGCTTTGTACCTGGCTTCTGTGCCCGAATGGGGAAGATATTTACCGCATTTTTTATCTTTTCGGCGGCATTTATTTTCTGCTGCTTTTGGTGATCGCCAACGTTGAGCATAACCGCATCCATTCGGAAAAGCTCTTTGCCGTGATCGCGTTTGTTTTCTACGTAACCTATTCCTTTACCGCACTGACCATGCTGCGCGTCATTCCCGAAGGAATCTACTTTTTCCTGCTGGCGTTTCTGGGCGCCTGGATTTCCGATACTTTCGCCCTTGTTTTCGGCTTGACGCTCGGGAAACACAAGCTCTGTCCCAATATTTCTCCCAAAAAGACGGTTGAAGGCTCAATCGGCGGCGTGCTGGCCAATATCCTGTTCTTTTTGGCCTATGCCTACGTGCTTTCCCGCTTTTTCAATATGAAAGTGCAGTATCTTGGTTTTGCCATACTCGGAGCGGTTCTTTCCGTGATCGGGCAGCTTGGCGACCTTTTCGCCTCCTGTATTAAGAGGCACTATCATATTAAGGATTATGGAAATCTTTTTCCCGGGCACGGCGGTTCGCTCGACCGTTTTGATTCGGTTTTAACGATCGCAGACGTGATGTATCTTTGCTTTGCGCTGTTTGGCACTTCCGGGGTTCGGTTCTTGCTGTCATGAAACAAAAAAGAATCTGTATTCTCGGCTCCACCGGCTCGGTCGGCCGGCAGGCGATCGAGGTTTGCCGCGAAAACGGCTTTGCGGTAACAGGTCTTTCCGCAGAGCGAAATATCGCGCTTTTGGAAGAACAGATCCGCGAATTTCACCCCCGCTACTGTGCGGTTGGAAACGAAAAGGCCGCCGCGGCGCTTGCCGTGGCTGTGGCAGATACCGACACCAAGGTTTTGTCCGGTGCGGAAGGAATTTGCGAATTGGCGCAAATCACCGACGCCGACCTGATTGAAAATTCCATTCTCGGTTCAGCGGGAATCCGCCCGACCATGGCGGCGATCGCCGCCGGAAAAGATCTGGCGATCGCCAATAAAGAGCCCATTGTGGCGGCCGGGGAAATAATTTTAAAGGCCGCGCGGGGAAAGGGCGTTCGTATTTTGCCGGTAGACAGCGAACACTCCGCCATTTTCCAGTGCCTCAGCGGCGGCTTTAACGCGCACGCCTATGTTTCCGAGCTGGTGCTGACCGCTTCCGGCGGTCCCTTTTTCGGGAAAGACCGCGCCTTTTTAGAAACCGTCACCCCCGAAATGGCGGTTGCCCATCCGGTGTGGAACATGGGCCAAAAAATTTCCGTGGATTCCGCCAGTTTATTGAATAAAGGGCTGGAGGTCATTGAAGCCGTTCGCCTTTTCGGTATTCCGGCGGAAAATGTAAAAGTAACGGTGCACCGCCAGTCGATCGTACATTCGATGGTCACCTTTGTCGACGGTTCTACCATTGCGCAGCTCGGCTACCCCGATATGCGGCACTGCGTGCAGTTTGCCTTTACCTACCCGGAACGTACGCCCGGACTCTGCAAAAAACTCGATTTTTCAGAGACATTTTCGCTCACTTTTGAACCGGCGGACGAAAAAACGTTTTCACTGCTGCCGCTGGCACGGCGCGCAGTTTCCAGGGGCGGAACCTTTCCCACGGTTTTAAACGCTGCCAACGAAGCCGGCGTCGCCCTGTTTTTGGATCATAAGATTCGCTTTCCGGAGCTGTTTTCTCTGGTAGAGGAAGCGGTGGAAAATCACCGGGATATCGGCTACGAAAACATAGAAGGAATTCTGGCGCTGGATCATGAGGTCAAACAAAAAGTTTTCGAGAAATATCGGAATGAAGCCGGAAAATTTTGAAAAACTATTAGCATATTAAAGTGAAGGGAATCGAACACACACCGCTTTCCATAAGCTCTTTTCGGCGCTTTCGCGCTTGTTTTCCTTGCAAGGGCGATGACGCGGTATGGACGCAAATTCGCCGGCGAAAACCGATGCGGGTTCGGCTCCCCTCACCTTAAGAAAGGAAAATTAGCTTAATGCAAACAGTGATCGGTATTTTCGTTGCCATTTTAGTTTTCGGCATTATGATTTTTCTTCACGAACTCGGGCACTATATGGCGGCCCGGCTCTGCAAAGTCAAAGTGTTGGAATTTGCCGTGGGAATGGGGCCGAAGTTATTTTCCCGCGTTTCCAAAAAAAGCGGCATTCGCTATTCGGTGCGCGCGCTCCCCATTGGCGGCTTTACCGCCATGCAGGGCGAGGATGGGGAAGACGACGACCCGCACGCATTGGTGAACCGTCCGCGTTGGCAGCGCTTTCTCGTGCTTTTTGCCGGTTCTTTCATGAACATTCTCACCGGCATGATCGCCATGCTGATCTATCTGTCGGTCACCTTAAACATCGGCAGCAACGTGGTGGCGCAGTTCCATGAAGATAGTCTTTCCTCGCAGTATGGGCTGCAGGTGGGCGACGAAATCGTGGCGATCAACAATGAAAAAATGGTTTCATATAACGATATCATTTATAAAATCATGCTCGACGGCACCGAACCGTTGGACATCACCGTCGTGCGGGACGGAGAAACGCTCGTTCTGGAGGACGTGGTCTTTCCTACCATGGAAGAAGAGGGCGCCGTTTTCGGGGATCTGGATTTCATGTTTCAGGGAGTTCGCCCCAGCATCGGCGTTTTGCTCTCACAAACCGGGAAGCAGTCTTTCGCGACCATCAAGGTGATCTATAAAACGCTCGCGCAGCTGATCACCGGAAAATTCAGCATGAACAGCGTTTCAGGCCCGGTGGGAACCGTTTCGGTCATTTCGGACGCGGCAAGCAGCGGCTTTTTGCCGGTACTGTATTTGTTTGTCTTTATCAGTATCAATTTAGGCGTTATGAATCTTTTGCCCTTACCGGCGCTGGACGGCGGCAGGATCCTGTTTTTGCTCGTCGAATGCATCATCCGTCGGCCTCTGAACCGCAATGTGGAAGCTTATATCAATCTTGCCGGCATGGTGCTGCTTCTGGCGTTTATGGCGTTTGTCACCTTTTTTGACGTTGCAAAATTTTTCCGCTGACGGGAGCGATTATGAAACCGGAAAGAAAAATCACCAAAAAAATTACCGTCGGCAATACGGTCATCGGCGGCGGGGAACGGATCAAGATCCAGTCCATGACCAATACCGACACCGCGGATTTCGAAGCCACCCTCGCCCAGATCCATATGCTGGAAAAGGAAGGGTGCGATATTGTTCGCTTTACTGTTCCGGATCGGGAATCGGTCCGGAACATTGCTCGTTTCAAAGCCAATTGCAGGATTCCTCTGGTAGCGGATATCCATTTTGATTATCGGCTTGCCATTGAGGCTTGCGAGGCGGGGATCGATAAAATTCGCATCAACCCCGGCAATATCGGCGGCAAGGAAAATGTGCGCGCTGTGGCAAAGGCCTGCCGCGAAAAGAAAGTTCCCATCCGCATTGGCGTCAATTCCGGCTCGCTGGAGCGGGAAGTACTCGCTCGTTACGGCGGCCCCACGCCCGAGGCTCTGTGTGAAAGCGCCCTGCGGGAAATCAAAATGCTGGAGGAATTTGATTTTCAGGATATTGTTGTTTCTGTCAAATCAAGCTCCGTTCCCGGCATGATCCGCACCAACCGCCTGCTTTCCGAGCGTACGTCCTATCCTTTGCACTTGGGGGTTACCGAAGCCGGAACCGGCCTTTCCGGGCTGGTCAAATCCTCGGTGGGCATCGGATCCCTCCTGTGCGACGGCATTGGCGATACCATTCGCGTTTCGCTTACTACCGCGGATTTAGCGGAGGAAGTGCGCGCTGCCAAGCGAATTTTGTCGGCTTGTCAGCTTTCGGAGGAAAGCATCAACGTAGTTTCCTGTCCCACCTGCGGCAGAACAAAAATCGATATTGTCTCCATTGCCAATGAATTGGAAACCCGCCTTGCCGCGCTGAAGCTCAAGCCCAAACGCAGCCTGAAGGTCGCGGTCATGGGGTGCGTGGTCAACGGCCCCGGAGAAGCGCGTGAAGCGGATATCGGCATCGCCGGCGGTAAAGGGGAAGCGCTGTTGTTTCAAAAAGGCCAGATCATCGGAAAGATTCCCGAGGATCAGATCCTGCCGACTCTTTTGGCGGAAATCGAAAGAATTGTAAAAGGTACATACGATGACGGAATTGAATCATAAAAGCTTTTTAGAAAAATTCAACCGCTATTCGCCCTCGGAGGAGGCCAACGGGATTCTGATGCTTGCGGAGAGCTATCAGATGCATATTAACCGTGAAACCCGGGATCTGCGGCTTGATTTTTCCTTTTCCCGTTTGGTGGAAAAACGCGCGCTTTACCGTATGGAAAAAGCGCTGAAAGAAGCGTATGACCTGCGAAGCTGCTATATTTTTCCTCATTATCCGGCCGCCCTTTTTGATGAGACGTATAAAAGTGAACTCTTGCTGGAGCTTTCCCGCAGCACCTGTCTTGCCAACGGCTTTTTTGACGATGCGGCCATGCGCATCGAGGGGGACCGCGTCATTTTCGATATGCGCGCCGGCTACTCCAATTTGCCGAAGAGCAGCGAGTGCGAGCACATTTTAGAAGCGATTTTGCAAAATGAATTCGGAAAGAATTTCCGGGTGGAGCTGCTTTCCCCCAAGTTCGATCTGGATGAATATAATCAAAAGCATAAATTTACCATGCTGTTTGATGAATTGCCCGGCGATGCCCCCGACGGATCTTACGAGGAGCCTTCCACGGCGCGGAGCCTTGCCGCCGCCATTTCCGATCAGACCGAATTTTCTTATGATGAACAAGGAAAAACGGTTCGGGCAGGTTTTTGTATCTTCGATCTTTCCCAGCCGGAGCTGGTTTACGGCAAAAAAATTACGGCCGCCGACCTGAGTGCGTTGCTGCCGATCAAGGACATGACTTTTGATAGGGGAGCCGTTTGCTTTTGCGGCAAATGCATTGCAGCGGAAAGCAAAGAAATGCGCGGCAGAGACGGCTTTCGCGTGAAGGTTTACGTAACAGACGACGCTTCTTCCGTCACCCTCAAGCTTTCCGGCGCGACCGATAAAGTGTCGCCGCTTATGAAAGCGGTCCCCGGAACGCCGTTTTTGATTGCCGGAAGCTTGTGTTACGACGAGTTTGAAAAGGAATTTGTGGTTCGTCCGAAATCGGTTTCGGTGATCAAAGAAAAGAAAATGGTGGACGATGCGCCCGAAAAACGTGTGGAGCTGCATTTGCATACCAAAATGAGCACGATGGACGCCACCATCGATCCGAGCGAGATCGTAAAACTCGCGCATTCCTGGGGGCATAGAGCGGTCGCTATTACCGACCACGGCAATCTGCAGGGCTATCCGGACGCCATGCTCACCGCCGAAGCGCTCGGGATGAAAGTCATCTACGGCATGGAAGCCTATTTTGTGGACGATACCGCCCGCGCAGTTTTCGGGGAAGCACACGGTACTTTTGAAGACCGGGAGTTTGTGGTGTTCGATATTGAAACCACCGGCCTTTCGCCCATTTCCTGCCGTATTACCGAAATCGGCGGCGTACTGTACCGCAACGGGGAAGTGCTCGATCATTTTTCCACCTTTGTCGATCCCGAGGTGCCCATTCCGCCGGAAATCGTGAAATTGACGGGTATTACCGATGAGATGGTAAAAGGCGCCCCCAGCCAAAAGGAAGCCGTAGCGTCCTTTCTGGAATTTGCCGGCGACCGACTTCTGATCGCGCATAACGCCAACTTCGATATGGGCTTTCTGAAAAAGGTCTGCGAGGAAAATAAAATCCCCATTCCCAATCCGTATCTTGATACGGCGGCACTTTCGCGCTTTTTGAATCCCGATCTGAAAAAGCACACGCTGGATTCGTTGCAGCGCTACTTCCAATTAGAGGATTTCAACCATCACCGCGCTTTCGAAGACGCTGAAATGCTGGGCAAAATTTTTGCCGCCATGGTCGATAAAATGGCCAATGAGGGCATTGTCGATTTAGACGGCATGACCGTCGGCATGGCCAATTCCAGCGACCCGAAAAAGCTGCATTCCTACCACATGATCATCCTGGTGAAAAACCAGGTCGGGCTGAAAAATTTGTATCAGCTGGTTTCGCGCTCGTATTTGGACTATTTCTACCGCCATCCGCGGATCCCGAAAACGCTTTTGGAGGAATACCGCGAGGGGCTGATCATTGGATCCGCCTGCTCTGAGGGAGAGCTTTATAACGCGATCCTGCGGGGAAGAAGCGAAGAGGATCTTTTGCAGATCGCCGATTTCTACGATTATCTGGAAGTACAGCCAATCGGGAATAACCGCTACCTGCTTCGCGAAGGAAATGTAGAAAGCGAGGAAAGGCTGCAGGAGATCAACCGTACGATCCTTTCCCTTGCACGGAAAAAGAACAAGCTTTGCGTTGCCACCGGCGATGTGCATTTCCTGAATCCGCAGGATGAAATCTACCGCCAGATCCTTATGGCCGGTATGAAATTCAACGACGCCGACCAGCACGTTCCGCTTTATATGCGCACCACACAGCAAATGCTGGACGAGTTTTCTTATCTTTCCCCCGAGGAAGCCTATGAGATTGTCGTGACCAATCCCAACAAGATCGCCGATCTGGTCGACCAAGTCCGGCCGATCCCCAAAGGCTCCTATCCGCCCGCACTGGAAGGGGCGGTAGAGGAACTGAACCAGGCCTGTTATGAGAAAGCGCACGCCATGTATGGCGATCCGCTGCCGCCGATCGTAGAGGAACGGCTGGGAAGAGAATTGGGCGCTATTGAGAAAAACGGATTCTCCGTTTTGTACGTCATTGCCAAGCGTTTGGTGCAGAACAGCGAAAGCAAAGGGTATTTGGTCGGTTCGCGCGGGTCCGTAGGTTCCTCCTTTGTGGCGACCATGGCCAGTATTTCCGAGGTCAATCCTTTGGTTCCGCATTACCGTTGCCCTAATGAAGCGTGCAAGTACTGCGATTTTATTACGGACGGAAGCGTGGGCTCCGGCTTCGATCTGCCTCCCAAAAAATGCCCAAAATGCGGTGCGGATATGGTTCGGGACGGGCACGATATTCCTTTTGAAACTTTTCTTGGTTTTTTTGGCGACAAATCGCCTGATATCGACTTAAACTTTGCCGCCGGTACGGCGCAGGCGGACGCCCACAAATACACCGAAGTGCTCTTCGGAGAGGGAAACGTGTTCCGTGCGGGAACGCTCGGTACGCTGGCGGAAAAAAATGCCTATGGCTATGTCCGGAAATATCTGGAGGAAAAAGGACACGTTTTGAATAACGCCGCCGTGGCCCGATTGGTTGCGGGCTGCACCGGCGTAAAAAAAACCACCGGTCAGCATCCGGGCGGGATTATTGTCATCCCGCGTGATCGGGACGTGTATGATTTTACGCCCGTTCAGCACCCGGCAGACGGAACCGGGTCGGATACGATCACCACACACTTTGCCTTTTCCTATTTGCACGATACCGTATTAAAACTCGATATTCTCGGCCATGATGTTCCCGCAAAATACCGCAAGCTGGAGGATTATACCGGGATCAATGTTCTGACGGTGCCGATGAAGGACGAAAAGGTCATGAGCCTCTTTACCTCGCCGAAAGCGCTGGGGTGCGATCTTTCGGAGATCGGGGTGGAGACCGGCACGCTCTGCCTGCCCGAATTCGGTACGAAATTTGTGCGGCAGATGCTGATGGATACCAAGCCGAAAACGTTTACCGACCTTTTACAGATTTCCGGGCTTTCCCACGGCACCAACGTGTGGCTCGGCAATGCGCAGGATCTCATTAAATCAGGCGTCTGTACCATTTCCGAGGTCATCGGTACGCGCGATGATATTATGACTTATCTGATTCATCATAACATGGATAAAAAGATGAGCTTTGATATCATGGAAAAGGTGCGCAAGGGCAAGGGGCTGACGCCCGAATGGGAGGAAGAAATGCGCGCGCACGACGTGCCGGACTGGTACATTTCCTCCTGCAAAAAAATCAAATACATGTTTCCCAAAGCACACGCCGCAGCCTATGTGATTTCGGCGATCCGGCTGGCGTGGTATAAGGTGTATCGCCCGGTGGAATTTTACTGCGCGTATTTTTCCGCCGCGCCTGAAGGCATGGATATGCAGCTTGTCATGCGTGGCAAAGAGGGGGCGGTTCAGGTTTTAAAAGAGCTGGAATCGACCGGCGAAAAGCTGTCGCAAAAAGAAAAGGCGACCAGCGACGCCATGCAGATCACCTATGAAATTTTCTCCCGCGGGATCGAGATTTTACCGGTGGATCTGTATCGGTCGGACGTGCGGAACTTTTTGCCGGAGGACGGAAAAATCCGTCTGCCCTTTATCACCATTCCCGGATTGGGGATCAGCGCGGCGGAAAGCATTTACCGCGCCATGCATGAGGAAAGTATTTTTTCGATCGAAGAGTTCAAAGAAAAAAGCGGCGTCGGCAAGGGCGTGGTCGAAACGCTCCGCTCCTGCGGGATTCTGGACTGCCTTCCGGAAACCAATCAGCTTTCCATGTTCTGACAAAAACGGAACTTTTTCCGAAAAAACACTTTTCATTTTACAGAAGCTGTGGTAAAATGAGCAAAGATTTTAAAAAGTTTATCAATAGAAAGGATTTTTATTATGAAAGAATTAAAAGGTGCGGCCATTATCGGCCAGTCCGGCGGCCCGTCTTCGGTAATCAACGCTTCGGCGTACGGTGCGATCAAGGCGGGGCTGGAAAGTAAAAATATTACCCGTGTCCTCGGCGCTTTAAACGGCATCCGCGGCGTACTGGACGATAACCTGATCGACATGGGAAAGGAAGACCCCGCGGAGCTGGCGCTGATGAAATACACCCCGTCCTCTGCACTGGGCTCCTGTCGCTATAAACTGGCGGATCCGGATGTGGACGACAGCGATTATAAACGGATTTTGGAGATCTTCAAAAAATACGACGTCCGCTATTTCTTCTATAACGGCGGCAACGATTCCATGGATACCTGCAACAAGATTTCCAAATTCATGATGAAAAACGGCTATGAATGCCGCGTGATGGGCATTCCGAAAACCATCGATAACGACCTTGCCGGTACCGATCACTGCCCCGGCTTTGCCAGTGCCGCCAAGTATATCGCCACTGCCACCATGGAAATTTTCCGCGACGCCAACGTCTACGATTCCGGTATGGTGACCGTGCTGGAGATTATGGGCAGAAACGCCGGCTGGCTTACCGCCGCCGCTTCTCTGGCCAATTTAAAAGGCCAGGGCCCGGATTTCATTTATCTGCCCGAAGTGGATTTTGATATCGACGCCTTCCTTGAAAAGGCCGTTGAGGTTTACAACAAGAAGAAAAAAGTATTCATCGCCGTTTCCGAAGGCATTCACGATAAAGACGGCAAGCTGATTGCCGAATACGGCTCCGATACCGCGCAGACCAAAGACAGCTTCGGCCACGCGCAGCTCGGCGGCGTAGGCGCTTATCTGGCTGGGCTGCTGAAAGCCAAAACCGGCAGCAAGACCCGCAGCGTGGAATTTTCGCTTCTGCAGAGATGCGCCGCTCACTGTGCTTCTCAGACCGATATTGAAGAATCCTTCTCCGCCGGCCAGGCCGCTGTGGAAAACGCCGTCAATGGAATTACCGATAAAATGGTCGGCTTTGAAAGAGTGATGGAAGACGGCAAATACTCCTGCCGCATCAAGCTGTTCGATTTGAACGTGGTGGCCAACGCCGAAAAAAAGGTTCCTATGGATTGGATTACCGAAACACAGGACGGCGTCAACGAAAAGTTCGCCGAATATGCGCTTCCGCTCATTCAGGGTCAAACGCAGCTTACCACCGAGGACGGACTGCCCCGCTTTGTCAATCTGAAAAAAGTTAAGGCATAATGAGTCCCCGGAACCAGCGGCTGTCTTCGCGCGAAATGCTGCCGGTGACGCGTAAAAACACATAGTAGAAGATAAGACCGATACCGACTGCCAAAACCAGGTTGAGTGTCGGTCTTTCTGTAAGCGTTAAAAAGCATCTTGACAGCGATACGGCGGCAAAGGAAGAAAGAAGCGGGAAAACCAGATTTTTGAAAACGGAAAACCGGAGCGAGGTTTCCTTGCAAAGCTTGCGAAAGCTTAGCAGGAAATTGATGATCTCCGCCACGTAAATGGTAATGATATATCCGGTTACCGCCATTTTCGGCACCAGGAAATAAACAAGCACCACGCACAATACCGAATCCAGCACGTTAATCTTCATAATCGTTAACTGCTGATCCAGGCCCTTGAGCATCCCGTCCGTGGTCATGTCCAAATACATGATCGGGATCAGCGGCGCGATCACCTTGATAAATAGGGCGGCTTCATCGGAGTGGTAGATGGCAAAGCTGAATTCCTTTGCCATTAAAAAGAGCACCTGCATACAAATCAGCGAAAAGATCATCGCTAAGTGCAGCACGCGGTTAATGATGTATTGAATTTCAATTTCGTTCTTTTTAATTTTGCATTCGGCAATTTCCGGCACAAGTAACCCCGAAAGCACTCCCAAAATCGAAGACGGATACAAAACGATCGGCAACGCCATGCCTTGCACGGCGCCGTAGCTGGCCAACGCTTTTTCACTGGAAACGCCGGATTTTTTGATCCCTTTGGGGATGAGTAAGTGCTCAATCGTATTCAGCGCCGAGCGGATATAAGCGCCCAGCGCATCCGGAACGGCGATCCGCAGCATCCGCTTTAAAAAGCCGGGTTTGCCGGCGATTCCGGGGCGATTCTGCTTGAGATCCCACAAATAGCAAAGCAGCGAAAGGCTGAAAGAAAAAACTTCGCTTGCCGTAATGCCTGCGCAGATCACACAGAGTGCTCTTTTAGAATTCTGCACGCCGACCAGCCCGATCAAAAGCACGGTGATTACAATGCGGATAATCTGCTCACACAGCTGGATCAGCGAATAGCGGCTCATTTTGCGGGCCGCGGTCATATACCCATTCAAGGAAGCGGACAGGGCGATAAACGGCAGCGCCAGCGAAAGAATTTTCAAGGGCTGCGCCGAGATTTCATTGTCGATCCAGTGCGCGGCAAAGAAGTTTGAAAAACCGAATAAAAGGATCAGCGAAAACAGACCGATCAAAAAAGCGGAAAACAAAAGTCGACGCATACTGTGGCGGTGATGGGAATAATCGTCTATGCAAAGGCGTGTGGAGGCCAAATTCATGCCCGCAGTCGCCATGGTTTTGGCAAGGGCATAGACGCTTAGAATGAGTTGAAACAGACCGATGCCCGCGCTGCCGATTTTTCCGGTGAGATAGACGTTGAACCATACGGCCACAGTTTTCATGACAAAGCTTGTCAAAGTGAGCGCAATGGTGGTAAAAAATAATTTCTTTACGTTTTTCATAGCGGCGCCTTTCCAAAAGTTACTACCAATATATTGAAAAAAGCGTTGATTTATTCGACCGGAATGGGTAGTTTTTTCCGTTCGGATATGGTAGAATGAATTGTTTAAAAAAGGAGCCGCTATGTATCAAAAGGAAATTGACTTTTTAAAAGAGGAATTGCCAAAGGCGTACCGCACTTTTTCCGGCCTTTCCTTTGCCGTATCTGAAAAAGCAAGCTTCGATATCGTGACCGATATCGACCAAAAAATCGAAATCTATCTGACAGAAAAGATCCGCGCCGTTTTTCCGCAGGATCGCATTCACAGTGAAGAATTTGCCTCCCGGGAACCGCTCTGCGGCCGCACCTGGCTCCTCGATCCGATCGACGGTACCTATAATTTTGCCACAGGCTCGCCCTTGTTCGGGATACAGTGCGCCCTGTGGGATGGCAAAGCGGTTTGCGCCTGCGCTATTTATTTACCGAAACTTGGTGAATTTTACCATGCTGTCAAAGGAGAGGGCGCTTATTGCAACGGCAGTCGCCTTTGGGTGAAAAAACGCCGGGCGGCGGATTCGATTGTTTCCATCGGCGATTTTCCGCACGGCAGCGCCGAGGATGCTGCAGAGCAAAAAAAGTGTATGGAAACACTGTTCCCGAAAATTGCCCGGTTCCGTATGTTCGGCGCTGCCAGCGTGGATTATGCTTTTGTAGCGTCCGGCAGAACCGACGGCGCTCTTTTATATACGAAAAACAAATGGGATCTTGCCTGCGGCTGGCTTTTGTGCAAGGAAGCGGGCGCTCTTGTGAAGGGAAGAAAAGGGAAAGACTATTCCTTCGATTCTCGGGCGATCTTCATTTTTTCCGATTCCGCGCTTACCAACGACTTGTTCAAGGAGTAAATTATGATTACCGTTACCGATTTAAGCTTTCAGTTCGGCGGCCAGCTTTTGTTTAAAAACGTCGATCTGCAATTGAACCCCGGCAACTGCTATGGGATTATCGGCGCCAACGGCGCCGGAAAATCCACGTTTTTAAAACTGCTCTGCGGCGAACTGGAACCGACCACCGGCTCTGTCTCGATTCCGTCGACCGTGCGAATGAGCGTTTTAAAGCAGGATCACTTTGCTTTCGACGCCTTTCTCGTACTCGATACGATTATTATGGGCAATCAAAAGCTTTATGACGTTATGAAAGAAAAAGACGCCCTATACGCCAAGGAAACCTTTACCGATGAAGACGGCCTACACGCTTCGGAGCTGGAGGGTATTTTTGCCGAAATGAACGGCTGGGAAGCCGAGTCCGACGCGTCGAAGCTCATTCAGGGACTGGGGCTTTCGGAAGATCTTTTGTATGTCACCATGGATCAGCTCAAGGAAAGTGAAAAAGTAAAAGTGCTGCTGGCGCAGGCGCTTTTTGGCAACCCGGATATTATCCTTCTGGACGAACCCACCAACGGCTTGGATCTTAAGGCCACGGCGTGGTTGGAGGATTTTCTGGCGGATTATTTCGGCACCGTTCTGGTGGTATCGCACGACCGTCACTTTCTGAACGACGTCTGCACCGGCATTGTCGATATCGATTACAGCGAAATCAAAATGTACGTCGGCAACTATGAATTCTGGTATGAATCCAGTCAGCTCATTCAGCGCATGATCAAGCAGCAGAACCGGAAAAACGAAGAAAAGATCCGCGAACTGCAGGCCTTTATTTCCCGTTTCTCCGCCAATAAATCCAAGTCCCGCCAGGCCACGGCGCGCCGTAAGCTGCTGGATCAGCTCACCATAGAGGAATTGCCCGCTTCCAGCCGCCGTTATCCGTTTATCAGCTTCGATATGGATCGGGAGCCCGGCAAGGATATTTTGTTTGTAGAAAATCTCAGCAAAACCGTCAACGGCGTCAAGGTGCTGGACGACGTTTCCTTCACGGTCAATAAAGGCGATAAAATTGCCTTCTGCGGCGATGAAATTGCCATTACCACGCTCTTTCGGATTCTCAGCGAAGAAATTGAGCCGGATGCGGGCAGCTTTAAATGGGGGATCAGCACGTCCCGCTCGTACTTTCCGCACGATCATACCTCCTTTTTTGAGGGGCACAGCGAAAGTATTTTAGACTGGATGCGCCCTTATTCGAAAGATCAGACCGAAACCTACCTGCGCGGCTTTTTGGGGAGAATGCTGTTTTCCAACGAAAGCGTATTTAAGCCCGTAAACGTGCTTTCCGGCGGCGAAAAGGTGCGCTGCATGTTTTCCCGCATGATGCTCTTTGGCTCCAATGTGCTCCTTCTCGATCAGCCGACCGACCACCTGGATCTGGAATCCATCACCGCGGTTAACAAAGGACTCAGCGCCTTTAAGGGCAACGTTCTTCTCTATACGCACGACTATGAAATGACCAATACCGTAGCCAACCGCATCATCGAAATCACCGGCGGCAAAATCCTGGATCGCACCGGGAATTACGAGGAATTTTTGGCATTCAAAAACGAGCGAAACTAAAAAATGAGCCGGAGGCATCCGGCTCATTTTTGTAAGCAATATCGGCTTTAAAACAGGGGATCTTTTCGCTGTTTTGCGGGTTTTTCCGAGATTTTTTCTCCATTCAGCACCGCTTCCTGCAAGTGGTCGCCCCGGTAAACCAGTTTCAGAGAAAAGAAAGGAATTTCCTCATCCAAAAGTTTCAAAAAGATCCGGTCGCCCTCCCACAAATTCAAATCCCGAATTTGCTTTTTCGGCACCCATTCCAGCGCGCCTTCCTCGCATTCCTTTACGGTGCCGGTAAAATCCTTTGCCAAAAACAAATGCATCAGTTCTGTTTCATACCGATCGGAAACAAAGGTCACGATCCCGCGGTAAGCGGGAGCGCGCAGCAAAAGCCCCGTTTCTTCCCACGCCTCGCGCAGGATACCGTCCTCGGGACTTTCTTTTTCTTCGATCTTGCCGCCAATGCCGATCCATTTGTCACGGTTGCTGTCGTTTTCTTTTTTTATGCGGTGCAGCATCAGGTAGCAGCCATCTTTTTCAATATAGCAAAGCGTTGAATTAATCATGCAAAACTCCGTATTTTTTCTGGTAGAAATGCGCGTTGATATAAGCGCCGGAAAGAAGGATCAGGTTGATCATATACAGCCACAACAAAAGCGCGATCATGGCGCCCAAAGAACCGTAAACCGCCGAATAATCGTTCATATTGTCCACGTAGAAAGCAAAAAGCCACGACATCAAAACCCAGCTGATCATTGCAAAAAAGGAACCGGGCAGCGTATCGCGCAGTTTCATTTTTGCGCCCGGCAGCACAAAATAGATCCCTACCAGCAGAAATAACATAAAAGCGGCAATCAAAAGGATCCTCAGGGAATGCAGCAGCGGCAAAACAGAATCGGAAAGAAAAATCAATCTCGAAATCCAGCGAATAATTACATTACCCGCCACAATTAAAATCAAAGTCGCGTAGAACGCTATGATCATTAAAATAACAAACACAAAGGAAACGATCCACTCCGTGATCAGCGGCATGCGCGATTCGTCATGGTAAGCTTTGCGGATCCGGCTTTTCAGCGTTTGCACCGCTTTGCCTGTGGAATAGAGCGTCAGTATAAGGCCCAGGAAAATCAGACTGATGGGGTTTCTGGTGGAAATTTCTTCAATATAGGTGGTAATCAGCTTAATGATCAAACCGGGCAGGATATTGAGCTCTGTCAAGCCGTTTTCAATCGCCAGCGGATCAAAATGCAGCGTGGAAAAAGAAGCGCTGACCAGGATCAAAAACGGGAAAAACGAAAATAAAAAATAGTAAGAAAGCGTGGCGGAGCTTTCAAATATATTGGCTCCCAGCAGGGTTTTCCACAAGGGCTGGGGCTTTTCCGCCGGAGAGACGGGTCTTATTTTTATAATTTTCATTCAAATCGTTCCTTATCATAAATTCACATAAAATCACTACTTGCATTTTACGCGGATTTTTTGTAAAATATTATAAAGTTTGATTTTTGAGGAAGAAAAATGGCGATAAATAAAGTAAAAGAGTATTTTCGTTCGTTTGGAATCGAAGAAAAAATCCGTGTTTTTTCCGTTTCCAGCGCTACGGTAGAGCTGGCTGCGCAGGCCTTAGGGTGCGAGGAAAAGAGAATTGCAAAGTCTCTTTCATTTTCGGTGGATGGCAGCGCGATTTTAGTTGTTGCCGCCGGGGACGCTCGGATCGACAATGCCAAATTCAAAGCGCAGTTTCATCAAAAAGCGAAAATGCTGACCGCAGATGAGGTCGAAAGCCGGATCGGTCATGCAGTCGGCGGCGTGTGTCCTTTTGCTGTCAACCCGGGCGTGAAAACGTATCTGGACGTATCCTTAAAACGGTTCGAAACTGTTTTTCCCGCCTGCGGCAGCTCCGACAGCGCGATTGAACTGACCATTCCGGAATTGGAAAAATACTCGTCTTTTGTCGAGTGGGTGGACGTGTGCAAGGACTGGGCGTAGTTCAGCCGAGTCTTGCTTTCAAGAAAGCACGGCAGTGGATCCAAAATCGCCGCAGCGGCAGAAATAAAATGTAAATACGGTAGGAAAGGGAAGCAAGGTCTTTTTTCTTCCCCTTATGTTCCAGAGCAGAGAGTTTGGCAACGATCTGCTCTTTTTTGACGCCCTTTTCCAGGTAGTACTGGTTATCTCCGCAAAGAGTAAAGCCCTGCTCCGCACTGCCCCGAATGACGCGGTGCAAAACAAAAGAACCGCTTTTTCTGCGGTAAAAAACAATATCGTGCTTTTGAATGCCGTTCTCCACCGGAGAGAGGGTCACAGTATCCTCTCCGCCGTGGATCAGCGGCAGCATACTATTTCCGTACGCGGTAAACGAGATCGAAGCGCCGCCGCGAATTTTTTCTTCTATCAGAGGAAAAAGCTCGGCAAAAGAAACCTCTTTTGCCGAAGAAGGAGGATTCATACTAAAAGAGCGGCGTCTTTTAATTTCTGCAAAAAGCGCGCCGTATCATTTGCCGCGGTGTCTTTGTCGATCTCATATTCCGCCTGCAGAGCGGCGGCGATTTCTTCAGCGCTGGTTTCCTTCTCCAATAAACGCCAAATGAATTTTCCGGTTTCGTTCAGCGTAATGACGCCGTTGAAATCCAGATTGCCTACCGGCACGACAATACAGTTGCCGGCAACCTCCCGCAAAATATAACCTTCTTTAATTTTCATACCTATTTTCCTTCTTTCATGGCTTGATAAGATACTTTTGCCGCTTCCGGATCCATATTGCAGTGTAAACGATAGATCGGCACCGTCTGCACCAGCTTTTCGAGCACCTGTAAAAGGAAATCATACTGGTTGGGATTTCCGGGTCTTACCGTTTGATCCAAAAGCTGTGGCAGCGCTTCCTTTGTGGAAATTCTTTCAATGGTATTCTCGGTGCTTTGCTGTAAAAATGCGATCCCCTGCAGCGGTACTTTGCAGTTGATGTTTAAACTCGTCTTTCCGCTCCAGGGCGTTCCGTAGACAAAAAACGTTTCCTCCTGCCAGCGCAGGGCAGGTTTATCATCGTTAATAATACGGGCTCTTTCCCCGAAAAGCTGCAGCCAAAGCGCGGTGTGTGTGGATTTTCCGGTGCCGCTGGGAGCGGAAAACAAATACGCCTTTCCGTCTATCTCCACAGCGGAAGCGTGCAGCATCATTCCCTGAAAGGATAAAAGCAGGGTATAGAAGTTGCTGCCGGTTCCTAAATATTCAAAAAGCGGATCTTGCCCTTCCGGATGGTTTCTCCTTAACTGCTGTAGGTAGGAATCCGATATCGAAATATCCGCAATCGCTTTTTCGCTGCCTTCATAGCGATAGGCTTTGGCCTGGGAGCGCAGCGGTTCATACTTCGCGGTCAAATCGACGATCAATTCTGCAATCCGATAGCGATCCATTATTTGTTCCATGAGATCTTTCCGAATTTACGGTAAGAAAAATAGACAGCAGCAACAAGGCTGATCACAACGGCGACAACCGAAAACACCACCAAAAGGATCGTTTGCCGCTGTTGTTCACGTCTTAGCTGTGCGTTTAAATCTTCTTCAGCAAAATATTGCTCTGCGTTGAAAAGCGCCGAGGAGGCGGTTTCGATGGCGTCAATGACCTCTTTTAATTCATCAGCCCCGGGAGCATCGGTTTCTAAAAGCGCGTTGCCCTGTTTTACCGCTTCTTCTAAACGCTGCGCGTAAACCGCGGCGCGGGGGTCGGTTTCGACGTTCGCGTGCCGCAGGCAAAGCTGCTGTAATTTCATATATAAGCTGCGCGATACCAATTTATCATCGGTTTCCAGCAAAAGCTCGGCTTTCTTTTGCAGCAGGTTCTGGTAGGATTCCAAATACGCCTCACGGCTGTCGCTTGAGAATTCAGCAAGGATCAGCGGGTAAGAGAGCGCGTCCTCCATTTCGTTAAGAGTCGATTGAAACTGCGACCAGCTCGACTGCGTATAGTCGTTCTCTGACAGGCTGTTCAGTTTTTCCAGCGCCTGCTCCAGCACCCGAAAATCCAGATTTTCCCGCAAAAGTGCGGCCAGGCTCTCGTTTAAATCATCGGCGGCCTCCTGAAGATCCTTTGCCGCGGGATTTTGCCGGTCGATCAGCCTTTCGGCGCGCTCCATGGCGTTAAGAAAGCTTCTCGCATGCTCGCCCGTCAAATAGTCCGTTTGAATAAACGCCGCAAGATGAGTCGTGAGCGCGGCCAATTCTTCTTTCGAAATCGTTTCGGGGTCATAGGTGAAGATCAAATCGTCAAAGGCGTCTTTGATCGCGTTTGTGAAAGCATCGATATCGGTCTGTTTTCTCTGACGGTAGGTTTCCGTATCCACCGCATTGTTGAAGGTATACAGAAGCGGCGAATACAGTTCTTCCTGCGCTGCGTCTATGGCATTGGAAAGAGCGGCCCAGCTGCTTTCCGTGTAAAGCGCCGGCGAAAGGGAATTGTAAATTTCAATCGAATGCAAAAGGTCGGCGTAATCAAAAGTCGCCAGGCACAAATTGACATAGGCGATTCTCAGCTCATCATAGGCCTTTTCCAGCTCCTCTTCGCCAGCAGAAGTATTCGCAAGAATTTTGGCAGTGTCCGATAATTCCCGGCGATATGCGTTCATCGCGTTACCCTCATTAAAATGGGCTTCGTTTAAATCCTGCTGCAGACTTTGATAGGCGTTTTCCAGTTTGGAGCGATCAAAAGCCGCAAAAGACTTTAGGGACAATGCCAACGTCAGCGCCAACACAAAAACGGCAACAAAAAGTTTTTTCATTTATTTTTCCTCGAATTGATATAAAATATCGCTGATTTTAGCGTACTCCATGAGGCTCAGCGTTTCGCCGCGCCGCTGTGGATCGATCCCGGCGTCGCGGATCCCTTTCAAAATTTCTTCTTTTGAAAAACGCGGAGAGAAATAAGCATAAAGGGAATTCGGAAGCGTTTTCCGGCGCGCGGAAAAGGAAGCGCGAATCACCTGAAAAAACAAAGGCAGCGAAAGCGGCTGCACCGGTTTTTCCCTGTGCGGAGTCAGCCGCAGAACGGCGGAGTCCACCTTCGGCTTCGGAATAAAGTTTCCGGGGCCTACAAAAAACAGTTTTTCCGCCTTGGCGTAAAATGATACCGCCGCCGTAATCGCACCGTAATCCGGGGAATTGGGCGCGGAAAGCAGACGGTTTGCCGCTTCCTTTTGGATCAGCACCGTAACGCTTTCCAAAGTGATGCCGCTTTCCAGCACCCGCATGATCAATTCGCTGGTAATGTAATACGGCAAATTGGAGCATACCGCAAACGCATATCCGGGAAATTCTTTTTCCAAGGCGCTGAAATCAAATTTCAAAGCATCCATAAAAACAATTTTTACATTTTTCAAATCACCCAGCGTTTCTTCCAAAACGCCGGTCAAAACCGGGTCGATCTCAATGGCGATCACCCGGTCAAATTTTTCGCAAAGCTGACGGGTCAAAGCCCCGGCGCCCGGGCCGATTTCAATTGCGAGCGCCTTTTTTTCGACAGGAATCGTTTCCCGCGAGGCGTCGGCAATCCGCGCGGCTATTTTTTCCTGTATCAGAAAATTCTGACCGAGATTTTTTTTAAAGAAGAAGCCGTGCTTCTCCAGCACCTCGGTTATTTCTTTAGCGGAATACAAATTCATAGGAAACCTTTGCATGAAAATAGAATGACTGGGAAAAATGAAACCGAAAGGAAGGGATAACAATGCCAAACACGGAAGGAACCAGAACCGAACAAAATTTAAGAGCCGCGATCAGCGGGGAAACGCAGGCCTGGGGTCTGTATGAATTGTTTGCCGAACGCGCCGAAAAAGACGGCTTTCAGGAAATTGCTGCGATTTTCAAGGAAACCGCCCACAACGAGAGAGCGCACGCAGAAATTTATTGGAATCTTTTAAACTGCATTCAAAAAACCGTGGACAATCTCAAAAACGCCAAGGACATGGAGCTGCATGAAACCAATATCATGTACCCCGAATTTGCCAAAATTGCACGCGAAGAAGGCTTTTCCGACATTGCCGATACACTGGAAAAGGTAGGGAAGATCGAGGCTGACCATGCGAAACGCTTTGAGAAGCTGGAAAACGAGCTTCGCAAAGGCGAAATCTTTGCCCGTTCGACGCCGCAAACCTGGATCTGCACCAATTGCGGACACCACGCGAATGGCCCCGATGCGCCGACGGTCTGCCCGGTCTGCGGAAGACCGGTCGCCTATTTCAAACTGCAGCAGCAAGGCTCGTGAGCGTAAAAACCCTAAAATAGTATAACATTGTTTTTCTAAGAATTCAATAAAATTTGCACAAAAAAGGCAAGAAATCGGAAAAAGCTCCCGTTCTTGCCTTTTTTCTTTCAGAGGATAATACAGATCAGTCCGCCGCTGCCTTCGTTAATGATTTTCTGCAGGGTTTCGGCCAGCCGCACACGCGCTTCCTCCGGCATGTGATCAAGCTTGGTGTTAAGGCCTTCGTTTACCAGTTCATACAGCGATTTCCCGAACATGTTGGAATTCCAGATTTGCTTGGGGTCTTCCTCAAACTCTTGCAACAGGAATTTCACAATATCCTCAGACTGCCTTTCGCTGCCTACGATCGGCGAGATTTCCGCCTGAATATTTGCCTTGATCATGTGGATCGAGGGCGCGCTCGCCTTCAGCTTGACGCCGTACCCGCCGGGCTGCTTGACGATTTCCGGCTCCTCCAGCGTCAGGTCGTCGATATCCGGCGTTACAATGCCATAGCCCTTTTCGTTGACCTCGTCCAAAGCGCCGGCGATTTTGTCAAAACGCGTTTTGGTTTCTACAAGGCTTGTCATCAGCGAAATCAGTTCTTCCTCGCCGTGAACCTCCATGCCGCAGTGCTCGCTCAAAACGTGATAGAAAAGGTCTTTTTGCAGGTCAATGCGAACCTTCATGCTGCCTTGTCCCAAATCGGAATCAGCCAGTTGGATTGCTTCAAAAAGCGGGTTTTCCTGCAAAAGCCGAATCGCGCTGAAAACCTCTCCGGTTTTGCGGACGCCGGCAAAAGGCTCGGAAATGACTTCCAGAATCTCATTTTTCGTCTTATGTCCGTTTTCCAGTGCCAATACCCATTCCGGCAGCTTAAAACGGATCTCCTTAGCCGGAAATTGCAGCACAATGGTGCGAAGAATTTCCCGGATCCGGGCTTCGGTCAAGGCAAAGCAGTTTTCGGTCAATACAGGTATTTTGTATTTAGCGCTCAAGTCCGCCGCCAAGGTCCTGGCATTTTCGCTTTCCGGCTCCACGGAATTCAGTACGATCACAAAGGGTTTTCGGCAGCTCTTTAATTCGCGGATGACCCGTTCTTCTGCTTCGATATAATTTTCGCGCGGGATTTCGCCGATCGTGCCGTCCGTGGTGATCACAATACCAATCGTGGAATGCTCGGTAATGACTTTTTTTGTCCCCAATTCCGCGGCTTCCTCAAAGGGGAGCGCTTCCTCCGACCAGGGCGTGTGCACCATACGGGCGCCGTTTTCGTCCGCCAGACCCGCGGCGCCCGGCACGACGTATCCCACGCAATCGATCAGCTTCACCCGAAATCCCAAACCGTCGTTTAATTCCACCTTCACTGCTTCGTCCGGTACGAATTTCGGCTCGGTCGTCATCACGGTTTTTCCGGATGCGCTCTGGGGGATTTCATCGACAGCTCTTGCTTTTTCGGCGTCATTTTGAATTTGCGGTACGACGACCGTTTCCATGAATTTTTGAATAAAGGTAGATTTCCCGGTCCTGACCGGCCCTACGACTCCGATATAGATATCGCCGCCGGTACGTGTGGCAATGTCATGATAAATACTTTCTTCAATTGGCATACCCTTTTCCTCCGCTGTTTGCTTTTGGTACAATGTATGGGAGAAATCGGAGAATTATGACAATCACAAAAACGTAGAATGGTATCACAGCTGCCGAATCCTGTAAACGTCCGCCGATTTGACTTTTCCAAATCGGGGGTCTATAATGAATAAAACTGCTCTATAGAAAGGAAACGCCGATGTACGATTCCGAAACGGTCAAAATACAGGGGATTCTGCGTTACCGTGAGGATCTGGGACAGGGTGTGCGCACCGGCGTGCTTTTCGGGAGCTGTAAAGGAAAGTGCGAGAGGATCTGTTCGAAATTTTCAGCGATCCTAAAACCGTTCCCGTATGAAAATCTTACCGGGGATGAACTGCGAAGCTTTCTCTTGGAGGAGGATCGTGATTATCTAAGCCGCCGCGTCAACGTGACGCTTTTGGGCAAAGATCCGCTTCGCAGCCCGCGCTTTTGCCGGGCACTTGCAAAAGACTTGAAAAACGCTGGTCTTAGCGTTGATATTCATTCCTGCGCGCTCGGAGGAGAGGGTGCGGTGGAAATGCTGCTCGATTTTTGTCACCTTTTTGTATTCACCTTTCTGACGACCAATCCCGCCCGCTATCATCGCCTGACAGGAGAAAACCTGCAGGACGCCGCTAAGACCATTCTTCATGCCGACCGAATCGGCGCCCCTTTCCGGCTGCGCATTCCGGTGATGCGCGGCGTCAACACCGATGAAGCGGAGGAATTTTCCATATTTTGTTCGCTGTTAAAAAACGTGAAAAGTGTAATTCTGGATTTTTCCTACGCCGATTTTTCCGACGAGGAAAAGCGCGCTTTCCGGGCATCCTTTTTCAAAAGAGGAATTATTTTATACTGAAAAAGAGCCGCACGGCGGCTCTTTTTTGTTACATCAACCCGAAGCTGATATTGATGGCGTTATTCACTTTTTGCATGACGTCTTCTTCAAGATGTCCCATTTTTTCTTTTAATCTTTTTTTATCAATGGTACGTACCTGTTCCAACAGTATGACCGAATCCTTGTTTAGCCCGTTTTCATCGGCAAATACTTCTATGTGAGTCGGAAGCTTCGCTTTTGTTGTTTTGCTGGTAATCGCGGCTGCGATCACAGTCGGGCTGTGCCGGTTTCCGATATCGTTCTGTACGATCACTACAGGACGGATCCCGCCCTGCTCCGAGCCGACGACGGGGCTCAGATCGGCGTAGTAGATATCTCCTCTTTTTACAGTCAATTTTTTCACTCCAAATTCGAATTCACATATCGTGTAATCTTAGTTTTGCCGAGCCTTATTGCTTTTATTCCGTGTACTGAAAGTATATTTCAGTTTGCCGGTTTCGGTTCCTTCAGCCTTCGGAGCGGAATTTTAACTGCAAACTGTTTTCCCCGATTTGTGCCTGGATTTTCAGGGGCGCTGCGGTTTCTTTCTTCACCCAAAAATCAATTTGCATTTCAGCGTCTTGAAAAGAAAAACGGTAGCATTCAACCCCATCCAGTGTTTCCGTCTTTTTCGGAACATAGCTTTGTGCGGCCAGAAAATTAAAGCATCGGCGAACGGACTCTGCCGCCGGCAGCCTTTCTTCCATGGAAAGCTGCAGACCCAAATAGGAAAAACGGTTTCCTTCTTCGGAAAGCAATATTTCAAGTCCCTGCAAAAGCGGGTTGCCGGAAAGAGTGAGCCGTATGCTTTGATTTTCTTCAAAAATCAGGTGCGCTTCACTTTCGACCTCGTTCAGATTCAAAGCAAGGTCATATTCTCTCCCGGCGGCAAAATACGACTTGAAATCAATTTCCTGCGTGCCCGAACAGCCGGTGATTCCCGGCACCAGACAAAGAATGAAAAATACAAGGATCCATTTTTTCATAGCTTCTCCTCACGGTTGACAAAAATATTTGGTTTTGCTACAATACATTTGAACTATATGAAAAAAGAAAGCAAGTAATTCAAGGATTTAGAGCCTTTGGAAGCTATGTCGAGAAATTTATTCCGAAACGAATGTAAGTACTATATCAGCTACCCTGTTGCGCGCCTGCTCGAGCAGCGATTGGAAAAAATATTCGTCCGAGATCCTTATTCCGAATCAAACGGCGCCTATCGCATCCGCAGCCTATATTTTGATAATCCGCAGCGGCAAGCCTATTTTGATAAGCTTTCCGGCGTTGCCGACCGGGAAAAATACCGCATTCGTTTTTATAACCGATCCGATTCCTTTATTCAGCTGGAAAAAAAGAAAAAAGTCGGGGATAAAATTCTAAAGACCGGCGAAAGCCTTTCCCGTGGGGAAGCCGAGCGTCTGGTACGGGGAGACAGCGAATTTCTCCTGAATTCCGAAAAGTCCCTGCTTTGCGAGTTTGCCGCCCGTGCACGGTTCGAAAAATTATCGCCGCTTGTTTTTGTGGACTACACCCGCCGCGCGTTTCTGTATTCTTCAAGCAATCTGCGCATCACTCTTGACAGCAACGTCACCGAGACCGCCTTCCGGGGCTCGCTTTTTGATTTCTCGCAGCCGGCGATTCCTGTACTGGAGCCGCAACAGGTGATTTTAGAAGTGAAGTTTGACGGCGTTCTGCCGCCGTTGGCGCGCGCGCTGCTGGCCGATATTCCGGCAGTCGGCGCCGCTATTTCCAAATACTGCAAATGCTGTGAAATGCTGTTTTAGAAAGGATGTCTATGCAAACCGTAATCAATTTTTTCCGAGATACGTTTCTCGATGAAATGCAGACCGCCATGTCCGGCGACCGCATCGCCAGCGGGCTTTTGGTGGCGTTTTTCCTCTCGCTCTTTGCGGTGCTGGTTTACCGGATTACCTACCAGGGCGTGGTGTTCAGTAAAAGCTATTGCTTCTCTCTTGTTTTAGCCGCTATGGTGACCAGCGTGATTATCATGACCGTGACCACCAATCTCATGCTTTCGCTCGGCATGGTGGGGGCGCTCTCAATCGTACGCTTTCGTACCGCAGTCAAGGAACCCAACGATACGGTTTTTATGTTTTGGTCCATATGCATCGGCATTATGGCGGGCGCAGGGCTGATCTATATTTCCATCATTACCAATGTCGCTCTCGGGCTTTTGTATCTGCTTTTGTACTTGACGGCGAAAAAAATCAAGGCAGTTCCGTATCTTTTAATGGTACGCTATTTGCCGAGCGCGAAAGACGAGGTGCAGAATGCGGTTTTATCTTTGCCGAAATCGAAAATCCGTTCCAAAATCGCTTCGGCGGATGCGATTGAACTGTGTATCGAAGTGCGCCTTGCCCCGAAGGCTCTGGCTCTGGTGGATACCCTTTCCGAAATGGAGGGGGTGCTCACCGCCCAGGCGATCAGCTTCAACGGCGACACCACTCTGTAAAAGCCAAAAACGCTGTTTTCCTTTGGAAAAACAGCGTTTTTTTGCAGTTACAAGAGCTTGATTCGGATTTTTACTTGATTTTCAGGGTTCGATAGCAGGCTTTTTCCTCTGCCGGAATGCGGTAGCTTTCCACGGCCTTCTGAATGGCTTTATTGTGAATCCATTTCGGTAATTTCTTTTCGGTCAAATAGGGGAGTGCCGCTTCTTTTTGCTTGCACAGCGCCGTGGCAAAATACCAGGCGATCATCATATTGACATAATATTCATCCGAACGAATGGCGGCAATTCTCGCCATACTGTCTTCCTTGAAATTGCCATTCAGAAAATACCGCAGAAAAAGCCCGATCCCGAACCGCACCGTATAAGGGTGCTCGGCATCCAAAAAGCGGTTCGCCGCCAGTTCTAAACGCGCCGGATCTTTTTTCAGTGCCTTTGGCGCCAGCAGATCGCAGGTCGCCCAGTTATCGACATACGGCAAAAAGGTTTCCACCGCTTGCAGGCAAGCGTCAAAATCGCGTATCCGTTCGATCAGCGCGCCGTGCAGATTATTTTCATCATAGTAAAAATGGGGAAGCGTTTGCAAAAATTCCTCTGCCTCCGGCGTGCCGTAGATTTTCTTGGCAAATTTCCGGATTTCCGGTGTGCGGACGCCCAGGATTCTGTCCGGATCGACGTTTGGAATCAGCTTTTTATGAAAATCACGATAGGCAGGGTCGCGAAGGGTGTAAAATTCCTCTAAAAGCGCTTTCATTTTACATTCTTTCCTTTTTCAGCCTACAGATTTTGTCTTCTACTTCCTGCACCTCCAGGTAGTTTTCCGCATAGGCCTTCTGCAAAAGCTTTTGCGGCAGATACGCGTCGTATTTGTCAAATACCGGGTATTCTGTTTTGCTGATGAGAGAAGAAAGAGAAAATTCTCCCGCTTCCAAATACTCCTCCAGCGCGCCGATCAAATCGGCGGGCGTTTTGTTTTCCATGCGGAAAGTGAGGTAATAGCAGCCGCCGCTTTCGATTTTGCTCAAAACGATTCTGCCGCCGCAGCCGCGCTGTAATATGCGCTTGACCGTGCGGAAAGCACGAGTTCCCAGCCATGGGAAAAAGACAAAACTGTCTCCCCAAAGGGAAAGAAAGCTCTTTTTGCAAAGCCCTGTGTTCCGGGCAAGCTGACGGGCCTTGCGTAGGCGCTCTTTGGCATTGGGCAGCAAATAGGGGTATTCCTCCTCGCCTGTCAGCACTTCGCGCATTTTTTCCAATATGCGGGTGTGGATCTCGCCGCTGTCGCCCGGCCAGGAAATCTTCATTTTTCCCTCAACGCCTTTCACATAAATCAGGCGATTCTGGACGTTTACTTCCTCCACCTCCCAAACTCTGCCCGCCAGTGCAAAGCGTTCGCCGACCGGAGGGGTAGAGGAAATAGTGCCGATCTCCTCGGAACCGCAGCGCACCGTAAAATCCTCGCTGTCCTTAAAAACGGCATAGAATTTAAAGGAATTCAAAAGCTTTTCCGCTTTCAGCCCGCAAATCAGCTCTTTTTCCTCGGTTCTTTCCAGAAAGTCTTTTTTCAGCATATCAATCAAAAGCTCACGGTAATCTTCCTCGGAAATATGAGAAAACGGCGGCAGCGTCAGGATCTCTTTTGCCAGACGCGGTGCCGAAAGCGAGCCTTTGGAAGCCAGAAGCGAAAGCGTTTGATGGAATAAAAGGCTCATTGGCTGCGGTTTGCTGCGCACCGGCTCTACCCAGCGTTCTTTTAAGTACAGTTCAATGATCGCAATCGCCTGCAAAAGCTCCCAGGGAATGATCTGGTAGATCGGCGCGTTCGGCAAGGGTTCTTCCTCGCGGAAGATCATCAACATTTCCGGGTCTTCTCCCCGGCGGCCGCTTCGTCCCAGCCGCTGCAGAAACCCGGAAACCGAAGTCGGCGAGCCCTGATTGAGAATGCGCTTTAATTCTCCAATGTCGATTCCCAATTCCAGTGTGACCGTCGCACAAGCGGTGATCGCTTCGGCCTTGTTTTTCAGCGCGTCCTCGGTTTCCTCGCGGATCGCGCCGGAAAGATTGCCGTGGTGAATATAGAAACGGTCGATCTCATTTTTTTTGCGCGCAATTTGCCGCAAGGTCGCGGTAATTTCCTCGGTTTCCTCGCGTGAGTTGGAAAACACCACGCACTTTGCGCCTTTTGAAGCTTTGTAGATAAATTCGCTGGCGGCGTCCACTACTTCGTCTTTTTCCGTGGTATAGAAATGCTCCAACCCCAATTTCCAGGAAATACTGTCCTTGGGGACAACAATTGTTTTTGTCGGTCTGCCGCTGCCCTCACTCAGCCATTCTGCCACGCCATCGGGATTGCCGATCGTTGCGGAAAGAGCGATCCTTCGGGCGGAAAACCCGCACAGCCGGGCGATCCGCTGCAGTTGACACAAAATCTGATTGCCGCGATCCGATCCCATCAGCGCATGAATTTCATCCAGGATGATATACTGCACATTGCCGAAAAGCCGCGGAATATCATTCGCGCGACGGCACAGCATACTTTCCAGGGATTCCGGCGTGATTTGCAGGAGTCCCTCCGGCTTTTTCAAAAATTTTTCCTTGTGGCTCCGGCTGACGTCTCCGTGCCAGCGAAAAACCGGCATTCCGCTTTCCTGCAAAAGATCTTCCATGCGGGAAAACTGATTGTTGATCAGGGATTTTAAGGGAGAAATATAAAGCGCCATGCAGTTTTCCGGCCCGGCCTCCTGCATTTGGGAAAGAATGGGGAAAAAGGCGGCTTCCGTTTTGCCGGAAGAGGTTTCGGAGCAGAGCAAAAGGTTATCTTCTTTGAAAAACAAAACCTCCGCCGCTTCTACCTGTACCCGGCGCAGCTCCGTCCAACCGGAACGGTAAATATAGTCCTGGATAAACGGAGAAAAACGGGAAAACACCGCCTGCGCTTTTTGATCAAGGCTGCTTTTCATAGCTGTATCTCACTCAAATCAAAAAAGGAATCCTCTTCGTTTTCGGAAGCGGCGTTTTCGTTTTCCATTTTCAGACCGATCAGATCGGTAAATTTCGCTTCCGGGTCCGTAAACATCAGATCCAAAATATTGAGAAAATCACGGGTTACCTCACGCGGGGTAATCATTTCATTCGCGCCCATTTTATCCAGCGCTACCTGTAAAAACGCCAGAATATCCTCATTTTCAAGCTTCGGCTGATAGTTGTAATAGGAGGAATGCAAAAGAATCAGTCTTTTACAAAGGGCAAACAGTTCATTGTCATTCAGCCGCTGCAGATATATCAGCGGTGAGAGCAGATTCTGCTTGCCGAACGGAATAAATTTTCCGGGGACAAGGCGGCTCTTTAGGGCTTCGTAGCTGAAAATGCCGCGCCGCGGATCTTCTATCAGCTGCGGCGTCGCGCCCAAAAAGATCCCCACGCCCTCGGCCTTGCCCTGCATGGTGTCGTTGAACATGGCAAGAATCTTTTCATAGTTGTTTTCCCGGGAAATCCGGTTGGGAATTTTGTAGAGATTTACGCATTCATCAAAGAAAATGCAAAAGCCCTGATAGCCGATCGCGCGGAAAAACTGTGCGTATAGCTTTAGAACGTCATACCAATTCTGGTCGTCCACAATGGTTCCGATTTTCAAAAGAGAAGCGCGCGCCTGCGTTTTGGTGGCAAATTCACCGCGCAGCCAGCGCAGCGCGTCCTCGCAAAGCTCGTCGTTTTGCTGCTTATAGCCGAGGTAATACAAATTTAAAACCTTGGCAAAGTCAAATCCGTTTACAAAGCCGCGCAGCTTTTCGGAAACGGTAAAAATTTCTCTCTGCACAAATTCAGCCAGCTCGGCGCTTTCCGGCGACAGCTTTTCTTCCAAAATGCCCTTTTGCTGCAGGGCGGCAAACCAACCGGTCAGGATTGCGGTGAGCGCACCGCCGTCCGGCATGGCTTTGCAGGCGAGGTTGCGCATCAGTTCGCGGAAAGTAGCAATCCCTTGCCCGCTTGTCCCGTGGAAGCGGCGTTCCGGCGTCAGATCCGAATCCGCGCAAATAAAGCCGCGTTCCAGCGCGTTGGCACGGATCAGGCCGATCAGAAAGCTTTTGCCGCTGCCGTATTTTCCTACCAAAAACCGAAACGCACCCATCCCGAGCGAAATGTTTTCCAAATCGCGCAGAATGGCGCGGATCTCCTCCTCGCGGCCGATCGCAATATATTCCAGCCCCTGCCGCGGTACCACGCCGGCGCCGGCGGAATTCAAAAGCGTTCCCAGGATTCGTTTGGGGATTTTAATTTTTTCCTGTTCCATGGGCGTCTCCTTCCTTCGGTAAAAATACGGTTTTCAAAATCGGAATATATTCTTCAAACAGCTTGCCGCCGGCGCTGCAGATCACGTCCTCAACCGTATCCTGCGCTTTGGCGTTGATCGCAGCAAGCATCCCTTCAAAAAACTGCCCGATCGAAAAGGCGTAAGCGCGGGCTTCTTCGGACGTGTGGTATAAAAGCAGATCCAGAAGGCGTTCTTCCTCCGGGGTGAGAGCAGCGGCAAATTCCCAAAAAAGATCGATCTCACCGGCTTCACTTTGAGGCTTTTCTATTTTTTCAAGCTCGGCGGCATATTTTCGATCAAATTCTTCGTCCTGCGCTGCGCCGATTGCGACAAGCTCGGTTTCACCACTTAAAAAGCTTTCGGTCAATTCTTTTGTAACGCCCCAGGATTCTTCTTCAATGTCGATTGCTTTTGCAATATCCACTTCAATTTTCCGAGGAACAAAATCGGGCTTTTCCGTACTGATCTCGGCTTGCTTCCGAAACGATGCCGTCTGAACCTCGTACGGCGCTAAAATACTTTCGATAAAGCTCTTGTGCAGCGGGGAGATGGGAATGCGGGTGAGGCTGTTTTTCAGCTTCAGCATCTCGCGGATGCGGTTTTCAATATACCGCAAAAGCGCATCGCACCGTTCGCGGATATTTTCGTCATACAGCATGGGAATAAAAATGAGCGTGACGCGCACTTCCCCCTCTTTCCCAATCGGAATTTGCGGGAACAGCTTTCGCGTTGTTTTTACTTCGGAAGGGATCTGAATATGAAACAGATTTTCGTTTAGATCTGTTCTCTGCATCAGTCCTTTGGAAAAGCATTGGAAAACAATTTCCTCGCACAGACCGGCAAAGCGCGCGTTGGAATGGTAGGCTTTCGTGGCGCGATACCCGGTTTTGGTTACGTTTTTCAGAATAAATTCAATTTCCTGCCGGTTTAAGCGATGCGAGGGTGTAAAAAGGTAATCAAACAAAAACAGGTTAAACAGAAACGGCTTCACGGCAAGCTGCGAGGTACATAAAAGCGGAGAAAGCCGCTCAAAGGGAAAATCAAGACCGTAATACAGGCAAAA
The DNA here is from genome assembly GCA_947589595.1 of uncultured Clostridia bacterium. Taxonomy (GTDB): domain Bacteria; phylum Bacillota; class Clostridia; order Oscillospirales; family SIG627; genus RGIG5579. The sequence continues at coordinate 65,479 of CANQBV010000006.1, forward strand.
ATCGCAGACAAGATCGCAGAAAAACTTGTCCGCCAGTGCAAAATCGCCCCGGTAGGTTTCCCAGAGCCACAGAAAATCCTCCAATGCCGCCTGCTCGGAATTTTCCCGGTTGATCATCGCGGCGCAGTAAGAGATGATCTCAGCAAAGCCGACCACCCTTTTTTCCCGATTTCGGACAGCGCTTTCCAAAACGGAAACAAAGGGCGCTTCCAATGGAGCTTCGGCGGGATTTTGAAAATAGATAAATTGGTACGACCGGATAATGCGGGAGTTTTTGCAAAAAATTTTCTCACCGGCGCGAAAGGGAAGAGGCGCCGCAAAAAGCCCGGCAATCTCCGCGCCCTTTTCCGACAGATCATGGCTTTTTTTACTTCTGATTTTGGGGAGCAAGCGGTCTACCGACCAGAATTCATCTTTTTCCATAGCCCGCTCCTTTTCAAATCTCTTTCATATTATTGTACCACAGAAACGCTATTCATTTCAAGTATGAAATCATTTTTCTGCACCATATCCGAAAACTTCTAAAATTTCGAAAAAGGACTTGACAAAAAAATGACGCTGTGATAAGATAAACTGCGTTGCAGGTGAGTTACGCTGGTGTAGCTCAATTGGCAGAGCAGCTGATTTGTAATCAGCAGGTTGGGGGTTCAAGTCCCTTCACCAGCTCCACCAACGTCAAGCTTGCAGCCCAATTGAATAGGGGGAATTCCCGAGCGGCCAAAGGGGGCAGACTGTAAATCTGTTGTCACTGACTTCGATGGTTCGAATCCATCTTCCCCCACCAGCAAAAAGCACTTGGCAGTAACACCAAGTGCTTTTTGCAACTAAAGCAGAGAGGCAAACGCTATTACTTGTTTTCTTTCAAAAATGAAATTTTGCATTTGAGGTGATGCAGCAATGGCTAGAGTCTTACTTTTTTCTCTGATCGGCTATTTTTGCGGAAGCATATTATTTGCCAAGGTATTCAGCAAAATTTTTCAAAAAAGCGATGTTTTGGAACGGAGTAAAGACCACAATCCCGGAGCCGCAAACGCGTTTCAATACGGCGGATTTTGGTGTGGGACCTGTACACTGTGCGGTGATTTGCTGAAAGGCGCTCTTCCCGTTTATTTGAGTACGTGTTCGATGACGGTTTCCGAAATGGGCTGGAAATTTGCTTTGGTGCTGGCAGCGCCGGTAGTCGGCCATATTTTTCCGATCTTCAATCGACTGCAGGGCGGAAAAGGAATCGCCGTGACCTTTGGCGTTCTTTTGGGGCTTTTTCCTTATTTATTGCCGTTTTGCCTATTTGCTGGTTTTTTTATCTTTTTCTCCGTTATTTTTCGGATATCGCCCCATTTCTATCGAACGATTTTCGCCTACATAGGCACCCTTTTTTCCTTAGTTCTGCTGAAAGCGGAAATCGGCGTGTGTATCGGATTTCTTATGATTGCTTTTGCCGTCTGTTTCCGGCTGCATCTTAGTAAAGAAGTAAGAGAAAAAATGAAAGTGAGATTTGCATGGATTCGCTGATACTATCCTGTGGAACAGGCGGAGGGCATGATTCCGCTGCCAAAGCCGTTATAGAAGCAATGCTTAGGCGCGGACACAATGCCGAATTGCTCAATCCGTATACGCTGAAAAGCGATCGCCTTGCAAACGGGATTAATAAAACCTATATTGCAACCGCCCGCCACACCCCGCGAACCTTTGGCGCCGTTTATAAGATTGGAAAAGCCTATCAGCATCTGCCGTTTCGTTCGCCGGTCTATTTTGCCAATCACGCTATGAACGCCGTTCTGCAGGAGTATATTGCAAAGAATCATTATGATATTGCGATCATGACGCACCTGTTTCCGGCCGAGATTTTGACAAATATGAAACGGCACGGGATCGCAGTGCCGAAGATGATCTTTGTGGCTACCGATTATGTCTGTACTCCGTTTACTGAAGAAACCGAGTGCGATGCGTATGTGATTCCGGCAGAGGATCTGGCTTCCGACTTTATCGGCAGAGGGATCCCCGAAGAAAAAATTTATCCTTTCGGCATTCCTACGCACAGTGAATTTTCGGAGAACGAAAACCGAAACGCGGTGAAAAAGCGCTTAGGCCTTGAAGAAAACAAAAAGTATATCCTGGTTGCCGGCGGCAGCATGGGCGGCGGTAAAATAGAAAAAGCAATCGCAAAGCTCCGCTCCTATTTTGCCGATAAAAAAGAGATCGGACTTATTATTGTTTGCGGCAGCCATAAGGCTCTGTATGAAAAGCTGAATGCACAAAACGACCCCGGGATAACCGTTGTCGGCTATACCGACGACATGGCATCTTATATGAAAGCGAGCGATTTTTTCATTACCAAGCCGGGTGGCCTTTCCTCTACCGAGGCGGCGGTGTGCGGCATCCCGGTTCTACATACCTCGCCCATTCCCGGATGCGAAAACTACAACGCCCGGTACTTCAGCAGGAACGGTATGAGTATCTACGGGAACATCACCGAAAACATTTTGCGGGAAATGGAAAAAATCCTGACAAACGAAAGTGTCAGTTCATCCATGATCGCTTGCCAAAAAAGGCGGATCAACCCTTCCGCGGCAGACGATATTTGCAGGCTTGCGGAAAATTTGATTGAACATAAGTAGAGGAAGGGATTTCAGAGAGCTTATTTTTCTGGTGTGCAGCGCATAAAACAAGAAGAAAATCATGCTTACATAAAAATTCCCTTGAATTCTGCAGACAGATTTCAAGGGAATTTTTGTATCGGGAACGGATCCGGGAACAAAGAGTATGATGATAAAAGGAAAACAGAACGAAGGAGAAGCGCCTTTGAAGCCGAAAATTTTGTTATCCGCCAAAGGAAAAGAAGAAAACTATCGAAATGCTGTTTTGCTGGGCGGCGGGGAACCGTTTCTTGCCGAACCCGGGAGTTGTGATGCCGGGTTTGACGGTCTGATCCTTTGCGGCGGCGGAGATATCGAACCGGAACGTTATCGGCAAACCAATGAAAAATGCATGAATATCGATCCGCAAAGGGACGAGAGGGAATTTGAACTGTTAAATCAATTTGTGAAAGCGAAAAAACCGGTTTTGGGGATCTGCCGGGGGTTACAGGTAATCAACGTGGCCTTTGGCGGCAATTTGATTCAGCATCTGCCAAACGCTTCTTGTCATGTGCAAAAAGAAGGAAAAGACCAAATCCACGAAACCGAAATGATAAAAGAGAGCTTTCTTTATCCGCTTTACGGCAATTCTATGATCACCAACAGCGCCCATCACCAGGCGATCGACCGGCTGGGGCAGGGGCTTACTGCCGTGCAATGGGCAGACGGCGTGATCGAAGGAATCGCGCATGAGTCTTTGCCGATCTTTGCCGTGCAGTGGCACCCGGAACGGATGTCCGGCGTTCAACGGCGACCGGATACACCCGACGGCGCGCCAATATTTTGCTTTTTTACGTCAATTTGTAAAAGGGTCGGATCGATAGGATAAAGGGTGGATTTCGTTGAAAAACCCGATTGCGAAAGCAATCGGGTTTTTCTGGTGGAGACGCGGGGGCTCGAACCCTGGACCTCTCGGATGTGAACCGAACGCTCTAACCAACTGAGCTACGCCTCCGAAGCGATGGGAAAAAGTGCACTGAAAGAAAATGGTGGAGGCATAGGGATTCGAACCCAAGACCTTTCGCACGTCAAGCGAATGCTCTAACCAGCTGAGCTATACCTCCATATCTCGAAAAGCCACGACAAGGATTCTAACACAGATCAGAAAAAAAGTCAAGAGTGCACGAAGAAAAAATATAAAAACAGTGTAGGTTTGTCAATGATCAATTGTAATCCTACAAAGTTGCGCAATGCTTGATTGACAAAATAGGGATTCAGGTGGTATAGTAAAAACGATCTTTATGAAATTAGGAAAATTGTTTCCCATTAAAAAATGCAAAGATGATGTTATTCATAGCACTGCGGGCAAGAAGGGATTTTCATATCGATCTGAGTTAGTCCTGAATGGTCGGTGACCGGGAAAACGATATCCTTGCCGGGGCGGCAGGCGGCTGCCGAACGGCCCTGATCGGCAATGAAAATTTTGGGCAGGATTTGTGCGTCGAAAGCCCGCTGCAATTCGTCGATACGATATTTTGAGCAATAGGAAAGGAAAGATTGACCATGCGAACCTTGGAGAAAAAACTTGAAAAACATATCGATCTGCTGATGGAGCGCTACCCGGTTCTTGTACCGATCAAGCAGGATATAATCAGCGCCTATTGGGTACTGGAAGAAGCGTATGAAAAAGACGGCAAGCTTTTGATTGCCGGCAACGGCGGTTCGGCGTCTGATTCCGAGCATATTGCGGCGGAATTGATGAAAAGCTTTTGTATTCCGCGGCCGGTTACGCCGGAATTCGCGGAAGCGCTGATCAAGACGGATCCGGTTCGCGGAAAAAAGCTGGCAGATCGTCTTGAACAGGGACTTGCGGCGATTCCGCTGGTTGGGCAGTCGGCGCTTCCGACGGCTTTTTTGAACGATGTGGACGGAACGAGCGTCTATGCGCAGCAGCTTTTGGGACTTGGAAGAAAAGGGGATGTTTTTCTGGGGATCTCCACCTCCGGTAAAAGCGAAAACGTTTTGGCTGCGACTGTAGTTGCCAGAGCCATGGGAATGAAGGTCGTCGGGCTTACCGGCGCCGGCGGCAAAGAGCTGGCAGCGGCTTCTGACGCGGCGGTGATGGTTCCGGAAACCGTAACCTATAAGATTCAGGAACTGCACCTGCCGATCTATCATTGCTGGTGCCTGATGCTGGAAGAAAAGTTTTTTGGATAAGAGATCAAAACCGGCCTTTGCTGAGGTTGCAAGCAAAGCGTGCACTGGACTGTTGAAAAGTGTTCCGAAGGGCTTCGGAGCACTTTTGTTTTGTCAAAAAGGGATTGATTTTGAAGGAATTTTGTGCTATGCTGAGAAAAATGATTTCAGAGGAGCTTTGCTATGTCACATTTTCCCGGCGTTGCCGCATCCGATATTCTTCTCCCGCGCGAAGATCTTTCGCCAGAAAAGTGGGCGGTTATTGCCTGCGACCAGTTTACCTCTCAGCCCGAATACTGGAAGGAAGTCGAGGCATTGGTCGGCGAAGCGCCGTCGGCTTTGCATTTGATGCAGCCGGAAGCGTTTTTAGATCAGGGCGATCCGACGGAAAACATCAACGCCACCATGAAAAAGTACCTGCAAGAGGGCATTCTTCAAAAACGGGTGGAAAACGGCTTTCTCGCTGTAGAGAGAACCACGGTTTCCGGCAAAAGGCTGGGGCTTGTCGCTGCGCTTGATCTGGAGTGCTACGATTTTACAACCGGGAAGCTTCTCACGCGCGCAACGGAGGATACCGTGGCAGATCGTTTGCCGCCGCGCGTGAAAATCCGCGAGGGCGCCTCTTTGGAATTGCCGCATGTAATGGTACTGATCGACGACCCCGAATGTTCGGTGATCGAGCCGCTTGTACAGGAAAAAGCTCAGGAAAAACCGCTCTACGACTTTGAACTTATGATGAACGGCGGCCATCTGCGCGGCTGGGGAGTCACTTCCGAGGCGGAAAAGGAGCGGCTTTCCCGCGCTTTATTGAATTTGGAGAAGAAATCCGAAGGGTTTTTATATGCAGTCGGCGACGGCAACCATTCTTTGGCAACCGCTAAAATTTGCTGGGAAAACATCAAAAAAGAATTGCCGAAGGAAAAGCAGAATTTCCACCCGGCGCGCTATGCTCTGGCCGAGATCGTCAATCTTCATTCTCCGGCAATCCTGTTTGAAGCGATTCACCGTGTGCTGTTCCGCTGCTGTGCCGAACCGCTGATTGAGGGCCTAAAAGCCTATGCGCGCTCACAGGGAATCGGACTCGTGCCCGGCGAAGAAATTGTTTTCGTTGCCGACGGCAGCAGGGTCGGCTTCCGATTGGAAAATGCGGGCGGCCTTTTGCCGGTGGCGCTGCTGCAGAGCTTCTTGGATCGGTACCTCGCAGAGCACCCGGATACCGGGATCGATTATATTCACGGAGAAAAAACCGTGCTCGATTTGGCAAGGGCGGAAAACACGGTTGGAATTCTTTTGCAAAGCATTCCCAAGGATTCCTTTTTCGCCGGGATCCGCGCCGGCGGGCATTTGCCGCGCAAAACCTTTTCCATGGGACATGCGGAAGAAAAACGGTATTATATGGAATGCCGGAAACTGATTGATTGAAGTAAGAGGGAATATGGAACAGAAATTAAAGAGATCCTGGACGGAGATCAATCTTTCCGCTCTCAGGAAAAATTATACCATTTATCAATCCCTGCAGCCTGCCGGGCGAAAGATTATGGCGGTCGTCAAAGCAGACGCTTACGGCCATGGGGATGTGGAAACCGCAAAGGCTTTGAGTGAATTGGGCTGTACGGATTTTGCCGTCTCCAACAGCGAAGAAGCGCTGAAGCTGCGCCATGCGGGAATCAAGGGGCAAATTCTGATTTTGGGCTACACCCCGGTGGATCAGGCACAGGCTCTTTTTGAAAACGAAATCACACAAGCACTGGTATCGGAAGAATATGCAGAGGCGCTTGCCAAAAGCGGTTTTGCCGTGAAAGCGCAGTTCGCTTTAGATACCGGGATGCGCAGGATCGGGCTGAACGCGGACGACCCCGAAAATTGCGAACGGGCGATCCGGAAATATGCAGCGCTTCTCACTCTGACCGGCGTCTTTACCCACCTCTGCGTGGCGGATACCGAAACGCCGGAAGCGATCGACTTTACGAAAAAGCAAATTCAGCTTTATGAAGCGGTTGTCAAGCGGATAGGGGATCTGCAGCTTCCGTACTGCCACTGTATGAACTCCGCCGGCGGTCTTTGGCACGACAGCGAATTCAGCTGCTTTTCCCGTTTGGGGATTGTTCTCTACGGGCTGAAACCCGATTTTGCCAATACGCTTCCCGAGGGGATCGAGCCGGTATTGGAATGGAAATCCGTGGTCTCAATGGTGAAAGAAATTTCCAAAGGCGATACCGTCGGTTACGGCAGAGCCTATCGCGCGAATCAAACCATGCGGATCGCAACGGTCACCACCGGCTATGCAGATGGGTACCACCGTCTGCTCTCCAACCGGGGGTATGTGCTCATTCACGGTAAAAAAGCGCCGATCGTAGGGCGGGTCTGTATGGATCAGTTTATGGTGGATGTCAGCGAAATCGAAAACGTTTCCTTGGGAACCGAAGTGGTACTGATCGGCAGAAGCGGCAGCGAGGTGCTGACGGCGGACGATATGGCTCAGATGGTGGGCACCATCGGGTATGAGATCGTTTGCGATATCTCCAAAAGAGTAAAACGGTATTTTATTGATTCAAGTTGGCAGACGGCATGAAAGAAAATTCGAAAGCCCTCATTGCCATGAGCGGGGGCGTTGACTCCAGCGTAGCGGCGCTTTTGATGCACGAAAAAGGATTTTCCTGCATCGGCGTGACCATGAAGCTTTTCGGGAACGACGACGTGGGCATTTCCCGCGCGCACTCCTGCTGCTCGCTCGACGATGTGGAAGACGCCCGCAGCGTGGCGTCCCGGATCGGAATCCCGTATTACGTGTTCAATTTTACCGATCGCTTTCGGGAAGAAGTCATTGACCGTTTTGTGGAAGCTTACGAGAACGGCAGAACGCCGAATCCCTGCATTGACTGCAACCGGTATCTGAAATTTTCCAAGCTTTACCTGCGTGCGCAGGAATTGGCTTGCGATTTTGTGGTGACAGGTCATTACGCGCGCATTGAAAAGGACGAAGGATCCGGAAGATATCTTTTGAAAAAAGCGCTCGATCCTTCCAAGGATCAAAGCTATGTGCTGTATTCTCTTACGCAGGAGCAATTGGCACATACCTTGTTTCCGCTGGGGGAATTGACAAAGAACGAAGTGCGCCAAATTGCAGATCGGGCAGGTTTCATCAACGCCGAAAAGCCCGACAGCCAGGATATCTGCTTTGTCACCGAGGGAAGCTACGCTGATTTTATTGAAAAATATCGCAATAAAAAGTATCCCTCCGGGAATTTTGTGGACAGGGACGGAAACGTCCTTGGCACCCACAAGGGCATCATCCGCTACACCGTAGGACAGCGCAAGGGACTGGGGATCGCGTTGCAGGAACCGGCCTATGTTTGCAAGGTAGATCCGCAGGAAAATCAGGTCGTGCTGGGAAAAAACGAAGACCTTTTTTCCCGCGAGGTTCTGGCAACGGATATCAACCTGATCTCGGTTCCGAAAATAGACGGAAACGTGCGCCTGAAAGCGAAGGTGCGCTACCGCCAGAAAGAAGAGTGGGCAACCGTTTCCCAGCCCGATGAAAATACCCTGAAAATTGTTTTTGAAGCGCCGCAGCGTGCTGTTACCAAAGGGCAGGCCGTGGTTCTCTACGACAACGATTTGGTCGTTGGCGGCGGCGTTATTTGTTAAAATGCACGGATTTTTTGTAGAAAATTATGCAATTTGTTAAAAAAACGAGGAAAAAACGATTTTCCGTTTGTGAAAAAGATTCGATTGACATTTTCTGAACAAATTGCTATAATGAATGTATATTTTATTTTGTAAAGTTTTTCTTATAAAAACTTATTCTTGGTTTTAAGCTTCCATTGCGAACTTAAAATAAATAAAATTTTATATGAGGTAGTAACATGAAAAACTCCAAGAAGATTTTGTGTCTTGCTCTTGCAGTTGTCATGCTCGCTTGCGCTTTTGTCTCCTGTGGAAATCAGGGCAAAAAGTCCGGCGATTCCTACACTGCAAACAACACCACCTTCGTAATCGGTCTTTCCGGCCCGCTGACCGGCGGCGCTTCTCAGTATGGAATCGCCGTTGAAAACGCTGCAAAGCTGGCAGTTGAAGAAATCAACGCCAACGGCGGCCTGTTTGGCATTCAGTTCTCGCTGATCTCCTATGACGACCAGCACGACCCCTCCCGCGTTGCCACCGGTTACGCCAATATGCTGGAACAGGGCATGCAGGTTTCTCTGGGCTGCGTAACCTCCGGCCCCTGCGCTGAATTCAAAGCGCTTTCCAAAGAAGACAATGTGTTCTTCATTACGCCCTCCGGTTCGAATGACGAAATTCCTTCCGAATCCAACGGCTATCAAATGTGCTTTGCCGATGGTAACCAGGGGAAGGCTGCCGCTCTTTACGTGAACGAAAACTTTGCCGGCAAGACGATTGGCGTTCTCTACACCTCCGGCGATAACTATTCCGAAGGAATTTACAACCAGTTCACCGAAAACCTGAATTCTTCCGTAACCGTGGTTTCCGCGAGTTTCACGGAAGGCGCTACCGATTTCTCCTCTCAGATCAACACTTTGAAGAATTGCGAATTCATCTTCCTTCCCATTTACTACACCCCCGCTTCTCAGTTCATGATCCAGGCAAACGGTGCGGAAAACAACATGAAGGTTTACTACGGCTGCGACGGTCTTGACGGGATCGACGCTATTGAAGGCTTCGACATCAACAGCATTCCGCAGGAAGTTTCGTATCTTTCTCACTTCAACTCCGCCGCTACCGAAGGCGCTTCCGGCGAATTTGTGAAGAAGTACACCACAAAGTATGGCGAAGCCCCCAGCCAGTTTGCTGCCGGCGCTTATGACTGCGTCTATGCGATCTATGAAGCCATGAAGGCGATTGGTGAAGATAAGCTCAGCGTGACCATGTCCGCTTCTGATCTTTGCGACCTTCTCACTGCTCAGTTTGACGGAGACTTCACTTTCTCCGGCGCTACCGGTACCGATATGAAGTGGAACCGTGCTGAAACCGGCTACGGCTACGTAGAAAAAGCAGCGACCAAGTACGTTGTAAAAACTGCGGACTAAACACCTGTTTTCGATAGCGAATCTCTTTCATAAAGAATTGCCGATGGGGAATTTTTTCCCCTTCGGCATTCTTTGCAAATTTAAACAAGGAAAAAAGCATGGAATTTATCAGTATTCTGATCAACGGACTGAGCCTCGGCGGCGTTTATGCGCTGATCGCGCTTGGTTACACCATGGTTTACGGCATTGCAAAAATGCTGAATTTCGCCCACGGCGATATTATTATGGTGGGCGGCTATACGATCTACGTCTTTTTCACGATGACCGGGCATCCGCTTCTTGCCATTGCGGCGGCTTGCGTGATGTGCGTGGTTTTGGGCGTGGTGATGGAAAAATTGGCGTACAAGCCTCTGCGCGGTGCGTCTCCCTTGGCGGTACTGATCACGGCGATCGGCGTCAGTTATCTTTTGCAGAGCGTTGCGCAAATGCTCTACGGCTCTGCTCCGAAAACGGTCATTATTGCCAACTTCGGTGTGGTTACGGTGGGATCTTTTTCCATCAGCATCGCTTCGCTCCTGATTTTAGCGGCCTCGGCTCTCATTATGACGGTGCTGACCCTCTTTATTAAGTTTTCCAAAGTTGGTCGTGCCATGATCGCAGTTTCCGAAGACAGGGGCGCTGCGCAACTAATGGGAGTCAACGTCAACGGGATCATTACCGTTACCTTTTTGATCGGCTCTTTCTTGGCGGCTGTCGCCGGTGCGTTTTATCTTTTGAAATATCCGAGCATTTCCAACACCATGGGTTCCATGCCCGGTATCAAGGCTTTTACGGCGGCGGTGATCGGCGGTATCGGTTCCATTCCCGGCGCCATGCTCGGGGGCTTGCTTTTGGGCGTCATCGAGTGCTTGTTCAACGCCTTCCCGGCCATTGCCCCCTATACGGACGCGATCGAGTTTGCGCTTCTGATTTTGCTATTACTCGTTCGTCCCAACGGTATTTTAGGCAAGAAACGCAGAGAGAAGGTGTAAGGGATGAAGGCACTGAAAAAAATCAAATGGCAGCACTATATCGCTTACGCTGCGATCATTATCTTTCTGATCGTTTGCTCGTTTTTCAAGATCAGCCGCACCAATCTTTATATCTTTGAAAAAATCGCCATTGCCATTATCTTAGCGACCTCGCTGAGCTTTGTGGTAGGCTTTTTAGGGGAACTTTCTCTCGGTCACGCCGGTTTTATGTGTATCGGCGCCTATATTGGCGGGAAGTTTGCCTCGATTATTGTAGAACAGCTTGGAAATGGTCTCCCGGCGCTGATTTTATCAGTGCTGGTCGGCGGTCTTTGCGCGGCGGCGGCCGGGTTTATTATCGGGCTTCCGGCACTGCGCCTGAAAGGGGACTACCTGGCGATCGTCACGTTGGCGTTCGGTCAGATCGTCATGGTTCTTTTCCAGAATTCCAGCCGTGCTTCTTTCGGCGGCGCTTTCGGTCTGGATACGCCCCGCTATGGCTACAAATCTCTTTACGTGATTGCCTTTGTCTTCGCACTGCTGACGATCGCTGCTTTTCAGAATATCATTCGCAGCAAACACGGCAGAGCCATCACCGCGATCCGCGACAACGAAATTGCCGCTCGTGCGACCGGAATCAACGTAACCAAATATAAGCTGCTCGCCTTTGTAATCTCTGCGTTTTTTGCGGGTGTGGCGGGAGTGCTTTACAGCTACACCCAGAGTAAGGTGCAGAGCGTCAATTTCGACTACAACTATTCCATAGAAATTCTGGTCATGGTGGTTTTGGGCGGAATGGGCTCTTTGAACGGTTCCATTTTCGCGGCCGCTCTGATCACGATCTTAAACGAAAAACTGGCGACCATCCTTACCGGCAATCTCGCCGTTTTGCAGAATCTTTTCTATGCGTTGATTCTGATCCTCATTGTTATTTACAGCAATGCGCCCGCTCTCAACTCTTTCCGTGAAAAATACAATCTGCGCCGGCTCTTTACTCGTAAATCGACTGCTGCGGATTTTGCCAGGGACAAAGACGACGAGGGAAGCTGGGCTCGTGTTCCTACCAAAATCAAGATGGATGAAGTGCTTTCGCTGGATTTGGATGCAAAGGATGCCTACACGCCGGATAAACCGGATAAGCCCGATCAGGCAGAATCCAACCGGAAAGGAGAGAAACACAATGGCTGAAATCGTACTGGATGTTCAGGATTTGGGGATCTCCTTTGGCGGTCTGAAAGCGGTGCAGCACGTCAATTTTCAAATTGAGAAAAATCAGATCTACGGTCTGGTCGGGCCCAACGGCGCCGGCAAAACCACGATTTTTAATATCCTCACCGGGGTTTATAAGCCGACCACCGGTCGGTTTTACCTGAACGGAAAGGAATTGACCGGCAAATCCCAACAAACCATTTGCCACAAGGGAATTGCCCGCACCTTCCAAAATATTCGTTTATTTAACAACATGTCCGTGATCCACAACGTTATGGTGGGGCTGCACGATCAGCCGGAATTCAAGTGCAGCTTATTTGCTTCCATGCTGCGTTTGCCCGTGCATTTCCGCAAGGAAAAGGCCATGCGTGAGAAAGCAAAAGAACTGCTGAAAATTTTCGATCTATACGAAGAACGCAACAATCTTTCCTGCAATTTGCCCTACGGTAAGCAAAGAAAATTGGAAATTGCCCGCGCGTTGGCAACGAATCCCAAGCTTTTGCTTCTCGATGAACCGGCTGCCGGTATGAACCCCAATGAAACGGCGGAGTTAATGGAAACTGTCCGCAACATTCGTGATACCTTTGATATCACGGTTCTCTTGATCGAGCACGATATGAAATTTGTCAGCGGCCTTTGCGACCAGATCACCGTGTTGAATTTCGGTACCACGCTTGCACAAGGAACGGCAGAAGAGGTGCTGAACGATCCTGAAGTAATCAAGGCCTATTTGGGCGATTGATCCCGCGGAAAGGAAAAGAAGATGGCTTTATTAGAGGTAAAGAATTTAGAAGTCTATTACGGCTTGATCCACGCGATCCGTGATGTTTCCTTTGAGGTCAACGAGGGTGAGATCGTTGCGCTGATCGGCGCCAACGGCGCTGGGAAAACCACGATTATGCATTCGATCTGCAACCTGATCCCCAAAGCAGGCGGTACCGTGTTTTTCGACGGTGCGGACGTGACCCGTATCCCCGCGCATAAGCTGGTGCCCAAAGGGATCGGGCAAGTGCCCGAGGGCAGAAGAATTTTTCAGGAATTAACCGTTACCGAAAACCTCCGTCTCGGTGCTTATACGCGCAAGAATAAGGCGGAGATCAACGATTCTTTGGAAGAGATGTACACCTACTTTCCCATTCTCAAAGAGCGCGCCAAGCAGATTGCCGGAACCCTTTCCGGCGGTGAACAGCAAATGCTGGCCATGAGCCGTGCGCTGATGTCCAAACCTCGGCTTTTACTTCTGGATGAACCGAGTATGGGCCTTTCTCCGCTTTATGTAAAAACCATATTCGATATGATCCACACCGTCAATAAACTGGGAACGACCGTTCTTTTGGTGGAACAAAACGCCAAGCAGGCGCTTGCGATTGCCGATCGCGGCTATGTTCTGGAGGTCGGTCAAATGATCAAAACCGGGAAGGGAACGGAGCTCATGAACGACGATGGCATCCGGAAAGCCTACCTGGGTGGTTGAATCACAAAATCTTGTCAAGAACAACACAAAAGCACTTTTGATAGCCTGTGGCCATCAAAAGTGCTTTATATTCATTTTTTGATAAGTGAGAACAAAATGCAGGGAATTTTCCCTGCATTTTGTTTTCAAAGGTTGATATTTTAAAGAATTTTTTCAGCGCTCTTTTGAAAGCTTTGCCGCGGTGGCTGTGCCACGGGATTTAAGCTTTTTCAAAAGAATCTTTTCCCAATCCACAGACGGGGCAGACCCAATCCGCAGGGATTTCTTCCCACGGCGTGCCGGGAGCGATGCCGCTATCGGGATCGCCTACGGCGGGGTCATACTCGTAGCCGCAAGGGCAAACATATTTTGCCATACCGATCCTCCTTATTTGCCGAAGTATCTCTTCAGCAGCCCTTCAAAAGCTCTGCCGTGACGAGCCTCGTCCTTTGCCATTTCGTGAACGGTATCGTGGATCGCGTCGAGGTTGGCGGCTTTCGCTTTCTTGGCAAGCTCAAATTTACCGGCGCAGGCGCCTCTTTCGGCTTCGACTCTCATTTCCAGGTTCTTTTTGCTGGAGGGAGTGACAACTTCGCCGAGCATTTCAGCAAATCTGGCAGCGTGATCTGCTTCTTCAAAAGCGGCGGTTCTCCAGTATTCACCGATTTCGGGATAGCCTTCGCGGAACGCTACGCGAGACATGGCCAGATACATACCCACTTCGGAGCATTCGCCCTGAAAGTTGGCGCGAAGACCGTCGATGATCTCCTGCGGTACGCCTTCTTTGATATCGACAACATGCTCAGTCGCCCAAGTGCTTTCTTCTTCCACGACTTCAACAAACTTTTCACCGGGTGCTTTGCAAAGAGGGCAGGCGTCCGGTCTGGTATCTGAAACTACGATTTCACCGCAAACTGTGCATTTCCATTTTTTCATTTTTTGTTCTCCTTTTCATGAAAAATATTTGTAAGGTATTTCCATCTCAATTATAGCATCTACATGACAAAAGTCAAGTTTTTTTTTGAACGGAAGGAAAAAATTCTCATCTTCTCTTGCGGCATTTTGCAAAGTATGGTAAGATATTTATACAGGATTGAACGGCCAATTTTTTTCGTGTAAAAAGGGAGAAATTCATGCATATTCCGCAAACCGAAACCGCACTTTTAAAGGTTCTTTCTTTTGAAGATGCCTTGGAGCTTTCTCTTCTGCCGAATGAAAACTATTCGGTGGATCGCTGGCTGTATGTTCCGAATTTTTACGCCGAATATCGCTACATTTTGGGAACACGCGGAAAAAAGCCGCTGATTTGTATTGGTATCAATCCCTCTACCGCCGTGCCGGATGCACTGGATCCCACCTTAAAATCCGTTGAGCGCATTGCTTTGCAAAACGGGTTCGATTCCTTTATTATGTTCAACGTTTACGCGCAGCGCGCTACCGATCCGAATCACATGGAAAAAGAGTGCAATTCATTTCTTCATAAGCAGAATATGAAAGCCTTTTCCTATATTCTCAGCCTTTCCGATACGCCCTGTATTTGGGCGGCGTGGGGGACGATCATTGAAAAAAGGCCCTATCTTTGGGACTGCGTGCAGGACATGATTCAGATTGGAAAAGACTACGGCGCGAAATGGGTTTGCGCAGGAAAATGCTCATTGAAAAAAGGTCATCCACACCACCCATTATACTTAAAAAAGGAGGAAGCAATCCGAGATTTTGATATCGAACGCTACATAAAAGGATTGAAAATAGAATGAAAAAGAAAATACTTCTGCTATTGCTTGCCATGTGCCTTTTTCTTTGTTCCTGCAAAACAGTGATTCCAAATTCCGAAGAGGCAAAGGAAAAGCTGGAAAATCTGGGCTATACGGTCGATCTGCAGGTGCAAAGGGGAAACAGCCAGGAAGAATACAGTGTGGATCAGGTTGTCATTTTAAACGCCTACCGGGATGGGGAATTACAGTTGCAGGTCTATTATTTCTGCAAGGAAGAAGACACCGAAAAATTTTATAACGCCCATTCCGAATCGCTGAAAAAAAATCAGCAGGTTTTTAAAAAGAACCGCTATTCCATTTATCGCGGTACTGTTGCCGGCAGGGACGATTTTTTGAGGGAAGAGTAGTGGCAAAAGAAGAAAAAACAAACGTCATGCGCCTTTTGGAGGCAGCAAAGATCCCCTATACCTCACATAGCTACGATCCCGCCGTTACAGACGGGCGGCAGGTGGCAAAGCTTTTAGGGGAAGATCCGGACGCGACTTTCAAAACGCTGGTCACTGTTTCCGACAGCAAAAAGTATTATGTTTTTGTGGTACCTGTAAACCGGGAATTGGATCTCAAAGCCTGTGCCCGTGCCGCCGGAGAAAAATCCATTGCGATGATCAAGCAAAAAGAGCTTTTTCCTCTGACCGGGTATCTCCACGGCGGTTGCTCGCCGATCGGAATGAAAAAACAGTTTCCCTGCTTTTTTGATTCTGCCTGCGAGGGGTTGGATTCTATCACCTGTTCCGCCGGCAAGGTCGGCAGACAGGTAACCGTTCCATTAAAAGAATTTCTCTCGCTCTGCAAAGCCAAAATTGCCGCCTTTTCCCGGGAAATAAACGAACGCAGCCAGTCTTCTTCTTGAGGCGTTGCAGTGAATGAGTTTGAAACACGCAGCAAAACATAGCCACCCGTTGAAAAAGGGGGTGTAGGGCGCCGCGAAAGGCGCAGAAAGGATTGTCGTACTAATATTAGCACTCTCTGCAACAGAGTGCTAATATTTACAAACAGTTAAAAAATTCGTAACACAAATGACGATTTTAAGGGGTACAATATAATCATAAGAAAAGGAAAGAGGGTGAGTCCCATGGGCCATTCAGGATTAGCGGCACGCAAACAGAAAACGAAAAGATGGAGAGTCCAATGGGCCGCTGAAACCGATTCCGGGTCTGCCCCATCGGCATAGACATGAAAAGGGCGGGCATAATAAAATACAGAAGCACATGGAGGTATTTATTATGTTTGAACTTAGACCTTATCGCAGACACAACAGTGAAATCGCTTATAACCCCTTCCGTGAAATGGAAGAATTCGAAAGAAAGTTCTTTGACGAGCCGTTCGGTTCGTTCTTCCACAGCGGCGACATCGCCGAATTCAAGACCGACATTACCGACGAGGGCGACCATTACGTTCTCGAAGCGGATCTGCCGGGTTTTGATAAGAAGGATATCCACCTCGACCTTTCCGACAATACGCTCACCATTAACGCTGAGCGTCATTCGGAGCATGAGGAAAAGGACAAAAAGCAAAAATATGTCCGGGTGGAGCGCTCCTACGGAAAATACAGCCGTCAGTTCGATGTGTCCTCCGTTGACACAG